>JAJRZQ010000034.1 GCA_024275165.1 bacterium | reverse complement strand
TCTTGGAAACGCTGCAATGCCATCAACGAGCAGAATCGCGAGCGGATCGCGGAGCAAACGCATCATGTCGCTGAAAAACGGCCCGACTTAGCCGGCATTGCCTTGCCTCCTGGAGTCGATTGCGTGAAGCAGCGCTTTTAGAAAGGATAACCTTAAGGTAATTCCACGGGCCTCTCACCTCACGGTGAGGGGCCTTTTTTTTTGTTTGTTCTAAACTGATTCGCTTTAGCTTTTTACAAATACTCAGAGCCTTGCTATAATTAGCAGTACAGCTTTAGCCTTTTGAATTACGAAAAAAGTCATGACACAAACCAATTACCTAGCGAACAAAGCGCCGGAACTGAAAAAACAATTTGTAGACGCCTTAAAAAAAATTCCCCTATTTCAGGGGATGCAAGAAGAACAGATGCAAGATATTTTTGCCTATTCTCGCTTTGTCCACCTCAAACCAAACCAAACCCTATTTAAGCAAGGCAATTTTGATCAATCTGTCTACCTGCTCTTAAACGGGAGTTTGGATATTTATTTAAACACGGGCAAGGCCAAGGCCCAGCGCATTGATACTTTAAACAAACCCTTTAATTTGATTGGAGAACACTGTATTCTAGGCAAAGCCCAAGGAGTCACTGCCTTGGCTACAACCGAAAGTCTACTGGTTGGCACAGATCTCAGCAACCTGCCCGATGTGTTGGAAGCCTTTGAAAACCCGGAAACCTTATTGGAAGATAAAGAATATACCGACAATATCAGTATCTATATCCTTTTAGGTACGGTCTTGGCCGCGCGAGTCGACCGTTTGATTAAAGACCAATACAAACTCACCCAAAAGATCAACCGCCTCAATGAAACCGCCAAAACCTGGAAAACCAGCGAGGTGATGGCGATGATTTTTAATCAGTTTGTCGACAACCAACTCCCTGAGGATTTGAGTTCAAAAGAGGTTGTATTTAAAGTATTGCAATACTTTAGAATTGAAAGTGATGAAATTACGGAACTTTTAAAAAAAAACCCTTTGGATACAGAAGCCTTATACATGGAACTGGTTTATTTAGATGGGATTCAAAAAATTCACGATTTTAATAAACTGCTCTTTACCCTGGTCCGTCAATTTACGATACACGCCTTAAAGCAGCCGCAATACCAAAAACTGTTAGAGTATCAGGCTCCCCAACTTTCCGAACCGATTTCCTTATCCCATTGCCTCAACGAATTGCACCAAGCTCTTGAAAATTCAAACCTATTAAAAAAAGATTTGGATATGGAAAGCTTTGTGCGCGGAATGGGCAAAAAACGCTTTGGCCCCTCAGCCTACCTTAATTTGCTGCAACAGGGCTACTTGAAAAGTCGCTTTGAATTAGCCTATGCGACCTTTCTTTTTTGCAAACAGATTATTGAAATCGAAGCTCAAGTGAATCAGCGAATTCAAGGAAGAGTCAAGCTTGTGCGGGAGATCACCACCACCAAGCAAGATACGAGATTGCAAGAGCTGGCCAGTACACAACAAGAGGCTTTGATGATTTTTGAGCAAATTTCTACCATGGTTGGATAAAGCATCCGCCCTATGGATCAACTCCTTGGGTTTTTACGCTTTTTTGCTGTGCCTGAAGACTGTTTTCTCCCCGTAACACGCGGCCCGCTACCCTTGGTTTAAAATAAGGGTAAATGTCGTCCCCCGTTCTTGGGGGTAGTTTGCCTCGTCTTTACTACTCGCTTCGATTTCACCCTGGTACAGGGTAACGAATTTTTTGATTAAAGGCATGCCGAAACCGACCCCATCCTCTCCCTCTGTGCCGGGGCGATGGGTCACCTTGGATAAATCGAAGATGTCCTGACAGAGCTGAGGGCTCATCCCAATGCCCCGGTCTTGAATCTCCATCCAGACCCTCCCCTCCTGGGTCTCTGCCTTAATATCGACCTGAGACCCGGCGTAACTGAATTTGATCGAGTTGGTCAAAAGGTTATTGAGTACCGAATTGACAAAGCTCACCTCTTCGACTTGAACCTTTAGGTCTGTGGGAATCTGGATAGAAAAAGAGATTTGTTTTTCTTGCCAGCGGGGCTTTAACATCTGCACCGAAGTATCGACCAACTGAGAGAGATTGTAAGAAGAAAGCTCAATCGAAATTTTATTTTCTTCAATGGCTCTGATTTTTCGAACCAGATTGATGATATCCAGGCTATTTTGCGCAGCTTGCAGCAAAGAGGGCTTTAATTCCAAAAAGGTTTCTAAATCCTCTGTAATCAGCAGCATTCCCCGAAACCCACTAAAGCTGTTTGCCAGGTCATGGCAAAGAATGTGCAAAAGCTCCTTTTGGTTTTGAGATTGCTCTTGAATGATCTTACGGCTTTGGCAGAGTTCTAAATGGGTTCGCACTCGAATCAGCAATTCTTTAGGGTGAAAGGGCTTGGTGACATAATCTACCGCTCCTAAGTCAAACCCTTGAATTAGGTCTTCTGGTTCTACCTTTGCGGTGAGAAAAATAATGGGGATATCCCGGGTCGATTTTTGAGTTTTTAACTGGGCTGCCGCGGCAAAGCCGTCGAGTACGGGCATCATCACATCGAGTAAAATCAGATCGGGCTTTTCTTGAACCGCGGCCTTAATACCCTCTTCCCCATTGGTGGCTACGGCAATGCGGTAATTGGCCTCGCGCAGAATACGGCCTAAAACCTGAATATTTTGCAGAGTATCATCTACAATGAGAATCAATGGTGCCGGTTCGATATATCGCATTAAAACCCTTGTTGCGCGAGAATTATTTTTAATTGTTTCGGAAACTCAGCGATATGATTTTTTAAATTTTCTACATCAAACCTTCGTGCGTAGGTTAATCCTTTTTCAGCCCAACTTAAGACCTCTTCATGGCCACTGGCTTGAATTTGTATTTCCTTTAAAAAAGCTTCCATTTTATCAATTACAGAACTGGATTGAACTGTTTCCCATTGTTGTAAAGCATCCTGATTAAACCAATTCGATAAAACCTTCAAGTCCTTTGAGGTCGAGGGGGCAGGGGGGAGAACTCGAACGATTTTTTGTTCTTGAATCGGCAACAGGCGCCGGAGGGCTAAAAAAAGTTCTTTTTTAGAAAAGGGTTTGAGTAAAATATGGTCAAAATGCTGTTTTTGGAAGGAAATTTCTTCAGGCAAAATACTCGCAGAAAGCGAGATTAAAGGGATTTGGGTGGTATGGGGGTCGCAGTGCAAGGCCTCGGCTAGGTCCGGGCTTACGACTTGGGACAAGGTCATATCTAAAAGGATCAAATCTGGCTTTTCCCTATGGGCCAAGCGCAATAATTCTTCTTCATTTTTTGCTTCCAGAATACGAAAGGGTTGATCGGCCAGCATACTCGATAAAAGTTTACGATGAATTTCTAAGTCATCTGCCAGTAAAATCGAAGCGGGCTGAAAACGCCAACTGTATAATTCTTCATCTTCTGGAGTCATCGGGAGCGGAGTATCGCTCGCTTGGACTTGCGGCAGGGTAAGCAAAAAACAACTGCCTTCTCCCAGCTTACTTTCTAGGTTTAAATCACCTTCCATGACCATGATTAACTTTTTGCAAATCGCTAGGCCTAAGCCAGTCCCCCCATACTTGCTGTAACTTTGTCCACTTTGTTGGGCAAAGGCTTCAAAAATGTGTTCTTGTTGACCTAAGGGTATCCCCATCCCTGAATCAATCACTTTAATTTGCAAAGACCAGGTGCCCTCTTGGGTTTGTTTGGTTCCTTTTGCCTCGAGAATAATTTCTCCCCGTTCTGTAAACTTGATCGCGTTTCCCACCAGATTAAGGAGAATTTGCCGCAAACGAACCTCATCTAAGTAAAAATTGGGCAACCCCTCTTGTAAACGCACTTTAAAACTCAATCCTTTGCTGTGTATTTTATGGATAAAGACCTGCTGAATCTCAAAAAACAACTGGCTTAAATCCAGAGGCCGCAACTCTAAAGAAAGCCGATCCGCCTCAATTTTGGAAAGATCTAAAATATCATTGATTAGAGTGAGCAAAACATTACCCGAAATTAATATGGAGTTGAGAAATTCTCTGTTTTCCTCGTCATGCAGGCGCTGTTGTAAAATTTCAGAAAACCCTAAAATCGAATTTAAAGGGGTGCGGATCTCATGGCTCATATTGGCCAAAAAACGAGATTTCACCTCAAAGGCTTTCTTGGCTTCATCCTTAGCCAGCACCAATTGGTGATGTGTTTGTTCACGACGAACCCAAGCGATAATGGCGGCGGAAAATAAAACCGTTTCCAGAGCGATGAGCCCTAAAAAAAGGGCGAGGCTACGCAAGCGTAAATTCGAGATAGCGTATTGGAGCACCGAGGGTTTTTGTTCTAAAACCAAAGTCCAGATAGGGGTGTTTGGATTGGTTTGCGAGTCCTCTATGGAAGGTAAAACATAATTGTGCCCAAAGAGGTATCCATCTTGAGTCGGCTGACTTTCTTGAGCAACAAGTTGTGTTAGGGGAATACCAAAGTGAGCTATAAAGGCGTCGCTTTCTGCTTTTTGATAAAGCTTATCATTAATGACATCAATGACCCAGCGATTGTTTGTGTTGATGAGGTAAAGCAGGTAGTCCTTACTGGGAAAAGAAAAGGCAAGGTCATTCAGCAAAGGTTGCAGACGATAAAAAAGCAAAAAATAACCCTGATTGCGCCCAGCTTGATTGTTGATTGGCGCCATTAAGGGCAAAAAGGCTTGGCCATGCCCTTGTTGGACAACCCAAAGGGGAAGAAACCCGAATTGTCGCTCCTTGGAAAAGTTGAGAAAAAGCCCCCCTTGGATGGGCAGCAAGACCTGTTCTCCCCCTTGCAGCAAGAAGCTTCCATCGGGGGCAAGCCAAATCGCCTGAGCGTAGCGAGGGTGCATGCGAATAAAGTCATGGAGCATATGGCGGAGATGGGGTTGGGGAATCCCTTCATTCTCCCCAAGGTTACCGGCGAGATAAAGCAGTTCTTGTTGTGCCTCTTGCATCTCTTTTTCCAGCCGATGAATGGGAACTTTCAAGGTCTGAAGGCCTTTTTCTTGCAATCGATTTTTAAAATCAGAGCGTTCGTTATAATAAAACCCAATAATAAACGCAGAGATCAGCAAGGCGCATAAAACATAAGGCCCCAAAAACAAGCGCAGCATTTTTGCCTTGAGATGAAGCTCAGGGAGGGCATAACTTGGATTTTGGGTTTTTACGGCCTGGCGGAGCAACAAGAAACAAATCGGGGTCGCCAGAAAACTTAAAAGTCCTGCATCGGTCAAGGCCTCTAAAACAGTGCTGTTAAACTTCCCGACTAAAGGAAGAATCAGCATGACTAAGATTTCTATACTAAATAGTACGGCACCGATTTGAATCCACAAGAGTAAATATTTTTCCCAATACCAGGGTAAATGCTTATTCATATCTACGAAAAAATAAAACAAACTTAGGGTGTATTTACTATAGCAGAACTGAATTTTGGGGGCAATCACATCTCGCATCCAAGATTTCTTGCAATTAGATAAGGTCAAAAAACTGAAAATAAAAATACCCGCGAGCTAGGCGCAAACAACCTCTAACTAAGTCCATACCGGCCAATTCGCGACCCCTGCGCCGCCCTAACAGCGGGCTCCTTTTTACCCAAAACCGACTTCCTGCCGGCTTCAAAGGGTCATAAAAAAGTCACTGAATTGTTTTTTACCCGATAGAAAAAAAAGGGCGGCTATGCTAGGGTCAATCATTAGGAATCTCTAACACCCTCAAAAGATGTCTAATTAATGCATATTTACCCTGAATCATCATGACGCGAATTCTTATAGTTGACGATAGCTTAACCGTCCGCAAATTGGTGCGGCGGGAGATGGAACAAGATGGATTCGAGGTTTTTGATGTTTCCAACGCCCAAGAGGCGATCACGAAAATCCCTCAAATCAAGCCCGATGTCATTACCTTAGATGTCGAAATGCCGGGAATGAACGGTTTTGACTTCTGTCGCCTGCTCCGCTTCGGCCAAGAGGGAGAGTTCCCCGTGGGCCAGGAGTTTTCACAAATTCCCGTTATTTTTCTTACCGCTAATGCCAATTTAGAAATGCGCACCCACGGGTTTGAGGTGGGTGCCGACGAATACCTGACCAAACCCCCGGTGCAGGGTGAAATTCAAGCCGCTGTTTCCAGAATCCTATCCAAGCGCAACCATTTTTTTGAGGTGACCGCTTTAGTGGTGGATGACAGCGCCATGGTGCGCTCTTTATTGGAACGGGTTTTAACCCATGAAGGGATTACCGTTTTTACGGCCTCTCAGGGAAAAAAGGCATTAACCATCTTAAAAACGCAAGAGGTCGATATCATATTGACTGATCTCGTTATGCCGGAAATGGACGGGGTTGAGCTTTGCCGCAAGATTCGCAAAGAACTGGGCATGATGGAAATTCCCATCTTGTTTCTCACCAGCGCGGCGAATAAAGAAAGCCTTTTGGATATCTTTCAGGCCGGGGCGACCGACTATCTGCTGAAACCCTTAGTGACCGAAGAATTGTTTGCCCGCATGAATGTACATTTACGAGAAAAAAAGCTAAAAGAGGAACTCTTCAGCAAAGTACAGCAACTCAACGAGGCCAATCGGATCAAGGACGACTTTTTATCCATCGCCAGTCATGACTTGCGCAGTCCCCTAAACGGCATCTTAGGCTTTGCCCAACTCTTAGAAATGGAAGAGGATCTAAGCCCAGATGCCCGAGAATATATTAGCTACATTCAAAATTCCGGGCGCTTTCTCCTCGCTTTGATCAATGACCTTTTAGATTTATCTCGCCTGCAGGCGGAGCGAGAAGAGATTTTTTTAACCGAGGTGGATTTATACAAGCTCTCTGAAACCGCGATAGGCAACCTAAAACACATGGCGATTCCAAAAAAGATTCAACTGACTTTAATCAACGAAGTGTCGGGGGTGCCTTGGGTCTGGGGGAATGTCAACGCCTTGACCCAAGTGTTGAATAATCTCTTGTCCAACGCGATTAAATTCACCCCCTCTGGGGGGCAAGTAATACTCAGCCTCAATCAGGAGAAGGGAGTAGTGATCGCAAAGGTGCGGGATACCGGCATCGGCATCCCCCCAAAGAATCTGGACAAGCTCTTTGACAAATTCACCAGCGCGGGCCAAGAGGGAACGGCAGGTGAAAAATCCACCGGGTTGGGGTTGCACATCACCAAAAACCAAGTGGAACGCATGCAGGGGGAAATATCAGTGGAATCGACCTTGGGGATGGGTACCATCTTTACGGTGAGCCTCCCCCAACCGAAATAACGCCCCGCCTGGGGGCTTTGCGGTACAGAGGGCCGTTCACCTCCATCGCTTATTTGCTTTCCCCTTCCCCCACAAGCGGGTCGAGGTAGAATGAAAAAACAAAAAATCCATTTATTGCAAGAGGATATAACCAAGCTAAAAATTACCGCGATTGTCAACGCCGCAAATGAGCGCCTTTTAGGCGGCGGGGGTGTGGACGGGGCGATTCACCGCGCCGCGGGGCCGAAACTTTTAGAAGCGTGCAAACAGCTTGGGGGCTGCCCTAGGGGGGAGGCCCGTTTGACCCGAGGTTACTTGCTCCCCGCCTCGTTTATTATCCATACGGTAGGGCCGATTTGGCGAGGGGGGGGACAAGGCGAGCCTGAGCTTTTGGCCAAGGCCTATCGCTCTTGCTTGGCCTTGGCCAAAAAACAGGGGATTGAAGAACTCGCTTTTCCCAGTATCAGCACGGGAATTTATGGTTATCCGTCGGCCTTGGCGGCGCCCCTGGCCTTAAGGGAGATTTATCAAGCGCTGGACGCCTTTCATCGAGTGGATATGGTTTGTTTTAATCCAGAGAGCCTGAGGGCGTATCAAACCGCTTGGGAAGAACTCCCGGTTTGAGCGACCTGACCCCATCCAAAAAAAGCGAACTTATGTTCGATTCAACTTGCCCAAAAAGACCAAGCCTGCCAAGCTAAAAAGAACCCCAAACCTAATTTCATGGAACTAGCCCAATTTTTAAACTCCGCTCAAGTCGAGGCGGTAGAGCATCGTCAGGGGCCTCTTTTGGTCATTGCCGGAGCAGGCTCCGGCAAAACGCGGGTGATCGAATACCGGGTCTTAAACTTGATTTTAAACCAAGTTGAGCCTACCTCCATTTTGCTGCTGACCTTTACCAGACGCGCCTCAAGAGAGATGCTCGCCCGCGCCGCCAAGCAGGATCCAAAATGCGGACTTGTAGAAGGGGGAACCTTCCACAGCTTCGGGGTCCGCCTGCTCCGCCGTTATGCCGGCAGAATCGGGATCAAAGAAAACTTCACCATTTTAGATTCCGCGGACGCTCCAGAGGCGATGCGCCGAGTCGCCACGGCGTTAGGATACTACCAACTCCCTCTCCGCTTCCCGCAAAAGTCTTCCTTACAAAAAATTCTCAGTGCCGCGACCAACAAGCAAAAGCCCATCGCGGAAATTTTAGAACAAGATTACCCCAACTTTCAAGCTTGCGCCAAGGAGTTGGAAAACCTACGCCTGCAAT
This sequence comes from bacterium, assembly GCA_024275165.1. Taxonomy (GTDB): domain Bacteria; phylum SAR324; class SAR324; order XYD2-FULL-50-16; family XYD2-FULL-50-16; genus JAJRZQ01. The sequence goes on along the minus strand of JAJRZQ010000034.1, from coordinate 8,850 downwards.
ATGCCCGTTACAAGCTGGAGATGGGTTATTTCGATTATGACGACCTCCTGCTCTATTCCAAACTCGCCTTGGAAATCAAAGAGATCCGGGCAGAAGTCCAGGCCCAGTTTCAATATATCATGGTGGACGAATACCAAGACACCAATCAAGTACAAGGCGAGATCGTTGCCCTGTTGGCTCAATCCCACGGCAATGTGATGGCCGTGGGGGACGACGCCCAATCCATCTACGGCTTTCGAGGGGCGCAGCATGCCAACATCTTGAGTTTTCCCTCCCTGTTTCCCGGTTGCAAGGTGATCAAATTGGAAACCAATTATCGCAGTACCCAAGATATTCTCGATTTAGGCAATCAGGTTTTAGAGGGGATGCAACAAAAATACTCGAAACGCTTAGTCTCCGCGGAGCGACGCCGAGGCCAGGCCCCTAGCTTACGGGTGTTCAAAGAGCCCGCTGAGGAGGCGGCCTGGATCGCGGAGAAAATCCAAGAGCTGTACCACCAGGGGGTGCCCTTAAGGGAAATGGCGGTTTTGTTTCGTTCCAGTCACCTCTCTTTTCAAACGCAAACCGAGCTGGCGAAACGAAAGCTCCCCTTTGAGGTGCATGGAGGGAAGAAATTTAGCGACATGGCTCATGTCAAAGACCTGCTCAGCTATTTTAAGCTTCTTTACAACCCCAAGGATGAACTGGCTTGGAACCGAGTGTTGATGCTTTTGACCGGGGTAGGGCCCAAGACGGCGAGCCGATTGATCGAGACGATTCAGGCCCAGGCGGACCTCCTAGAGGTCCATGAATTTTTTCTTTCCCTGCCGGAAAAACGAATCTACAAAGGGGAACTGCTTTTATTATCCGCCGCTCTAGGGCAGGCAAGGGGGCAGGTTCACGACTTGGCAAGCTGCTACTCCACCTTGCTGCGCGCCTATCAGCCCTATTTGGAACAACGCTATGACAACTGGACGCAACGAAAAAAAGATTTAGAGACCTTAAGCCAGATCGCGGGCCGCTATCATGACCTCCACCAACTTTTGCTGGATTTTGCCTTAGAACCGCCAGAGCGGGGAGTGGTCGCGGTGCAGGGGGTGACTCAAGCAGCAGAGGGGGCCATTGTTCTTTCCACCATTCATTCTGCCAAGGGTTTAGAGTGGGGGGCGGTCTTTTTGATTGGAATGATGGAGGGGATTTTCCCCACGGCCTACAGCCTAAAGAGTCCGGAAGCCATTGAGGAAGAGGAACGACTTTTTTATGTCGCCTTGACAAGGGCAAAAAATCAGCTTTTTTTATCCTTTTGTCATTATGGTTTTGCAGGAGGGATCACGCAATTTAATCAACCCAGTCGCTTTGTGCAAAATCTATCCCTCGAAAGGGAAGACCGCCCTCCCCCGGTAAGGACAAAAAAACCGCCCCCCTTAGAGGCCGCCCAGGCCCTCAGCAAGGAGGAACTCTTAGCCAAGTTGGCCAAAATGTTTTAAGCAGCCGCCTGCGCCATCCCTTTTGGAGGATCAGGAAAGACTATTGTCGAACTCAAGAGGCCATGATACTTTTAAACTCTCTTCTCCCCCTTATCCCCAAGAGGCACATGAAAACGATAAAAGCATTGATCCTCACAACGCTCACGGTCAGTTTAGCCGCCCCCTCCCTTTGGGCCGCGGAACTCAAATGGGGCGGCAGCATCCGCCTCCGCGCGGAACAGGCATCCGATGGGGTCTTGGGTGTCGGTAAAGATCAAAAGGGCAGTTGGATCACCCAGATGTCTCGCCTCCAGGTTGAAGGCTCCTCCAAGGAAGGCCTGTCTCTGTTTTTGCAGATTCAAGACAGCCGCACCTGGGGCGGTGAGGATCACGCTTTCCCCCCACCCTCTGTAACCGACACGGGAACCGATGCCTCGGCCAACGGGTTGGATATGCACCAAGCCTATGTGAAGATCGACGATTTCTTGGCCCCCAAGGGCCACGCGCAGATCGGGCGGCAAGAAATTATTTTCGATGATGCCCGCCTGGTAGGGAACATCGGCTGGATTCAAAACCCTCAAACTTTTGACGCCTTTCGCTGGACCTATCAACGAGAAAATTTCAACGCCGATGTGGTGGCCGCTCAGGTCATTGCCAACGACACCCACCCCACCATGGTCAATGTCACCTCGGATTCCACCGCGGATACCAATGACGGGGCCTTTTACGCCTTGCATACCTCCTTTAAGATCGCTCAGGGGGTGATCAATCCCTTTTTATACCAAGTGCAAAAACCCCTGCGGCTGAAGCCGGGCGGAACCGTATCCTTTGACCATTTGCAAACCATCGGGGCTTACATCAAGCAGCAATTTGGCGCCTTTGGCCTCATCTTCCAAGGGGGCAACCAGACCGGTCAAGTCACCGCCGCAAAAAAACACAAGGCCAATTTTTACTCCTTGGAGCTCAAGGCTAAACTCAGTGGGCTGGGTTTTAGCTTGGGGCAGGATCAATATTCGGGCGACAAGGTCAAGGGGGGAGGGGAGTCGAATACCTTCAATGCCCTCTATGCCACCAATCACGCCTATTTCGGCTTTATGGACAAATTTTTGTTCACCCCTTCAACAGGGATCAACGATAGTTATGTCAAGCTTAGCGCCCCTATTGCCGGGGCGAAATTGGCCCTGAATTATCACAACTTTGCTACGGCCAGCGGGAGTTACGACCCCAACCAAAGCATGGGCAGCGAGGCGGATTTGACCTTAAAAATTCCCACAAAAACCGTGGCCCTGCAATTGGGTTATTCCGCCTATACGGGCAAAGGAGAGGTCAACTACGGCAGCACGGGGGATACGACCCGTTCCAGCACCTGGGGTTATGTGCAGATCGGAGCGAAATTTTAATCCCCGCCTCTGTAATTTACCGACGGCAAAAGACTGGAACAAACGGCAGGGTAGGCATGAGGCCTGCCCGGTCGAGCCGGATTTGGCCTTGGAGGCAAGCTAAGCTTGCCGAGCTTCTCGATACTCGGCCTTTTGGGGCAAGCGCAAGGTAAAACAGGCCCCGACCGGGTCATTGACCACATCGAGTTGACCCTGACAATGCTCGGTTACGATAATGCGAGACATATGCAACCCTAACCCGGTACCGATTTGCGCGTCCTTGGTCGTAAAATAGGGAGTAAAAATCAACTCTATAATATCTAAGGGGATTCCGCCCGCGTTATCCCTCACCTTGAGCCACTGGTGAGTTTCGTCCTCGCCGCTTTCAATCCAGATTTTTTTATTCCCTCCGGGCTTGGCCAGCAAAGCGTCTTGCGCGTTTTTTAAAAGGTTGAGTAAAACCTGAATCAATTCATTGGCATGGCTGGAGAGTTGGGGCAAGGAACTCTCTAGCTTTAAAATCACTTCCACCTGACTTTGTTCTAAGGATTTACCGATTAATTTTAAGCTATTCTTGACGATTTCTTGCAGGCTGATAATTTTTTTCGATTTCGTCGGGCTTAAAAAATTGCGAAAATCCGTAATGGTCTCGTTTAAGTAAAAGCTTTGCTGTTCAATCTCGGTTAAGGTTTTTTCTAACTCTTCTCGGGTCAGGCAGTTGAGTTCGGCTCGAATTTTCAAATTCGCCGTAATGCTGTGGATGGTGCTGAGGGGCTGCCGCCATTGGTGAGCGATCAGGGCAAGCATTTCGCCCATGGCCGCCATTTTAGATTGCTGAATCAGCAATTGCTGCTGCTCAATCTGGATTTTTTTTGCCTGCCGGAGGTCTTTTTCCAGTACTCGGGTGTGGCGCAAATGTTTTTTCAGCCGCTTTTTCAAGGGCGCAAACAAGCTTTGATCTTGGTAAGGTTCCTCTGATTTCATGTTGCCTCCTGAAAACCGATCTAACCTAAATATGAAATAAAATTGTTAGAATAGAATGAGGAAAGTTAAAAAACCTTTGGGCTTTTTACGGTTTCTTAACTTATTGAAAACAGTTTGCTGATCGCTTGGTAAAGGGCTAGCCCCGTAACCGGCTTGCTCAAAAAACCGCTCATTCCTGCTGCGAGGCATTCCTCGCGCGCCGACGGCAATACATGGGCGGTAACGGCTAAAATAGGCAGGTTCGGTTGCAAAACCCCTTCCTTACCTTGCCGAATCATGCGGGTAGTGGTGATTCCATCCATGACGGGCATGGCTAAATCCATTAAAATCAAATCAAATTTATTTTTTTGCAGACAAGCTAAAGCTTGTGCTCCATGGCTGGAACAGGCAAATTTTGCCTTGGTCGCGCTCAAGAGCTTTTTTAAAATCGCCTGATTGGCTAGGTCATCTTCGACAATTAAAATATTTAAATGAGAAAAGTCTGGAATTATTTTTTTTTGAGGTTTGGATTGTTCTTCTTGCTCCTCCACTTCTTCGTAGGGAACGGTAAAAGCAAAGCGGCTGCCCTTGCCTAAAGCGCTGATCAAGGTGAACTCTCCTCCTAAAGCGTTGATCAAGCGCTTGCAAATTGCCAGGCCGAGCCCGGTCCCCCCGTATTCTCTCCGGCTGGAACTATCGACCTGTTCAAAGGGCTCGAAAATCCGGGTTTGATCCGCCTCGGCAATCCCTACCCCGGTGTCGATCACCTCAAAACTCAAGCTCGGGTTGGCCCAAATTGCGGGGGCCAATTCCACTCGAATCTCAACCTGTCCCTGAGGGGTAAATTTGACGGCATTGCCGATGAAATTCAATAAAATTTGCCGTAATTTATTTTTGTCGATTAAAATAACCTGAGGGCAAGCCGGGTCAATCGACAATTGGAGAGCGATTCCCTTGGCCTTGGCTTTGAGATCGAATCCATTGACGCAGTCGGTAACAAAAGTCGTCAAGGCGGTGGGCTCGCTTTCAAGGTGATCTTTACCTGCTTCTAAACGGGAAAAATCCAAAAGATCATTGATCAAACTCAACAAGGTTTCTGCCGAGTGGGTTAAAATCTGCAATCCCTCTTGTTGGTCCACATTTAAAGGGGTCTCTTGTAGGTAAAAGGCCATGCTGATAACCCCGTTTAAGGGGGTTCTCAATTCGTGGCTCATGGTGGCTAAAAACTCGGATTTGGTGTTAACCGCCTCTTCTGCGAGGGATTTCGCTTTTTGCAGGCTTTCTTCGTAGTTTTTTTGTTCTTGGATATTGCGTAAAAGCAATAAAAGCGCTGGCTTCCCCGCTAAGGTCACCGCCGCGGCGGAAAGTTCGATAGGAAGCTTGTGCTTTCCGATGCTAAATTGCGCCTCTAAAGCGAGCAATGGTTTTTGGGTTTTTAGGCAGTTGCTCAATTCATCTTGGAGTAAATCTTGAGATTCTCCGCTCGCAAACTCGCTCAACCGGATTCCCCTGGGTAAATCGCGGGAAGTGAGTTGTAAAAGTTGCAAGGTCGCGTGGTTGGCAAAGACGATGTAGCCTTCAACCAGTAAGGCAATAGGCAAAGGAGCGAGTTCGACCAAATGCCGGTATCTCTCTTCGCTCGCTTGTAAGTCTTTGGTTTGCGCCTCAAAACGGCTCTCTAAAGCTTGGTGCAGGATTTGAGTTTGCAAGGCCTGCTTTTGCACCGTCTCGCTAACCTGCTCCAAACTACGGTAGGCTTTGGCATTATGCAGGGCCAGCACAAAGGTCTGACTGAATAAAAAAACAAACAAACCCGTAGGGATTAAGTCGGTCGTAGCGATCAACTCGTTGTAATATAAAAAATCATTGATGAAGCAGAGGATAAAAACCAAATTGCCCAAGGCAAAAATCAAGATGTCGCGGTTTCCCTCGCGCCAAATCCGAACCCAGAGCAAAAAGAGATAGGGTAACCCTAAAACAATGCCGATTTGATATAAAAGAACCCCAAAGGTAGAGTATTGCAACGGCAGAACCAAAACCGCCAGAATATAGATTGCCGAGGAAATTTCATAAAAGCGATACCACCAACGAGCCGCGTGGGGGCAAAAGCCGTAGCGAAAGTAATTCAGCACCGCGGGCGCGGCAATAAAGCCGCCGATCAATTCGATGCGGGTCGAAACCAGACTATCCAAATGCGGAAAAGCCAAATAAATCGGTTGCTCGTTCATAAACAGCGCCCGAACCCCCAAAGCGAAGCAAAAGAGAGAAAAGTACAGGGTTGAGGGCTCTTCCCGGCGCAAGAGATAGATAATCAAATGATAGAGTGCCATGAACCCGATACTGCCGATGAGCAAAAAATCAAAGCCTAAGGCTTTATAACGACGAAAGGCCATGTCTTGGGCCAGGCCTAGTTGGGGGGCCACACGAATGCCTCCCTTATAATGGTCAAAGTTGGCGACCTGCACGAGGATTTCCGCTGCGCCACCGGCATGACTGAACTGGATATAACGGGTGCGAAAGGCGGCGACGGTTTCGCCCGAGCTTTGGGCAGGATAACCGTTTTGAAATAAAAGCTTCCCATCCACAAAAAGGCGAAAACTACTCGATACCATGCTGAATCGCAAGGTATAGTCTTGTCGCTTTTTCGGCAACCGCAACCGCGCCCGATAGGTGGCGAATCCGGTTCCCTGCACGGGATGAGAGCCTCCGCTGAGGCGGGCCCAATTCCCCGGTACAGGGGCAAAGCCCCAAAAAGAGGGGTGGCCCTTTCCTTTCAAGGCATTGGGGGGAACAAAGTCCGCCCAATAAAACTCCCACAAACCCCTGAGCATGGCAGGTCGGCTGCTGAAATCGTAGTCCTTTAAATCAAACCAGCCCGGCTGGGATTGATGAGAGGCCTGTAAAGGGAGAGTGCCGCAAAGAAAAAACAGGATCAGAAAAAAAAAAATAAGGCGAAAGCGCAGGGACATTGCGTTTGCTGATTGCGTTTGTTTCCTCTAAACTAACGCAATCAGGGATAAAATACCAGGAATTTTAAGCCGCGGTTCCCGCTGCTTTGGCCTCAGCTTGAACAAATCGGATCAAGCTCTGAACCATTTCAACCTCTAACTGAGTCTGCATGACCTCATTGATCTGCCTCAAGGCCGAGGGGCTGGTGAGGTTGATTTCGGTAATTTGCTCCCCAATCAAGTCGAGCCCTACTAAGGCCAACCCTTCTTGGCGCAAAACCGGAGCCAATTCGGCAAGGATTTCTTCTTCCCTCAAGGTTAGGCTCGTTTTCACACAGCGGGCCCCTTGGTGGATGTTTCCTAAAAAACCATCCTCCGCAGGAATCCGGTTCACCATGCCAACCGGCTTTCCCCAAAGCAGATAAACCCGTTTATCCCCCTCTGCCACCTGAGGCAAAAACCGCTGCGCGGTCACATAGCGAATCGGGCTTTCCGGGGTAGGCCGCATCAAGGCGTAAATCTGCCCTATCGCGCCTGAATCCTCTACCTTTAAGCGAGAAATCCCCCGCCCCGAGCAATCTTCAAGGGGTTTGAGAACGATCTCACCCTGTTCTTGCAAAAAGGCGAGCATGCTTTTAGGGTTGGCCGTGGTGATCGTAGGGGGAACAAAATGCGGCCATTTTAAACCAAAAAGCTTCTCGTTGAAGTTGCGTAGCGATTTAGCCGGATTGATCTGCACCAGATTTTTGGGCAAGTGTTCTAAAAGCAGGGTTAAGTGATAATAACCGAGATCAAAGGGGGGGTCTTTGCGAATCAAGATCGCCGAAAAATCCGCCAAAGGGGAGTGGGTCGGGATATCCAAGGTAAGAGGAGCAGTAGATATAACCGCGCGGGTTGTCGCTTCGAGTTGGTTTTGCCTTAGCGTAAAATCCTCTTCTTCAACCCAAAAGACCTCTTGGCCCTGCTCAATCAGCTCCTTCATCAGGAGCAAGCTTGTTTCCGTTTCCAGGTTTAAGGCCTCGTAAGGGTCCATGAGAAACAAAAAGCGCAAGGGAGAACTCATTTGATACGCCGAAAGAGGTAAATGCCGTAAGCTTGGAACGAACCCGAAGGGGTTTGGTGGTCTTCCTTTTGCGAGGTGACCAGCAGGAAATTGCTCCCCAACTCGTTGCTTAATTCCTCTTCTCCCCAACGACGCACCGGGAGCCCGCTGCATTTTTTCGGCCCCTGGGGGCTGAAGGTGGAAAATAAAACCAAACCGCCCAAGGCAAGCGCTTGCAAAAGCGTTTTGAGGTAAGCGACACGCTCTAGAGGAGTTTGAAGGAAGTGAAAACAAGCCCGATCATGCCAAAGTTGATATTTTTTTGAGGGTTGATGAGATAAAATGTCGGCTTGGATGTAACGCACCTGCTTTGCGGCAGGGCCCAAGCGATTTTTCACCTGATCAAGCGCCGCTTGGGAAAGATCCAATAAGGTGAGGTCTTGGTATCCTTTGGCCAACAGATCACCCGCCAACCCGCTCACTCCGGAACCGACATCAATGATGGGGGCTTGCCGCTCGGGCAGGTATTCTTGAATTAAGTTTAAGACTTGCAAAGGCTGGGACTGAAACCAACCTAAATGATCTGGGGATTGATGCAGGTAGATTTTTTGCCAGTGATTTTGTAACGACATGGTTTCGTTTTTAAGGTTCCTGTAGTATTTCAAGGGGTCTGCAAGGTCCAAGTTGCCTTTTTCTAAGCTTGTTTTAAGTTTATGCAGTTTTTTGCATCTTTGCAATCCCGGATTGATGCACACAGTGACAGATCTGACACCCAAAGATATTGTTTCAATCCACGCACCCGCAGGGGGTGCGACTTGAGTTTATATGTTAACCCACTATCAAGCCGGTCGTTTCAATCCACGCACCCGCAGGGGGTGCGACATTTCAGAGGGCAATTATAAAGACGCCTCAATCGGTTTCAATCCACGCACCCGCAGGGGGTGCGACTTTTAAATCTGGATAAGCATCAAATTAAAGATGGCGTTTCAATCCACGCACCCGCAGGGGGTGCGACCTTAGCGGGGGTGAAATTCATGTATCAGCCAAAAGTTTCAATCCACGCACCCGCAGGG
>JAJRZQ010000033.1 GCA_024275165.1 bacterium | reverse complement strand
GAAGCATCGACAGAATCAGCCTGGGCGCCTAAATCGAGCAATGTGGTCAGACTATCCAGGTTCCCTTGATAGGCGGCGCACATCAAGGGGGTAAATCCATCGCTGTCGGCAAGGTTGACGAGGTCGCCCGCCCTGGCCCCCAACTGAAACACCAAATCGGCCCGCTCAAATTTAACGGCGTAGAGCAACAAATGCCACCCTTTTGTATCTTGAAATAAAATGGGAAAGCCCTTGAGCTCGATCAACAAATCCTCAATTTTAGCATAGCGGAGCAATTCGACCTTGCCGCGAAAGTTGCTTTCTTCAGGATCGGGTATTTTTTCGCGACAATACTCCCCTCCTACAGAGGATATAAGGCTCCCTCTCAAAGCGGGGCTAAAATTTTGCGGGTGCAGAATCAGCGTGCTGAAACTCTCCGGGTCGAGGTGTTCATCAAAAAAGGGCCACAAGGGCAGCTGAAAAAATTCAGCTACTTCTTTTAAACGCACGGGGTTAATTCCTTTTTGCTCCCAACGGCGCAGGGTTTTAATCGAAACCGCGGGAAAGCCCAAGGTTCCGGCCAGTTCCTCTTGGGTAAACCCCTTCAACTTGCGAGCTAAAGCAAGTTTTTTGCCGGAGTGAAAAGAAAGACTGCCTTGAGCAATTGTCATCATAAGGCCATTGAATAAAGTCTCGGTTGCTTCGCTTTAGTGTCTGACATAGGCTAACAAAGAGTGTAATGCTACGCTAGCGACTTTTGTCTTGGCAAGCTTGATATATTATACTAATATAAGAATATTCAAACAATGGTTAAAAATTATCTGGAATTTCACCTCGACGAAAACCAAAGTCTCTTTGTCGAATGGAAAGAAGAGGCGGGAAAAGCGGATCGAGTCAAAGAAGACGCGCCCGGTCTATATAACCGTGCCCGTGAATTCGGAGAAGCGGTAGCGGTGATCCGCCCCTTAGTGGATAAGGTCTTAAAACCCTTAACCACCTTAGAGCAAAAACCCAAACGGGTGGAATTGCAATTTGGTTTTTCCATTGGTTCGAACAACGAGGTCATCTTAAAACAAGATGCCAAAGAAGCTCACATCAAAGTGAACCTTCTTTTTGAACCCTAACCTGAACCGACCTACGCTCATGCCTTTATACGAGTATGAATGCCCCGCCTGCGGGGAAACCTTCAGCCTCTTAAAGAAAATTTCTCAAAAAGACGACCCCACCCCCTGCCCAAACTGCCAGCAGGCAAGCAAACGCTTGATTTCGAGTTTTGCCCTCAGCGGCAGCAGTAATGGCGGAGCCGCGTCTCGACCCCCAAGCGCCCCAAGCGGCTTTGGCTGAGCAGGCGGCTGCTGAGGGGTAGGTCTACCCCTGAAATAAAAATCCCGCTTCAGTGGGATTTTTTTATAATGGATGCTGTTTTTTTTTTGAGATCTTTAAGGCTACCAAAGAACCCACCTTCAGGTGCCTTTTCCGGGCCAAACGGCGATTCCACCGCTTTACCGCGGTGAGGGGAACCCGATACCTCTGGCTGATGCTCCACAGCGTATCCCCCGGCTTCACCTGATGATAGTGGTAGCCTGCCCGCTTGCGAAAGCCTTTGCGTTTGTGAGCGGCATAGTTATAATCTTCGGCCACCGGCAAAAGAATTTTTTGCCCAATGCGTAAGGTAGAGCGCTTTCTCAGGTTGTTAAACCCTAAAAGTTCGTTGAGGGGGACCCCGTATCGACGAGAAATCGCCCAAAGGGTATCCCCATTTCTGACCCGATGAAATTTCCAAAAACGCTTTCGGTTCTTTTCCAAGGCCTTTAGACTTGCGGGGTCATACTTGGTTCCCGGGGGAATGAAGATATCGAACTGATCCATGTTGGCCGGGGTCAGGCCACGGGGAATATGCGGGTTTAAGCTCGCTAGGGTTTTTGGGTCCACCTGAATAAGCTTTGCCACTTGAGAAAGGCTCACTCCGCCAGGCACCGAGAGGGGCTCTTTGATCTCTTCTTCTTCCCAAGCGGGAACCGGAATAAAATCATAGGATTCTAAATTTTCAAACAGAATATTCACCGCGTAAAAACTGGGAACATAACCTCTTGTTTCTCTAGGTAGGGGCAAAGACCAATAATCCGTATCTCGGTGACGCCGTTTGGCCCGGCGGATGGTCGAGCGCACCTTGCCCCCGCCGGCGTTGTAACTCGCTAAAGCCAACTCCCAATCCCCAAATTGATTGTAGAGTTGGGTTAGGTATTTGGCAGCGGCGATGGTTGATTTTTCCGGGTCGTAGCGGTCGTCATGCCACCAGGAATTATGCAGATCAAAATGGCGGCCCGTATAGCGCATGAACTGCCACATCCCCACGGCATTGGCTGAAGAGCGGGCTTTGGGGTTGAAGTTGGATTCCACCACCGCCAAATAACCCAAATTGGGGGGGAGGTCATGCTCGGCAAAAATCCGCTCGATCATGGGCATATATTTCGCGCTGCGCTCAATCGCCTGGGTAAAGGCACCCCGCTTGCGCCCCGCATACATGTCGATGAAGCGCTCAATCTTCGCGTTCGAGTACAGGGGGATCGGGCGGGCTCGCTTGAGGGGAATCAATTCCCCGCTTTCTTGCTGGGCCAAGCGCAACTCTTGCACAATCTCGCTGTCGATTTTATCCGCTACCAGTTCTTCGGGGGTGCGCTTCTCTTCTGCTTGCGCCGTTTGCTTGGCGAGCGCTTCGACTTCGGCTTGGCTGAGTTTTAAATTCTCCGCAAAGAGAGCCCAGGGGAAATAAAAAGTGAAAAGAAAAAGAAGAAACCGTTTGTTGAACCGCATAGAAAGTTTATAGGATTTAGATCAGCTAAGCATAAATGAGGATCAAAGTAAAGGCTGTGCCCCTGAAACAGCCATAGAACCGGGTTGGAATAATCGCCTTTCCCGATCCACTGACGGACTCCTTTTCAATCCCTGATCTACTAGCAAAAGTACTGCCAAAAATGCGAATTAGTGTCATTATTCCCCATTACAACCGTTTTCAACTCCTTTGCCGGGCCGTGGAAAGTGTATTGAAACAACGCTTTCCCCCCCTTGAACTGATCATCGCCGATGATGGCTCCAATGACCAAAGCGAGGTCCAGGGGCCAAGCTATTGGGGAAAAGCGGTCACTTGGCTCTCCCTCCCCCACCGAGGAGTCAGCCATGCGCGCAATCGTGGGGCGGCAGAGGCGAAAGGGGATTGGCTTGCTTTTTTAGACAGCGATGACCACTGGGCCCCGGATAAATTAGCGCGACAAGTCGAGTTTCACCAACAAAACCCGCGGGTTCGCGTCTCTCAAACCCAAGAGGAGTGGCTATGGAAGGGCAAGCAAATCCGACCCTTAAAAAAACACCGCCCCCCGGGCCCCATGCTGTTTCGACCCAGCTTAGACCTCTGTGTGATCAGCCCCAGCGCGGTCTTGCTGCGCCAAGAGATTTGGAAGACCTATGGCCCCTTCGCAGAAGAACTTCCCGCTTGTGAAGATTATCATTTATGGTTGAAAATCACGGCCAAAGAACCCGTTGGTCAGATCAAAGAGCCCTTGACCCTTAAAGAAGGAGGGCGGGCAGACCAACTTTCTCGCCGCTACCCCGCCATGGATCGCTTTCGCGTTTGGGCGATCTTCGCCCTGCTGGAGGAACAAACCCTCTCCCCCACACAAACCCAATGGACCCTGGAGGCCCTGCGGGCAAAAACAAAGATATTGACGCAAGGGGGCCAAAAAAGAGGGAGGGATTTATCTTGGCTGCTGAGATGGGTCACCTCTGCCGAGCAAGGCCATTTGCCGAGCAAGGCAGAGCGCGACGCTCGGCTTTTGGGGGATTGGGCTTAAGCGGGGTTGACCTTTTTTTCCAAACTCAGCGTAAAAACAAAGGCAAGAAGCATGACCAATAAAGCCCAGGCGAGGCTAGAATCAAGGGGGGGGAAGATGCTCGCTTCTCGTAAAATATGCGTCTTGCCCCGAATAACGGTGCTTTCCAAGGTTTCCTTCCAGGGCCAGATTTTGCGCAAGCTGCCCGTAATCAAGCCGGTCAGAAAGGCTAGGGTGAGCCCGTGATAATGGCGCAGCAACCAGGATAAAAAACGGGAAAATCCGGTAATCCCCACCACCGCGCCAGCTAAAAAAAGCCCGATAATCATCAGGCTTTCGGGGTTCAAGGGGTCGCGCAAGGCAGCGGTGATATATTGATACTTGCCCAAGATGAGCAGCAAAAAGCTCCCGCTGATCCCCGGTAAGATCATCGCGCAAATCGCGATCATCCCGCAGAGAAAAATAAACCAGGGGTCTTCTGGCGTACGGATGGGAATCAGACCCACCATCACAAAACCAAAGACCAAACCCAACCCAAACATGGCCCCCTCCGGCCCGATCCAACTCTTGATATGCTGCCCCAAAATAAGGGAACTGGCTAAAATCAGCCCAAAAAAGGCGGCCCAAGTCGGCACGGGGTGGGTTTGCAAGAGCCAGTGCATCAGGCGGGCTAGGCTAACCAAAGCCGTACCGATCCCCAACAGCAAAACCAACAAAAACCGCAGATGCACCCCCGCTAGGGCCTCTTTCCAGCGAAAGGCGGCCAGATCTTTGAAGGTCTGGGTTCCCAGGGATTTAAGAGCGTCCAACAAGGAGGTATAAATCCCCGAAATCAAGGCGATGGTTCCCCCAGAGACCCCGGGGATGATATCCGCCGCCCCCATGGCCAAGCCTTTGAGATATAAAATCCCCGATTCCTTTAGGTTTTTGGGGCCAGGAGAGGCAAAAAAAGCTTGCTTGAACGAGACGGGTCGAGACTGCATAGATCCTTAAGGCTTAAAAATGGCAATATGGGGAAGATTACGAAAGGCCTCGCTGTGGTCGAAGCCGTAACCGACCAAAAATAAATCAGGAGTGGAAAACCCCAGATAGTCCACTTTTACCCCCTCTACCTCGCGCTTTTGCAAGAGGGCGCAGAGTTCTAAGCTTAGGGGTTCTTCCTTGGCCAAGGCGGGCAGCAGGTTTTTTAAGGTCTTGCCCGTATCGACCATGTCCTCGACTACAATCACCCGTTTACCGCTCAGGTTCATGTCTTGAGCGAGTTCCAAGGTCAGGGCTCCTGAGCTGGCTCCCTGGTAGCTTTTTGCCCGGATAAAGTGCAAACGGCAGGGGTTGGTGATGGTTCGGGCCAAATCGGCGCCAAAAAAGGCGGCCCCCTTTAAGACAATCACCAAGTCTAGGGTTTCCCCTCGATGATTTTCTTCGATCTCTTGGGCAAGGCCTTGAATCCGCTGTTGAATCTCTGTTGCGGTAAATAGGGTTTCGTGGGTCATTTTCGGGGCTCCTGGCTTGCTTTCATCCTCTATTGGTGGCACATTGGTGTCAACCAGAAACCCTATCCAACGAACCAAACGACCCATGAAATATGAACCTGTGATCGGGCTGGAGGTGCATGCCCAACTCTCTACGGCATCCAAAATGTTTTGCTCCTGTTCCACCTCTTTCGGGGCCGCCCCAAACCAGCATACCTGTCCGGTTTGCTTAGGCCTGCCCGGCGCCCTGCCCAATGTCAACGAAAAAGCGGTACAGTACGCCATTATGCTGGGTCTGGCCACCAACTGCGAAATCATCTTAGACAGCCAATTCGCCAGAAAAAACTACTTTTATCCCGACCTGCCCAAGGCCTACCAGATTTCTCAATTTGATCGGCCCATTTGCGAAAAGGGTTGGATTGATATCGAGGTCAAGGGCAAAACCAAACGCATCGGGATCACCCGCATCCATATGGAAGAAGACGCGGGCAAGCTCGTCCATGAAGGAGAAGACCCCAACGCCTCTTATGTGGATTTAAACCGGGCGGGCACCCCCTTATTGGAAATCGTTTCCGAACCCGATATCCGCACCTCCGAAGAAGCCAAAGCCTATATGGAAAAAATCCATAGCTTTGTGACCTATCTAGGCATCTGCAACGGGGATATGGAAAAAGGGAACCTGCGCTGCGACGCGAATGTTTCCATCCGCCCGGTAGGGGAAGAAAAATTCGGCACCCGCACCGAATCGAAAAACCTCAATTCCTTTCGCAATGTAGCCCAGTCCATTGACGCCGAAATCGCCCGCCAGACCGATGTCTTACTCGATGGGGGCAAGATCGTGCAGGAAACCAGACTCTGGGACGCAAATCAACGCACCTCGCGCTCTCTCCGCGTCAAAGAAGACAGTCAAGACTATCGCTATTTTCCCTGCCCCGATTTACCCGTTGTTTTAATCGACCCCGAGCAGGTCAATAAGGCACGGGAAACCCTACCGGAGTTGCCCGATCAAAAACGCGACCGCTTTACCCAACAATATGCCTTAAGCCCCTATGACGCGGCGGTACTGGTCGCTGATCAAGCCATTGCGACCTACTATGAAGAAGTCATCGCTCTAGGGGCCGATGCCAAAAAAACGGCAAACTGGGTCACCGTGGAGCTGGCTCGACTTTTAAACGAAAACAAACAAACCATTCGAGAGTGCAAGATTCGCCCGCCAAACTTAGCGGCTCTCTTAGCCCTCATCGCAGACGGTACCATTTCGGGTAAAATCGCCAAAACCGTTTTTGAGGAAGCCTTTACCACGGGCAAAGAACCGGGGCAAATTGTAGAAGAAAAGGGGTTAAGGCAAGAGAGCGACCAAGGTGCCTTGGAAAAAATCTGTTTAGAGATTCTCCAGGAAAACCAAGCTCAAGTTGCCGCCTATCAGGGAGGCAAGGACAAGCTTTTTGGTTTCTTCGTGGGGCAGGTGATGAAAAAAACAAGCGGCAAGGCCAACCCCAAACTCGCCAACGAATTAATGAAAAAGCTTTTGGGTCCGGCATGAACCAACGAGCGCCTGTTTTTTTAAGGGACTACCAGCCGCCCGCCTTTCAGGTGGCGCAATTGGACTTAACCATACGCATTTTTCCTGCCCACACCCAAGTATTGGCAAAAATGCGCCTTGAGCAAACCCCGGGACAAAAAAACCGCAACCTGCGGCTTTATGGCCGTGGCTTGAAGCTGTTATCCCTCAAGCGTGAGGGGAAAGAACTCCAAGAGACCGATTACGAAGTCGATGCCGAGGGCTTGATCCTAAAAAACTGCCCTTTAGGCTTTGAACTTGAAACTCAGGTGGAAATTGACCCAGAGCGCAACACCGCTTTAGAGGGCTTGTATCGCTCCAGCGGAAACTACTGCACCCAATGCGAGCCCGAGGGCTTTCGCCGCATCACCTACTACCCAGACCGCCCCGATGTGATGACCCTAATCACCACCCGCATCGAAGCCGATCAAGACATTCCGGTTTTGCTCTCCAACGGCAACTGCGTCGAAAAAGGAGAACTCGCAGAAGGCCGCCACTTTGCCACCTGGCAAGACCCCTTTGCCAAGCCCGCTTATCTCTTTGCTTTGGTGGCAGGGAATTTGGTTTGTCATCGAGACGCATTCACCACCTTCAAGGGGAAAAAGGTCATTTTAGAAATCTGGGTCGAACCGGCCAACCAAGGCCGCACCGAGCACGCCATGAAAAGCCTGAAACAGGCCATGCAATGGGATGAAGAGATCTATGGCCGTGAGTACGACCTGGATATCTACATGATCGTCGCGGTCAACGACTTTAACATGGGCGCTATGGAAAACAAAGGGCTCAACATCTTCAACAGCTCTTGCATCCTCGCCAACCCGGCCACGGCAACGGATAAGGAATTTGAGAATATTCAAGGAATCATCGCTCATGAATATTTTCACAATTGGACGGGCAACCGGGTCACCCTGCGCGACTGGTTTCAGTTGAGTTTAAAAGAGGGGCTCACGATTTTTAGGGATCAAAGCTTCACCCAAGACCTAAATTCCGCTGCCCTGGCGCGGATTGAGGATGTAAAGCTCTTACGGGCTCACCAGTTCCCCGAAGACGAAGGGCCGATGCGCCACCCCGTGCGGCCCGATCACTTTATCTAGATCAACAACTTCTACACCATGACGGTATACAACAAGGGAGGGGAGCTGATTCGCATGCTGCGCCTGCTTTTGGGGCAAGCTGGGTTTCGCAGGGGAATGGACCTCTATTTTGCCCGCCATGACGGGCAAGCGGTACGGGTGGAGGACTTTATCGCCGCCATGGAAGCGGCCAACAACTGGGAGGCCGCTCCCTTCATGGGCTGGTATCAGCAAGCGGGGACCCCCGTTGTTGAAGTCCAAGAGCAATGGAGCCCAGAAAAAAAAGAATTTCGTTTGCTCTTAAAACAAGGCCCCAAGGCCTTGTTGATTCCCTTGCTGACCGCTCTGTACAACTCCCAGGGCCACGCCCTGCCCCTTACCCTGCGAAAGGAAAAAGGCGCCCCCTGTGAGCGCCTGCTGCTGCTGGAGGAAGAAACCCAAGAATTTGTCTTTCAAAATATAAGTGAAAAACCCATTTTAAGCCTGCTGCGGGGCTTTTCGGCTCCCGTTAAACTACGGAAAAAGACGACGGACGAAGAACTGGCCTTTTTGTTTGCCCGAGATCAAGACCCCTTTAACCGCTGGGAAGCGGGGCAAAAGCTGATCACCGGCAAACTGTTGGAACAGCTTTACGGCTCAGGAGAGCTGACCCTCGACCCAAGGCTGCCGCAAGCTTGGCGACAGATTTTAGAAGAGGATCAAGCTGATCCGGCCTGGGTTGCCTTGGCCTTGCAAGTCCCCAGCCCGGGCATGCTCGCAGAAGAGGTCCAACCGATTCTAGTCGAAGGCATTTGCCAAGTGCGGGAATTCTTCAAACACGAACTGGCCATCCAGCTCAAACCCTGGTTTGCCCAAAGCTACGCGCGCATGCAAGACCCCGCGGCCTATCAATTTGAGGCGACCCAGGTCGGCAAAAGAGCCTTGAAAAATTTAGCCTTGGCCTACCTGGCAGAAGCGGGCGAGCTTGCGCTGGCCCTGGAGCAGTTTCTTCAGGCAAGCAACATGACCGATCAGCTGGGGGCTTTATCCGCCTTGATCGACCACCCCGGCCCAGAGCGCGATCAAGCCTTGAAGGAATTTGAACGCCAATGGGAAAAAGAGCCTCTGGTCATGAATCACTGGTTCAGCCTGCAGGCAGGCAGCCGAGGAATGGACGCCGACAAAATCCAAAACTTGATGAAACATGTTGCTTACGACCCCCAGAACCCCAATAAACTGAGGTCGCTCTTAGGGGTGTTTAGCAACCGCAACTTCAAGGGGTTTCATCAAGCCGAAGGACAGGGCTATGCCTTGCTGCGAACGCAGATTGAAAGCATCGACCCAAAAAACCCGCAAATGGCGGCCCGCTTGGTTCAACCCTTGATCCATTTTCGTAAATTCGAGGGGCCTCGCCAAGAATTGATGCAAAAAGAATTAAAAACCCTCTTCGCGCTGCCTGGAATCTCAAAAAATCTCTATGAAATCGTTGCTAAGGGATTGGGCCAAGAAAAATAAAAAAACAAAAAAAAAGACTCAAGGAACGAGCGCTCTTGCCGATAAGAAAACAAGAAGGGAGTTCCCCTTCTGCCCGTTGCATGGATTTTTGTAAAAACCTCTATCTTTTTTTCAGGTTTTTTATGCAGGGCTGGACTCAAGTTCATTGGATTCACGCCGATAAAGTAAGGGTGAACCTGGAACCGAAAAAGGAAGCATGAGAAAGTCAAGAACCCTTTTTTTCGCCCTCTTGTTTTGCCTGCTCGCAAGCAATACAGGGTTAGGGGCTTCGAATGTAACCCCCCCGACCCCGAAAAAAGAGGAGAATCGCATCACCACCTGGATGACCATGAGCCTTTTGGGGAAAAATCAGGTGGAAATTGAATACTACTTTAAAGACCTCGAACAAAAAGACCTGGATAAATTGCGCGAGCGAATCCGCAAAGCAGTCATGGGCAACCTCCGGCGGATGGACCTGCGCAGCATGATCGCCAACAGCACCGACAGCGATGACTTAAATGTCATTCGGCGCAAGGTGCTCACCGAGATTCGTTACATGGGGATGGAAAACGATGAAGAACTCCAAGTCACGATTAAAGAAGAGTTTGGGGTCAACCTATAAAAACCAAAAAAATCCAGGGCTGGATAGCGTTTTTTTAGTTTTCCACTGTGGGGTGATCTTCCAACAGAAGTTTTCGTTCCGCCTTGAGGCCCGCGGTGCCATTGATTTTTTTCAACAAGGTGGCCAGTTGGGCGCGACTGCTGACCCGAATCAACAAATCTTGTTGCGTTTTCCCCGAAACCACGCGCAAATTGCTCTCTAAAAGCGGGATTTTTTTGGTTTGAATCAATTTCAACAACATCCGCTGGGTCTTGATGCTTTCTGGGTACTCTAGGTGAATCCAGGCGGGCAGGCTCTCTAACTTGGTCTTGACCCATTCCACTTCGACTTGTTTATCCGGGGTAATCTTGGCGGTGTGCGCATTCTTGCAGTCGGCTAAGTGAATCGAAACCCCCTTGTGCTTTAAGCGAACCCCCACAATCGGGTCGCCCTTAACGGGGTTGCAGCAATTGGCGTAGCGCACTAAGGTGTCTTCTACTCCCAGTACCTTGACCCCTGTTGGTTTTTTAAAGTAATGCAGTCCTAAGCGCCTCTTCCCCCCTAAATTACCGCTTTGCAAAAAACGCTGCAGGGCCTGCGGATTCGCCTGCCCAAAACCCAATTTGATTTGATATTCCTCCAGGCTTTTTAATTTCGAGCGTTTTAGAAAATCTTGAAATTCCTCGTTTTTGTGCAATTCCTTGGAAGATTGACCTAAATGGGCCAGCAAACCAATTAAAATCTCCTCTCCTAATTTTCGCGCTTCCTGCCCCTCTTTTTTGCGCAACCCCGTTTTGATGTGAGTTAGAGCCTTGGCCGTTTTGGCCAAGAGCAACCAATCGGGCTTGGGCCATTGGTCGTTTCGGGTCAAGACCTCGATCTTATCCCCCTGCTTTAAGACATTGCTGATAGCCTGGTTAACCCCATTGATCAAAGCGCCGGTGCAATGATTTCCCACCTCGGAGTGGATAGCGTAAGCAAAGTCTAAAACCGTGGCCCCCAGGGGAAGGGTGATGATCTTTCCCTTGGGGGTAAAAACATAGATTTGATCCGAATAGAGCTCTCGGTTGAAGATTTCCAAAGCTTCTTCTGGATCATCGGTGAGGTTTAGCCGCGCGGCCAATTCCTTTAACCATTGCAGGCTCGATTCCCTCAAGCCGCCTCCACCCACTTTATAAGACCAATGGCTGGCGACCCCGTACTCCGCGATTTGGTGCATTTCCGCGGTACGAATTTGCACATCGAAACCCTGCCCGTAGCGATCAAAAACAAAGGCGTGAATCGACTGATACCCGTTGGGTTTGGGAAAGGAGATGTAGTTTTTATAGCGGTCTTGCAGCGGATGAAAGGCGTTGTTGATCAGGCCTAAAACCTGATAAGCCGCGTCCACGCTCTGCACGATCACCCGCACGCCTAAAAGATCGTGAATATGCTCATAACCCATTTTCGTGCGCCTTGACTTTTGATAGAGACTATAGGCGTGCTTGATCCTGCATTTGACCTGCGCTTCAATAGCGTGTTCTTGCAAGAGTCGGCTTACCTGCCCCCGAAAGGTTTGCAGCAAGTCTTGAAAATGTCGTTCGTTTTTTTGTAAAAACCCCTGAATCTCTTTCGCTTCTTTGGGGTGGAGGTAGGTAAAGGCGAGGTTTTCCAAGTTCGCTTTCAACTGATTGAGGCCCAAACGCTCCGCTAAGGGGGCGTAGATTTCCAGAGCGTCTTTGGCAAGAGGTTTCACCCGCCCCTTGGCAAAACTCGACCAATGAGAAAGCTGAATTTGCCGGGCCGCCAAACTGACCAGCAGGGGGCGCAGGTCGGTAATCGCGGCGGAGATCACCTCGCGCACCCCAACCCCTTTTTGCCGTAAGGCTCCAGGTTCGTTGGCCAAACCCATCAAGAGAGTGACCTGTTTTAAAATCTCGGTTGTTTCCTGCCCTAATTGTTGCTCCAACTCTACCCAGGTGGATTTTTCCAAACGGGGAACATCCAACAACAAGGCCGCCACTAAACTGGGGAGGTCGGCATGGAGGTCCACCAGGATTTGCGCCCGCTCCAAGGCCATATCCAGCCGATTTAGCCCCACTAAAAAAGGCTGAGAAAAATGTTTCACCGCCAACACCCAAGCTTTTTGCAAGGGGCTGCAACTGTATTCGCCTTCGGTGTATTCCTCGAAGAGGTTGATGATGTTTTCGATGCGGATCATAGGCAGTAGAGTTATCAAAAAGGTTAACCCCTTTTGATGAAAAAGCCTAGGATCAAAAGAGTTGGGGTAAGACTAAAGCCAATTGGTCTAACTTTAAAGAGGCGTTGCGGGGGTTGGCCTGATCCAAGCTTAAGGCGAGCAACGCTTTGGGCCAAGGGCTGGGGCCGGCCAGCTTTAACAAAAGAGTGGCAAACTCCAACAAGGCCAGGGTAAAATGTTCGTTTTTAAGCTGATAGTGGTAGAAGTGCCGATATTTCATCTCTTCTTTCGCGTTTTCTAAGCGAACGCGAATCTGAGCTTTGGTTTCCGTTGCTCTTTTTTTCAGGCGCCGTTTCAACTCGGCTAGGCTGGGGGGGCTGAGAAAAATAAATTGAGCCTCCAGGGCGGCTTGATCCATCAACTGCAGGGCCCCTTGCACATCAATATCCAATAAAACCACTTGCCCCTGGGCTAAGGATGCCTGGATTTGGTTTTTGCCGGTTCCGTAGAAGTTGCCGTGAACCTCGGCCCATTCTAAAAAATCCCCCCCATGAATCCGACGGGTGAACTCTTTTTTATCAATGAAAAAGTAATCTTGCCCCTCGATTTCGCCGGGGCGTGGGGCGCGGGTGGTGTAGGAAACAGAAAGGGTCAGGCCCCCTTGAAAAAGCTTCAGCAATTCAGCAAGCAGGGTGCTTTTGCCGGTCCCACTGGGCGCGGAGAGGACGCAAAGCTGAGGACGGGTAAAACGCATGGGGGACAGCTCCAACTTTTAGGCGGTAATCACCTCGATGTCGTGATTGAGCGCCACTCTTAAAGTCCCTTGAATAAAGCGCAGAGTCCCTGCCGTGCTGGAAGAGCAACCCGAGCAAGCGCCTTGGTATTGCACATAGAGCTTGTCCTCCATAATCTTTAAAACTTCCAAGCCGCCTCCATCACTGGCCAAGGCAGGCCGCACCTTTTGGGTCAAAACCTCTTCAATCTTTTGATTCCATTGCTCTTTTGGCAAGTCCGCCAAAAAGATTTCTTGATCATCCGCTTTCAAGGCGGCCACCAGGGCAGGCAACCCCCCGGGGACATAACTCACCTCGTTAAAGCCATTATCGCGCAATAGTTTGACCGCTTGGATGGTTTTTTCATCCGCCGCCTCCCCATAAAGGATAATATGAGCAAAGGGAGGAAGTTGGAACAGATGATCTTCCAAAAATTCCGCAGGGATCAGGTTTGCCCCTGCAAGGTGTTGTTCTTTGTATTCTTCGGTGGTACGGACATCGACAAAGATCGGGGGTTGAGGCTGACGCCGTTGGGCAATCGCCTCAGACGCGTCAAGTTGATACTGCTCTGCAGGAAAGTCGTTGTTGTTGACGAATTTCACATTCCCCCTTGTTTGGAATTGAGGTTAAACTGAGGCTATCGTGGCACCGGATTTGATGCAGTTGGCGCACAGGGTAAGCTTTGTTTTGTTGCCGTTGGCTTTTTTAACCCGCACCGATTGCAGATTGGGTAGCCAGCGCCTACGGGTTTTGTTGTGGGCGTGGCTTACATTGTTGCCGGTCTGAGGGGCTTTGCCGCAGATATCGCATTTCATAGACATGATCGAGTCCTTCTTGATCGTTCAAGGGAGTACAGAAACGATAAACTTAGCTAATCCAAGCGGTTTTGGCAATGCCTTTCCGGCCAAGGGTTAAAAAAACCAATTTATAATATATAATATAGAACTATATATACATAAAGGCAAGCCTTTTACGCCAACCCCTCACCCCAAAGCAGCGAGCGCCTGAGCGAGGTCGGCGATGATGTCGTCGGGATGCTCAATCCCCACCGAGACCCGCACCATTTCAGGCAAAACCCCGGCCGCGTACTGTTCCGATTCGCTTAAATGTTGATGGGTCGTGCTTGCGGGGTGACTGACCAAGGTCTTGACATCCGCCACATTGGGCAAATGACCGGCAAGCTTGACCTGGCGCACGAGAGCCGCCCCCGCCTCTGAGCCTCCCTTGAGCCCAAAGGTAAAAATACTGCCAAAGTACCTCCCCCCAAAAAGTTTTTTGGCCCGTTCGTGATCCTTATGTTTGGCTAGACCGGCAAACTGAACCCATTGCACCTTGGGATGCTTTTCCAGATAGCGGGCCAGGGCTAAGGCATTGGAGTTATGGCGCTCTATCCTTAAATGCAGGGTCTCTAAGCCCTGCAGAAACAAAAAAGAATTCAAGGGGCTGAGCGCTGGGCCAAGATCGCGCAGTAAAATCGTCCTCGCCTTGGTGATATAGGCTAAATTGCCCACCACCTCGGTATAAACGATTTCATGATAGGCGGAGTCCGGATCCATCAAACCGGGGAACCGGTCATTTTGCCCCCAGTCAAACTTCCCTGAGTCAATAATCACCCCGCCAATGCTCGTACCGTGTCCACCAATAAATTCCGTGGCCGAATGAATCACAATATCCGCGCCCAGCTCAATAGGGCGGCAAAGAATGGGCGTTGTAAAGGTGGAATTGACCAGCAGAGGGATACCATGTTGGTGCGCTATTTCGGCAATCGCGGGAATATCGGCGATATGCCCCCCGGGGTTGCCAATGGTTTCAACATAAACGGCCTTGGTTTTTTCGCGGATCAAGCCCGCGATGGAATCGGGGTCCGCCCCGTCGGCAAAATGAACCCGAATGCCAAACCTGGGCAAGGTTTGACTCAGCAGGGTACCGGTTCCCCCCTGCAAACTGGAGGTAGAAACGATTTCATCCCCACTTCCGGCAAGATTGGCAATCGCCATAAACTCGGCAGATTGCCCGCTCGCGGTAGCCAAAGCCCCGGCCCCGCCTTCCATTTCCGCCATGCGCTTTTCAAACGCCTCGATAGTGGGGTTCGTCATGCCGATATAGGTATCAGCCCCCTGCTCTGGGCTGTCGAACAAAAAAGAGCTGGTTTGATAAATGGGCACGGCGCGGGCATGAGCCATGGGGGCAGGAGTCGT
>JAJRZQ010000032.1 GCA_024275165.1 bacterium | reverse complement strand
TAAAGAAGCCTCGGGGCGACGCACCGCCCAATGCTATATTCCATAGGCCTGATCATGGGCGCCGAAAATCACAAATTTAAGGGTTTCATCCTGTCGGTCGCCGCAATCGGCGCAGGCAACAAATTGATCGTCCCCTTTGCCGCGGCAAGCCTTGCAATAAAGATAGATGACGATAAAGCTTTTCTTGATCGGGCAGGAGTAAAACCCACGCCAATTTCCCTTTAAGGGTTCACCCAGACCCAAGGGATGCTCCATGATCATGCGGACCTTGTTTTCCACCTGTTTTTTGACGGAAGAATGTTTTTTTACAGCCTCTACAAAGGCCTTTTCAAATAAGGCTTCCATTAGCTGTCAAAAACCTCTTCAAAGCTTTGCCACTCCACCTTACCCTTTCGCAACTTGGTACGAGTCTCTTCTAAGGCGCGCAAAAAAGCGGGATGGGCGAGAATTTCAGTCACGCTCTCGCCGGAAACCTGCCGCTTGAGGTTTAAGAGATACTGATTAATCACCTCGGCAACAGAAGTGCGGTTTTCAGCGGCAAAGGCCTTGGCAAAATCGGCCAGGTCTTGGTCTAAGCTGAGATTGAGTTTGGTTTTAGGCATGAGTTCTCCTTGTTTGCTCCTAATATACGCCTAATGGGCGCAGTGGTCAAGAATCGGCTATCGAGCATTCACTGTTGAGGCTGGATTGATGGGCCGCCTTGTGAAAATCCCGCTCCAAACAATGAATGCCCCAGAAAACTACAAAGAGGTCCAAACGGCCGTATCGCCGGCAATAGGATATTTGGCGCACTTCGTACTGCAAGCCGAGACATCGGCGCAGTTGCCGCTATTCCAAAAGAATTTTTGTACTGTTCCGGTAGAGTCAGTGATAGCGCAAGTCCCTAAGTAACCGACAGGGGAAATCGTTCCGTTTTCCGTCCAACCGGAGGTACAACTAGCT
This sequence comes from bacterium, assembly GCA_024275165.1. Taxonomy (GTDB): domain Bacteria; phylum SAR324; class SAR324; order XYD2-FULL-50-16; family XYD2-FULL-50-16; genus JAJRZQ01. The sequence goes on along the minus strand of JAJRZQ010000032.1, from coordinate 8,387 downwards.
TGGTAGCCGATTAGACCAACCCCGTTTGGATCGCTGCCAAGGGTAACTTCAAAAGGGCCATCGCTGCTGGCCGCGCAAGAAGCCTTCGTAGCCGGAGAGGTTGTAGTGGGAGTAGCGTCGGTATTTTTACAGCCAACAAAAACCGATGAAATAAAAATCAACAACAAAATAAATTGTAATTTCATAGTTTCCTCACGGAGTATTAAGAAAAAAAATCATAAATTATCTAGCATATTATAGATGAAAAATAAAACTAAAATTATCTTTTTCTACAAGTTTTTTTTCTGCCAAAATAGCAAATATATACAGGGTCTATAGAAATTTAAAACCCCCGCAATAAAAATTGACACCAGGAATTGATGTATTTTGTTGTTTAAATCAAAAAAGAATTATGCTAAATGCTTTGTTAAACTTTTTAGCCCAAAGGAAAAATATGAATAAACTGTACATTAAGTTATTGGGAGTTCTTTTTTTAAGCCTGTCCTTAGCTTCGTGCCAAATAGTATCCATGGTGACGGGCGTATATTCGGCGGCAACGACTTATAAGACCGTAAAAGAAACTAAGCGGCTTACCAACGCGATGAAGAACGCAAAACCCGTTTTTATCGGTTACGACTCGATTGTCGTAGAAGCGAACTTGATGCCCAGAGAGTCGGGGAAGGCAGAAGAAATAGCCAGGGCATTTAAGGATAATCTTGGTTATTTAGTTGAACAAAATGCCCATATCGGCAGTTCTAAGATAAAAGTTTGCAAAAGTAGCCAATGCCAGGGTAAGGTCTTGATTGTGCGTTTTAACGAGGAAGGGTACAATAAGGACCTGCTTGAAAAAATCACTTTGGGGGCTAAATTAAAGGGAACCGTGACTTTTATAGACAAGCGGCAAGGTAAGGTTTTAGAAGAGGTACCCCAGGTTGCCTCGGAAAACTACGCGGATATCCTCAAACAACTCCATGCGGTAATAGGCTCTTCAGTGATTAAGTCCGAACTGGAAAAGACTCCAAAGAAGGATCAAGACAAATATCGCGCGCGCTTGAACGAACTCAACGAGGCCTATGGCAAGATCCAACCGATCAAACCGGAGTACGCCGATTTGTTTGAGGCGAGTTGATTCAGGGTAGGTAATCCTCATGCGGTTTTTGTCTGAATTTTTCGGTCCATTAGTACGATGGAATTTTTTTAACAACAGCACGATATTAAAGGAAGGGCGTAAGCAGTATGGCTATAATAAAAAAATACCGAGAAAAGTGGTGCCTTCCTTTGGTTATCATTTTTATCATTTGATTTATGATTTGGAGCTTTGCTGTACCGCTACTTCTCACTTTCACCAATCCGCCCTTTCAGGCCTATCTTCCTAAATCCTGGAATGAAATCAGCTTCTCCATTCTCGATTATCTCGTTTTATTGACATTGCCCTTTTTTCTATGGGGCCTGCATGTCCTCTGTAAAGCGGTTGTGAAGAAACAGGGGATTTACAATCGGGCAGCAAGCCTCCGCTCTGAAAACAAGTCCAAGCCAATCAGAATTTTGCACGCCTGGTTGCTAGAACTCTCCACCCCAAAATTCACCTCGGTATTAGTGCAGTTTCTATTTTGGGGCTACTTTACCTATTTTTTGTTTTTAGGTGAGAACTACAAGGCAGAGCCGGCGCAGACTGGAGCTGTTCTAGGGGCAGGAGCCTCTATTCTTTTTCCTATTGTCATTTTCCTCCTTGGGCTCAATAAAGACCAAGATCCCTTGGAGGTGCCGCATCATCAATTGTTTTTACGCTTTACCTATGCTCTACCGGGGGCGGTGTTAATCTTATCCGCCTTACTTTGGATCTTTGTGCTCCAGCATGTCTGGGTTATTAGAGTATTCACTATCTTAATTCTAGTTACCGATGGAACCATTCTTTTTCGAGTTTTTCATCTCTACAACGATGAACCCTTGCAGAAACAATATGCCCAAATTTTAAGCCGATGGAGCATTTATGGGTGGTAAATTTTGGGACGACTCTGCTCCTCAAAAGGAAAAAAATGGTCAAAAAGGCAGCGACATTAGGTCAAACACCTCTCAATTAATCTATTTGGAGCGTTTACTGGCCAAGGGCTTCCACTGCGATAATGATTAGGTCGCTAAAACTGCTATAAACATAATCAATAACATCTATGATTTTATGCTAATATCTAGCGTCCGCATCTTTGATGAAGGAGAGCATCTGCCTGGCAAGTTGCGTACAATGATCCAAGAATGGCACCATATGCTGGAGCGAATTGGAAAATCCTCACGGCTTTCCAAAGATACTGAAGAGGAAATCATACGGCTCCCCCTTACATTTCTTCAAGGAGCTATCCAATGCCAGCGCGAGGAGCTGTTTATTTTCTTTGCTGATTTTCTTTTGATTTATTTTGATTACCGTAAGAAGAGTTCACTTTCGCTCGCTCAATATGGTCGTTGGCTAGAGAGTTTCGATTATCTCCTGTTGATCCTGCACAAGCCTAGCGCCACAAAACAGGAAAAAGACTTTTCGCTGGAATTCACTAAAAAAGCCTATCTTAAAATGCGTGAGTTGTTAGGCGCCGTTGGGGCGAAACTCATCGTTGAACAAGAACTGACAGACTTAAACAAGGTGATCGATCTCGCTCCAAAATTTCGCTTGCAAAGTCATTACTTTTTCAGCCTGGCTTTGAATAAAGAAGAAAAGCAGTTAGATAGCGAACTTCAAAAAGAACAGGCTCTGCTTTACATCGGTTGGGGGCAATTTCTCCTACAAGGATTTGCAGGAAATCTTAAAAACCAGTCCTACCAAACTGATGATTGGGCTGAACTTATGAAAAGCTTAGCCGATAAGTTACTGGAGCTGAAAGACCCAGTTGCGGTATATGAGTTGATCTTCGAAATCAGCGAAGGCTACAACAAGAATTGGAGTAGTTGGGAAATGGCACTTGCTCCAGAGGGTGAGGCCACTTGGATCGGGGCTAATCAGTATGCGCAAGAGTTCTTTGCCATTGTGATAATGCATGATTGGCAATTTTCCGAAGAGACCACCACTCATTTTTCAAAGAAGATTACGGAAGAGCAGATCCTTCGTTATCTTGGGAAAAAGAGTATTATCTATAAAAGCATTGACGAGGGCTTCTCCTCCTTAGGTAAATTGACTGAGCTATTGCCGAATCTTAGCAAAAAAAAGGAGAAGACTCTAAAAATTTTAAACAAGTTGTCTGAACAAACAGAAATCAACAGAGAGGCAAAATTCGCCGAAAGTCCGGTAGTTCGAACAAATAGAAAAAAGATGCTTGAAAAACTACAGGAAAAGTATTTCTCTCAGACTTCCGATTCGCTATTATGGCCTTTTTTACAAAAAGAGGGGACGCTGGTCCAAAGTCCTGCAATCCGTTTTTCGGCTGATTTCATTGAACAGGAGGACAGGTTGGAAATAATAGTCGATTCTTTTTGCTCCCATATAATCAAGTCCGAGGCGAGTGCGATACACTATTTTCTAAAATCCAAAGCTACTACAATCAAGATCAACCGTCTGGAAGAGTTGCTGGGGCATACTCCCGATGAAGGGGAATATATTTTTCTCCACCCCTATTCCCGCCTTGATAAAGCAGTGCTTGAATGTAAGGGCTTTACACCAGCATGGGAAGAGATTCAAGAAGGCCGTGGCTGGAAAGAGGCCCCGTCTAACTATATCGGGCGACTAGTTTCAGAAGATAAAAAGAAAATAATCTTGTTTTTTCATGTTGTTACCCATTCTCAGGAAAATTTTTTATCTGGACTCCTTTATCCCAAGCCTTCTTGTAAGGTGGACGAAAAAATTAAAGACGCGATGGAAATAAAGGTACAAAATGGCGAAGAGTTAGGTTTTACTGAACAACTAGCCAAGGAAAAGCCTAATTACTTGAAAAAAGAGGAGCAATCGAACTACGCAAAAAGTAAACTTTTTTTCCTTTACTCATTCCAGTTTAGTCTGCCCGAAACTCTTCAAGGAAATATCAAGTTAATTCAGTTAAGTCAGCTAGCCGATGAGGATTAACAGAAGACCCAATGTATAGGCTCTACTGTTTCCTATTACGGTTGTTTGCCTCTCATCTATTTTTTCGGCGCTATCGATATTTTCTGACTCTTGACTGTATACTACATAGTAGTCATAATAAGCCTGAATCTTAACGAGGGGAAATGCCCCGTATCCACCAAGAAAAAGGATTTCGGTTCTTCTTTTACACCGATGAACACGAACCAAAGCATATCCACGCATTCAAGTCCGGCGGCAAGGTTAAGATCGAATTAGAAACCTTGGCAATCGTCCACCAAAAGGGACTTAAGGATTCCGAGGCCAAGCAAGCCTTGACGATTACCCGCCACAACCAAAAACAATTTATTCAGGATTGGGATGAATACTTCATGGAATGAAGCCAAGCTTAAAACCGTTTCTTTTGATTTAGAAAACAGAATGATGCGGGTTGACCTGCAAGATGGCAGGGGGTTGTTGATCCCTTTGTGCTGGTTTCCCAGGCTTGATCATGCAGAAGCCGCAGATTTAGCCCAATGGGAGCCTGTTTTGGAGGTCGGTATCCATTGGCCTGTATTGGATGAAGATATTAGCCTTGAAGGGCTTTTGCGAGGTAAGTCCGCGCCCATCAAGCAACTCAAGAAACATACACTTACCCCTGAAAAGTTAAAAGAGTTTAGAAAAAATCTTTTGGGTTTCTCCCAAAAACAACTCGCCGAAGCCTTGGGATATGGCCTTAGCACAGTGCAAGCCTTTGAGCATGGGACAAGGGAGATAAAATCCCGTTTTGAAAATGCTTTTTGGAATCTTGTCAAAGAAAATTCAGGGCAATAGTTCACCGCCGGTTCAATTCCAATCATCTTAAGCAAGCGCTCAGGCGCCAGAAGGCTAAACCCGGCTTCGATCCAAACTCAAAAGCCCCTATAAATGTAAAACCTTAGACCTCACCGCTGTGAATTCGCTATTTACAGCCCTCGCCCCAACTCCATTCCCTGTTCCGGCCCGACCTCACGGGCTTGATCCAGGTTCGGTTGGGGGGTGAGGTTCGCTTCCCTGGTTTGGGCGCGGTTTTGTTGTTCGGCCCGCTTGCATTCCGCTTCCAGTTCTAGGGTACTGGTTTTTTCCTGGGCGTGGCCGAAGGTTTTGGAGAGCTTATTTAAGTCTGGATTGTCGGTGTAGATCTCCGCCTTGTACCTGGCCCTAGTCAGGCTGGTGTAAAGGGTTTCTGCGTTGGTGGAGGGGCCCGGTTTGCCGCCGGTGACCAACAGCGCCTGGTCGCAGGTCGCGCCTTGGGCTTTGTAGACCGTGGTGGCGTAGCCGTGATCGAAGTACTGGTACTCCTTGGTCGAAAAACTGACTTTGCCGCCGTCCTGTTTTCGCGCCTCTACGCGCTCCTTATTGATCGAGGTGATGACGGCCGTGAGGCCGTTTTCCACCTTCAGCTTGGAGTCGTTTTTTAAAAAGACGATTTTTTCTCCCTGGGCAAAGGCCTTTTGGTGGACCTTGAACAGGGAAATATCCTTTGCGTGTTCCAACAGGCTCAAAGGCCGACCTTCCAAAAAGATCGCGCGGTGGTTGACATCTTGACCGGTGATCTCCAACTCCTTTCCCGCTTTGAGTTTGCCCACATCGGCCTTTAAAAAGACCCGATCGCCCTTAGGATAGTTTTGGGCGTCGTAGATCTGAAAATGATGCAAGTTCACCGGAAAGCGCACCTCCTTGAGAATCTCCTTGCCGCTAAGGCGCCCGGACTCTTTGAGGGCCGTTCGGACTTGTTCGTTGATGGCGATACGGTCTTTGTTTTCCGGGGTGACGATCATCAGGTCTTGTTTTTCCCGCTCTCGCGTGAAGCGCTCCACCACGGCGGCATGGAGGTTTTCTTGGGTCGGAAAGGAATGTAGCAATCCCTTTTGCTCCAAGAGAGCGAAGGTCTTGTGGATTCCGTTTTTGTCTTTGTCTTCCATGTAGTCTTTGACCTGGCTCACCGCCAGCTTCAGGTCTTCGTTTTTTTGCCTTATGACCTCGGTTAGGCGGACGCCCGTTCCTTGTCGATCCTGCAGGTCACGAAAGAGCTTGCCCGCTCCGATGGCCTGCAATTGTTTGCCGTCCCCCACAAACACCGCTCTGGCCTGTAGAGCCTCGACGCGTTCCACCAGATCAAAAAAATGCCGGGAAGAAACCATGGAGGACTCGTCGATAATGAAGCATCGTTCTGTCTTCACCTTGTTGCCCGGCTGGAACTCAGGTTTGCGCAAAAAACCGTCGATGGTATGGGCTTGGATCTTTCCGGCTTCCTTCAGCATGGTGACCGACCTGCCCGTAAAGCCTAAGCCGATCAGCTCCACGGGTTTGGAGAGTTCTTTTTGGGAGGCTTCCAAGACTTGCCGGGCAGAATCAATGGCCGTGGTTTTTCCCGTGCCGGCGTCCCCCTGAATCAGCCCATAGCGGTCTTTGGAGCAGAGCAGCAGCTTCACCGCTTCGCTCTGGCCTCGATTCAACCTGAATTCCGAATTTAGAGCGCGCGATTTGGTTTCAACCTCTCCAGCGGGCAGATAGGGCCGATGTTGGTTTTTTCCCTCCACAAAGGTCTTTTCCACCTGCCGTTCCAAGTCGAACATGGCCTTGGTGGTCATCTCTTTTTTTTGTAGGTTCGGCTTGCCTTGAGCAACGGAAAAATCCAAGAGTTCCCCCTTTTCGACCAGCGCGTCGATGGCGGGGATCAGGTCTTGATAAACAACCTTGCCGGGATGAAGGCTTAAAAGTTGGTTGATCAATTCTAATTTGGAAAAGTTGGTTTGGAACTGGGTGAAGCGGTCGGCGACCCGCGTTACCAGTTGTTCCATATCGATTGCTTCATGTCGGCTGGGTTCGACGCTTCGCAACTGCTCTGCCAGTTTGGCTTTGGGAACCTGAATATCCCAGGACCGTAAAAGTTGGGCAGGGGAAACCCCGTCTTGTTTGGGTTTTTTGGTGTAGACCTGCACGGCGTTTCGCAGAGCTTGCTCGCCCGCTCCGGGCATGATGTTTCGGGCTCTGAAGTGATCCATGTGGTTTTTAATTTGCCAGGATCGCTTGGAAAATCGGTCCAACTGGTCTTGTTGGATCCCTTGGATTTCCCAATGACCGTTGGGCTTGGTATCGATCTCATACCCCAATTCGGTGAGTCCCTTGGCCATCGTCGCTTGATAAATGGATTTGGCCGTTGCCTGCGCCTGGTAGACGGCGTCGTTGACCAAGGACTTCCAAGTGGGCTCGCCGACATCGGTTAGGTTTAGGATAAAGGCATGACTGTGCAAATGGGGGTCGAGTTCCCTACTTAAGGTATGGTTGTAGACGGCGACTAGGATATTGTCCGATTTGCGGGTTTGGGTACGGTGGTGGTTGGTTTTGCGGTAGTAGACCAGGTTATCTTCCGCATAGGTTAAGGCCTCCTTGACCGCTCGGTCATGCAGTTCATGGATTCGTTGGTCGGCGAGGTGCAGGGCCGCTACCGAAACCGACTTGGGCGGTTTGAAGACAAAATCGTAACCGTGCCTCCGATCGGCCCGAAAGGCCATTTCATGAACCATCGGTTGTTGCCCGGTCGGGTCCAGTCCCATCCTTAGGGCCTGAAAGACCTGGTCTGCCACCTTGCCCTCCAGCCCTAAAGACTTAGCCCCCTTGCCGAACCAGTAGGAGTTGGGCATGCCGTTTTTGCCGCTCAAGAGGTCGTTGGAATAATAATGATGAGCCTGGACATCGTACAGGTTTTGTACCTTTTGATCTTCGATCAATCTTGCCAGCGGGTCCACCTTGCAAAGATAGGTCAGGGTGGCGGCAGAGATCCGCGGGGTCGCCCCTCCCTTGCCCCGGCCACCGCCTACATTCATTACATTGGACATCAGACCCCGGTTTGCTTTTTCAAGAGGCTTTCCGCCTCCTGCCGGACTCGCTCCTCCCATCCGGTTTCCCAGCCCTTTGACCAAGCTTCCTCGATCCACTGTCCCAGTTCGATCAAAGCCAACTCCTTTTGTTCCAACGCTTGCGCCTTTAAAAGCAGGCGATGGGCTTTTTGTTTTAGGATTTCCGAGGGTTTTCTTTGGTTGCCCTGTGCCATGTTGCCTCCTTAATGGTAGAGTATTGGATCCAAGTCGATATCCGGATTTTTTCGCGACTCAAGACCGAGTTCCGGTTCGACCTCCTGTTTTGTAGGGAGGACCGGAGGATCAAAGGCCGCGCCGGGCTCGATTTGAAAAGGGGCCGTGGGCGCGGGCCGATATTTGTACTTCAGTCGCGCCAAGGCGGGATGGTGGTTTTTAAAGGCCACATAAGCTTTCAGGCTCTCTAGGTTGAGCAGGTCTTCGGGGCGGACGATGTAGAGCTCCCTCCTGGAACGGCTCAAGGTCTGCCCGTC
>JAJRZQ010000031.1 GCA_024275165.1 bacterium | reverse complement strand
TCCCTCAATAAAAGTTCAAGCCCTGAAATATTCAAAACTCAAAAAAATCAACATTGGCTTTCTCATGAAAGACCAAAGTTTCTATCTACATAGCAACTTTAAGCTTTCAGTCTAATTCTATCTTCAATTGTAAATGAACCGTTCCCCCAACAGTTTGGGGGTTTTTCCCGTTTCTCTCAGGAAGCACTCATAATGCTTTTTGCTTTTCAAAGCGTCAAGCCTATTTTTTCAGAGATTGAATTTTTTGCTTTTACCCAAAGTCAAACTCCCTTGCGAACAGGTTATAAATCTAGCACAAAGGGCATTGAATTTCAAAATATATTTTAAAAAAGATTTCGCGTCCTTAGTCTTTTGGCAAAGGATATGAGTTGAGGCATTTTTTCCGAATTAAGGAAACTCTGAAAAATGCAGAGTTTCCTAGCAAGGCAGGGATGCCTTGCCAAATCAAAAAGTGTAACTTATTGATTTGCATTGAGGTTGTGGATTTTATTCACAGCCGAAAAGACTGAAAAACTCCAAGGAGGGAGTTTTTCAGAGGTTCCTTAACTCTCTGCTGAACGCATGGTTCCAAAGCTCTTTATTAATCCGGTGTCTATATTGTTCCTCCGCGAACTGGCCCGACCTAAGCGCGGCCTACAGACTGCTCCTTTTGCTTTCGCAGAGTTCGCTTGAAGGCGGATCGCCTTGATGACGCTCTGCCCGAGGCCGCAGCCGGTGGGGCGGCTCGCGCGAGCGCTCGCGGGGCGTAAGCGCCCCGCTATTTAAACATGCTCCGCGGGCTGGGGCTGAAAGCCCCGTACCGCGCTGGTTTTTTAAAATCAGGAACTATTATAGGGGCCTCATTAGTAAGGACCTTGCTTTTTTACTGAATCCAAAAAATAATTCATTCATTATAAATTTTAGTCTCTTACCCGCCTACCTCTTGCCAAGGATCAGGGTCTTGCCTATGCTCTAGGGATTCACACGATTGATACTCAGGTCTGTAAGGAACGCTATGCCCCTCTTAAAATTAGGCTTCCCCAAAGGAAGCCTCCAAGACACCACTCAAGAGATGTTTGCCAAGGCCGGCTACAAGGTCAGTATTCGCTCTCGCTCCTATTACCCCTCCATTGATGACGAAGAAATCGAATGTCTTTTGATCCGTGCCCAGGAAATGGCCCGCTATGTGGGCGAAGGCCTGATGGATTGCGGGCTCACCGGCCTAGACTGGATTAAGGAATCAGGGGAGGAGGTCGTAGAAATCTGTGAATTGGTCTATGGCAAGGTCGGGCGCAAACCCCTGCGCTGGGTTTTGGCCGTACCTCAAGACTCGGAAATCAAAAGCGTTCAGGACTTAGAAGGCAAACGAATCGCCACCGAAGCCGTCGGCATGACCGAACGCTATTTAGCCCAGCACGGAGTCACCGCCAAGGTGGAATTCAGTTGGGGCGCGACCGAGGTCAAGCCCCCAAAACTAGCCGACGCGATTGTGGAAATCACCGAAACCGGATCGAGCCTAAAAGCCAATAACCTAAGAATTGTCGATATTCTTTTGGAAACCACCACCCGCTTCATTGCCAATAAAGAGGCCTACCAAGACCCCTTTAAGAAAAAGAAGATCGATCAGCTCGCCTTGCTGCTGCAAGCGGTTCTGGAAGCGGAAAAAAAGGTGGGTTTGATGATGAACATCCACAAAGACCAACTCGACGACCTGATCACCAAACTACCGGCCATGAATCGTCCGACCATCTCCCCTCTCTATGGTTCCGATTACTTCGCCATCAACACGGTGGTAGATGAGCACGCGGTTAGGGAGATGATCCCCGACCTCCTCGCAGCCGGAGCGGAGGGGATTGTCGAATACGCCCTCAACAAGGTTGTGGGCTAAAAAATGGCGATTGCGAACCACCAGCAAAGCCTCGGCATGGAGGAGAAGGAACACCAAACCTTTGGCCAAGACTTGCAACAGGCGCTCAATTATTTCATCAAGACCCAGAAATTCTTTGCCCAACGCTATGGCAAAACCAAGTATTGCGCCTTAAAGCTTGCGGAGGTAACCAAATCCTTAGAAGAATTGCGCTTTGAGATGGACGAAGTCGCCAGCAAGGAACTCCAGAGCAAGCCAGGCACCTTTTATTACAACCAAAAATCGGCGGCAGAACACAAAACTCCGCATCCAAAAGCGCCTCTACCTCGGTTCACCCACGGCTAATCCCAACTGCGGCCCTTTTCCAGTAGATGCCGCGCCAAAATTGCCGTAAATTCCCCTCGTTTTAAGGCCTCTAGACTGCCCACCAAACAAAAGCGCTCCTTGGCCCTCGAAATAGCCACATTCAACAAATTGACCCGACTGTTGATAAAAACAGGCTCCCCCCGGCTGATCACCGGGCTGAACAAAACCATTTTTCTCTCTCCCCCTTGGAAGCGATGCACAGTCCCCGTGGCGAGGCTTTGGGAATGATCGTCCCCCCCCTCCCCACTGTGAAAGGGAATCCGCCCGCGACTCAAGGCATAATTAAGATGTTGCAATTGCCCTCGAAAGGGGGTCAGGATGGCGATGTCTTTCGGTTGCCAGCCCTGATCCAAGGCTTTTTCGAGCAGTTGCAGACAGGCCGCCAACTCCCCTTCATTAATCCAGGAGCCGCCATAACGGCTTTCGGGACCATCAACCACCTTATACCACAGAGCCGGT
>JAJRZQ010000030.1 GCA_024275165.1 bacterium | reverse complement strand
TTAAAAAAAACCCTCCCTTAATCGACCTTTGCTCAATTGATGAAGCTCATTGGGATGGAACTCGACAAAGGTCCAAACAAGAAGTGAATGATTTCTTAGATGAACTCTATGCCAACACTCTGAAGCAAAAACTAGCTGAAAAGAATTTGAGAGAACCAATTACGCATGAAAAGCTCTCCATTTTAACAGCGATGAACTATTGGCTTGATGAGGTTGCGCAATTCAGGTCTAAAGCCACTTTAAAAGAATACTCCATTTTAAAGTCAAAATATATCAATATTATAGGTGATCACGAACTAAGGCTTTTTAAGCGTGAGGTCGAAAATGCTTTTAAGATTGGTCTAATAAAACAAGGTTTGGGCAGAAACTCTCAAGTTAAATATGCTGGTCATCTTCAAACCTTTCTTTATTGGGCGGCTGACGCCGACCTAATGCCGAGGTACAAAATAAAAAAACCGCAAAAGCTGAAAAAAGAGCCAGGAGTATATACCAAAAAACAATTAGAGCAAATTTATACTCTTTTGATGTCCCGCTTGCGCTCAGCAAGTAATGATAGAGAAAAAAGATCCCGACTGAATCATATCAGATTGTTTAACATGCTTGTATATACTGCTATGCGTGGTGGTGAAGTCAAAAACTTGTTAATTGAAAACATTGATTTATCTAACAAACTGATATTTATTAAAAAAATTACAGGTTGGTCTCACAACCAAAAAGTTGAATGGGAACCGAAAGCCAAAAAAGAAGCCTCTATTCCAATAGCTCAAAGGCTTTTTTCTTTTTTGTCTCAAGATCTACAATCCCGAAATGAAAAAGAGCGATGGTATTTGGATGACGGGCTAGGAAATCAAGGTTTTGGGTCGGGGTCGGCAATTAGCGCACCGATCTCGAAAATCTTAAAAGTCCTTGACATAAAAGAAATAAAACCATTACATGGATTTCGTTCTACGGTTATTACCGAACTGTTGGAACAAGGGTCGCCAATCGTCCATGTACAGGCTCTGGCAAGGCATTCAGACATACATACTACTCGATCGTACTACAACGGGAGTAAAGCAAATCTGGAAAACCTGGTCGATTCGATTGATCTGATGGAGAAAGATTAGCGCTAATTATTTAATGATTAGCCATTTTTAAAAAAAAATTATATCTTACTGATTTAATTTAAATAAATTAACCACCTGTTAAGAATTCAAGTCTCTCCTCTCGTACCACTTGCCTTACAAAAAAAAGCGAGAATAGCTCAGTTGGTAGAGCGCCACCTTGCCAAGGTGGAGGTCGCGAGTTCGAACCTCGTTTCTCGCTCCACTTTTCAGGCGTTGACTTTACCCGCTAGGGCAGACGCGCATTTTCTAAAGCCCTACATTGATTCGGGTTTAGTTTAGCTCACTGACTAATTTCCTTATTTTTACTTCCTTTTCGTCTCTATACTTTTTGATCCTTGACTTGGATAGATCCAGTTGCGACTGTTCGGACATGACGAGAAAAAACGAAACAAGCTTGTAAAAGGAAATAAAATCCCGCTTCACTAAGCTATATAATTGCTCAAAGGAGAATGCTCAAACCATTTTTATGTCCCCTTGATGAAACAGATAAAACAAATGAATATGGTTGAGTGCATGGGTTGTGGTGGCTTGTTCGCCAAGCTCGACGGGCCTGTTCATCGATACATGGATTCAAGCCCCGGCTGTTGGGCCGCTTTTGGAGAAGTCATGGCCCATGAATACAGCAATCCCGATCTTTTTGAAGTTCATCGATTATCGGTTGACGCATATGCGGTACAACACCCTGGAAGACCCTCGCGCCAAAGCATTCACTCGGTGGGAGTACATCTTATCCGCCTCTGTCTTTTTTTAGAACACGGGCTTTCGCCGAAGAACGCCAATGACGCGATGCTGAAAGCGGCAAGCATAAAAAACACTTTTTTCTGGCTTGAACCACCCCAAACATTTGGCCCACATAATGTAGCTGAAGTAGGCCATGCTAGCGGCCTGGAGGCTCATAAAACCTCAGTAAGACAATGGGCGCAAAGCGCATGGGCTAGCTGGACGCAACATCACGACACAATCGAAAAATGGATATTAGCCTCACCAATAAATAAATCGTAGTCAACTAATTATATATTACTCCAGCACATATTTTAAGGAACCTCTGAATTTTTCAAAGGTTCCTTAAATCAACTTCCTCAGGCTAGAGCCGGCTCTTGCCCACATAGGGCCTTTGAGCCGGCCTGAGGCGATCAACAACAAGATTGCCGCAATCATGACCCCCAAAGCATTTTAATTGCTTAAAACCCCTTCAGGCATCAGGTACGCAAGACCAGAAAATCAATGCAAACCCGTATCTTGAATTTGCATTTTATCTTCCAGCATCCGATAAACGACCGGCAAAACAACCAAAGTCAGCAAGGTAGCCGAGAGAATCCCCCCCACCACCACAGAAGCCAAAGGCCGCTGCACATCCGCCCCCGCTCCGGTAGAAAGCATCATGGGCAAAAAGCCAAACGCCGCTGCCGAGGCCGTCATCAAAACAGGCCTCAACCTCAACCTCGTCCCTTCTTTAATCAGTTCATCGCCCGTTACTCCACTTAATTTAAGTCGATTAAAAAAACTGACCAATACGATTCCATTTAAAACCGCAATCCCAGATAGCGCAATAAAACCAATCGCGGCGGAAATACTAAATTCCAAATGATTCAATTTCAGCCCTAAAACCCCACCGACCAAACTCATCGGAATGCAGGTAAAAATCATCACCGTTTGCAGCAGGCTGCGAAACGCCAAATAAATCATCGCAAAAACTAAGATCAAGGCGACCGGCACCACGACCGTCAGCCGCTGCTTTGCCTTGGCCAGGTTTTTAAAACTCCCTCCCCACTCCATAAAAACACCGGCGGGAAGCGTAACTTTTTCCTCGACCCGAGCTTTGGCCTCTTGCACAAAACTTTGGGTGTCTCTCCCTCGAACATTGATTAAAAGCGCGGTGCGTTTTTGGAAGGATTCCCGGCGAATATCGCCATAGGTTTCTTGAATACTGATCTTGGCAAGCTCCTTTAAGGGCACGGTTAAGTTTTCAGAAATCCCCACAGGGAGGTTGCGAATTTGCTCTAAATCGCTCCGGTCCTGCTCTTGCAACCGAACCACAATAGGAAAGCGCATGACCCCTTCATAGAGGTTCCCGGCCTCGACCCCCCCAATGGCGGCTTCAACGGTATTGAGTATATTGTCTTTAGGAATACCAAAGTTCTGCAATTCAACTGTTTTTGGTTGAATCCGCAAAACCGGAGACTTCCCCCTGACCTCCTTTTCCACATCGCCCGCACCGGGGACCTGGCTGATGATTTTTTCCGCCTGGCCGGCAAACTCGCTGAGTTGGTCGATGTTGTCGCCAAAGATTTTTAGGGCCACATCACTCCGCACTCCCTCTAAGAGTTCATTAAAGCGCAATTGAATCGGCTGAGAAAAAATCAGGGTTTGACCGGGAATGGACTCCAGCAGCTTGGCTTGAATCGCGTTTAAGAGGTCTAATTTGTTCCACTGTTTCCCCTCATGTTGGGGCCATTGATCTTTGGGTTTTAAAAGCACATAGGTATCCGATGAATTGACTCCCATGGGATCGGTCGCCACTTCCGCGGTACCGAGCCGGGAAAAAACCAGGCTGACCTCGGCAAACTCAATAATCAATTTTTCAGAAAGCTCCTGCATTACCACAGCTTGATTGATATTGATATTGGTGGGGCGCACAAATTGAATGGCGATGGAACCCTCATCCAATTGGGGCAGGAAGTCGGCCCCCAGGGTGGAAAACAGACCGGCGCCCACGACAATCGAAAGAATTCCCATGCCCACCACCGCTTTTTTATAAAGCAAGGCCCGATGGATGACCCAAGCATAGACCTTTTCCAAAAAGGCGACCAAGGGGTTGACCTTTTTGGCCGCTTTTCCACTTAAAAACTGCCCTGCCAAAGCCGGAATTGTGGTAAAAGAAATCAAGAAGGCGGCCCCCAAGGCAAAACAAAAGGTCGAGGCCATGGGAATAAACATCTTGGCTTCCACCCCGGTCAAAGCGAAGATCGGCAAAAAGACAATGAGGATGATCAACTGCCCAAAACCCGCAGCAGAGCGAATTTCAATGGTCGCCTTCGTTACCGTATCGCGGACTTCCTCCCGGGATAAGGGCCGACCCAACTCGGTTATTTTATCGTTCACTCGGCGAATGCAATTATCCATCACAATCACCGCCCCATCAATGATAATCCCAAAATCCAAGGCCCCAAGGCTCATCAGGTTTCCAGAAATATTAAAAAGGCGCATCATAATAAAGGTAACCAACAAAGCCAAGGGAATGGTAACCGCGGTAATGAGCGCCACCCGAACCTGCCCGATTAAAAGCAACAAAATCACCATGACCAAAAAAGCCCCAAAAGCGAGGTTTTTTTCTACCGTGTTTAAGGTTTGATCCACTAAACTCGAGCGGTTATAAAGAACCTTGATTTCAACCCCTTCTGGCAAGCTTTGCTGAATCTCTTTGACCTTTGTGGCAACCTCCAGCGATACGGTCCGGCTGTTTTCGCCCAACTGCATCAAAACCGTACCCACAATGCTCTCTTGCCCATTGACCAAGGCCGCGCCGGTGCGCAGATTTTTATCAATCCCCACGCGGGCGACCTGCCCAATGGTGATGGTTTCCAAGTTGCTCAGCCGCTTGATGACAATCGAGCGGATATCCTCAGGGCGTTCAATCAAGCCCTCGGCTTGAATCAACAACTGTTCGGCGGTTTGTTGGATGTAACCGCCCCCGGTGTTGCGGTTGTTTTTTTCTAAGGCCACCACCAATTCATCGAGATGAATCCCGTAGCTCGATAGTTTTTTTAGATTCGGCTGCACATAAAAGGTCTTTTTATACCCCCCGATCACATTGACTTCCGCGACCCCCTTCACCGTGAGCAAACGGGGTTTAATGCTAAATTCGTTTAAGGCACGCAACTGCATCAACTCCGCTAGGCGTTGCTGAGGGTCTACCAGGGGGTGGGTTGCCTGCAAAGAGTAAAAAAAGATTTCCCCCAACCCGGTCGATAAAGGGCCCAATTGAGGCTGTACCCCTTGGGGAAGTTGAGGGAGTACGGCCTGAAGTTTTTCACTCACCAATTGACGGGCCAAGTACACACTGATCTCGTCTTCAAAAATCAAAGTCACTTGAGATAGCCCAAAGCGACTGATGGAGCGCACCGCTTGCACCCCGGGGATCCCCCCCATTCCGGTTTCAATGGGGAAGGTGACATAGCTTTCAATCTCTTCGGGGATGAGCCCCTTGACCGAGGTATTGATTTGCACCTGATTGTTGGTAATATCGGGAACCGCGTCAATGGGTAACGATTGAAAGGAAAACCAGCCAAGAAAACAAGCCATCAGGGTAAGCAAAAAGACAAATCCCTTTCGCTTGATAGCGGCTACGATGATTTGATTGATCATGATAGAATCTTAAAAGTGGGATTAATGGGCATGGCCTTGACCACCTTGGCCAAGTGCCTGCAACTGAGCAATACGCAATAAGGCGTTGCCGAAAATGACGACTTGAGAATCCTTTTGCAATTGGGGAGCCTGAACCCACCAATCGCCCTCTTCATCCCGTTGGGTTTGGACCAACACCAGGGTAGCCCAGCGATCTTGCCAAAGGTAGACCGCTTGATTCTGTTGAAATTGCACTAAGGCGCTAAAAGGCAGTTGAAACCCCTTTGCCGACCTCACCCCTAAAGTTCGGACTTTGATTTTTAAAAGATCCACGGCCTTTTGAGAGAGGCGGAAACGCGCCCCTTCTCCGGCTATGGCCTCAATGGCCATGCCTTGACCAAAAGCTTCTACCCCATGCTCCTCATGCGAATCTTCCCCTTCATGAGAGGCGTGATCCCCTGCTTGGTGCCGGGTGGGCTCTTCCCCTTCATGAGAGGCGTGATCCCCTGCTTGGTGCCGGGTGGGCTCTTCCCCTTCATGAGAGGCGTGATCCCCTGCTTGGTGCCGGGTGGGCTCTTCCCCTTCATGAGAGGCGTGATCGCCCTCGGTTTGAGTTGAATCCGTTGTGGGAACCCGCGCGTAGGCAACACCCATAGCGCCCCAGAAGATCAGGATAAAAAGAATCATTTGAGTTGCTTTCATGGCAGTTGAAACTCCTTTAAATTACCCTGTAGGCTTTTGATTTGAATCAGTTGGGCTAGGCCATATAATTCAAGTTGGTGGCGTTGTTTGAGTAAGGTTAAAAATTGACGGTGAACCTCAATAACCAGAGGAGCGGGGAGGGATCCCCGCCGCATGGCTTGGTGAATTTCTTTGTGCTTTTTCCGGAATTCCTCTGGGGTCAGCAAATCCTTTAATTGTCGCAACACTTGCTGATAACTCTCTTTTTTTTGCTTAAAACGAGCGGCCAATTCCTGAGCTTTTTGCTGGGCCAATTGCTGGTTGGTATCCAGCTTGGCTTGGGCCTGCTGCTTACCGCCAGCATTTGACTGGTAAAGAGGGAGGGGAATATTCAAGCCAAAGGCAATGCTATTTTTGCGCAGGTTGTTGCGGGTTTCTTGAATGATGCGCGGAGCCAGTTCCAAAGTCCCCCAGGCTTTTGCCTCTTCGACTTGCAAAAGACCTTGAGCGTAAGAAACCTCCGCTTGCGCTTGCTTTAATTCAGGGCTTTGCAACGGGGCATGCTTAATCCGTGGCCAAACAATCGTCGCAGCGGGCAAAAGATCATCCCCCAGTCGAAAATCAAGGCCATGAATGGCCTGGAAACGACTCAAAATGACTTTTCGCTCCTGCTTTAAATCATAGGCCATCAACTGGCTCTCTTGCAGGGCAAATTGGTAGGCGCTAAGGGAAACCCTTTGCTCTGGATTGAGCCCCCGGGTTTTGGAAAAACGCTGCAACAAATTGGAAAAGGTAGTTATATTTTCTTTCAACTGCGCAACTTCAATTTGCAACTGACTCAAACGGTAGAGGTCTTGCGTGATTTGCAATACCACCTGAGTCCGTTGCAATTGCGTATTGGCTTTGGCTAGCTCTTGCTCTGCTTGGGCTTTGTGCCTCCGTGCCGATTTCGCCCCGCCCAGTTCAAGGGGATGAACAAAAGCCGCTTCTTGACGCAAGGCGTCACCACCGATATCTTCGGCATAGAGCTCAAACCGAGGGTTAGGGGATTGATCAGCTCGGACCAGACCCGCTAGCGCGGACTGTTGCAGCCCCAAAGCGTTCACCATCAAGGGGTGCTTGGCCAGGGTACATTCCAATAGGGTTTGGGGCCCCGTCATGTTGTGGCAATCAAGCGCCAAAGCAGACTGCCTCCAACTCAAGAGTAGCAGCAAGCCCAAAAATAATGATAAATATTTCATTGCGTTTCAAGTTTAACGGTGTGTTGGATTGGCCCATGACAGCTTAGGTGGGAGATGATTTTGCCAAAAAAGGCACTTTGAGCTCCACCTAAGCTAAAAACCCCTTCCCGGGTTTGCCGAGGTGGAATTTGCTCCTTGAGCCTGTCAAAGGACGGGGTTCGAGCTTGCGCCCCCCCTGCGATAGTCGGTTTGGGGGCTGGCGACGGCCTGAGCCCAGGCCGGGGCCGAACCCTAAAAATTTCAGTTGGGATAAATAAAGGCGTGGCCCGATTCAATAGAATCAAGGCGCAATAATAGATAAGGCGCATGAATGCTCCAAAATTTTTAAGTTATAGAGAAAAAATAAACTTAAAAATTAAAGGCTAATTCAGCAGAACAATGGTGCGATTGGCTTGGAGAAAAGGCGAATAGATTAAATACTGAGTAAAAAAGCGTTGGCTATCGCCTTGAGACTTCTCTGAAAGGGGATGAGCAAAGGGCTGAACAAGACCTAAAAGAGGGAAATTCAACGCAGGGATAGAGGGGGTAAAGGCGGTGAGGGAAAGAATTTGATCTGAATGCCATGGGCCCTTATTGCTAAAATACTGCGCCCACTCTGCCCTGACCGCCTCGGCACGCAAGTGCTCGACTTCCTCAATGCCCCATTCCAACTGAATTTGACCATTGGCTTCCGTGCAATAGACCAACTCGCCCTGGCTCGCGTAGCTCACCAAAGGCAGGTAAGCCAACAAGCTGATCATCAGCAGTAAAAAACGGAATTTTTGTTTGAATGCTTGCATGTCGTTTGCGCGGTTTTGCGTTAAATTAGCGCTCTTGATCAGGGATGTCAAACCGAAAGAACTCGCGCCAACCCCCAATCCTAACGCTTTGCAAATCCCTTTGAAATCACAAGAAAACCCCCAACCAAGCAAGGCAAAACCCAAGCTTTTGCGGCTAATTTCGCAAAAGTATCACCAAGTAAAAAAATCAAAGCGACGCGCCCAAAGCGGCTTTGCTTTTTTTAGCGTCCTTTTTTTGCACCCCTTTCATGAGCAAAATAAGGGTTCCCAAAGTAGTGAAATAAACCAAAATTTGCAGGGCCGAAGGTCGATCTTCATAGCCGATCAGGGTATGCAGAACTCCCCCAAGCAAGGAACCCTCCGGCAAAATTGCCGAGCTATCCCATACATTGGTGTATAGCGGGTTAAGCCAATCTGCCTGCACAAGGTAATTTGCCGCCTGAGAAGCCATTCCCGCCGCGAGAAGGAGGATCATCCAAGAGGTCACGGTAAAAAGATGTTTTGTGGAAAAACGCAAAATCCCCAAATATAAAAAAAGGCCCACCAGCACCCCTAAAGCCAGCCCGATCAGGCCACCCAACAACAGGTTCAAGGCTCCTCCGCTCTCTACGGATAAGCCATAAAGAAATAAAACGACTTCAGACCCCTCCCTTAAAATAGCCAGCGCGATAAATAAAGCGAGCATCTTCGCGGCTCCGGCCTCTTCAACAATGGCTTGCCGCAATGCCCTGACCTGCACGGAGAGTTGTTGAACATGATGACTCATCCAGACCGTATGCCAACCGAGCATACAGACCGCTAAAGAGAGAACTAGGGCATTGAACAACTCTTGCCCCATGCCAAAGGCCGCCTGGGCGATCGTTCCGGCAAAAAGGGCCACCAAACCGGCACCGGCCAGCCCCCCCATAAAACCCAGAGAAACCCAAAACCTGCGGTAGGGCATCTCTTGAGTTGCCGCCAGAACAATACCAATCACCAAGGCCGCTTCCAAGACCTCGCGAAAAACCACGATTGCCGTACTCAACATGGCATTCTCCTCATTTTATTTTATTGAAAATCTTTCCTTCCGCTAACCAGCTCAACGCGTGCCTATTGGACGATGATTTCGCCTTGAGCCGTTTTAAGGTTGAAGTCTCCAAAAAACTTATAGTTTCCCGGCTTGAGGGGGCCAATGTAGACCACGATTTGGCTTTTGCCCATCACCACCTTTTCCCGATTTAAATCATGACTTTCAAACTCTTCGGGGGTTTCATCCTCATTGATCACCAAAAGCTTTACTTTTTTGTGCGCAGGAAGCTTAAGCTTTACCGGCTCAAAGCGGTGATTTCGAATGAGCAAACGAAACTCACCGTCTTGAGCCCATAAGGAGGGGGGAAGAAAAAGCAAAAAGCTCGCGAGTAGGAAGGGTAGTAAGCGAAAGACAGGGGTCATTGATCCTCTTTTTAATCTAAGAAACTTAAAATTTAGTAGCTAAAAAAAGTATAAATTTGTATATGCGAAATAGTCAAGCGCTAAAGGCGAGCTGCCAACAAAAATTCAAATTAAGGAACCTCTGCCCAAAGCCGCAGCCGACGGGGCGGCTCGCGCGAGCGCTCGCTGGGCGTAAGCGCCCCGCTATTGAAATATGCTCCGCGGGCTGGGGCCGAAAGCCCCAGACCCCAGTGGTTTTCTAGCGTCAGGAACTATAATACGCCGGATTGATATGAGGAAAAGGATGGATCAAGAGGGGAATTGACGGACTCCTTCAGCAGCGCAATGAGCTTAAAGAGTCAACCTTGTCGGATATCGAAGCCAATAGCATTCAGCCCGAGGCGAGCCCCTCAATCGGCATCCCTGCCAAACTCCACTCGGGGTATCCCTCTTCCAACCGATGGCTTTTGATCCCTTGAGCGCGCAGTCGCTGCACAGCCTCAAACGACATCATGCAATAAGGGCCACGGCAATAGGCAATGACCTCATTTTGCACGGGGTGGGTCGCGATGAAGTCTTCCAACTCCTCTAAAGTGACATTGATCGCCCCCCGAATATGCCCCGCCTCATATTCTCCGTTAGGCCGTACATCAATCAAAGTCACCTGGTCAGCCTTGAGGCGTTGCCTCAATTCTTCGCTGGAAATCGGTTCCAGGCTGTCTTTTGCCATCAAGTGCTGGTTGATCAAGCGGTCGACCTCCGCGAGGTTGGAATGGGCGACCTTGCCTAGGGATTCCATACATTCGTGAGCCAACGCGTTGGCGATTTTATAATAAACATGCTGGGCCTCTTTACGATGAGATACCAACCCCACCGCCTTGAGTTGCTGAAGGTGTTGAGAGCAGTTGGCATAAGACAGGCCGGATATTTACGCTAGGGACTCGACATTGTGCTCCCTCTGAGAGAGGTATTCTAAAATTTCCAACCGATGAGGGTTGCTTAAGGCTTTGGCGATCTTCGCAAATTGAGAATACAACAAATGCTTAAAATTAGACATCTTAGGGCTTTTGTAGGGAAACCGTTTTTTGGTAAACCGGATATAAAATCGGCTCTTGGTTCTGATAGCCAATGCGCTTGCGCCGGGATTCATCCAAAAGATGATAGGTGACTTGAACCTCCAAGCGATCATAGTGCGCCCCTTGGGCTTGATCAACCGGAAACTCAAAACTCTGGGGCTGATTGTAGAGCAAACGGGTATCTCGAAGCTC
The DNA here is from genome assembly GCA_024275165.1 of bacterium. GTDB lineage: Bacteria > SAR324 > SAR324 > XYD2-FULL-50-16 > XYD2-FULL-50-16 > JAJRZQ01. The sequence continues at coordinate 46,382 of JAJRZQ010000030.1, read as the reverse complement.
TATAATAAAGGGCCTCCACATGATCCAGCGTTTCAACTTCCAGGTTTCCTCCGGGCCCGGGCGACCTTGCGCGTCCAGCAACCTCATGCGCAGCTGCAAATAACGGTCTGGGGTACCGGTGGGTAGCGCATGAGCCGCCTTGACATTGGTCAAGGTGGCGGTGATGAGCCAATCCGCTCCCTTTTTCTGCTGAGAGAGCGCCACCTTCAAAGACTGTTTGACGGCGGGGGGATGATGCCCCCCTTGAAAGAGATGTTTCCCCCCCCGCACCGATGGGAACCCCTCCACTAAGGGGCGATCTACTTTCGGCAGATGACAACCCACGCAATCAATTTCTTGCCCCCCTTGATGGATCTCCGCAACCGTGCCACAGGGGGGAATCTGATAAAAAACATCCCAGCGGTCATTGGAAACCAAATGGCATTGCCGGCAAACAGATATACCGCTGGCCATCTCAGGCATCGCTTGCACCTGATGAGGAGCCAGTTTAGAGCCCCTCGGCCCGATGATTTTCCCCTCCCGGATATGGCAAACCACACAGGTTACCCCCTCTTGTTGCAAGCGGGCATCAAAATTAGGGTTGGGTTTTAAGATCGGGTCAAAGCGCTCCGCGTCCCGAAAACCCAACACCAAGTTTTTTTGTTGGTTCTCCAAAGGAATATGGCAATTGCGGCAAATCTGCTGATCGTGATCGAACTTTAAATCCACTTGGTAGTAGGGATCCGTCCAAGCCTTTGAATGCATGCTTTGCGACCATTCTTGATAAACGGCCTGATGGCAGGAGCCGCAATAATCGGCGCTGAAGGACTCAATCCCCTCTGGTAGGGTCACCTTCACAGGCAAAGCAAAGCGGTCTTCGACCACAAAAATATTTAAAGGCCGTAGAAAGCGCCAGCCAAAAAAAAGGACCAGGGCCAAAGCCAGGGCAAAGTAAAGCAACTTTTTCATTTGAGTTCAAGCTCTTGGGTTAAAAAAGGAGATTGGATTCTTCCGAATCTACCCCTAGTTTAGGCTTTTGCCGGTTCTTCTTGCCCCTCGCGCAGGGGGAGTCCCTTTGCCTTCCATGCTTTCATCCCGCCATCCACCACCTTGACTTGCGAAAAACCAAGCTTTCGCAGCAAGGCAAACGCCTTTTGCGAGCGAATCGAAGTGGTACAGATCAAAACCAGGGGTTTATCTTTCCAAGAAGTCAGCTCTGTTACCTGCTCCGATAGTTTTGCCAGGGGAAGGTTTCGCGCTTGAGATATAGCGCCCTGAGCGCGATAATCCGCCTCATCGCGCAAATCCAGCAAACATACTTCTTCTTCCAACAACTGTTGTTCCAACTCTTCTACCGTGATGAAGGAAGCGCGATTCGCTTTTTTAGCCAGATAGAGCTTGGGCAAGTAAATCATTAAAGCCAACAGTCCTAAGGCCAGCAAGGCTTGAGGCCCTATTTTCGCCAACTTGTCTTGCTCCGCTAGGGCGTTTTTGCCCACCACCCCGATATAGGTATAAACCAAGGTTCCAGGCAGCATGGTCACATAACTCACCAGGAGATAGCTCCAAAAACTGATTCGGGTTAAGCCTAAGGCATAATTGAGCAGGTTGAAAGGGAACAGGGGCACTAAGCGAACAAAGGCGATAAAACGCCAACCTTCCTTTTCCACCCCTTGCTTTAATTGGGCGAGTCGGCCTTGGGTTTTGCTTTCCACCCAAGCGCCAAAAAGCCCCCGCGCCGCCAAGAAGGATACCCCCGCTCCCAAGGTCGCCCCAGTCAGATTATAGAAGGTGCCGAGCCCCAGCCCGAAAACCGCTCCCCCCGCCAAGGTGATCAGGGAACCGGGTAAAAAAAGCAGGGTCGATAAGGCATAGATCCCCATAAACAAAAAGGGGCCAAGCCAGCCCAACCCTTGAATTACAGCGGCTAAGTCTAAGGCTGCAAACTGCTGCCTGTTCAAGGTCACCCAGACCACGGCACCGAGCAATACAAGTCCCCCAAGCAGTTTAGGTAAGCTTTTCATTCTGATTCCTTTGGTTTGTCATTAAAGGCATAGCGCCGCCTTTCGGGCAAAAAGGGCTGCAACAGCATTTGATGAAGATGTAGGTCTTTGGCCTCCCTAAAGCGATCAATCCCGATTTCCATGGCTTCATGCCCTAGCTTTGGTTGGGCCTTATAGGTACCGAAAATCCGATCCCAAAAAGAGAGGTTAAAACCAAAATTACGGTTGGCCTCGGCCGGCAAGGAGGAGTGATGCACGCGGTGCATATCCGGCGTCACGATCCCTAAGCGCAACCAGCCATCCAACCCCAAGGGGAGCCGCAGATTACCATGATTGAACATGGCCATGGCATTGAGCAAGACCTCAAAGATCAAAACAGCCGCCACAGGGGGCCCTAAAACCAAAATCAAGGCCAATTTGATGAAAAGAGACAAAAGAATCTCCAGGGGATGAAAACGAGCCCCGGTAGTGACATCATATTCCAAGTCGGAATGGTGCATGCGGTGCAATCTCCATAAAAGGGGAATTGCATGAACCATAACATGTTGCAGGTAAATAAAGAAGTCCAACAACAGCACCGATAAAATCAGAGCTAAAGGCGAGGGGAGATCCATCCAGTTAAAGAGCCCCCAGCCTTTTTCCATCGCCCTTGCGGCCAAGGCCATGGGGAGGATGGGCATGATTAGGCGGGCAATCCCACTGTTTAAGAAAACGATTCCTAAATTGGCGTACCACCTCAGCCAACGACTGTATCGGCGTTTTCTACGGGGAAAAACCGCCTCCAACAAAGCGACGAGCAACAAAACACCGAAAAAAAAGCCGAGTCGTAGGGGGAGCTCCCGCAACAAAATCCAATCACTCATTTGATCTCCTTGGTTGACTTAAGGAAACTCTGAAAAACGCGGAGTTTCCCAGCAAGGCAGGGACGCCTTGCCAAATCAAAAAGTGGTACTTATTGATTCGCGTTGAAGTTGTGGGTTTTATTCACAACCGAAAAAACCGAAAAACTCGATGCGCCTCAGGGGTCATAATCAGCCCGAAGGGCACGAACCTACCGCTAGCAAGCAGTAGGCAAGGAGTTTTTCAGAGGGTCCTTCAGGGGCTCTAAGGCGGGCTTGCCTGCCTTCCAATTTCATTCACCCCTTGTTAATATATTATTCAATTGAATACTTGAATAATGGATTAAAGTCAAGGAGAAGCCCATTCCTTTGACAAAAAGGATAAAAAAAATTGCCTGAAGCCAACAAATCAAACCCCTCCCTCCTCAAGGGAGAGGGGCCTTAACTGGTGTATTCTCTTAAAAAATCCCGTTTAAAAGCGGTAAACCTGCCCTCTACAATCGCTTGTCGGGCCTCGGTCATCAACCATTTGATAAAGGTAAGGTTGTGCAAGGAATTCAACATCCCAGAAAGCATTTCCCCCGCTAAAAAAATATGCCTCAAATAAGCCCGACTATACCCCTGGCAAGCCGGGCAGGGGCACCCCTCTTCTACAGGCCTGGCGTCTTCTTTGTACCTTGCCTGCTTGATCGAGAGCTTCCCGTTTTTCGTCAAAAGGCTGCCGTTGCGGGCATTCCTCGTGGGCAGCACGCAATCAAAAAGGTCCACCCCTCGCTCAATGGCCTCCAGCAGGTCCACCGGATCGCCCACCCCCATCAAATAACGAGGCTTGTCAGGGGGCAGCCTGGGAGCGCAAACCTCGGTGATGCCATACATCGCTTCCTTGGCCTCCCCTACACTCAACCCCCCGATAGCGAACCCGTCAAAATCATATTCCATCAGGCTTTGTAGGCTCTCTATACGCAGGTCTTCAAAGTCGGCCCCCTGCACAATGGCAAATAAATTTCCCCTACTCCGCCTCGCGGCCAAACACTGCTCTGCCCAGTGGGTCGTCAATTGGATCGAACGCGCCACCGCCCCTTTCTCACTGGGAATGGGCAAGCATTCATCCAAGACCATCATGATGTCCGAGCCCAGATTTTCTTGAATCGCAATGGCCTTGGCAGGGGATAAAAACATCGGACTGCCGTCTAGGTGATTTTGAAAAAAGACCCCCTCTGGGGTCACCTTGTTCAACTTAGCAAGACTAAAAACCTGAAACCCCCCTGAGTCGGTCAAGATCAGTTGATCCCAGTTCATAAACCGATGCAGGCCGCCTAGCTTAGCGATCAATTCATCGCCCGGGCGCAGGTGTAAATGATAGGTATTGCCTAAAATAAGGGGGTACTCTAAGGCATGCAGGCTCTCAACCCGAACAGCCTTCACCGTGGCATTGGTGCCCACGGGCATAAAGGCCGGGGTTTGCGCCTTGATCCCTCGAATCGTCATCACCCCCGCTCGCGCCCCGCCCTCTTGAGCCTGAAGGCTGTATTGCAGGGGCATCAGTTGACCCTGGTGCCTTCTTCAAACGGGATATCTTCCCTCAAGCGCTTGAAGGTATAAAGGCCTGTGGAATGCTGATCGCTCCAGGTGATTCCCAAGGCGTAATTGCCCACATACTCACTGGCAAGGGGGCGAATGTCTTTGGGGATTTTTGCTTCATCCAATAGCTTTTCTCCCGTCACCTCATGCACGCAAGCGGCGCAGACGCACAGGCAGCGCAATGGATAAAAGTCGTAGCGGCTGTGCGTTCCATCGGCCCAGAGGATGTTGAGCTTATCATCAACAAACACCTCCTTAGGCCTGGTTTTATTGCTGAACTTTAACGCCACCTAGGCCCCTTTTAAGATTTCATCGAGTTTTTTTGCCATGGTGATGAAGGACTTAGAAGATTCCGCTTCCGGGTAAGCGGCGACAATGGGGGTTCCCTCATCTCCGCACCGGCGAATATTCAACTCAATGGGAATTTTCCCCAAGAAGGGGACCTCTTGCGCCCCCGCTTCTTTTTCCGCGCCCCCGGTAGAAAAAATAGGGGTCTCTTCCCCGCAGCCCGGGCATTTAAAAAAGCTCATATTTTCAACTATCCCCAAAGTAGGGATGGAAACCTTGTCAAACATGTTGATGGCTTTTCGAGCATCCATCAAGGCGACATCCTGCGGGGTACAGACCACCACCGCGCCGGTGGCCCGGGTTTTTTGCGCCAAGGTGATTTGCACATCGCCCGTGCCGGGGGGCAGGTCGATAATCATGTAATCCCCACCGGGCCAAGTGGTATCCCGGAGCATCTGCTCCACGGCCTGGTGGGCCATGGGGCCGCGCCAAATCATCGCTTCTTCTTCGTCCACCAAGCTGCCCATGCTCATAAACTCAATACCGTGACGGCTCATGGGCTGAATGGCCTGACCGATGATCTCTGGAAACTCCCCCCTGGCCCCCATCATGGTGGGCAGGCTGGGGCCGTAAATATCCGCGTCCAATAGGCTGACGCTTTTCCCCAAGCTCTTTAAGGCTAAGGCAAGATTGACCGCCGTGGTTGATTTTCCCACTCCGCCCTTACCGCTGGCCACTAAAATAATGAATTCATATTCCCCTAAATAATTGACCGCTTGGGGCGGGGCGGGGTTGGCGGTTCGGCTCGGATGGGGATTTTGACTAGCCCCCTGGGCCTGCTTGGGCGCGGCGGACTCGCAACTCCCAGCCGGGGAGCCGCATCCACAAGCCTCTGCCGACTTGGCTTCTTTCTCTGCTGCCTGGGCCTCTTCCAAGCTATCGACAACCTGAATCCCCACCTCTGCGATGCCCTCGACCTGCATTAAAACCTCATGCACCGCTTTGGCCGTTTGTTCGATTAAGCTTTCATGCTCTTGCTCAACAATGAGCATGGCTTCTGCCCGATTGCCTTCAATGGCTAGGGAGTAGATTACATCCTGATCCATCACGCTGCCCTCACCAAAGGGGATTTGGGAAAAGGCTTCTCGTAGTTGTTGTTCCAACGGGTCCATAGGGTCTCTTTCTTTTAGGGGGTTTGCCTTGATTTCTAACCGCTTGGCCCGGATTGGTCAAGCAGGCCGCTTACCGCGATTCTTTTTCCAGTTCTTCTAGAGTCGGTGCCGATTTGGGGCGAAAAGCGGACACGATTTTGCCCTCGGTGCGCACCAACGGGCCATCCATCAATTCCAAGCAATAGGGCACCGCGGCGAAGAGTTCGCCTAGGGTCTCCCCAATGGATTTCGGTTGCCCCGGCAAATTGATGATCAAGCTATCTTGGCGAATCACCGCTACCTGGCGGGATAAAATAGCGGTGGGAACATATTGCAGGCTGATTTGCCGCATGCGCTCGCCAAAACCAGGGAGCTCTTTATCCATCACCGCCAAGGTGGCTTCAGGGGTCACATCCCTTTTGCTGGGACCGGTGCCGCCCGTGGTGAGGATCAAACGACAGCCTTGCTCAACAAACTCAATGAGGGCCTGCTCAATCTTACTTTGCTCATCGGGGGCCACTTGGCGGAGCGTCTCGAAGGGACTCATCAGGGCTTGGGCCAACCAATCCGCAATCGCCGGGCCACCTCGGTCTGGGTACTCCCCTCGAAAGGCGCGGTCTGAAACCGTGAGAATACCGACTTTCAATTTTTTAGGTCTCGTCATATCATCCATCCATGAAGACAAACTACGAAGAACAATTGGCACAAGGCGAAAGCCTTTGCGACCTCGCTTTGGAGCATGCCCATCATGGGCGTTACCCAGAAGCTTTAGAGGTTTTCCAACAGGCAGAAGAGATTTTTCTCCCCTTAGGCCACACCCGCTGGCTCACCTTTATCCAACACGAGCGACTCGGCCCGCTCAAGGCCCTGGGCCGGGACAAAGCATGGCAACGCGCAGCGGAGTTGGCAAAGGAGGGGTACCGAGAACAAGAAGACTTCCAAGGCCTTTGTTTATTGCTCTTGTTTCTCGCCCACCAATGCCAAGAGGCTCAAGAAGACGCGGAGGCCTTATGTCGTTTGCGGGAGGCGGAACTCGTCGCCCTTGCCGAAGGCTGTACCCATCTGCTGCCGACCATCCAGGCGCGTCTCGCGGTTCAATTACTTTTACTTCAGGATTATGCCCAAGCGGCACAAAAGCTGCAAGCGGCACTTCAAGCCTTTGCCCCCGAAACCGGCGAACGCTATTGGGTTTTAGAAAAACTCGCCTTGACCTATCGCGCCTTGTTTCTCTTCCCTCGAGCGGAAGAGGCCTACCTCAACGCGATTGAGGGCTACCTCCACTTAGGGGAAACAAACGCGGCCCGAGAAACAAGCCAGGATTTACTCGATTTCTACCAAAAGGCAGGGCGCAAGGACGAGGCGGAAAGCTTAATCAAAAGTTTAGGCCTCTAGGTGAAGCTCACTCTCCCTTAGCGAGTTTATCAATCCCCGCCCGCAACAATCCCTCAACGGTTTCGGCCAATTCCACCACTTCATCGCGGCCCACCACGGCAAACATCTTCATGGGGTGAACCGCCGCGACCTGCACCTGCTGAGGGGCGACTTCACGAACCACCACATTGCAGGGGAGAAGTAGGCCTAAATCAGGCTCTGCGGTCATTCCCTGGTGGGCAAACTTGGGGTTGCAAAAACCTAAAATGCTGTTGGGTTCCATCTCGATGCCTAGTTTTTCTTTCATGGTCTTTTGCACATTGATCTCGGTCAACAGACCAAAACCCTGCTCTTTAAAAACCTCCAGGGTTTTGGCGCGCGCACCGGCAAAATCCCCCTCCACAACGCAAGAGATTCCATAACTGCGACTCGGCAAGGGGGTCGGACTGCCTGACCCGTAGGTTTGATCCAGGTAAGCCAAAATGGCGCTGCTGCCCAAGATGACTTGATCCTCGTCTTGGAGCAGGGGAACCTGATTCTGCCCGCTCAAAGCCTGGACTTCACTACGCTCGGCCCCCTCGTGAGAAACGGGCTGGAGCTTGCAAGCCAGACCCAAAAGATCGAGCTTGCGGCGAACCAAAGCGCAATAGGGGCAATCTTCGGTTTGAAAGAGGGTTAAGTTTTCCTTTGACATGAAGACTCCATTGATGAATATTTAAATTTAGGAATATCTGTATTTATGAATATAACAAAGGCTTTTAAATGTCTCAACTCTTAAGTTATAGTTTTTTAATTCCCTTGGCCTTGATTTTGGCCATCTTGCCTGTCATGCCCGAGCCCCACTTGGTAGAAAAGCTCCGCATGTTGAGCCAAGGGGAACTAAAACGCCCCCTGGATATCTTCGACCTCTTCTGGCACACCTGGCCCTTATTGCTCATCGGGTACAAGCTTTTTAAAGACTTTGTGATTTATTAACCCTACCGTTCCTGTTTTTAAATACCCAACTCAGGTCAGGTCAGTAGAAGCGGCTCAGGGCAAGTCCTTTGCGCTCCGCAAACCAAACCGCTTTGCAAGTTGAGGTAGGCCGCGCGAAAAAACAAGGAGGGGGATTTATCTTTGTATGCCTGCGTCCAAAACCAATTCTGCCCCGGCAAGCGGCTTGGGCTCTACCAAATGCTTTGCGGGAGCTCGTAGGTTTATTTTTAGGAACCCGGAAGGGGTCACTGATTTTGGCAAAAAAGCCTTTCGATCATGTCAAAGAGGTTGACCATCTCTTCATTGGCGATCCGATACAAACTAAAATTTCCTTGCCGACGACTGGTCAAAATACCCCGATCTTTCAGTAGAGAAAGATGCTGGGATAAGGTTGCCTGAGCCACCCCAACATATTCTTCCAACTGCTGAACGGAATGCTCTCCCGTTTTTAACACGCAGATGATTTTTAAGCGGGCTGGATGAGCAAGCACTTTCAAGCAACGAACCGCTTTTTCGATGTTTTCTTCTTGATGGTCGAAAATATCGGTCAGCGTACTGATCAAGTTGTTGTCTATGCTTTTTTTATTCATGGTCCCTTATGCAGCAAAAAAGAGCAGTCCTATCTTCTTGCTTATTAGAATATATATATTCCTTATCAGTCAAGGGATAAATTTTCATCCGCTGATCCACAGAGTCCATCCCATCAAAATACCCCATAATACCGCGCTATCTCAGGGAACATATCATTTTCAAATTGGCGAAACCTTAAAAACTCAACCTCTTCGATGCGATTGTCGACTAAAGTTTTTAGCCGATAAAAGTAATCTAAGTATTTCAAAATCTCTCTGCGCATATCCTCAATAAAATCACCGGAGATAATGACAAAAGTGAGGTCGCTGGACTCGGCGCGCAAAAGCTCCTTCCCCATTTGAGCGACAACGCTTTGAAAAAAGGGATTGAGTTCTCCCTTTTTGCATACATCGAGGTAATGGCGTAAAATTCCGTCGGCCCGTTGTACCTCTCGTTGTACCCAGGCGACTTGAGGATCGTTCCACCTGCTGTGCTGCGCCTCATGGCCCCAAGTGCTGGGGTTGGGGTGCCCCACGGGCAGGCGGGGCCTGCCGGCCAAGTAATGACTGGGGGTGGTGAGTCCAATCCGGTCGCCTTGGCGGTGGAACTCGCGCAGCAATTCTTCAAAAAACCACACCCCTTCATGCCAGTGATGCCCAAAGAGCTCCGCGTCATAGGTACAGGTAATCAAGGGGATGTGAGGGGCCTCGCCCTGGGATACGGCCTGCCCCTTCCCGCTCAGTTTTCGATGAAAATCCTGGGCCAACTCCTGGGCTCTTGCCTTGGCCCAGTCCTCATTGTAGGCGGCCTTGTTCCAGCTTTTTTTGTCCGTAATCCGCTTTAAGGGCAAACCCCAATGGCGGTGATGGTATTCACGAAAATCGGGGTGGCCGGCGTAACCGATCTCCGCGTCCCAAACCTGCACCCGACCCATGCGGCTGCGCCCAAAGGCGACCACTTCGGCTTGCTCGCTCAAAAGAGGGTGAAACTCCTCATTGGGGGTGGCATGACTGGCCAAAAGAATCGCCTCGGCCTCGACAAAATAATACTTCAAACCATAACGCGCCAAAACCTGCTCCACCCCGGGGAAACAAGAATTTTCCGCCAGCCAAATCCCGGCCGGTCGGCGCCCAAAGATACGCTCATGACTGCTCACCGCCAGGGCGACTTGGGCGTCTAAAGCATCGGGGGTCGATTCTAAATTAGCCGGCATCCCGTGGGTGGCGGTGCAGGTGGAAAGCTCCACGAACCCGGCCTCTTCTAAAATGCGAAAGCCCGCGATTAAGTCTTTTTTGATCTCCACCTGCCAAAAATGAGAAATATCTAAAATACGATCCAGGTGTTTTTGCGCTGCCCAGATCCATTCCGGGGCCTCAAGGCGCGCTTTCATCTGCGCTAAAACCGCTTTGGCATGGGTCTCGACCCGTAAAAGGTAGCGCGCGAAATAGTCTTTAAAGCGGGGGTGACTGATCATGTAGGCCACGGGGGGGGAAATATCTAAACTGACTTGAAAATCCACCCCCTGAAAGGCGAGGCGGCGCAAGCTTTGGAGCAGGGGCAGCCAAGAATCAAAACAATTTTTTAAGGCCCATTCCCCCGGGGTGTTATGCACCTCTTCTCCGCTCGAGGTCCGAATCGGCCAGGGCTGAGGTTTTAAATAGGCTTCACGAAACTGCTCTGCCCGAAACAAACTGGGAGAATGCAGGTGCAGGTGCAGCATCACCTTGGCGTGATTGGCGCTGTCCTGGCCCTGAACATGATGCACCTCTCGTTGCGAAGGGTGCGGCCAGGCCGCCCCCAAATGGCGCAGGGGGGCTGCTTGACCCGGAAAGTCATCCTCACTGCGAGGGGTGATGATGGGGGCGCATACCGGGGTTAGGGCAATTTCTTGGTCATAATGACGCGCCACGATCTCAGCAGAAAAACAACGATTCGGCTGCACCGAAACATAGAAGTTTTGCCAGGGAGTAAAAAGGTCTAGGATACGCACTTCTAAATCGGGCCGAGGTTTGCGCGAGCCTAAATATTCTTCATGGAATTTCAAATAAAAGCCGACGGAGTCCAGCCCGCAATCGAAGCGCTCTTTTAGGAGTTTTTCTACCGCGCTGAGCTTTAAATCCCACCAAACCAAAAGCTGACGATCTGAAAAGGGTTTTAAGGTCACTTGGGGCGGAAACTGATCCTGATAAGCTTTCCCGCTTTTGAGCCAGGTCTTTGCTTGGCCCTCTTTCCCTAACTCCCAAAAACACCATTGCGCCTCGACAAACGCAGGATCGCCCAGAGGGGTAAACTCGGTTTTGGCGAGCCAAACCTTTTCCCGGGTAAACTCTTGCCAGCCCTCTTGGGGCTTTTTAAAAAAGGCGACAAGTTCAATCAAAGAAGTATCCCAAGCGACTAAAGGGGACTGGATAAAAAGTCGCGCTTTAGCGGCCTCGACCTCTTGCTCGGTAAAGCTTAAGCAGCTAGAACTCCCCGGAAGGGTCTTGCTGGCTAAGGAGGATTTAAACAGCTCTCGGTGAGCTGAGGTGAGTTGCAACTCCAGGCGGTATTCTCGAGGGGTCTGGGGGGCCTTTAAACCCAACTCCTGGGTTTGAATATGGGAAATCAGACTCTCATCCACCACGAACCCATAACCAAAAAGACGAAGGAGAACCGCTGCTTGGCCTGGAGTCTGAAAGCGTACCCCGCCCACCAGTTTTGTCGGTTCCGTCAGGCCCAGTTGAGCGGCTTGTTGCCGCAAAAGCCGATCCATATTCCAATGACGGGTCAACTCGGCTCTGACTTTAAAATCGCGCTCTGAAGAGATACAGGGATACAAATCCAGCCGGGGGGCAGAGTCGGCTAAGGTGAAATCGAACTCTGCCGCGGGTCGCAATTCCCCTAAATTGGTGCGCACCACAAAAAAACTTTCGTTTTTCCCGCGCAGTTCAATCTGTTGCGGTCTTCCAGGCACAAAGCTTTCAAATTCCGCGTCAAGCCATAGCTCTCGCTGTTTTTCACCGTCTACAATGAGTTCTGCGTAATGGCGGTTTTCCGCTTTGAGTTGAGCGACATCCATCCCCCGCCAAGTGAGACGCAAAAATTGAGGATGCTCGAAAAAGCAATCCACCGCGGGAAAGGGCTCCAGCCGTGAATCGACCCAATGCGCGGGATGAGGGCAATGGTGTAGAATAAAGCGGTAGCTCTCTCCTTCTTCTAAAACCACAAAGTGGGGCCCGGCCCCGTTGGGGGTCAACCATTGGGCCGCCTGCCTGGCCCCTTGGGGCCGAATCTCCAATACAAAGCGTTCCTCTTCCCCCTTTAGGGGGGGGAGAGTCGCGTAATCAAAAAACACCTCTAAAAAAGGCCCCACCATTTGCACTACCCGAAGGCCATCTTGCTGTTTTTCTTGCACTGGGGTCATCATTACCTTGCTGGGTTGAGCCAAAATTTATAAATTCGCCAAAAAGAGAGATAAGGAAAGCTGCACAAAAGCCAGATCAAGGCCACAAAAATTCGCCATAAATAAAGCCGCAGCTTGACTTGAACCCAGTCCTCCCCCGTGAAATTCGCATCGAAATCAAACCGCCGACCCGCAGAAAGGTTATAAAGCAAACCCTTCAGCACCCCGGTTTGAAAATAATCCAAACGGCCTACGCGGCCCTGCACCCCATACAAGCGAATCGAGCGGAAACACCCCTGCAAAAACCGCCGCAATCGAGTGAGGATTTTTTTAAAGCCCGGGCTCTGCCAAGTTGCTTTCACCAAGGCAAAACTAGGCTTTAAAAAACGCGGAGTTTTGGCTTGCTGTGATTTCGCCTGCCCTGGAGGCGATTTTTTTTTCTTGCTTACTTTTTGCGGGGCTGCTTTGAATTTATTGAGATCAAAGGGAATAAAACAGACTTTGAGTTGATTTTTCCCCTTCACGCTCCAATCATAAGCCAGCCCCCACCAAGTGAGACCCACCGACCAGGGGTTGCTGCAAAAAGAGATTTGCAAGGGGCGAAGAAAAAGCAACCCTACCGAGACCCAAAAAATAAGCCCTGCCCAAACCCAAATCATGGGTTTTCTGCGGGCTCTTTAGGGTGGAGGATTTTCATCAACCGATCCAGCACATCGGGCACACGGGATAAAACATTTTCCACGGTTCCAGAAGAGAGATTGTGAATGCTGACATCCCCCGCCTTGATCACCACAAAGGCAACGGGGGTGAGTAAAACTCCGCCGCCACCGCCTTGCCCGTTGTGCTTGTCCTGCTTGCCGCCGCCAAAGCCAAATCCCACCTTGACCGAGTTCACGGGAATCAAGGTGACCTCTCCCACTTGATAGGGCTCACCAAAGACCGTCTCTGCCTTGATGAACTCTTTAAGCTGCGGGATGAAGTCCGCGAACCTGCCTGATTGTTCCTGATTATCCATAGCTGCTACCATTTTTTCAATGAAATATAGCCTGTTTCGGGTTTTTGGGGAAGAGTTTTTCTCCCCTCCAGCTTAGAGCAAAGAGGTAATTAAAGGAATCCCCACAAAGGTGCCGAGACTGCTTCCAAGGTTGGAAAAGACCACCACCAAAAGAATTTTAGTGATTTCGTTTTTGCGAATTCCGGCAAAACTGGTGATGTCTTGACCGAGCTTTTCAAAGTCTTCCACTTTTGGCTTTCTCACCCAAGCCTCGGTGAGGCCCGAAACCCAGCCCGCCGCGATAGTGGGGTTTAAGCTGGTAATGGGGGCTGCCACAAAGGCGGTGATCACGGTTAAAATGTGCCCCCCCGCGAGAGCGGCGCCCAAGGCGGCTAAAATACCGTTGGCCAAGACCCAGCGTTTGATCATCTCCAGGCTGACCTCGCCGCTCATAAAGGTAAAGCCGTAGAGAATCACCCCTAAAATACCTAGGGGAATCCCCCATTTCAACAACTTCACCCAAGGCGAGGGAGGGGGAAGGCTGTTTAAAGCGTCTAAATCAATGTCTTCATCAAAATGCTTGCAAATCCCCGCCAAGTGACCGGCTCCCACGACCGCGACCACCGTTTGGCCTGGAGAGTCTTTGATTTTCTGGGCCAGGTAGCGGTCTCGTTCATCAATCAAGACCTCTTTGATCTCCGGCATTTCCTTTGCCAGTGAGGCAATAGCCTCGGTCAGCACATCCATTTCCTTCAGGTTTTCAACCTCTTCTTGGGTGATCTCTTCTTGGTTAAACCCGCCGAAGATCATGCCGGAAATGAGTTTTACCTTTTTCCACATCGAGAGCCGGCCCCAGGTTCGTTTTAAGGTGATGGAGACTTCGCGATCGGCTAGGCTTGTCTCGGCGCCGACCTCTTTACTTTTTTGGACGGCATGCAGCATCTCCGCCCCCGGGCGCACTCCGAGCTTTTCACCCATGCGCCGCTGGTAGGCCGAAAGCAGTAGGTTCGCCATCAATAAAGGGGCTTTGCCTTCTTTCACCACCTTCACAATATCCATCTGCCGCCAATGATCCTGGTTTTGAATCGCTTCAAAACGAGAGGCGCAGAGTTCAACCGCCACGGTGTCGGGGCGAACCTCTTCAATGGTTCGCTCTACTTCTTCAATGCTTTTTTGGCTGATATGGGCCGTGCCGACTAAGACAAAGCGACGGCCATTTCGTTGTAATTCTTCAATCATAATGGGGGGGCTTCAAATAGATTTCTTATCATAGGGAATGCTTGGGGGAAGCACAAGCTGAAAAAAGAAAGCGCCACCTTGATCAGGGTTGACAAAGCAAACTTGCCCCCGTAAAAAATAAAGATTCAACTTTAAGTAGCGAAGGATGCCTTATGAAACGAACTTTTCAACCCAACAACCGCAAGCGAAAAATGAAGCACGGCTTCCGCAAAAGGATGTCTACCGTTGGTGGTCGCAAGGTCATTACCGCGCGCCGCCGCAAGGGCCGCGCTAAGCTTTCCGCATAGATTTCCAGGCCCTGCGTATCAGTTCTCGGTTTTTGCGGGCCTACCGCATTCAACAGCGGAGGGAGATCTCCCGCATCTTTCAAGAAGGAGCTTTTTGGCGACAAGGCCCCTTTAAATTCAAGGCCCTGACCCATGACACCTTCGGCATGGTGATTTCGCTTTCAAAGCGGGTGGGTAATTCGCCGCAAAGAAACCGCCTCAAGCGGCTCTTTCGAGAAGCGGTTCGGCTCCAAAGCCGACCCCTACCGGCCATCCATATGGCCGTTTTTCTCACCCATGCCTTAAACGAAGAGCCAACCTTAATCGAGATTCAGGGCCTTATTGCCCAATACTTTCAGCACCTGCAAGAGCAAAAAGATCAAACGAATGAACCGACCCCGCCTTAGCCAATTCCTCGCCTGGCCCTTCATCGGTTTCGTGTGGCTATATCAAAAGTTGGTTAGCCCTTTCTTGCCCGCGACTTGCGCCTATCATCCGACCTGTTCACATTACTCTATATTGGCCTTTCGCCGCCACGGCGTGTTTTGGGGGCTTTTATTGAGCATCAAACGAGTCTCTTCCTGCCATCCCTTTCACCTCGGCGGCCTAGACCCTGTACCCGATGAGGTGAATTTTTCCAGTTTGTTGAAACACAATGGATAAAAATTTTCTCTTAGCTTTTTTGCTCTCCAGTTTAGCGGTTTTTGGTTATTATGCTTTTTTCCCCCCCGAAGTGGTCAATCAACCCGAGCCGGTAGCCACGGCAAAGCTAGACCCCGTGGTTACCCCCAAGCCAAAACCCGCCAACTGGCCCCCCCCCCCTCCAGCAGAGGCCTCGATTCTGCCGCAACTCGCGCCACCCCCCCCTGCGCAGGAAAAACTCATTTCGATTGAAACCCCTTTATACAAGGCGGATATCAACACCAACAAAGGGGTACTTAAAAATCTCTATTTAAAAAAGTTCTCCTACGCCGGGCCCGAGCACATGAAGTTCACCCGTTGGGTAAAGTCGCTCTTTACAGGAGACGACCCCCAACCCAAACACTTTGACCTCAACCGCCTAGTAAACATGATCGGCGAAGTCGCCCCGGGGCATGAGCCTTGGCGCATTACCTGGAGTGACCAGAAACAGGATTTGGTTTTTTCCGCGGATCAAGACCAGGTCAAGGTGGGCTCAAAACCCCAAAGCTTAACCCTAACAGCCCGCAGCGCCGATGGATTGCAGGTGCAAAAAACCCTCACCTTTCACCCCGACTCCTATGTCATTGACATGGAAATCACCCTAACCAACACCAAGGGCGAAACCATCGCGATTGCCCCCAAGGTTTATTTGGGCACGGGAAACGAAATGGTGGAAACCGAGTCTCACCCCCAGCCCAAAGAGGGGGGGTGGTTCGTGGCCAAAGAGGGAGACTTTGAATCCATCGACTCTGGGGACTTAGAAGACCCCATCACCGTGCCGACTCCACCACAATGGGCCGCCATTTACAGCACCTACTTTATCCAAGGGTTTAAGCCCTTAGGAGGGCAACCCTTTAATTTGATTGTCGCTGCCTTGCCCGGGCAGTTTCGCGACCAGGATATTTTAATCCCCAGCTTTTCTCATCAAGAGACGGCGCAAACCTTGGCCGCCGGGTCGAGTTTGGCCCGCGGGTTTCAGTTCTATATGGGGCCAAAGGAAATGGCGGAAATGGAGAAATTCGACACTCATTTCCCCGCTGCCTTAGATTTAGGTTGGCTTGATTTTCTGGCCCACCCCATTTTAGCCTTATTGCGCTGGTGGCAGAGTTATGTAGACAATTGGGGAATTGCGATTATTTTATTGACCATTACCGTGCGCACCGCCATGTTCCCTCTTGCCTTAAAAGGGATGAAATCCATGAAGCGAATGGCTCACTTGAGCCCACGAATGAAGCACTTACGAGAAAAGTACAAAAAGGATAAAGACCGCCTCAATAAAGAGATCATGGCCTTGTACGCGAAAAACAAAATCAACCCCATGGGCGGTTGTCTGCCTCTTTTGCTGCAAGTCCCGATCTTTATCGCCCTGTACCAATCCTTGCTGCCTGCCATTGAGCTGCGGCACCAGCGCTTTTTCTTTTGGATGGACAACCTTTCCGCGGCAGATCACACCTTGATTCTCCCTGCCTTAATGGGGGTAACCATGTTCATTCAACAACACCTGACCCCTCAGCCGAATGTAGAGCCCATGCAGGCAAAAATGATGAAGTGGATGCCGGTCGTCATGGTTTTCTTTTTCTTGGATATGCCGATGGGGCTGGTACTTTATTGGGTCGCGAGCAATACCTTTTCCATTTTACAACAATTGATCTTCAACAAGGTAAGGATTCAAGAGGTACAGCATTAGTTTCTTCTTAAAGCAAAAAAAAAGCCCCTGAAGGGGCTTTTTTTTTTGCACTCTGCTCAAGGCGAGCAAATCAAGCATTGCGAATGAGCTCTAACATCTCCCGCACCGCTTGCGTCATCCCCACATAGATACTGCGAGAAACAATGGAATGACCAATATTCAACTCATTGAGATAGGGCAAGCCGGCAATGGGTTGGATATTGAAATAGGTCAGCCCATGCCCGGCGTTCACCTGCAAACCCAAAGCATACGCCTCTTCCGACCCTTGGATGAGCCGTGACAACTCCGTTTGTCGCGCCTCTTCAGAAATCGCATTGGCATACTCCCCCGTGTGCAGCTCCACTGCCTGGGCACCCACCTGAGCGCTCATTTTAATTTGGTCTGCCTCTGGGTCAATAAATAAACTCACCTCCATCCCCCCAGCCTGCAACCGAGAAACCTGTTTTTTGAGGAACTCGACTTGAGACACCACCTCCAACCCCCCCTCGGTGGTCACCTCTTCGCGCTTTTCAGGCACCAAAGTCACCATGTCCGGCTTGACCTTGCAGGCGATTTCGATCATCTCGTCGGTGGCCCCCATCTCTAGGTTCAATCTCGTTTGCGCCATCTGCCGCATGACCGCTAAATCTCGATCTTGAATATGCCGCCGGTCTTCGCGCAGATGAATCGTAATCCCTTGCGCGCCTGCCTGCTCTGCCTGCAAGGCCGCATCAACCGGGTCTGGTTCGATGGTCTGCCGCGCTTGGCGCAAGGTGGCGACATGGTCTACATTAACCTGTAAAATAGGGGGCATATTATTCATAGAGTTTTTGATTTAAAATCCAAACATCAATGGGAGGCCAAGTCTTTAAAACCTGCACCCCTGCCGGAACCCGCAGGGTAGGAGCCTTGATCTTATGGGTTCCCGGCGCCAAAGGCTGCAAATTGATAAAGGCTTGAATATCATCCTTATTCAGCCGCTCCACCACCTTTCTCGGCCCACGGAGTTGCACATTGAACCATTTTGGATTGATTTTCGTCACATAAAGCTGATTGACCAAACCGATGGGGATTTTCTCAAAATTAATGCTCATGGGCTCGCTGCCGATTTCAATCCGAATCGTGTACAATTCCGGTTTGGGGTCCGAAACCCCCACCCCTTGCGGGAAAATCGGAAAAACCACCATATCGACCTGGCTATTCAACCCTTGAATATCTAAGGCTTTAGTCTCGATTTGATCCAGTCCGTCCAAAATGGATTGCGGCCCATGCACGATGATTTCCGCGGGGGTCACCTCCGCTTTTTCAATCACATACCCGTCACCCAGCTCCCCTTTAAACACCGGTTTAATCGGCAAGAGCTTCTCGACCCGTTCTTCTAAGGTGAGGTCCAAACTACTTGGCTGAATCTTGCTGATCGTCACCTGCTTAGGGGCTAAGACATCGCTTCGCCTCAAGGCAAAATTATTTTCCCCCGGCTCGGCACCGGATAAATCCACCTGCAATTGAAATTGACTAGGATTGATTTTCCCCACCTCGTTATGAGGGATACTGACAAACAAACTCACCGACGCGATCGGCTGGCTGACAATCTCTAAATTCTTCGGCAGGTTGATATAGCTTACGGGGGCAAAAAGCTGAATCTCGGTTAAGCCTTCTCGGTTTGGAGTCGGCGCCATAATCCAGATCACCAAGGCCATGCAAAGGGCCAGCAATTTTTGCCATAAATTATTCATCAAAAGGTTAAAAATATTTATTTTCATGTCCTTAACCTTCTAAATCCACCTCAAGCCCCTGCTGCTCACGCTTTAATTGCCGCTCTGTCTTGGTAAACAAGTCTTGAAGTTTGTCTCGAATATCCACAAAGGGGGCACGGTACAGTTTGCCCATATGGGCTAAGCTGATGGTTCCCGTTTCTTCACTCACCACTAAAATCACCGCGTCGGATTCTTCACTCAAGCCCAAGGCCGCCCGATGCCTCGTCCCTAAGTCCTTGGAAAAATCAATCTTCCCCGTTAAGGGGAGAATGCAACCGGCATGGGTAATGGTAAACCCAGGGCTGATAATCACTGCCCCGTCATGCAAAGGGGCATGGGGATTAAAAATCGCCACCATGAGTTGTTCGGAAAAAAGAGCGTCCAGCTCCACCGCGCTGGTGTAAAATTCACCTAAGCCCATTTTGCGTTCGAGAATGATCAAGGCCCCGGTTCGGGTGCGCGAAAGATGCTCACAAACCCCGTAAACCCGCTCCAACATCCCTAAACTACCGGAAAACTGAATCGTTCGAAACAGGCTGCGGGTTCCCACCTGAGCCAAGGCATTGCGAAAATCTTTTTGAAAAAGTACAATAATAACAACAATAATACTGGAGAAAAGATTATTCAACACCCAGTTCAAGCCCGCTAAGCCAAAAAGCCCGGAAATATAAAACCCCACCCCGACAATCAAAAACCCCATGGCGATTTGCACGGTACGCGAACCCTGCACCATTAAGATTAAGCGATAACAAATCAAGGCCAGGAGGGTGATGTCTACCAGGTCTTGCCAACGAAGGTCGTAAAAAAAATCAATCATGATTTATTGATAAAAAGAGCACATATCCAAAGCATGACGGGTTGGCCCAACCTCATGCACGCGAAAGACCAAGGCCCCCGCCAACCGACCCAGCACTTGCGTGGTCAGGCTGCCAAAAAGCCGATTTTCTGCCGGGAGGCCCAACCACTGCCCGATAAACGATTTATTGCTGGTTCCCAAGGCCAAGGCCGCACCGAACCCCGCAAAAGCCTGCAAACCCGCCAACAGGGTTTGGTTGTCCTTGAAGGTTTTACCAAAACCGATCCCTGGGTCAACCAGAACCTGCTCAGGTTTGACTCCATGCCGGATCAAGCGACCCAGCCCTTGTTGTAAAAACCCGCGCACCTCAAGTAAGGGGTTTTGGTACTGGGGGTTATCCTGCATTGTTTTAGGCTGCTTTTGGCAATGCATCAAAAGATAGCCGGCTCGGTATTGAACCAGCAAGTCCAGCATGGCCGTCCCCCCGCTCAACCCCGTTACATCGTTGATCAAATGGGCTCCTTTCTGCAAACAGGTAGCCGCGACCTCCACCGACCCGGTATCAATCGAAAGAGGAATCGAATAATTCGCTTTTATCCACTCTAAAGGGGGCAACAGTCGTTGGAGCTGTTCTTTTGCCTCCACCGGGTCCGCGCCGGGGCGAGTCGATTCGGCGCCTAAATCGAGCAGGTCGGCCCCTTCCTCCACCATTTTGCGTGCCTGGCCCTGCCAGGCCTCAAGGCTTTGGTAGCGACCCCCGTCATAAAAGGAGTCCGGGGTGAGGTTTAAAACCCCCATCACCAAGGGGTTTTGGCTGGATAACTCGACCCCTCGAGCCTTCAAGGGAGCGGTGCCCCGGGTACTCACTTCGGTAAGGGCCTGCTCCAGCGCTTGCCGCAAAAAAGGCTTCTCCTGGCGGTAGATAAAGCGGTCAATCTCGGCCCCCTGGAGGGAATCAAAAAGGCAGGCAAAGGTCTGGGCGGGTTTTCCTCCCCATTGACATTGCCCCCATCCGCTTAAATCGGGAAAGGCCTGGGCCAACTCCCGCAAACTTGCCCAATCCTCCCCCTGCCCCGTAAACAACCAAAGGGATAAGGCCCCCCGTTGGCCTGGAGAAACCCGCCCCTTTACCCCTTTGAAATAAGTATTGGCATAGTTTACCGCCCAGAGAGGCGGCACCTTTTGCAACAAAAACTGATCGAGCGACAAAGGCTCATTCCGCATTGGCAGGCATTTCTTTTGTAGAGGTCGGCTTTCCTAAAATCTCTAAGATCATTGCCCCTTCGATGGTTTCTTTTTCAATCAACACCTGGGTCACTCGGTGCAAAATCTCAATATTGTCTTTCAACATCTGCATGGCCCGACCATAGGCCTCATTGACGATTCGGCTTACCTCGCGGTCCATCTCCCGATGAGCCTTTTGCCCTACCCGACGGCGGCGCATCACATCGCGCCCCAAAAAGGGTTCGCCCGAACCGGCAGAGAGGTAAATCGGCCCGACCGCAGGGCTCATCCCCCAATTGCAAACCATTTTATGGGCGATTTGGGTTGCCCGTTCCAAGTCATTGCTGGCCCCTGTGGTGAAGTGATTAAAAATCAGTTCTTCAGCGGCACGACCTCCCATCATCATGGTAAGCATGCCGGTGAGATCTTTTTCACTGTAACTGTTGCGATCCTCAACGGGCAACAACATGGTTAGGCCCAAAGCGCGACCCCGGGGGATGATGGTCACCTTGTGTACCGGGTCCACCTCGTCGATCATGGCGGCCACCATCGCGTGCCCCGCCTCGTGGTAAGCCGTGGTTTTCTTTTCTTCCTCGCTGATGATCATGCTGCGCCGCTCTTTGCCCATCATCACCTTATCTCTTGCCTCTTCAAAGTCGGCCATTTCTACTTTTTCTTTGTTTTGTCGCGCCGCGTTTAGAGCCGACTCATTGCACAGGTTGGCCAAGTCCGCGCCCGTAAAGCCGGGGGTCGCCCGCGAGATCACCGACAAATCAACATCAGCAGCCAATTGAAGCTTTTTGGTATGTACCTTTAAAATGGAGAGTCGCCCCCCCATATCGGGCTTGGGAACATGAACCTGCCGATCAAACCGACCCGGACGGGTCAAGGCCGAATCCAGCACATCGGGGCGGTTGGTCGCGGCAACCACAATCACCCCTTGATTGCCGTCAAAGCCGTCCATCTCCACCAAAAGCTGATTGAGGGTTTGCTCTCGCTCATCGTTCCCCCCACCGAGCCCCGCCCCCCGATGGCGGCCCACGGCGTCAATCTCGTCAATAAAAATAATGCAGGGGGCATTGGCGCGGGCTTGAGCAAAAAGATCGCGCACCCGGCTCGCCCCAACCCCGACAAACATTTCCACAAAATCGGAACCGGAGATGGAGAGAAAACTCGTCCCCGCCTCTCCGGCAATGGCCTTGGCCAATAAAGTCTTCCCCGTTCCGGGCTCGCCGACCAATAAAACCCCCATGGGAATCTTACCGCCGAGCTTATCAAACTTACTTGGGTCTTTTAAAAACTCAACGATCTCATCCAGTTCCGCTTTCGCTTCTTCAATCCCCGCCACATCGGAAAAATTTACCTGCGGGCTGTCTGGGTCCAACATCTTCGCCTTGGACTTCCCAAAACCCATCATCTTGTTGCCTCCTTGCATCTGGCGCATGAAAAAGACCCAAACCGCGATGATTAAAATAATGGGCAACCAACTCGATAAAATCGCGAAAAAGAGCCCCTGCTGTTCTTGCGGCTCAACCCGAAAATTGACCCCCTTTTCAAAAAGGAGGGGGATTAAATTAGAAAAGTAGCGCGGAACATTGGTGGTGAAAATCTCCCCCGAGTGGGCGCGCCCCCGCACCCTTGTCCCTTGGATCACCGCGTCGGAGACCTGACCTGTTTCCACCAGATTTAAAAAACTGGAAAAGGGAATGTCTTTTTGATTGGGGTTGGGGGCCAAGGAGGCGTAAAGTAAAATGGTGCCGAAAATAACCGCGGCTAAAACAACTAGATTGCGAACCTGAGGAGGCATAGTATTCTCTTGGAAATCAATTTCTCTTAAGTTACCCCTTTCCCTGTTCTTCGACAAGCTCTTTGGCTCTTTCCCCCCTTGGCTTGTACCGAGCTTTGGCATAGAATCAAAACCAGAACCCGCCGCAAAAATAAAAAAGGGAGTCAAATCATAAAATGGCAGATTTAGGCACGCGCATTTTCCGCTTGGTTCAAGCCTGGGGCGCCCAGGGCATGGAGGCCATTGAGCAAGCCTTAAAGGCCGGAAACCGGGTGGAAGAGGTCTTGGAAGATTTTGAGCAACAGCAAGGCTCTCAAGAACCCGCCCCGGAAAAAAACAAACCAACCCCTTGGCCCCAAGAACTGGTCGAAGACTTGGCGGTTTTCGGGCTCCATCCCCCAGCGACTTTAGAAAAAGTCAAACAATTGCGCAAGGCCGCGCTCCAACAATACCACCCCGACCACTTTCAGCAAGAACCAGAAAAGCTGGAGACCGCCAAACAGATCGCGCAGATTTACAACCAGGCCTACGAACGGCTCAAAAAACATCCGCAGATGCAAAACTGAAAATCAAGGCCCTATGCCCCGGCCCTTATTCATACAAAACCAATTGTTTGGGGTCAAAAGACTCCCTCACCGCTTCCCCGATAAAGGTAAAAAGCAACAAAATCACAATGGTCGCCATCGCGGGGGAGAGCAAAATCCAGGGGGCATAATCAAAGGATTCCTGCCCCTGCCGCAAGAGTTCCCCCCAACTGGGGGTGGGAATGGGCAGCCCGTAGCCGAGGTAATCCAAACTGGTCAAGGCGCCAATCCCCCCCACCATTTGAAAGGGGAAGCGGCTCACAATCGGCACCATGCTGTTGGGCAAAAGATGACGCCATAAAATGCGAATATGGCTTGCTCCCATGCTCCGCGCCGCTTCGGCATATTGCCGATTGCGTTCGCGGTAAATCTCGGCCCGCATCAGCCAGGTCATCTCGGTCCAACCGGCAAAAACCAAAATGGCCAGCAGCATCTTCGCGTCCGGGGTAAACAAAGCGGCCATGATGATGATCAAATACAAGGTGGGAATACTGGTCCAAATCTCCACCACGCGCTGAAAAAAAAGGTCGAATTTTCCCCCGAAATAGCCCATCGCCGTCCCTAAAAAAACACCCAGACCACTGGTCAACAAGTAGAGGGCAAAGGAAAAAAAGATGGCGACCCGAAAACCGTAGGCCAAACGAGCAAGAATATCGCGGCCCGAGCGATCCGTACCCAAAAGATGCCGATGCTCCCAATTGGGGGGATGAGGCGGAGACCCCTCCAGGCTAAAGTCGTTTTCAAAGGGATCATAGGGGATCCAAGGCATGAAAACCCAATTCCCTTGCCCCTCCTTTAAAAAAAGCTTTTGTAAATCCCGATATTGCGTTTCGTGCTGGTAATCCTGCCCAAAAACAGACCCCGGCAAAATAGCCCCATAGGTCGGCAAATAAAGCTCTCCCTGATACCAAACCGCCAAGGCCCGTTGGTTGATCCATAATTCTAAGGTGAGGGAGGCGAGCAGCAAAGAGATCAGCAGCCACAAAGACCAATAACCTCGGCGAATCCGTCGAAATCGCTCGAAGCGCCGTAAACTGTTGGGGTGCAGTCGAATCATAAAAAACCTTCCCTTACCCCATGGGTAAGAGAATCGTAAATTGACTTCCTTCGTTGGGAGTCGATTTTACCGAGATTTCCCCTCCCAAGCGCTCTACCAGTTCGACCACAATGGAAAGACCAAGCCCCGTACTGGGCTCACCGACCGTGCCGGGGCGCGAGTAGCTGCCAAATTCAGTAAAAATCTTCGACAAGACCTCCGGTTTAAACCCAATTCCCGTATCTTGAACCACAATCTTCATCCGCCCTTCTTCCACCCCGGCCAATTCAAGCTTTACCATCCCCCCTGCGGGAGTAAACTTAACGGCATTAGAGAGTAGATTATTGCAGAGGCGAACCAAAGAATTGAGATGAACCCGAGCCAGTACCGGGGTTGCCGAAAAGCTTTTGTACATCATCCGGATATCCTTCGCCGCCGCCATGGTGCGCATATTTTCGACCAACATGGAAAGGCTTTGATTCAATTCGACCTCGACTTGATCTTGAGAATCTTCGGTATAAATATCCCCTAAAACCAAAAGATCATGAATGAGACTCAATAAAATCTCTCCCGAGTGATAGATCATCGTCAACCACTCTTGCTGCGTCTCATTGAGGTTTTCCGCGTCCTTCAGCAAGCTGGTCAACCCCATAATCCCGTTCAGGGGGCTACGCAAATCATGCGAAGTAATGGCAATCACCTTGTTTTTAACCTGATTGAGTTTTTCCAGCTCCTCAACCTGCTGTTCAAGTTTTTTTCTCAGCGCCTTCGCTTCTAAATGGACCTTGAAACGAGCGAGTAATTCTTCTTTGGTAAAGGGTTTGGGAATATAATCTGAAGCCCCTGCCTTAAATAACTC
Source organism: bacterium (assembly GCA_024275165.1). Lineage (GTDB taxonomy): Bacteria > SAR324 > SAR324 > XYD2-FULL-50-16 > XYD2-FULL-50-16 > JAJRZQ01. Next base: position 21,355 of record JAJRZQ010000030.1, on the reverse strand, counting down.
GACGACCGAATCCATCTCGCTGATCCCACTGAGAAAGATAATCGGCAGGGCCAGCTTCGGCATTTCTTGGCGAATCTTTCTGCAAAGGCTCAAGCCATCCAATTCAGGCATGAGGTAATCGGCCAATAAAAGATCGATTTCGCTTTGTCGCTCCCTTAAAATATCCCAGGCTTCCTGCCCATTGCGGGCCAAAATAGGCACAATCCCCTCAGAGCGCAGAATCCGATCCAAAAGCTTTAAGGTAGCGTCGTTGTCTTCAGCAATTAAAACCGTAACCCCCTGCAAGCTCTTAGGCCGCTGCTTATCCGTCAAGCGAAAAGCCAAACTTTTCAATTCACTGGTAATATAGGGGCGGGTCACAAAATCGGTCGCCCCGACCTCGAAACCTTTTTTCCGCGCTTCGTAGGTATCGTTGTTGGTTAAAAAGATAATGGGGGTTTGATTGTCATTGAAGTTCACCTTGGAAGCCGACAAACCGCGCACCCGCGCGCAGGCCTCAAAACCGACTTCATCGCTCAAATCAGCGTTGATCACAAACAAATCGGGCTTGAATTCGTAATATTGCTGGAGCGCTTTTTCAAGGTCAGCCGCCTCGACAAGCTGGTCCGCTTCCCGTTGAAACTCGCTTGCTAATAACTGTTTGGTCAGTGGATTGTCGTCAAAAATCAAGACTTTCATAAAAAAGACACCTCCATTGGCTATATCCCACAAATGAGTAAGGCTAATTTGAGTTTAAGCTCAAGCGAGTAGAAGCGTCCACCTTTTCAAAAAAAAAGCAATGAGGCTCTCGGGTTGCGAGGACTCGCAACCCGAGAACAGCTTAACCCAGGTTTTGATTTACAAAATCCCAGTTGACCAACTTGGCAATAAATTCCGTTAGGTAATCGGGGCGGCGGTTTTGGAAGTCCAGGTAGTAGGCGTGTTCCCAAACATCTACCGTCAAGAGAGCTTTTTGACCGTGCGCCAAGGGGGTATCGGCGTTGGCGGTTTTCACGATTTTGAGTTTGCCGCCTTCTTCGATCAACCAGGCCCAGCCGCTGCCAAACTGAGTCGCCCCGGCAGCCTTGAACTCTTCGACAAACTTGTCAAAAGAACCGAAATCTTGGTTGATCCGCTCGGCGATTTTGCCGGTAGGGATTCCCCCGCCACTGGGCTTGATGCAGTTCCAATAAAAGGTATGGTTCCAAACCTGGGCAGCGTTATTAAAAACCCCAGCCTTTGAGGCGTCCTTTGCCACTGCCAGGATAATTTCTTCTAGGTTTTTATCGGCCAACTCAGTACCTTGAATCAAATTATTCAAATTGGTTACATAAGCGTTGTGGTGCTTGCCGTGGTGAAACTCTAAGGTTTTCGCGCTGATTACGGGCTCAAGCGCATCTTGAGCAAAAGGAAGACTGGGAAGGGTGATAGCCATAGGAACTCCTAAAAATAAATGGGTTAACTGACCTATTTTGGTACAGCTCGGCCCACTTGGCAATGCTATTTATTCTTTTTTATATCAAAATCTTGTTTTTATGCCCCCTGCAGAGTACTCGTTTCTTATTCCAAAGAAACCAGTCCCGTTTTCAAGGCATAGCGAGTGAGGTCGGCGAGGTTGTTCAGCTTGAGCTTCTTGATGATTCGGCTGCGGTGCGCCTCAATGGTGCGGTCAGAAATTTTGAGCTTTAAGGCCGCTTCTTTCGTCGAGATTCCCGCGGCGATCAGCTTCAACACCTCTTGTTCTTTTTGAGTCAGTTCCGGTTTTGCCGACTTTTCTCCCTCCAATAAAGAGGGTAAGATTAAATCGAGAATCTCCACCGGCAAGGCATACCCCCCCGACATTACCTTATGAATCGCCTCCTCCAGCACTTTCGAGGTACTCGTTTTAGCCACAAACCCCGCTGCCCCCGCTTTCAACATGGTGATAATAGGCCCGCTTTCTTCAATCATCGAAAGCCCTAAAATCTTTACCCCGGGGTACTTGGCCGTAATCAACCGCGTTGCTTGAATTCCGTCCATCACGGGCATGAAAATATCCAACAAAACCAAATCAAATTTATTTTTTTTAACCTGGGTCAAGGCCTCTTCCCCGTTACGCGCCAGCCCCTTGACCTCCATCCCCGGCAGTTTGCCCAACAGCATTTGCAGACTTTCTAAAAACATGGCTTGGTCATCGACTAAAAGCAAACGGATCGGTTGTTTTTTCTTTGATGTCATGATGGTCGGTAAGAATAGTCTAGTCTTGAACAGCATAGGGAGCCGCCGCAAAAATCGCGAAATAGATTTTTTTTAGCGGCTCCCTGAACTTACTATAGGCATAAAAAAAACCCAACCCCCTTTTTAAGGCACAAATCAAAGGGTTGCGCCCTGCCTCCCCGCCCACTTTACCCATGGCAAGTTGGGCCCTGATCACCCAGCTTAATATATTTTCAAGGATATATCCTTAAAGTGCCCCCTCATGAACCCATAGAAAAATAAAAAAATTTTTATTTACTTGCTTTTATCCTGATTTTTTAGTATTTTATAGTTAAAAATTTAAAAGATGTTTTAATTCCAATCGAGGGGGGTATGAGATTGGGAAAAAAAAGCTTAGGCCGCGCTTTGGTGGTTGACGATGAATCACCTTGCCGGGTCCTGCACCAAAAATTATTGGAGGCCTTTGGCTTTCACCCTGTCGATATCGTTGCCTCAGGCAGCGCGGCCTTGACCGCCTTACAGCAAAACGCCTATCAATTACTGGTTACGGATTTCAACATGCCCGGCATGACGGGCCTTGAATTACTCGACCAAATCAAGCAAAAGCACTTGAACCTAGCCCTACCGGTGATCATTATTTCAAGCGAAGAAATCAACAGCCTGCAAAAGCGAACCCAACACCACAAGCCCATCGACCTCTTACCCAAACCCGTCAAACCGGCGGATTTACGCAAGGTCATTGCCCTCGCTTTTAAGTTCAAGTAAGCCTCTTCCAGACCCTTCCCTTTTTTGCGGCAAAAAAAACGAATCGCCTTGCCTCAAGCGAAATAAGACTGCTAAAGTCGCTTCATACCGGGCTAACCCCTGTTTCAACCCCATACCGAGACCCCATGAGCCAGTCCTTTGAAGAACTCGCCCCCTGCCCCCAATGCGGCGCGGAACAAACCGTTACCCTTCACCACAGCATTGACACGGTTGAAACCCCCGAATTAAAAACAGCCCTCTTTGAACGACGGATCAACACCCACCAATGCAGCGCCTGCGGTTGCCAGGCCCCGGTAGAAATGGATTTATTCTATCACGACCCGGAACAAGGCTACTTAGTTTATTATTTTCCCTATGAATACTTTGAAGACGAGAATGAAGAAGAAGTCGCCGATGCCTTGGCCCACTTTGAAAACGACGGAAGCCTCGCCATTGAGCTCAGCCATGAAGAAGGGGAAGAGGGGCAAAACACCCCCCCTTACCTGAAAACGCCCCATGTCGTTTTTTCCATGGAGGAGTTACTACGCTATGTCGCCTTTCGCGATTTACTCTTTGACCAACTGGGGGATGAAAACCTTTAGCCCGGGCAAGGAACCGCGCCCAGCATACAGACTAAGGAATCAACAGCCGAACCTTGGGGCCGGGCCGATCCATAAACCGAAACACCTGCCAACACTGAGCAACCGCTTTCATCTGCGCCGCTTCGGTAGGGTTCGCGATAAAGCGAAGGTTATAAGGAGAAACTTCAACCATCTGCAATTGCTCGGCAGGGGAATACTCTTGTTTTTTATTCAACATACTCTCGCTTGAATTCAGTTTACATCGGCTTTAAAAAGCTTTAGACCCATTTAAAAGGTTTTGATAATTTATCCCATCAGGCGCGAGGAGGCAACCCAAAAGGGGTAAAAACCCTGAGCGAAAGACTTGGCAAAGGCATTTTCTTACCCTATCTTAAAACAGCGAGATTTTTAATCCCTTAAAACAGGCTGCCACCTTGCCCTTATCCACCAAACAAGCCCTCTCGGCAACAAATTCTGCGCTCTTGGTTTTGCTTACCGCTTTGTTAGCCTTGACCCTGTTGCAGGGTTGCAAAAGCTCGAGTTCGACCGGCAATACCGCGGCGGCGACCAGTTTGCCCCTCCCTACGGCAAGCATCACCGTGGATGGAGACCCTTCCGACTGGAAAGATGTCGCCGCGTTCTATAGCGACCCCGCCAACGATCAAAAGGGCAGCCTCGACCAAGACTTGACCCAGCTTTTTGTCGCCCAAGATACCACGAGGATTTTTGTCCTCTTACAGGTACAGGGCAACCTTGTTTTGCCTCATGAAGCAACGGCGGATAGCTCCTCCATCACGGTTGTCATCCAGCCCTATTTCAGCCAATGCGCCACCGCGACCCAGTTGACGGGGAACGAAGTGGTCAATCTCATCGCCGCCGGGACGGGGCTCACCTCAACGCTAAATATCTATGCCACCGGGGCAACCGTTACGGGAACCGAAAATATCCCCATCGGCGCTCTCGGCAACAGCCTGGAATTTTCCTTTACCAAGGCCTCTCTGCTCACCGATTCCGTCTATTTAACCTTCACCCCCAGCATCACAAGCACTACAGGCACAAACACGCGCACCCACGATACCGGCACCCCCTCTGCCTGCATAAAAATTTAATCCCCCCATGAAACAGCGACAAAACAATCGTACCTCCATCGGAGCGGCAATCGAAGTCATCAACCAAGCCAACCAACAAGTTTTAGGCAACCTTTGCGACCTTTCCCCTACGGGTTTGATGCTGGTCGGCGACCTCTGCCCGCAAAAGGGAGAACAGTATCACCTGCTGGCGGTACTCCCCGAGCAATCCAGTAGGATCAGCTTTCAGGCAACCTGCCTTTGGGTCAAACCGGGCACGGTGGAAGACAGTTTTGAATCCGGATTTATATTAGAAGAACAAACAGCGGAACTGCAACGGCAATTTGAAGAATTGGCCACTGCCTTTAATTTCTTTGGAAACAGCGAAAATATCCCTGAATAGGGCGAATTGATATTAATTTGGGCCTTATTTTGCATAAATCTTTTCAACCCTCAAAGCGTTCCATACTCCCATAACCCAACCCCGATATGAATGAATCCCAAGCAAACGAGCGCATCTGGCAGGCGATCCGCGATAACCTTTTGGTTGAGGCGGAACTCAAAGACGCCTGGGAAAGCGAACCCGACCACTTCGGTTACGCAACCTACGAAGACTATATTGACGGTCGCATTTTAAAGGCCATGAAGGATGAGGTTCTGCGCCGCGAGGCCAATGGGGTGCAAGTCTTTAAATAACCCCTTTCCGATCAGATTGCGCCCAACCCCCTACTGAAGGTTTTGTTCCCCCTGGCCTTTCTTTTTTCCTCCAACTTGTGCTACACTAAGAAGCAAGAAGAGAGATAAAAAGGGGGAGGCTTATGCAACCGCGCGTGACAAAAAAAGACGCTTGGAAAGGCATCCATTCTCGGCAAGACAACTTGCTGGATCCCGATTTCATTCTCGGACTCATCGGACTGTTCACCTTGCAAATCTTGCTGTTTTATTTTTTCCTCGGCCCTTAAAAAAAATCAAAAACCCTTTAAGTTTTTTCGTTTTCTGCCGAAAAGAAGGCATAACGGGCAGCCTGCCCCCCAATACTTCTTTAGGAGAACGCATGGAAACGATACGGGTCCGCGAAGCCTTGCAAACCGCTTTGCTACTCTCTCAGGTCTCTCAGGGCGAGCATCAGGTCGAAATTTTTGAAATCGGTCAGGTACAGATTACGCAAACAGGGGTGAATATTTTAACCGAGGAAGGGCGTTTTTTAAGTCTAACCGAAGCTAATATCGAAGAGCGGCTCAACGAGCTGCTCGCCTTTCACGATGAAGAGCGGCTCAAGGCGCGCCTGCAAGAAATGGTCTTTGCCTCCCCCGCGGCGCGGCGGGCGAGTTAGCGGGTTTAAGGTTTGGGGTAACCCATTTCATCGAGGCGCTGGGGGTGGTTGTACCAATCCCCCGCCACCTTGATATGCAAATCCAGGTAGACCCTCGTTCCCAATAGATATTCCATCTTAATCCTCGCGTACTGCCCAATATCTTTGAGCATCCGCCCCCCCTTGCCGATCAGAATGCCTTTATGAGATTCCCGCTCCACCAAGATGGTGCAAAAAATCTTAATCAACTTTTCGCTTTCTTCAAAGCGATCCAATTGCACGGCGACCCCAAAGGGCACCTCTTGCTTGCAACGGCGATGAATCTGCTCTCGCACCAACTCGGCAACCATCACTCGTTCGGGTTGGTCTGTATATAAGTCCTCGGCAAAAACGGGCTCGGCCACAGGTAAAGCCCTTGCAATCGCCCGCACCAACTTCAAAACTCCTTTTTTGCGAATCGCGGCTAAAGAGAAGCTCTCGGCAAATTGAAACGCTTGATTGTAAAGGGCTAAGGTCTTCATGACCCGTTCCTCCTCTGCCTGATCGGTTTTGTTGACCACCAAAAAAACCGGGGTCGAAAGGCAGGCAAGTTGCTCTAGGATTGGTTGATCTTTACGGTGCGGCTCCTCCCCAAAAACAGGTTCGGTCACAAAAACGACCAAATCCGCTTCTTTGGCCCCTTGCCAAGCGTAACCCACAATCCGGTGGTGCAACTCCGATTGGGGTTGATGCACCCCGGGCATGTCGATAAAAACGGCTTGAAAGCCCTCACCGTTTAATATTCCCCGCACTTGGTTTCTGGTGGTTTGGGGGCGATTGGCCGTAATCGAAACCTCTTGCCCGATCACGGCGTTGAGCAGGGTTGATTTGCCCACATTGGGTCGACCTAAAAGGGCGACAAAGCCACAACGAAATTCTGCTGACAAAAAAGACTCCTTCAGATAGCTTTGGAGTTGAACTGGTGGGCTTGAAGCTCTGTGCTGTTCCCCTTTTTCTTTTAAAGGATCAAAAGGGGATTGACAAGCAGCAACTGCTCCTTTAGATTGCCTTATTTAAGCACAGTTACAAGTGCTGGCTTAGCTCAGTTGGTAGAGCAACTGATTTGTAATCAGTGGGTCGGGAGTTCGAATCCTCCAGCCAGCACCACCTTGAAATCAAGGTTAATGAACTGGGGAGATTCCCGAGTGGCCAAAGGGATCAGACTGTAAATCTGACGGCTCCGCCTTCGAAGGTTCGAATCCTTCTCTCCCCACCAAAGTATGATTTGCCCGGGTAGCTCAGTGGTAGAGCGTTTCCTTGGTAAGGAAGAGGTCGGCAGTTCAATCCTGCTCCTGGGCTCCAGTATCCTATTATCAGCGATGAAGCTATGAGAGATATCATTCAGTTGCAATGCAACGACTGCAAACGCAGAAATTACAGCAAGACCCGCAATAAAAAAGCGAAGCCCGCCAAAATGGAGCTAAAAAAATATTGCCGTTTTTGCAAGCAACATACCGTACATAAAGAAACTAAATAAATAGGCCAGTAGCTCCAATTGGTAGAGCATCGGTCTCCAAAACCGAGTGTTGTGGGTTCGAGTCCCCCCTGGCCTGCCACCATAGCAAATAACCCGGCATGATGAAGCAAATCCGGCAATTCTTTAAAGAAGTTAAGGGCGAGTTCAAAAAAGTAACTTGGCCCTCCCGCGAGCAAACCACCCAACAAACCGTTGTGGTCTTGTTCCTCTCGGGTATTGCGGCAATCTTTCTAGGCACCATTGATTACGGGCTTAGCGAGGCGGTCAAACTGGTCATCGGGTAATCATGACAGAAATCGAAACCAAATGGTACACCCTGCAAGCTTATGCGGGCTACGAAAAAAAGGTAAAACTCCTCATTGAGGAGCAACTTCAGTTAAACAACATGAAAGATCTTGTTGAAGAGATCTTCATCCCCACTGAAGAAGTGACCACCAAGAAAAAAGATAAAACCCGTGTCCAACAGGTGACCTATTACCCCGGTTATATCTTCATCCGCATGAAGCTGACCGATGCCCTTTCCCATGTACTGCGCAGCGTGCCTCGGGTTTCCGGTTTTATCGGCTCGGATCAAAAAAATCCCAAGCCCGTTCCTGAAAAAGAGATCCTTGGCATTCGCGGGCAGATCAAAGAAGGCGTGAAACAACAAGAAATCGACTCCACCTACAGCGTTGGGCAGAAAGTGGTGGTGATTGAGGGGCCCTTTGCCGATTTCAACGGCGTCATCGACGAAGTCGACCCCGAACACAACAAGCTAACCGTGCTGGTAAGCATCTTTGGCCGCTCCACTCCCTTGGAGGTCGGCTTTGATAAGGTGCGCCTGCAAGACTAACCAAAAAAAACGATGGCAAAGAAAATTACGGGCTACATCAAATTGCAGATTCCCGCCGGGCAGGCTAACCCCTCCCCCCCAATCGGCCCCGCTTTGGGCCAAAAAGGGGTCAACATCATGGAATTCTGCAAGAGTTTCAATTCCGCGACCCAGGCGCAAGCGGGCATGATCACTCCGGTGATCATCACCGTCTATGCGGATCGCAGCTTCACCTTCATCACCAAAACCCCTCCCGTGCCGGTGTTGATCAAGAAGGCCTTGGGTTTGAAGTCAGGCAGCCCCACCCCGAACCTAAAAAAGGTGGGCAAACTGACCGACGCGCAGATCGAAGAGATCGCCAAAACAAAAATGCCGGATCTAAACTGCTACGACCTCGATGCCGCCAAGCGTTTAATCGTCGGCACAGCCCGTTCCATGGGCATTGACACCCCCCTTTGATTTGCACAGGGGCTTTACCAACTCGAACATCGTTCGCACTACAACAAGGTAGGAGATGACTACAATCAGCAAACGCAAAAAGGCCTGGGCAACTGAGCTGGATCGCACAAAAAAACATAGCGTTAAAGAAGCTTTAGAACTGGCTAAAAAATATGCCGGCTCTAAATTTAAAGAACGCATGGACTTAGTGATTCGCTTGGGAATCGACCCTCGTAAATCGGATCAGATGGTTCGCAGCAGCGTCATCCTGCCCCACGGCACGGGTCAAACCCTACGGGTGGCCGTGTTCGCCAAAGGCGAAAAGGAAAAAGAAGCCAAAGAAGCGGGTGCCGACTTTGTTGGGGCAGAAGACTTGGCTGAAAAAATCACAGGCGGGTTCTTTGACTTTGATCGCTTGGTGGCCACCCCCGACATGATGGCTCTGGTCGGCAAGCTAGGTAAGATTTTAGGCCCTAAGGGCCTCATGCCCAACCCGAAAACCGGAACCGTCACCTTAAATGTGGGGAATGCGGTGACCGAGATCAAAAAAGGGCAGGTTCAGTTCCGCACCGACAAAGGGGCCAATGTGCATTGTACTTTAGGCATGGCCGATTTTGAAGTCGATCATTTGCAAGAAAACCTGCAAGCAGTGGTGGATCAGTTGGTCAAACTCAAACCGGCCAGCGCCAAGGGCCTTTATGTCAAGTCGGTTTTCGTCTCCACTACCATGGGGCCCGGCATTCGTATTGATGAGCAAAATTTTCGCTAAAAGCGGAGTCAAACTATAAAGGGGGGCAACCCCCTTTTAGACCTGGCTGCGGCTAGGTGGGGCAAAACGCCCCAAACCCTGAGATTATCGTAGACCGTGGGCGCGAGGCCTTCCTCGCTTAATCTCCCGCCTAGGTAAAACCGGGGAAGGATGCCTGAAAAGGGCAAATCTGGATGTTTTCCAAATTCTCCTTCCACTCGATAATCCGATTTTTTTTAGTTCCTCAAACCAATCTAAGAGGAGAATTTTATGGAACGCTCCCAAAAGGAAGCGCTAGTTGCCGAGTTCGGCGAAATCTTTTCTTCCGCTCAAAGCGGGGTGTTGGTTGACTTCCAAGGCTTGACCGTGGAGCAACTGACCTCGTTGCGTAAATCTCTTTACGCAAAAAACGGCAGTTTTCGGGTGATCAAAAATCGCCTGGCTAAAATTGCCGCCAAGGATACCCCCTTTGAATCCCTTGCCGGTGAGTTTGTGCAAAACCGTGCTTTGGTCTACAGCGAAACCGACCCGGTCGGTACGGCAAAGATCATGACCGAGCAAGCCAAGAGCAACGAGAAGTTGAAGATCATCGCCGGATTGCTCGTCACCGAGGGCCAGGGCCACAAGCTCGATCTCATGGCGATTAAAGAACTCGGCGATCTGCCCAGCAGAGAAGAACTGGTGGCCAAGCTGCTCTTTTTACTCAATGCCCCAATCACTCAATTCGTCCGTACCCTCAACGAGGTTCCCGCCAGCTTTGTGCGCACCCTCCAGGCGGTAGCGGAGTCGAAACAATAATCCCTTTTCAGGAAAATCAAAATGGCTGTAACCAAAGAACAAGTTATTGAATTCATTGAATCCATGTCCGTGCTCGAACTGAGCAAATTGGTCAAAGAACTAGAAGAGAAGTTCGGCGTATCCGCTGCCGCTGCCGTGGCTGCCGTAGCCGCTCCTGCTGGGGGTACCGCCGCGACGGAGGAACAAACCGAATTTGATGTCCTCATGAGCAGCTTTGGTGGGAATAAAATCAATGTGATCAAAGAAGTTCGCACCATCACCGGTTTAGGCTTAAAAGAAGCCAAAGACTTAGTTGAATCTGCCGGCGCGGATTGCAAGGTCAAAGAAGGCATTGCCAAAGCCGAAGCCGAAGAAATCGTTAAAAAGTTGACCGCCGCGGGCGCTACCGCTGAAGTCAAGTAAAGTTTTTTCGTTTCCGCAAACCCAGGCGAGGGCTGAAAACCCTCGCCTGGGTTTTGCGCCTGAACTCAATTTAAGGGAAAATAAATTTCCGTACGCAGGTTTTCCGGCTTCGTCCTTCTGGGGTCTCGATTCAAATAACGCTCAAAACAAGGGGACTCGCGCAGCGTCTCCCCACTTTGAGGCAACCAGACCCCGTAAAGTTCTCGATAAGTTGCTTCCAACCTATCATAAGGCCCTTTGTGAACCGTCATCGCGATCGACCTCCTGCCAATTCTCCCTTGCCGATTTCTTCGGGCAAATCTATTTTTCCCTTAAAGCTTATGCACACTTCGTAGCGAATATGCTCATCCTGGGTTACCTTAGGGTCATCGTAATTTATCCCAAAAATTTTGGTTTTTGAGTTCATTAATTTGTTTTTATAGGCAAAATTCATCAATATGCCCCAGGCTTTTTGCAATAGGTTGAAAAGAAGGCAGCGGCAGTGGATTTTTCCCTTTTTTACGAAATCCGCCTGGAGTCATCCCAAAGCGTTGCAAAAAGGCCTTGTTCAAGGCCGAGGGGGTTGAGCACCCCGCCGCTAAGGCGATTTCGGTAATTTCTTGTTTCCCATACAGCAAAGCGGAAGCGGCGCGTTCCAAGCGAAGTCGGCGGATATGGCCATGCGGCCCCTCCCCCACATGAGCGGAAAAGATTCGTTGAAAATGCCATTCGCTCAACGCGGCCAGACGAGCAAGCTTGCTTAGGCTCCAATCCTCATCCAACGCGTTCTCGACCTGCCGCAGCAAGCCTTCGATACGCCTTCGATACGCCGGCGGTAATCGGACTGGGTACCGGGCTTTTTTGGTTTCATCTCTTTACCTGGGAATCAAGTTAAGGATAGCTTCTTAGAGGGAAAACCGCTTTTCTTTCCTTGCGAAAAATATAGAATAAAAATTTATATAAACAACGGGATAGATATTTTTTACCTCTACCAGCCCAAAAGCTGATGCACCCGACCCAAATGAAATCCCGTATGAAACAGGGCGTAGTCCCAAGCCTGTCGCGCCGTATGCAGCGGATATCGGTCCAAAACGATCACGCTTAAAGGAGCTTGATCATAGCGGGGGAGTTGCTCTTCAACCTCCCCTAAAACCCGCTCCCACCACAAAATCAACTCCTCCCAGCCAGGCCGAACCTGACCCCAAGGATGGCGCGCGTTGAGCCCCAAAAAAAGCTCGTCATACAAAAAAACAAGAGGATTTTTCGGGTCAAAGGCAAAAATCAAGGCCCTGGCACAGTCAAAACAAGCATGACCGAGATGCCAAAGCGGGTCTTCTTCTCGCTCTAAGTACGATTCCGCGGGAAGATCGGGCAGAGAATCCTTTAGAGGCAGCAATAATTCTCTATAAAAAAGGGTCAGGCTTTGCAGGCTCTGCGACCAGTTTTCCAGCATGCTCAAAAGCGAAAGATAAGGCCCAAGGAATTAAAAAAACCTTGAAAATAAAAATCGGGCATTGTCGTGATCCCAGAATCTAAGGATTGGGCCCGCCCGGGAATTTGCCCCGTCACCTTGTGTAGGCCATAAAGAACCGACATCTGCCCGTAGCTGTATCCCAACGCCATCTTCCACTCACTCACGCTGCCCGTTTCATACAAAGAGCTGCAGGTAGCGCAATCCACTTTGGCAGAGCCCAAGCCCCCCCAACCGAGCAGCAGGCTATAGGAAGCGAATTCGAACTCATAAAACAGATTAAACAGGTCAAGGGTTAGGGTTGTATCGCCTAGTTTCGCCTCCACCCACTCATAGCCCAGCCCGAAATTGGTATCGAACTCACCAAAGATCCCCACCCCATTGCTCTGGGTGGGCTTGCCCGTATTTTCGGAGGTAAATTGCAACAGCCCGGTAACAGAGGCCCCTAAGGAAAAATATCGTTCTCGCGCCTCTAAGGGGTTGACAACCAGGGTCAACAGGCCGACCAACAGGCAAACTTGCTTTAGCTTCATCGCGTCCCTTTGCGCCAAGTGCCATAGGGGTTCAGGCAGCCAACCCACCGCCCCCTCGCGCAATAGTATGCCACGGCTTTGGCTTTGCCGCAAGACGCGACTAAAGAGGGGGCTTACCGCAATGAGGACAAATTTTATAATCCCCCGCCAAGGCATAATCGAGATGACAGTGATAACAATGAGTCGCCGTGCCCTGGTCGATCTCGTCATAGTCATGCCGCTTCGGGCCACCCCCCGGGGCGACCTCTAAATCGGCAAGCTTAGCAAAACTCTCATCGAAAACCCCGCTCATTTGATTTTCCAACTGGGAGAAAATCAAGGATTGCACCAGCTTTTCTTGATCTGGGGTCATGAACTGATCAAAACCCGCCTCATGTTGGCAATAGGGGCAATATTGATGCTGCGGGGGCTCTTTAGGCTCTTGAATTTGAAACTTCCCTTCGCAGTTTCGGCAAACCCGGCTCAAACGGCCTTGGGGCGAGAGGGGAAAGGTGATCTCTAGGGTAACATCATGCATACGATCTCATCAAAATAATTCCCCTTAGGTTAACCTGATTGATTCATTCCGCCAAGGCTTGTAAAGAGAATCCCCGAGCTCCAGCAGAACAAACCTTAAACCCCTCCCTTATTAATTCTCTCAAAAAGGGCATTTAAAAATAATTCATTTTCCGTTAGGGTAGAAAAAAAAAGGTACTCATGAAAAAAATTTTCCAAAACCAAACCCTACGCCAAAAGCTGATCATTTTGGTGCTGATCCCCCTATTGGGAGTGTTGTTTTTTGCCTCCAAGCTGATTTTAGAGAAACGAAAACTCTCCAACGAAATTCTCAAGATTCAAGCCCTGGCAGAATACTCCACCCGAAGCAGTGCCTTGGTGCATGAACTCCAAAAAGAGCGAGGCATGTCGGCTGGGTTTTTGGGTTCTCAAGGCAAGGAGTTTGCCCGTGAATTGCCGGGCCAGCGCAGCCTCACCGACCAAAAGCGGAGTGAGCTCCTCAACTTCTTAAAAAACTTCGAGGTCGCCAGGTTCAACCAAGCCTTTCAGCAAAAGCAAGCAAATGGGGTCAATCGCTTAAGGGAGCTTTCCGCGATTCGCCAACGGGTCGATCAGCTCCAGATCAAGCTTGGAGAGGCCTTGGGTTATTATACAAACACCAACGCCGTGTTTCTCTCCAGCATCAGCGAAAGCGCCACCATGAGCCCCGCCCCCTCGCTTTCTTTAATTATCACCGCCTACAGCTCCTTCTTACAGGCGAAGGAACGCGCCGGCATTGAGCGCGCCGTCTTGAGCAATGTCTTTGCCAAGCAAGCCTTTGTCGGCCAGAACCTCCAACGCTTCATCTCCTTGATGGCCCAACAAAAGGTTTACCTCCAACAATTTAAGACCTTCGCCAGCGCGGAGCAACTCGCCTTTTTACAAAAACAGATGCGAAAGCCGGTCTTTGCCCAGGTGGAGCGCATGCGCCAGATTGCCTTGGCCCTCAGCCATGGAGAAGCCTCGGAAAAAGCGCAGGCCACCCATTGGTTCCAGACGATTACAAAAAAAATCAACTCTTATAAAGAAGTCGAAGATTTTCTTTCCCAAAGCCTCTTAAATAAAACTCAGGAATTACAAAGCGGAATCACCCAAGTTTATCTGGTCACGGTCTTAGCCTTACTTGCCACGCTGCTAGTCGCCATTTATTATACCCGGGATATCAGCTCCACCCTCAACAAACTCATCTTGAGCATCGCCCATTCCGCCGAGCAGGTCTCTGCCGCGGCAAATGAAATTTCTCGCAGCTCGCAAATTCTTGCCGATGGGGCCTCGACTCAAGCGGCAAATTTAGAGGAAGCCTCGGCAAGCATGAAAGAGATAACCGATGGCGCCCAACAAAACGAACAGTCGGCCGCCCAGGCCCAAGACGAAGTCGAGGCCTTGGCCAAAGGCTTGAACGAAGCGAATTCCAATGCGCTCTCGGTCAATGAAAAAGCGGAAAACACCAATGCCGAAGTTAACCAGGGCGTTGAAATAATGAAGCAAATTACAGCTTCCATGCAAGAAATCCAAAAAAGCAGTGAAGGAATCGGTGATATCTTAGCGCTGATTCGTGAAATCACCCAGCAAACCAAAATGCTCGCCACCAACGCCGCGATTGAGGCGGCCCGTGCCGGTGAGACCGGCAAAGGATTCGCGGTGGTGGCAGACGAGATTTCCAAGCTGGCAGAAAACTCCAAAGCCGCGACCAAGGATATCGAACGCCTGATCCATCAAGATATCACCAACGCCCATAAAGGCAGCGAAAAAGCGGCGGATGGAGATATGATCTTTAATAAAATCCAGCTCAAGACCGGAGAAGTCTTGACCCTCATGGGCATAACCTTAGAAAGCAGCAACAGCCAACAAGAAAAAAGTCAATTCGTACAAAAGATGATCGAACAGATCTACCGCTCCTCGCAATTTCAGGCCCGTGGCACCGCTGAGATATTCCAAGCCCTGGTGAAACTCGATGAGGTCACCCAGTCGAATGCGGCCACTTCAGAAGAGGCGGCCAGCGCGGCAGAAGAACTCTCCGCTCAGGCAAAAATGATGTGGGAGATCGTTGAGGGGGCGAGCCGCCTCTTAGGGATCAGCAACATCCGCCAGCAAAGTGCCGCCTCGGACAAAAACCCTCTTTTACCGCACCGCACCTAAGACAAAAAACCCTTCCTCCGCTTTCCAAGCAGTAGGAAGGGACCTGGCACGCCGCCTCAGACCTCGTTTTTGGTCTCTGTACAAAAGCGATCACCTCGCTTATTTGCTCTCTTGCGCCAAAGGAGCTATAAAAAGTTCTGCCCCCCTTTCAGAGTAAAACGATGGTCTCTATTCCCCTGTGGTCTTTTTTTCTTTTAGTCCTTTGTTCGGCCCTCTTTTTCCTCTTGTACCTTTTGGTTCCCAGCGTGCGCTGGTTCTTTCGCCGTAAGGTGAGTCGGCTCATCGAACAGCTCAACCAAAATCTACACATTGAGTTGCCTCCCTTTAAATTAACCCAAAGGCAATCTCTCATCGACAACCTAATTTGTGACTCGCAAGTCTTGCAAGCGGCTAAAGACTGGGCCGAAGCCGAAGGAGAAAGCCTAGCAGAGGCCCAGGCCCTCATCCAGCTCTACGCTAAAGAGATTGTTCCCTCCTTCAACGCCTATTTTTATTTCAAGATCGGTCATTGGTTGGCGCGAAAAATTTCCAGCCTGCTCTTTCGGGTGCGTTTAGGCCTGGTCAATGAAAGGTTTGAACAAATCCCCCCCGACGCGGCGATGATCTTTGTCATCAATCATCGCAGCAACCTCGACTATATTTTGGTCAGCACCTTTGTGGCCAACCGCACCGCCATCAGCTACGCTGTCGGTGAATGGGCCAGGGTCTGGCCTCTGCATACCCTGATCCGAACCTTAGGGGCCTACTTTGTCCGTCGGACCTCCAGCAACTCTTTGTATCGCAAGGTTTTAGAGCGCTATGTGCAAATGGCGACCCAAGCCGGGGTAACTCAGGCGATTTTTTTAGAAGGCAAACTGACCACAAACGGAAAACTCAACCCCCCTAGGCTGGGCCTGCTCGATTATATGCTCAGGGATTATGAGCCGGAAAAACATAAAGACCTGTTCTTTATTCCCGTTGCCATCAATTATGACCGCACCTTAGAAGACCGCAGCCTGCTGCTGGCCCAGCGGAAAGAAAAAACCCATGCCTCCATGACCCAGGTGCTTCAAACCACCCTCGGCTTTGTCGGCAAGGTGCTCTTTTTTAGGCTTTTAGGCCGTTGGCACCGATTTGGCTATGCCTGCGCGAATTTTGGGGAACCCCTTTCCCTACAGTCTTATTTAAAAAAGCGGCAAATCCAATTGAGCCAACTGAGCAAAGAAGAGCGGTTTGTTGAGGTGGAAGCCATGGCCAAAAGCTTAATGGAACGCATCGGGAACATCATCCCCGTCTTGCCCGTCGCCTTGGTCGCCAAGGTTTTTTTAAATGAGGCCGGCAATCATTTGTCTCTTTTAGAGCTCAAGGGCCGAGTTTTAACCCTTATTGAGCGCTTTCAGGCTTTGGATATCCCGATTTATATCCCTCGTGGGGATATGGATTACGCCATTCAGGTGGGGTTGCGCATGCTGACCCTACGCCGCTTCGTCTTTGAAGAAGAGGCCGGTTATCGACTCAATGAGGCGGAAAAAGAAATTTTAAGCTACTATGCGAATTCTTTAAGTCACTACCCTGTATAACCCTCTGCGAGGCAAGCAAGCGTTCCCCTGGCTCAACCCCGGTTCACGGGGCGCTGTAAATATTGTGCCATATCGCCAACAGAGAGAGGTCTGGAAAAGAAAAAACCCTGAATACAGGTGCAGTCTAACGCCTTGAGCCGATCCGACTGACATTTCTCTTCCACGCCTTCTGCCACGACCTTGAGGTTCATGCTTTTTGCCAAGTTAATCACGGCATTGGCGATATTGTGATTTTTACAGATATCAATAATAAAACTGCGGTCGATTTTTAATTCCTGAATGGGCAAGCGTTGCAGGTAACTTAAGGAAGAGTAACCGGTCCCGAAATCATCAATCGAGGTAGAAAGGCCCAGGGCCTTTAAGCGGTGCAGGGTTTCAATCGCTTGATCGATTTGCCCCATTAAGGAGCCCTCGGTAATCTCTAATTTTAAATATTGCGGTTCAAGCCCGCAATGCGCTAAGACAAATTGAATGGTATCTAAAAACTCAGGATGAGAAAACTGCTTGGAAGAAATATTGACCGAAACAGGCACTTTTTTATAACCCGCCACCTGCCACGCCTTCACCTGGGTAACGACTCGAGACAGAGTATAGGCCCCGATCTCGATAATCAAGTCCGATTCTTCTGCTAAGGGAATAAACTCCACGGGGGAAACCGCCCCCCGGCTGGGATGATGCCAACGAATTAGGGCCTCAAAACCTAAAATCTCTCCACTTTGCGAGTCCACCTGGGGTTGATAAACATAGCTCAATTCCTCATTTTTTAAAGCTTTGCGCAAATCCCCCTCTAAAAAAATCTGATCCATCGCTTTTTGGGTCTGCCCGGGGGCGTGGAAATAAAAGTGCCCACGATCCGTTTTTTTTACATAGGCCAAGGCTTGGCTGCTGGCTTTAAAAAGGTCTTCCGCTTTTTCCCCATCCTCAGGGTAGAGGCTGACCCCCAAGCTGACCCCCACATAAACCGTCTGGTTTTCAAGCTGAATCGGGTGGCGAAACTCGGCTAAAATCTTTTCGGCTACCTCAGCGGCATATTTTGGTTTTTCAATATTAAAGAGCCCCAGCACAAATTCATCGCTGCCAACCCGCCCGATCAAATCCGATTTACGCAAGACTCGTTTGAGTATCTGGCTAATCTGCGCTAAAACCTGATCCCCCACTTGGTAATCCAAAGAATCGTTAATCTTTTGAAAGTGGTCGATATCGAGCCGCAAGAGGGCCAATTTTTTTCCCGTCCTTTGGCATAAATGCAAGGCTTGGCTCAACTGTTCAATAAAAAAAGCCCGATTAGACAACCCCGTTAACTGATCGTAATAGGCCATTTCATAAACCTCGTCCCAGGTGCTGGAGAGATCAGATTGAGTGCGAAAAAAGCAGAGGTTAAACAACGCCCCTTGATGCGCGGAACGCTGTATCGACAAGACAAAAGGAAAAAGTTCCCCCCCTTTTTTACGCAGGGTAATCTTTCCTTCCCAAGGGTTGCCCTGCTCTAATTGACTTAAGGCCTCGGTATAGACCCCCCGGCCATAGGCCCCAGAAGCAAAAAAACGCGGGTCTTTACCCAATAAATCCGATCGGCTAAAGTCGGTTAGTTTTTCAAAGGCTGGATTGGCCTCAATGATCCGATTTTTTTCATCGGTAATGATCACGGCTTCTCGGCTCGAAGCCAACAAAGTCACTAAAAGATCATTATCCAAAGGAGAAACGGCTAGAGAGGCTTGTTGTTTTACTTGTGGATTCAATCACACCTTGGGGCTAAAGGGGCTTGATCTGGAAATTGAGTTATCCTACTGCGAAACAGCTCTCTATTTCAAGCTAGAATCACTTTATAGGGTTATTTGCCCGCTTTGGACAGAAAATAGCTCCAAAATCATCCCTTTTTTATCCCTGATAAATCCCTCGGCTAACCCCGAACCTCATCCCCAGCTCGCCCAAAAAAGAGAGCCATTAAAAACGGTTTCTTTGCCCCTGCCCCGGCTATCTTTTTTTCTTCAAGGGGCTTATGGTTTAGCCTGACGCTCCATCCACAACGATTTACATGGCATTAAAAGCAAAAATCTACAAGGTCAACCTCTCGGTAGCCAACTTAAACCTCCACCATTACCAAGACTACCGCTTTACCCTAGCCCAACACCCCTCAGAAACAAATCATCGGATGATCATCCGCCTCGCCGCCTTTGCCCTTTTTGCTCATGAAAACCCGGAATTTACTCAGGGGCTCTGCGTGGATGAAGAGCCCGAACTCTGGACACACAACCTAACTCGAGAAATTCAACACTGGATCGAACTCGGCCAACCCTCAGAAAAACGCCTTCGCCAAGCCTGCTCCAAGGCGGAAAAGGTCACAATCCTTGGTTATCATGCAGTCAAGTTCAAAAAATGGATCGACCACTTAGAGCAAAAAACTCAAAACTCAGAAAAAATCCAAATCCTCTTCTTCGAGCCCACCGGGCCGATTCCACCTCAAGACTTGGTAGCCAAAACCATGAGCCTCAACTGCACCATTCAAGAAGAGCAATTGCTTTTAAGCAGTGATCAAGGGCAAATGAGTTGGGAGGTTTCCAGCCCCTCAAAAAGGTAGCCGTCCGCTTCAAGCGAATCTCGATAGAATAGGGCGTGAAATCGGCTTTTCGACCTAAAGAAGTCAAATATTCTAAGGGAAGCCAACGAGTACCGGCTTCAAAATTAAAATCATCTTTTAAAACTAGGTCATAAATTCCCGTTTTTGGGCCTTTGGTGGCCATCCAACTCATCTTTCCGATAGCACCCGATTGACCTATATCCATGATTTTACTCCATTCTACCTGAAAATTTTTATGGATGAAGCTAAAATTAATAGAACCTTTTTTAGGTTGGTCCGAATTCAAGACCGAAGTGATCTTTCTTTTCTCCTTTTTAAAAGTCTCACTTTCTAAAATCCACAGACCCAATTCGCTTTTTTCTTCAATGACCCAGATGGAAGCGTCATTTTTCATCCCCCTTTCAAAAAACATTGCGGTTTTAAAGAGCAAATGCATCTGATCAAATAGGAGTGTTGCAGCTTTACCCCAAGTTTGAGCTTGCGACTCCGCAGAGACCTGATTGTGTGTTTTGAGCTGATACGAAAGAGTTTGCAACCCTTTAGAATGGGCTGAAATCAGCAGGGATGTTGAAGCGAAAAAAGTAGAATCCGTCCTTTCGGCGGTATAAATATGTGGGATTTTTGCGAGTTATGATCCTCTTGTTAAAAAAACAAGAAACCAACATACCAAATATTTTTAAAGGGTTAAGGAAAGCATAATCTTAATCTTTAAAGTTTGGATTCGCTTCTATATATTGTTTTAAGCAGAGAATAGAGCTCAATTCCAGTTCTGCCCTGAGCAGTTCCAGGAAAACCATTTGGAAATAACGCTCTATTTGCATGTGGAAGTTTATCTTCTTTCCTCTTTTAAACAGATCGTTTCGGCAGTCTACCGCCCATTTCCAGTGCAAATCATCTTCTACATATTTTTGGTCTTTAGAGTAGATTCGTTGAAATTTCTGGTTTACAGCCATTGTTCCCGAGTCTTCAGTAACAACTGTAATTGCGGACCAATAAAAAAAGAATTTCTCCTCAGAATTTTGGACCTCTTTACCCCTTTGATAAAACTGCAAAGCCAGATTAATGCGATTTTTTGTATCGAGGCTTTGGGTATTGTTTAGGGCGTTTATTGTTTCACGAAGGTTGCTCCAGTCTGTTTTACTGGTAAACGGGCCATCACATTTTTGCGGAACAGCAACTGAAGGTCCGGACATACTCCATGTGCCTTTACTGGTTATAGCTCTTTCACCATCAAAGATTTTTGTTCGAAGGGTATTGTTACCTAAGTGCAAGGAAAATAGGGCTTCGACTTGGCTTAGATCTGCCTTTGCACTTTGCTCATCTCCAGGGACTCCATCAACCTTGTACGGCATCACCAAAAAAACATATGTACTTGCGGGCAATTCAAACTCATCTATTTTTGAGCGAACTTGAATTATTCCTGATTCTTTTTGACTGTAGGGAAATGATTGAGAAATCAAAGGTAATTTGAACCCTTCATCGATAGCTGCGTATACCGCCTGAATCGGCTTTGTATCAATGCAAAAGGAGCTAAATCCATCTTTGAAGACTTGCTGACAAGCAGTATGGGAAACTGGGACAACAGAATAAACTCTTAGCCAATAGCTTGATTCATCGAGGTTTTTAAACCAGTTCGTAGGGACAAAACTTTCAAGCATAATTTGTTTTTTTTGTCTTGTTTCTTGGTCCATTGCAATATTAGGAGGGACAATTGAAATGTTGCGCTGAGAATAGCAGCCATTTTACTGAAATGACATTCAAATAACATACTTTATGACACCCTCAGAACTGGCGGCATAAAATAGCCAACAAATCTATTATTTCAATTAACTGGCGGAGAGACGGGGATGCGAACCGATGGCGCTCCCGGCGGAAAACAAAAATACTGGCGGAGAGACGGGGATGCGAACCGATGGCGCTCCCGGCGGAAAACAAAAATACTGGCGGAGAGACGGGGATGCGAACCGATG
>JAJRZQ010000029.1 GCA_024275165.1 bacterium | reverse complement strand
TTTGCAAAACCATGGAGCGCCTCGAAAGCCTTAAGAGATCGCTCAACAGCTCTCTTTTCTTCTCCACCAAGGCGCGAAGAACCCAATCTTTATGTTTCATCTATTTCCCAATACAAAAGTTGGCGAAAATTCCGTTCAAAATCTCTTCAGGGGTGGTTTCTCCGACGATTTCTCCTAAACTCGATAAAGTCTGGGCTAAATCAACGCTCAATAACTCTTCCCCAGCAGCCTCTTTAAAGCAGGCGTTCGCTTGCCGCAGCGCTTTTAAGGCCGACTGGGCCGCTGCTTGCTGGCGCAGGTTGGTTAAGCCGGTCTCTTCTAAAACCCCGGAAACCCGCTCTTGCAAATAGGCTCCCAAGCGCTCCTTAAGCTTGATCATATCCAGGGCTCGCAAAGCGCAGAGGTCTATCCGTTCCACAATCTCTAAGGGAGGGTGAAGCTCTGGAGGGCGACCCACTTGATCCCTCTTGTTGACGATTAAAAAAACCGGTTTGTTGGCTTTCACTTTCGCTTCTTCTTGCAAAAGGGTCATATCCGGGTTGGTGGCGTCCACGATCCACAGCACGATATCGGCTTGCTCCAAGGCTTTGATGCTTTTGCTGATGCCCGCCTGCTCGACCTGATCCTCTGTTTTGCGAATCCCCGCGGTATCGGTTAGGATTAGGGGAATCCCCATTAAGTCAATCCCTTCTTCAATCACATCCCGGGTGGTGCCCGGGGTCGCGGTCACAATGGCCCGATCTTCTTGCAGCAAGGCGTTGAGCAGGCTGGATTTCCCCACATTGGGCCTGCCGGTTAAGGCGGCCTTAAAACCTTCGCGAACTAAAATCCCGTTTTTGGAGCGTTCCAGAAGGGAAACCAATTCACTTTCACAAGCGATTAAACGGTTTTGGATATCCGAACTATGAAAAAAGACGACCCCTTCTTCAGGGAAGTCGATACTCGCGTTGACGAGGGATTGAACCCATTGCAACTTCTCTTTTAAGCTTTGGATTTTTTCATACAGCCGCCCCTTCAACTGATTGACGCTCAGTTCCAAGCCCAAAGCCGTTTTAGCTTCGGTAATCTGGCCAATCGCCTCGGCGCGGGTTAAATCAATCCTCCCATTGATAAAGGCTCTTTGGGTGAACTCACCGGGGCGGGCGAGCCTTGCCCCTTGGCTTAGGCATTGTTCTAAGATTCGGCGGCTGAGGTAAATCCCTCCGTGGGCGTGGAGCTCCACCACATCTTCAGCGGTAAAACTTTGAGGGCCGGGCATATAGCAGGCTAGGGCCTCATCTAGGGTGATGTTTTGCTCCTTGACCCAACCGTAGACCATTTTCCGCTTGGGATGCCGACTTAAGGCCCGGCCCCCGGCAGGGTAAAAGATTTTTTCCGCGATCCGCAACGCCTGCGGGCCGCTGAGGCGAATTACGGCAATCCCCCCCTGGCCCGGGGCAGTGGCAATGCCCGCAATGCTGTCGGAAAAGTCTAAACTCATGGGTTACTGAATATCGCGTACAAAGATTTTACGGTACTCACCCAAAAAAAGCTCACTCACTTGGGTGTGGCTGTCAAGGCGCATGTTTTGGGTAATTAATTTTTGTAATATTTTGTTTTTCCGTTGAATATTTTGCACCGCGTGCCAATGTTTGTTTCGTTTATCCCAGCAGCGACGAATCGTTTTTGCCATGTAATCGCTATCTTCCGAGGCATACCAGGCAAAAAGAGTTCGCTCTCTTTGCGGGTTTTATAATAACTCATCAAATAGCTTTTTGCCCGCCGATGAAATTTAATACTCGAAGCCATACGCGGCTCAGCGCAATATCTTCGCGTCGGTTTGCGGGCAGCTAGGTCTTCACTGGCGAACATGGTGCAACCACTAAGGCCAAAGAACAGGCCTGCCAAAAGGATTATCCAAAAAGCTTTCATCGCTTGCGTTCCTTTGAGTCGAGGGGTCAAAATTCTATATTTTATGGAAATGCAAGGGCTCTGCCCTTTTTTACCTCCTGAGCCCAAAGAGAAAAAAAAAAGGAAATTTGATAAAATTGAATTTTTGGCCGAATTATTGCTTTGCTAAGGCCACCGTCATAGGGCGGCACAACCGCATATTCGAGAAATTATCATGGATTTAGCTGCAGTCGTCGGTTCAGCGGGAATTTTCCTCCTCTTCTGCTTCGGGGTAATGTATGAAGAAGGATCCCTTCACCCTGAATACCTCCAATACATGTGGAACGCTCCCAGCGTTATCATCGTCGTAATCGGCACCTTAGTCGCCACCGTCGCCGCCTACCCCATGGAGATGATTGCCGGAATCGGAAAATCAATCGGCAAGGTCTATAGAGCGAAAAATGTCCCCCTTATCGAAACCTTAGTCATCGTTGTCGATGTTGCAAAGGTAGCCAGGAAAAATGTATTGGCCATTGAAGACAGTTTACCGAGCATTGAAAACGAATTTTTACGCAATGGACTGAGATTGGTGGTAGACCGGGTTGATCGGGAATTAATTACCGAAATCATGTCCAGCGAGATGAAATACGCGGCGCAAAAAAAAGAAGCCGATATGCTGTTGATCAAGCTTATGTCTTCCCTCGCGCCGGGGTTTGGGATGTTGGGCACCTTGATTGGTTTAATCTTGATGCTCCAGTCCTTGGATGATATTTCAACCGTAGGGCCTAAAATGGCGGTCGCCTTGATTACGACCCTTTACGGCTCTTTGTTGTCCAACGGGATCTTTATCCCCTGGGCCAACTCCCTCAGCTTTGCCAATGAAAATGAAAAGGTTTTGGACGAAATGATCCGCGATGGGGTATTATTTATTGAAAAGAACGAGCGGGCAGAATTTATCGAACAAGATTTGATGAACTACCTCAACCCCGTCTTGAAAGCAAAATACGAGGAACTGAAATTCAGTGCCGACAAATCAGGAGGCTAAATGGCCGTTCAAGAAGAATGCAAATGCCCGAAAGTCGAAGAACGGGTCGATTGGATTTACACCTATGGGGATATGGTTACCCTCTTGATGTGCTTTTTTGTGTTGCTCTTTGCCATGTCGAAGTCTGAAGAAAACCTCTTTACCGCGGTTTCGGCGAGTTTTAAGGGGGGCCCCCCGGCCTCGCCCTTTATGTTTTCGGGAATGCCGACCTTTATGGAAAGCTTAGAAATGAGCTTAAAAAAAAGTGATATTTCCGAGGTCACCGATATCACTGTCGATGATCGAGGGATTACGGTCAGTTTTTCCGACGCGGTGATGTTTGAGCCCGGTCGAGCCGAACCCACAAAAAAAGGGGGGGAGATCATCGAAAAATTCAGTCGCATTCTGCACGCCGTCTCCAATAATATCATAGTGGAAGGCCATACGGACAATGTACCGATGCGCGGCGGGCCCTTTAAATCCAATTGGGAGCTTTCCGCTGCTCGAGCAGGGAGCGTGGTCCGGCTTTTAGAGGGCTTCGGAGTCAAAAGCAACCGCATGGAAATCGCGGGTTATGGAGATACAAGGCCCAAGGTGAGCAACGAGGTTCCCAGCTTGAGGCGGCTCAACCGCAGAATTGATATTCTGGTCAAGCCTGACGGCATGTAGACAAAAACCCGGGTCACCGGGTTTTTTTTTGCCTCCTTGTCAAAGGGCGGTAAGAGGATTAAAAAAGGGTTTGCTTTGTATCCACCCCCCCAATCAAACGATCTATGGCTTTCTTTAATAAAACCAAACGAGAAGAAAAAAAACGCCTCCAAAAAGAGGCCAAGGCCCACCTCGAACAAGCCAAGGGGCTCGGTGAGCAGATTGAGCAAGCCCGCGCCGCGCAAAAAGAGAAAGAACCCCTCTTAAAAAAGGAGCTGCAAGTCACCGCCACCGCCCCCAAAGGCGCGCTCTACAGCGGTCTGGCCAAAACCAAGCGATTTTTTAAAAACAGCATCTTCAGCCTCGCCAACATTGAAAAAGCGGATGAGGATTTTTTAGAAGAGTTGGAAGAGAGGCTCTTTACCGCTGACTTAGGCGCGGCCACCTGCATGCGGGTAATGGGCTTGGTGCGCGAGGCCTTGGAATTGGGAGAGATACAAAGCCAAGAAGAAGTAATCGCCAGCTTGCAGGCCAAAATTACGGAGATCTTAGCCAAGGGAGACCCCCAATTACCCCAAGCGACAACAGGCCCCACCGTCTACCTTTTTGTGGGGGTCAACGGGGTGGGAAAAACAACCACCATCGGCAAACTCGCCGCGCAACTCAAGGGGGAGGGCAAAAAAGTGCTTGCCGCGGCGGGCGATACCTTCCGTGCCGCGGCAATTGAACAATTGGCCCATTGGTGCAAACAGGTGGACATCCCCTTAGTCCAAAGGGAATTGAACTCCGACCCGGCGGCAGTGCTGTATGAAGCCTGCGAACGGGCAAAAAAAGAGGGGTTTGATGTACTCTTGTGCGATACCTCGGGCAGGCTGCATACAAAAAGCCATCTCATGGAAGAACTGAAAAAAATGAAGCGGAGCATTCAAAAGGTACTCCCCACCGCCCCCCATGCCTCCATTTTGGTTCTAGACGCCAACACGGGGCAAAATGCCATTTTGCAAACCAAGGAATTCTCTGAAGTGGTGGACCTCGACGGCTTGATTGTCACTAAGCTTGACGGCACCGCGAAAGGCGGGGTGATTATCGGCATCGTCAATGAATTTGACCTGCCCATTTATTATATCGGGGTGGGCGAAGGGGTGGAGCACCTACAGCATTTTTCCGCTACTGGCTTTGCCGCCGGATTATTTGCCGATTAGGGCTTTTGCCAGCGATTGGCCTTTAAGAGTTCATAAGCCACTTGATCCGAGGCTAAAAGGCGCTGGGTCAACTCCTGCGCCAATTGCGGGTCGGTTGGTTTTTCCAGGGCCTGGGTCAGGCTATGGCGCAAATAACCTTGCTCTGTAATCAAAAGCTGTAAATCTCCATTGCGTGCCCAGGCAGCGGCCTTCTTCCTCTCGCGAAACAGGCTGTGGCCCCAAAACCCCCACTCTCCCTTGAGCCCTAAAAAATCGGCCAAACTGGGCAAGATGTCCAGCTGGCTGGCAATTTGCCCGTCCCTAACGGGTTTGATCGCGCTGGGCTGGTAAAAGGCTAAGGGGGTATTGAAAAAATCCAAAAGCTTAATCCCCTGACCATAATGCGGTTGCGCGTGATCCGCGGTAATCACGAACAGGGTGTTGGCAAACCAGGGCTCTTTTTCACAGGCTCTTAAAAATTCTCCCAAGGCCCAATCTGTATAAATCAAACTGTTTTTAAAACCCCCTTCGCTTTCTGCGTTATGGGGGAAGCGTGCCAACCCAGGGGGTAGCTCAATGTATGGAGTGTGGGTGCTGCTGGTGACCATGAAGGCCGCAAAGGGTTGCTGCAGCTTCTTGATTTTTTCCAAGGTGAGAAAAAAGGTTTCGTAATCCCAACCAAAAATCGCTTGATCCAAATCGGGGTAGGCCAGTTTAGGGCTCATGTCTTCTTTCCCATAATAATGGGCAAACCCCGTAAAACCCGCAACGGCCTCCCCACGAAAGCTTTTGCGTTCCATGGCCTGAACAAACAAGGTCTCATAGCCATTGCTCGCCAGCATATGCCCTAAACGGGGGCTGTTGGCGATAACCCCCACCCCTAAAGTCGGCATTCCCCTTAGGCTGGGTATTCCGGTCAACACCGCCTGTAAGCCCTCTAAGCTGCGCTGACCCGCGGCATATTGACGCGTAAAGAGGTGGCTGCCCGCAAAAATACGGTCTAAATTGGGGGTTAAGCTGACTTGACCTGGATTCAAAAGCCCGACATAGCGACTGGAGAGACTTTCTACAAAGATAAAAATCAAATTGGGTCGCTTCCCCTCCTTGCCGGGGTAGCTCCGCGTCAGGGGAAAGGGTTTTTGCCTCAAGCCCAAAACCCGATAGGCCTCGGCTAAAAGCATGTGCTCATGGCTCGGCCCGGTGCCTGCCCAGGCCGCTTGGCTCGCCGTAAAGACCCCGTTTAAGATCAGGTTGGCATAGGCGGCGTTCCCTTTTGCGTAAGCGTCCATCACGCTGATCGGTTTCGGCCCCCAGCCCCCGCGGCCCACCAAGGCAAACAAAAAAAACAAAGGGACCAAGGCTTTGAAGGGAACGGGCTTCCAGGGGGAACGCGCCAACTTGAACCCACTGAGCAAAACCAGCGCCGCCCCCAACAAAAAAAGCCCCAAAAAACCCTTAAAACCTTGCCAGGCCAGCTTCGTCATAACCGAGACCTCTTGCTGCCCCAACAGATTTAATTCAAAGCTTAAATGACGGCGCACAAAGGGGTAATAAGCTAAATCGCCCAGCAAAAAAGCAAGCGCCGCAACCCCTTCCAAAGTTAAGATAAGACCCCAAAAAAACCGCCAAGCAGGCTGTTGACCGAAGCGAAAGGGAAGCACAAAAGCCAGCAGAGGCAGTAGAGAAAAGATGGCAATCGAAGAGAAGTCAAAGCGCATTCCCTCGATCAACCCCCAGGCGGCCTGCCCTCCACTCAATTGGCTCAAGTCGGAACCATAGAGGAATAAAAAACCCAAACGACCCAACAAAAAGGGAAGGAATAAAAAAGCAGCCAAGCGAGTAGGGCAAACATAAGGGGGTAGGGCTATGCGAAATTCTTTCAAATGCGTATGCTGTGCTCAAATCTAACTCCACTAACGGCAAACTGCCAAGAAGGAACATGAAATTTCGCCCCTGCATCGACCTGCATCAAGGGAAGGTCAAACAAATCGTGGGCTCTACCCTAGGGAAGAATCGCCAACTCCAAACCAACTTTGAGGCGAGGCAACCCCCGGCCTATTTTTCTCGCTTATACAAGGCGGAAAACCTACGCGGCGGCCATGTGATCCAACTTGGACAGGGCAATTTGGAGGCGGCGAAAGAGGCCCTCGCCGCTTGGCCCGGGGGCATGCAGATCGGCGGGGGGATCCATTTGGAAAACGCCGTGAACTGGCTGGAGCGAGGCGCGGAAAAGGTGATTGTCACCAGCTTTGTGTTTCAAGGGGGGCAAGTCAATGAAATCAATCTAAAAGCGCTTTCTAAGCAGGTGGGGCCAGGGCGGCTGGCCTTGGACCTTTCGGTGAGAAAAAAAGCAGGCCGTTACTTCATCGTCACCGATTTGTGGCAAAACTTTACCGAGGTCGAACTCACCCACAGTCAATTGGGTTACTTTTCCCAATTTGCTTCTGAATTTTTGATTCACGCTGTGGATGTCGAAGGCAAAGGCTGCGGAGTCGATCACGAATTAATCCACCACTTAGGCCAATGGGCCGGTCTACCCATGACCTACGCAGGGGGAATTTCCTCTTGGGAGGATGTAGCCCAACTGCAAAATCTAGGCAGAGGCGCCCTGGACTTCACGGTGGGCAGCGCCTTAGACCTTTTTGGCGGCACAGGGCTTAAATTTACCGAATTGGCCTTGGCGCAAAAAAAGGAGTTCGCATGTTTACCCTAAGCCTGGTAGAGCCGCAAATCCCCCCCAATACGGGGAATATATCTCGACTCTGCGCCGCTACGGGGACAAGGCTGGAACTCGCGGGAAAGCTGGGCTTTAGTATCGAAGACAAACAACTCAAGCGAGCGGGGTTGGATTATTGGAAAAGCGTCGATTTGCACCTCTTCCCCCAGTTGGAAACTTATCTCAAAGAGCTGCGAGCCAGAAGATTTTTTCTCTTTTCCACCCGGGGAAAGCAAAGTTATTTTCAAGCGAAATTTCAACCCGGGGACACCTTGGTTTTTGGTTCAGAGACCCAAGGCCTGCCCCCTGACTTGCTGACAGCCTACCCGGAGCGGGTTTACCGTATTCCCATTGACTTTACCTGCGTACGAAGTATAAATCTGGCAACCGCAACAGGAATTGTTCTTTTTGAGGCAATTCGCCAAACAACCCAGCCCCCCTATGAGTAATCGACTGGAAATCAACCCCTACGGCCCCCAGAGCAGAAAAATAGCCATTGCGGTGAATGTCTTGCAAGAGGGCGGGGTGATTATCTTCCCCACGGAAACAAGTTATGTTTTTGGTTGCGCCATCTCCAGCAAAAGGGGGATGCAGCGGATCTATCAACTCAAAGAGATCGACCGCAAACAGCCTCTTACCTTTGTCTGTGCCGATACGGCTCAATTTGAGCGATATACCAAAGGCATCTCGACCCCTTTGTTCCGGGTTATCAAATCCGCGGTCCCAGGCCCCTATTGCTTTATTTTCGAGGCCAGCAAATTGATTCCGAAGGTGTTGTTGAGCCCCCGCGCTACCATCGGGGTAAAAATCCCCCAAGCCCCAACCACCCAGGCACTTGTCGAGGCCATGGGCGAACCGATTCTAACCAGTAGCGTGCCCCTGCCCGAGGGGGAAGACCGGATGGAAGGGGGAATTTTATTCGAGCAATGGCATAAACAGGTCGACGCGGTGCTGGATGTGGGGGAAATTTTTGTCACCCAATCGGCCATCATCGATTGTACCACCCGCCCGCCGGAAGTCATCCGCGAAGGGAGCGCGGATCTAAGTTGGTTTTATTCTTCTTGAGGAAAAAACCAATAATTCCAAACCCCTTGAATCCAAGAGTAGGTATACCAAACGCTTAAGGTAAACATCCCCCATTGTTTGGCCTCATAGGTAACATAAAGCCACAAAGGCTGAGAAAGCAACCCGAGTATATACCCCCAACGCCGCCAATGTTCTTTGCGGCTCACCAACCAAATCGCCGCGCCACTCAACAGAGTTATCGCGGCCTGTATTACTGTTTCAATCATTCCCACTCTCCCATAACAGGCCCACTCTATGAGTTTTCGAGTTTACTGACTAGGAAGAAAAAAAAGACTCTGTATTTTTTTTGACCTTTCTTGTATCCTTTCCAGAACCTTAAATATTTTACAGGGGCCATGTTCCAAGAACATTTAAACAATAGCAGCGCAAACTTTTTCAAGCAGTTTATTCGGCTCTTTCTGCCTCTGTTTATTGCGATCAGCCTTTTGGCTTCTGGTTCGACATGGGCCTTTTTCTCCCATGAATACATTGAAGCGAAAGAGAATCTGACCCAAAAGGCGATGGTCGTCGAAAAGCTGCTCTTAAGCAAGTTCAAGCATATCCTCTTTGACTTTCTTATCTTTAAGGGTTTTGACGGGCTGAACCAGGAGACGGCAAACGCGCCATCGCAGCAAGGCGTAATCAAAGCATTGCAAATGCTGCAAAAGTTACAACCTGGGATCGATAATATTTTATTATATGACCACAATTGGGTGCAAAAAGCACAAATCGGCAAAAAATCTTCCGTTTTCCTAGACGAGTTGATCAACCAAATCGAGGTCAATCGCTTGAGTCAAAACGCGATTCTACTCACGATCAGCAAATCGGAACCGGAACCCTATCTCTATCTAACGCAAAAACTCGGCGTAGAAGGCAAACAAGGTTTTTTACTCCTCTCTTTGCGCCTCCAGGCTTTACTGGATGAAATCACCTCGAGTTCATTGGGGAAAGGGGTTCAAATCGCTATTTTAGACGCGGACTACCGCCCGTTGGTCAACTTAACTCCTGCTTTTTTACAAGTTGATGGCCAAAAATTGGCTAGTTTCCTCAAGACCAATTGGTATCAAAATCAAGAAGGGGCCTATCTGACTCGAAACCTCCTCATCCCTCAACTGCACAAAAAAGAAGGAGAAGCGATCAGCCTGCTGATGAAGGGGCAATTGAAACTCACCTTGTTCCAAACCCATGAGCAAATGCAGCTCTACAATACCCCCTTCGCGCTTTGGTTGTGGTCGACCTATGGGGGGTTGAGTTTCTTGCTGCTTTTATACGCCTTAGGCGTAACAAAATTAAGGCTGAATCAAGAGCAAGACCAGCAGCACATCGCCGAAAGCGAGAAACATTATCGCTTGGTTGTGGAAGAAGCAAAAGACGGTATCTTGATCCTGCAAAAACAAAAGATTTTATTCGGGAATCAACAAGCGGCAAAAATGTTGGAATGCCCTGAAAGTGAGTTGCATGACCAGTGGATCTCCACTTTTTTACATCCCCAATCCAGCTCGGAATTAAAAAAAGCTTTGTCTTCAGATCGCCCCCAAGAAAATAAAACCGTGCAAAGCATGATCAAGAGCATTGCCGGGAGCGAATTGCAGGTGGAGGTGAGTATCAGCGCCATTCAATACCTTAAGGCCCCCGCCATACTTGCTATTATGCGTGATGTAACCGAACGCAAACAGATGGTCGAGCGGCTTTTTCAGGCCATGAAAGAAACCGAAATGGCCAACCGGGCAAAGAGCCAATTTTTAGCCAATATGAGCCACGAAGTGCGCACTCCCATGAATGTCATCATGGGGATGTCCACCCTCTTGTTGGAGTCGGAAACAGATAAAGATAAAAAAGACAACATTAAGATCATTCATTCCGCTTGCGAAAGCCTCTTACAAACCATCAGCGAGATTTTAGACCTCTCCAAAATTGACGCGGGCAGCTTAGAATTACAAGAAACCCCCTTTCACCCCTTTGAAGAAATATCCAACCTCGTGCAAACCAAAGAAGAAGAGGCCAAAGCCAAGGGGTTGAAACTTAGCTTAAGGATTTCTAAAGAAGTCCCCAGTGTTTTGCGTGGCGACGCGGCGCGGATGAAGCAAGTCTTGATGAATCTCTTGTCCAACGCGCTTAAATTTACCAAAAAGGGGGAGGTCCGCATTCGGGTTGAGGTCATGCAGTTAGACCAAGACCTCGTAAAGCTTAAATTCGAGGTGAGCGATACGGGGATTGGGATTCCCTTAGACCGCCAAGACCGCATCTTTGATGTGTTCACTCAAGGCGATGGCTCGGCAACCCGCGAATACGGAGGGACAGGACTCGGCCTTTCCATTTCCAAAAACCTAGTGGCCATGATGGGGGGGGAGATTTGGGTCGAATCCACCCCTAGGGAGGGGAGCCACTTTTATTTTACCCTCTGCGCTTTATTAGGGGAGCCCATGACCACAACCAACATAAAGCGGGAAGTAATCAGCAATGAGCTCTCGGGAATCAAGATTTTAATTGTTGAAGATAAAGAACTCAATCAAACCTTAACCAAAAGAATGCTCGAACAATTCGGAGCCACGACCGAAGTAGCCGGCAATGGAGAAGAGGCCTTATCCATCTTAAAAAGCGGCAATCGCTTTGACTTGATCTTGATGGACATTCAAATGCCCGTGATGGATGGAATTACGGCGACCAACCTGATTCGCTCCAACACCAACGGGAGCCTAAACCCAGAAGTCCCCATCATCGCCCTCACCGCCCATGCTTTACGAGAAGACAAACAAGAGTGCCTCAACGCGGGGATGAATGACTATCTGGCCAAGCCCGTCAACATGGAAGAATTACGGCAAATGATCAAAAGGAATTTAACCCCTACCACAAAAACGGACCGCTGAAAAAACCCCTGGCTCCCAGACCGGGGGCAACCTGCCAAGTCAAGCTACACCGTCGATGAATTGGCTTAAGGCAATCTACTCCTTTAAGCCTGCTCTGTACTTGCAGCGAAGCTGGCTCTTTATATAGGCGCATTCGACTTGATCGGCATACAAAAACCCCACTCCCTTTGCGCCTGCCAAGGGCCAACTTTGGATTAAAACCGGCGCCCCGCGCATTTTCTTTGGGGGGGGTAAGCAAACCCGTTCCGCGCTGTCTGGGATTTGAATACAGCTGCTTTGATCAGGAAAACTCTGGCGCAAAACCCGGACTCCATTTAGGTGGAGCTCTACGCTTTGACTGAACCAAGGCCTTTGCCCTGCCTGTAGCGAGGTCGAGCTCACCGGCCTCGGGTGTAATGTTGTATAGACATAAAACAAATAAACAAAACCAACGAGAAACAACTGCATACTAATGAAACCCCTATTATCATTCCTGAGGTTAAAAAACCACGGGGGTCTGGGGCTTTCAGCCCCAGACCGCGGAGCATATTTAAGTAGCGGGGCGCTTACGCCCAGCGAGCGCTCGCGCGAGCCGCCCCGCCGGCCGCGGCCTCGGGTGTAATGTTGTATAGACATAAAACAAATAAACAAAACCAACAAGAAACAACCGCACACTAATGAAACCCCTATATCATTCCTGAGGTTAAAAAACCACGGGGGTCTGGGGCTTTCAGCCCCCGCCCTCTCACAGGGCAAGTTAAACTTCCTTCATTTATATTCCTTTAGCGCCTTCATCCAGGCAAAGGGGCACTACAGTTGCATAAAATCATTCAAGAGCAAATCTTGCCTCGTTAATTTTTGGTGATTTTTCCATGAACATGCAAAGCCAGCCCTCTCCACCGACCTTCAATAAAGAACAAAAAAGTTTGATTTCCTCCATGGTGAGAAAGGCGCAATTCACCTTTGAACGCGAATTAGATGGGGCCAAAGCCGCTGAAGAAGCGGTAAAACAGGTTTTTGAGGCCTTTGCCCCCCCCGAAAAGCAAACCTACTTCATTCCCTTTCTGCAAGAACTCTTAGAGGATGAAGAAACCTCTGCCTATGCCCCCAAACTCTTGACCACCCTCTTTTGGAACGAGCAAAATAAAGAGGGCTATGCCGATTTTTTGCAACAACTCATAGAGCGCTCCGCAAGAGGGCATTGGCAACGGGATTTAGGTGAATACGCCCATAAGAAATCAGGTCGTCATTTTTCCACCTATGCCTATACTTGGGGGGAAAACTTCATCCAAATGATGAAGCTTTCCTCCGAGCATTACGATACGATTAGTGAGCTTTATTCCCACTTGATCCGCTATGAAATGAAAATGGAGACTCAGCGGCAAGAAGAAAAATTAAAACCCCAGCAAAAGAAAAAAGCTCAAACCACAAAAACGCCCAACCAGAAAAAGCTTTACGACGACATCTTTGATTACCTCACGGAGCGGGCGCGTTTTCATTCCGAAACGCTCAATCAAGAAAACCCCAACGAATTTATCCTGCTTTTAACCGACCGTCTGCGCTCAACCAAACGCTATTGCATGCAAGACGCGATAACCCGCAGAGCCTTGGAACGAAAAAAACAACTGGAAAAAGAAATGAAAGAACGAGAAGCGAGCGCCGAAGAAATCATCAAAACCTACCCCCCTTTCAAAAACGCCCTGCGTTTATTTCGAGAGGCGAAAGATTACAATTTCCGTTATATGAAAATGGAAAAGAAACGGGTGGCCATGCAACTCTTCCCCCTCATTTTAGGGGTCAGTGGCATTGGGGCGGGTTTAATGGAACTTTACGAACTGGATGTATTCGGCATGGTTTCTCTCGCCTTAGTCGCCCTGTTGCCCAGCCTGCTTTTAACCCGCCAGATCATGGCCCGATTTTACCCGCTAGATCAGACCGATGTGCTGGAACAAGAGATCGGTCTCTTGGTTCCCATTTTAAAAAAATGCAGTCAAAATCAGATGGCAAGCCTTTTAAACCGCTTGATAAAAGAGGTGGATGACCCGGCTTTATTACAGCATATGCCTGATTTTTTAACCTATGTTTTCTCTGTAATACCCGAGCGCAATCAGGCCTTAATGAACCGTGAGCAATTAGAAGAAACCCTTTCCCGCCTGCGTTATTCTGTGACCCATCGCCTGCGACAGGTTGTTCTAAAGACCGCATAGGAAAGCGCTTGCCCCTTCGCTTACCGCTCAGTAAACTCCAACCATGAGCAAAACAAAAAACCAATATTTTGCCCCTAAAATCGACAGTATGGCGGACCCAGGCCTAGGGCAGGGGTTGGAGCATAAGCTTGCCCCTCATCGAGATTGGGAGGAAACCTTAGATATAATCCATCAACTTTTATTGGATCAATGGTATTACTTGGCCACCATCTCCAACACTAGGGGAGGGCTTTTTACTCCCATTCAAAAAAAAATAAACCTCACCCGCTGTAAAAAAAATATTCCCGAAGAATTGAAAACCCTGCTCGCCATGCGTTCCGGTACGGTAAAACAACTGAACTCAAAGATTCGCAAACAACAATTAAAAGTGGGAAACAAAGATGTCTGGTATTTTTCCGGCACCTGGAACGAATTCCCCAAAGGCACCAGCGTGATTGAACTCTTGCAACAGCCACGCTGGAACAAGTTCATTGCCTCCCGGCCTAAATTCCGCCGGGCCTTTGTTATTTTGGATGGAGCCTGTAAAGTGGAACATCAAAATCAAGCGATGCTGTTAATCAATAAAATAATTAAAAACAGCGACTTCGCTAAAAATGTTTTAAAAAAAAGAAAAAATCCCATCCAAGAACAAACCAGAAAGGATGTCAAGGCGCGCAAACATCGCTCCGCTCCCGATATGGTACGCAGGCTCAAAGAATCGACCCAGTACATGGAAACCCTTACCGTTGAAGAAAAGGCCTTACTGGATCAATATTTCCGTAGACTCGAACAGCAGGGGGAATACAACCTCAAACTGCAAGACTTAAAAAATCAATTGGACCAACATTTTTTGTTGAGAAAAAAACAATACAAAAAGGGAATGCAATGAACCTAAACTTCGATTATTTATCCATCATTCTCTTGGTGGTAGGGGCGCTATTGACTCTATTTGCGGCCTACCAATTGTATAAAAAAGGTTTTTTAATCTGGATGCTTTTAGCCATGGTGGGCATGACGGCAATCAATTTCGGCTTAAATCAACAAGGGGCTGAAATCGACGATTTTTTAGATGAACTCAACGCGGGCACGCTGAGTCGTTTTTCCCAAAATAAACTCAAAGAAGCTTGCGACCAGCTTTATTTAAGCCCTTAAACCTTAAAGGAAAGGCGCATTGCGGATTGGGCTGTTTTCAACCTCCCTCGCAAAGCTGTTCATGGAGCAGGCTACCCTCATCCGCGGCGCGTCTTTCAGAAATCAAACTTCCTTCAACCAAAAATTCATCATGCGCGTTGGCCTTTTTCTATTCCTCTTATTTTATTTTTCCGCTTCCCTTTGGGCCTATGATCAACTCGATCAAGAAGAAAATAACGAGTTCGGAGGGAGAACCATTATCTTTCAAGATCATAAAAAGGGAATTTTTCGGGGAAAAAATTTCTATGACTCCGGTGGAGCCATCATGCGTCAAGATCGAGCCTATACCGAAGAGTACGCCTTATCAACGGGGATTGCCCGCAAGACAATGGATTTTCTCTTTGATGTAAAAACCAAAGAGACCCTCTATTATACCAAAAAATACCAAGCTTTACGCCTCGTCAGCCATAGGGTGACCTACTTTGAGCAAGCCACGGGAACCCTGCAAAAAAAAGAAAACCACTTCGTCATTAAAAACATGGGATACTCGGTGGAATATTTCGATATGGACGCGAAGTTAACCCGTATGGAGTGGGTGTATCCGAACAATATCGAAGGGCTCGCAAAAAAAATAACGCATTATGACGAGCAGGGCCATGTGACAAAAATAGAAGGCTTTTACACCCCACGAACCCAAAAAAAAGAAGGCTTACAGCGCAGTGTTTTTATTAATGAAGGGGGCAAGAAAAAAACGAGAGAATGGTTTTATACCCCTGAGTTTGCCCAAAGTCATGACGGAGCGATTCGCAAGCTGGTTGAATACATTGAACACCCCAGTCAAGAGACGCGACCGCAAAAAAACTGGTTTAACCAAAAAAACGAACTCGTTCGCCCAAATGTCAAGATGCCCACCCCCGTTGGGGAATAGAAAATCAAAACTTATAAGTCACCCCTAAGGTGGCGAGGGTTCCCGACCAGGTGAGGCTTTGGCTCATGCCCCCCTGCGCGTTCATTGCCGTGGCACTGCCGCTATAGGGGCCCAACTTCAAAACTCCCCCGAGACTTTCCCCTTCCAGGCCAAAAACCAACAGCCCAATGGCCGCCCCTTGAGACGAATAATTGCAAGAGGCGCAACTCACCCAACTACTGCCGAGACCCAAGTCAACACCACCATAAAAAGAGGGGGTAAAATCCATCCGAAAATCAAAGGTAAAGTAACTATTGCCCAGTTGCAATTGCTGGTCTGGATTGGTGTTGGGCAAGATACTGGAAAAGGTTAAAAAACCTACACCCCAATGATAATCGAGTTCTTTTCCCCACTGGATCCAACTGAACTGGATTCCGCCTTGGGATTGGGTGGGAATGGCTTGCCCTCTAGAGTCGTTGAGGGTCATGGCTAGAGGCGTCGAGAGTTCGATTCGATTGGTTTTTTCGCTTTTTGCGCGGCCTGGCGAAATCGGTGAAGGTTCCTCATCGGGCGTATTCCGGTAGCGTGAAGCAAGCCGCATATCCGGGTCAAATCCGCTGCTCGGGCTTTCACGGGTCTTTAAATAGGTCACGCGCTTTGGTTTGACCTCGGCCTGCTCTAAAGACTCAGCCCCTAAGGAGCGGCCTTGAGAAGAAAAGTATTCCACTTCAACCTGATATTTCCCCGGGGGCACCCACAACCGCGTCATCTGGACCTCACCGGGGAGAAAACGCCAACCGCGATCATCAATCTTATCGGTTTGAAAGGCCCATATATTGCCCGCGAGCCCCACGGCCAACCCCCCGAGAAAACCGTAATCGTCATTTGCCTTCATCTCTAAAGCTTTGATGGCCACGAATTTCGTGGTCGCTTGGGCAATGGCTCTCGATTCGATGCGGTCAATGCGGTCTCTTAAATCCCGCAGGGCAATGGCGGAGATATTTTCCACCACAAAGCTCTGCCCGCTATAGCTTTTACCCTTAGCGTCCTGCAACCGCAATTGAGCGTAAGCGACCGGGTTGGCTCGATTCAGGTAATAGGGAAAAGAGATTTTCATCAGGTAGGGAGCCCCTAAAACATGAACGAAAATCTCTTTCACTTTTGGCTTTTTAATGGGGATCAAGCCATTATAGTTGAGTACCACCACCTCCCCATAACCTGGGGGAATCGCTTTCCCTTTAGCTTTGGGAAAAGCTTTGGCCCATTTGGCCCGGTCGGCTTTCAAGCCTAAGCGGGTACTGAGGCGCAGCAACTCATCCCCTAGGTTAGGTGGAATTTCGGTCTGGTAATAGCGGCGATAACTTTGATACCCCTCAAAGGCTTTTTGATAGGCGATATAAGCATCGTTCCATTCTTGCATCGACGCGTAGAGCATCCCCGAGAGGTAACGGGCAAAGGCGTCTTGCCGGTAAGCATTCTTGGTTTTTTCATTTTCCAAGCGTGCTTCTAAGAGGCCTAATTTATGGTCCACCTTGCGGGCCTCGACTAAAGCCTCGGCTGGTTGGCCTAAAAGAGAGTAATTGAGCGCGCTGATCAAATTGACCAAAACCTTTTCAAAGTCTTCCCCTTCAAAGGGGCGATTGAGGTCATTGGTTAAAAAAGCGGTGATTTCGCTCGAAACGCTGGTGGTATAAAAGTCCTCCATGGCATCTTCCGCGGCGTGAAGCAGTCTGTTGCTTTCTTGGTAACGACCCGCAAGATGCAACAACATCCCCATTTCAAGCTGGTATAAGACTTGGTGATTCCCAGAAAACTCACTCTTTGACTTTTTTAATTGGCGAATCGCCTGGTCGTATTTTTTTTGGGCGACCTGCTGCTCTAAAGAAGGGTAAAAGCGACTGAACTCAATCGCTGCCGCAGGAAAAGACCAAAAAAGGCAAAAAATAAGTAGGAGTAAGGGCATGAGGGTCGTTTACCACTTCAACGAATCGCGGTCGATGATCTTTTTGATTTTCTTTTGCCCGATCCAAACCACTTCATTGGTGTCGATTTGGATCAAGCTTAAGTCGATCTGATAAAAGACCACCTTGGTGCCTTGCAACTCATCTAAAATCGAGTTGATACTGCCTTTGAGCATAAAGTCGGCAGCCTTCTCCCCCTTGAGTTGTCTGCCTGCCGGGCCGGCTTGTTCGGTTTGATCCGCTCGTTCGGCTCGCAGTTCGGTTCGTTCTTGGGCGGTGGCGACAAAAGAGACCTTCCCCGAATTGAGCAGAGCCCGCTCTAAATCATTGGTAAAGGTTTGAATCGCGATGTGCTCATGGCTTTTATTGATCACCGTACCCACGATAACCCTTGGTTTGCGGCTGGCGCTGGCGCGAAATTCACCAATCCAAGGGCGACTCAGCACATCGTTGATCATATTTTCAGAAACCAATCTGGAATCGGTGTCATTCCACTTCCCCGATAAATCGGTTACAATAGAAGTCTCAAGACGCGCGACCCGTTTACTGGAGCAGGAAGCCGCGATTAAGACAAAAAGGCTGAAGGATAAAGTCAAGAAGAACAGGCGTTTCATCGCTCAATCTCGTGAAAGTAGGTTGAATTGGTTTAGAATACTCCGACAGTCAAAACTTGGCAAGGCAAAGGGGAATCAATAGAGCAGAAAAAAACCGAAGTTGACCAAGGGGCCACCAAAATCAAGGTCTACCTACGGGCGGGGGTGATGTCGGTCAAGGCCCCTTCCACTTGGCCACCTCAAAGCGAAACCCCACATGGGTGTAGGTGACAAACCAATCAAACCCGACCAGGGTAGTGCTGATCGGAACTTCCAACTGAGATTGACTCTCGGTCACCACGCCGCTCACACTTCGGGTGAGGCCTGATAGGTCAGGGTCGCGTCGGCTTCGCCGTTCTTCGTGGCCTTTTGCCAAGATAAAGTCATGCGGTTGCCGCCGATCTCTGCCGCGGCAATGGATTTATCGCTGATCATGGGCTCCAACGCGGCATCGCCAAAGCTCGCCGGGGGAACCTTCTTCTCTGGCAGCCGAGCAACAAAAAAGCGCTCAAGATAAAGCTTAAAATGATTTTTGTTTGCCCACACATCTTTTTCTCCCCAAAGGGAAAGTTGTCTTTATGCTCTCCCCCATCTTTAGTATACCACCAGGGTAAGGCCTTCACAATCCGGCATTCACCTCGCTTCGGCTCTAAAAACCCCACTTTTGCCTTTGCCAGAGCCACGATTTGGTCTAAGGTTTAAATAGAACTTATATTCAGACTAGCAATGAGTGATCGCCCTAATAACCTCATTCGGGAGCTGGATGACAAGCTTGAAGCTTTATCCCAACAGCTGCCAACCACCTCTTATATCGAGCTTTTACAAGCCCTGTACCCCTTACTGCATTTTAAGGCCCCCAGTCCAAAGAACCTCGACCTGCTCCAGGGGGTGCATCACCTGATCGCCACCTTGCTGGAGGCGACCACAAGACCACACAACCAAGCTCCGCAATCCATTGAACTGGCAAACAAGATTCACCTTTTACAAAAGCTTCCCCTCTTTAAGGACCTCACCCCTGAGGAATTGGCCCCCCTAGCCCGCGTCATGCGCCCGCAAAATATTGCGGCGGGGCAAGATTTACTCTGCCAAGGCTGCGAGGCGGCGGCAGTATATTTTATCCAGCAAGGACAGGTGGAAATTCTGGTTGGAGGGGAAATTGTTGCCCAACGCGCCCAAGGGGATTCCATTGGGGAAATGAGTTGCCTACGAGGCGAAAAAGAAGCCTCTGCGACCGTGCGCGCCTTAGGAGACTGCCAGGTCTGGGCCGTAGAGCGAGATCAATTCTTAGGCGCGGTGAATCGCTTGCCTCAATTATGGCGGAGCGTCTTTTTGGAGATGACCAATCGCTTTCAAACCGCGAGTCAACGCAAGGCGGATTTACTCAAGCACAGCGCCGAAGGCTTAATTCTACTCAATGAAAAGGGGCGCATCACCGATGAGTATTCCAGCAAATGCGTGGAATACTTCGGCACTCACCAGCTCACGGGCAAACCCTTTAGGGAATTTTTTCAAACCGAGAAAATGAGGGCGCAGTGGCAAAAGGTCTTCCCCCTCATGTTTGAATCCAACCTCATGGGAAGCGGCGCCATTGCCGGTTTACTGCCGAAGGAAATGAAATATACCCAGCCCAAGGGCACGCAAAAAATCTTTCAACTCAGTTATTACCCCACCAAGGGGCCGGGGCGAAAGGTCACCGGGGTGGATGTC
Source organism: bacterium (assembly GCA_024275165.1). Taxonomy (GTDB): domain Bacteria; phylum SAR324; class SAR324; order XYD2-FULL-50-16; family XYD2-FULL-50-16; genus JAJRZQ01. The sequence goes on along the minus strand of JAJRZQ010000029.1, from coordinate 50,117 downwards.
GGTTTAAGGGATGTCACCGCGGAGCGAGAATCAGCCCACAAGCGCGCCAAGTTGGAACAAGAAAGGGCGACCCAACAAAAGATATACCATGACCCGCAAGGCTACCTGCAATTTTTAGATCTCTTCGCGAAGCTCACCGGCGAATTAGAAACAGGGTACAAGCAGGCAAGAGAGGGCAAGCTTCAAGTCGAGGCGGGCCTCTTGCGCCGCCTGCATAGCTTAAAGGGATTGAGCGCCCTGTTTTTGTTAGAGGCCAGCAAACGCTGCTGCCATCAATTGGAAAACCAATTGACCCCGGCCATCGACCATCCGGAAAAGTTTAATCTACATGATTTTAGAGAATTACTCCGGGTTTTTGAAACCCAACAAGAACTGGCCAAAAAGCTCTTGGACAGCCTAGGAGAAGACCTCAAAGCCCGCCTCACCGGCAAGGTATTGAGCCCAACAGAGTTCAATCACCTCAAAACCGCGGTGCTTGCCGGTGATTTATCGGCGTTGCATTCCCTCCTCAACCGGCTCGATGGGGTTCCGGCTCGAGACTTAGTCAAGCAATGGCCCGATGAGGTTGACCGCTTGAGTCAAAAACTGAAAAAGCGGGTCAAGCTCAAGGTTACGGGGGAACCAATCTTAATTCCTCCCCAGTTGTATCAAACCCTGGGCCCGGTGTTGGTCCATTTGTTGCGCAATGCGATGGATCATGGAATAGAGACACCCGAAGTACGGCAAACTCTGGGAAAAGACGAGTTTGGACGCATCCAGGTCACCTTTGACAAAAAGGGGGAAAACCTGAAAATGATCATTAAAGACGACGGTCAGGGTATTGACCCCCACAAGCTCTGCGCCCGAGCGCGAGAGAACCCACATTTAGACCAAAACCGAGTTGAATCCCTGATCCAACAACAACGCCCCCTCGAGTTGCTGCTGCTTCCCGGTTTGAGCACCAAGGAAGAGGTGAGCGATACCAGTGGCCGGGGCGTGGGTTTAGACGCGGTATCCAACGCAATAACCGAGGCAGGAGGGGAATTAGAGATTCGCTCCACCCACGGTGTGGGGACAAGCTTTGTACTGTCGCTGCCTATCGACTCCACCAACGAATCAATCAAGGAAGAGCATGACCTTTATCCAACCCTTTCGCGGGCTCAGACCGAAACAAAACCTGGCGGCGCAAGTCGCCGCTCCTCCCTATGATGTGGTTTCCCGCCAAGAGGCCTCAGAACTGGCGCAAAACAAGCCTTTGAGCTTTTTGCATATCTCTAGGCCGGAAATCGACCTCCCCGAGGTTACCAATCCCTATGACGACCAGGTTTACGACCAGGGGAAAAAGCGCCTAGAGGAAATGCGGGCTCAGGGGAACCTGCTCCAAGACAAACAAAAGCAATATTACCTCTATCAAATGCAGGATGGGGCGCACATCCAGACCGGTTTGGTGGCCCTTGCCTCCGTAGAGAAATACAACCAAAACCAAATCGTAAAACACGAACTCACCCGCAAGGAGAAAGAAACAGACCGAATTCGCATGATTGACGGCATGAACGCTCAAGCAAGCCCTGTCCTGCTCGCTTGCCCCGCCTCACCGAAATTTCGCGAAATCATCGCCCCGGTGCTGCAAACTACGGCAGAAAACGAGATAAAAGATGAGCGGGGGGTGGTTCATCGCCTTTGGCTAGCGGGCGACCCCGCTGTAATGCGGGAGTTGGATCAATTGTTTAACCAAGGGGGCTTTCAAAAGCTCTACATCGCCGATGGGCATCATCGCTCTGCCGCCGCCAGTCAAATCGCGGCGCGCAGAAAAGCGGCCAACCCGAATCACAGGGGGCAAGAGAGCTACAATTATTTTCTTTCCGTGATCTTCCCTGCTGATGAAATGAAGATTTTAGATTACAACCGGGCGATCACCGACTTAAATGGAATGACCCCAGGAGCTTTTTTGCAGGCCCTAGAGCCCGCTTTTCAGGTTGCGGCGGCCAAGGCGGTGGAGCGGCCAGCCCATCCCCAAGAAATGATTTTATACCTTGCCGGGCAATGGTACCAACTGAAAGTCAAAAAAGAAAAAATACCGCGAGACCCCACGGCAAGTTTAGATGTAAGCCTGCTTTATGACTTGATTCTCGCCCCGATTTTAGGAATCGGCAACCCAAGAACCGATAAGCGAATCGACTTCATTGGGGGGATTCGAGGGCTGGAGGAGCTAAAAAAACGAGTGGATACCGGGGAGTTTGCCTTAGCCTTTGGCATGCACCCCACCAAGATGGAGCAAATCATGCAAGTGGCCGATGCCGATGAGATCATGCCCCCAAAGTCAACTTGGTTTGAACCCAAATTGGTCGATGGGCTGGTCAGTCACTTGTTGTAAGCGGGTCAAAATGTCCTCAAGTGCAACCCCTTGAGGGCTTCTCTGCGGTAATCGCTCCGGTTTTCAAAAGCTTTTCTCATTTCAGCGTAAATCTTATGCAGGAATTTCAATTCCTCTGGGGAGACCTCTTCATTTTTTTTATTCTGGCAAAGATTCGCGAAAAAGTTCAAATAGGTGGAATATTCATCCCTTTTATTGAAAAAAAGCCCAATAAAAAAAAGGATCCGCCCCGCTTTGTAGATTAGAGTGTGCTTGGCTCGGCTTTCAAAAATGCTTTTGGCCCCCTCGACGACCCCGGCGATTAAATCGACCCCTTGTTTGTCTTTCCCCGCGGAGGTTAAAATCTCTGCCAGCAACAGCCTGAGGGAGAGCAATGCCCAATGATGCGCTTCGTTGTTGGTGATTTCATAAAAGAGTTTTTCCCCCTCCATGGCTAAATGGTAGCCCGCTACGACACTGCCGAGACTGCGGTTGATCCCCTGAAACCCTTCAAGCTGCTGGGCATATTTTTCTTTATGCTTCCCTTTGGCGGCGCTCCATACCTGAGCGAACCTTCCATTGGCAAAAACCGCAGGAGGGCTGTCCGCGCTTTGGCGCAAAAAACGGTCTTTATCTAAAGAAGCATAATAACAGCTAGGGCAAAGGAGCAGCCCCAGGTGATTATAATCAACCGGGTCAAAGCCGGGCATTGCCTGCTTATAGGTGGTCATTCCAAAAATATTGCGGCTCAGTTTTTGGCTTTTCGGTTTCAACTGATAATAGGTTACCGGGCCTTGGCAGAGGGGGCAGAAAAATTGACGAGAGATCAAGGCGTTGTTCCCCTGAGTGGTTTGGGGACCGCTGGCCGCCGCGTCGTGGCGGTTGCGTTTGACTTTCGCGATTAAACTGTTTTTCTCGTTTTTCCACTGCACCCCCTGCTTGCACCATTCAATCAACTGGCGCAGATGAGCCGCGTCAAAATCACATTGCTTGGCAAGTTGCTGTAAGTGGTTTTGCTCGGTAAAGCTAATGGATTCATCCGCAGAGATCAGCAGTAAGACCTCAATGAAAATCAGGGTCAAAACCTCCAAGCTCAACCCGGGGGGAACCTCGATTTTCGGGCACATGCGGTTTTTTACATAGGCCATCAGTTCTGCCTGATCCCTTTTTTCCTCTAAAAAGGAAATGGCCATTTTCAAAAAACTCATTTCTAGAGCGTCAACCTGACCATCCAAAAGAATCGTGGAAACCAAAACCGTAGCGTACCACTTCTTTTGGGCACTGTTGAATTGCTTTAGGGGAACCCGCTCCAAGCTGCTCCCGCCCGGGAGCAGGCGCGTTTGCCCCTTTTTCCAAGCGAGCCCCGCCTTCAACCACTTCATCAAAAGAAATTGGTAAGAATCGGTAAAGCCAAAAAGAGCGCCTACCTGCTCTAAAAAGGCTTTTTCCCCCTCGGCAAAATCCTTATCGCTGATGACGATTAAAATCAACTCCATGAAAATTGCCCCTAAGAGATCATCGGCAATGCCCTGCGGAGGCGGCTGAAGTTGAGGCATGATCTTGGCTTCGATCTTTTTCACCAAGCCCGGCCGATCCGCCGGACCCAAGATGGAAATCACCTGCTTTAAAAAATCAACCTCCGATACATTGATCTCTTGATCCGCCAAGATAGCGGCTAGAACAAGGTCGGCATACCAGAGTTTTTCAATGCGAGTGAGAGTGGAAACAGGTACGGTCATAAATCGTTGGAGTCTATTTTTTTCGGGCTACCATCAAGCCGTCCCCCAACTCCAAAAAATAACAGTCGAGGCGGGGGTGAGAGCTGGCCCGGGCGCAAAAGTTTTGCATCTGTCGCACCCCTGCTTTATTTCGGGGAACCAGAGATAAATCAGGGTAAAACATCAAGCCGCCAAAAAAGATATTATCGGCAATGATCAATCCTTCAGGGGATAGGTGCTTATAGCACTCATCAAGTAACTCCGCATACCCCTTTTTGGTACTGTCAATGAAGATCAAGTCATAAAGCGCCTTGGATTGGGTTAAATATTCCAAACCCGCTTGATGTACCAATTCCACTCGGGGCAACAATCTAGAACGCGTGAGAAACCGCTCGCTTAAACCCAAACGCACCAGGTTGGTGTCTAAGGCAATGATCTGGCTGGATTCACTGGCGGTGAGCATCCAGTGGGTGGAATAGCTGATTCCGCAACCGATTTCCAAAATCCGCTCAGGGCGAAAGAGCCCCACCAGCATCGCCAAAGCCCGACCCGCGGCATCACTCAAGATGGGCACCTGATTGGCTCGCCCATAGGTTTGAATTTCTTGAAATATAGGCAACCGAGAGGAAAAACAATCCAAAAACTCGGTAGGGCTCAGTCGCTCTTTCATCCTGGAACCAAGCTTTGTAAAAAGGGATGGATCACAGAGGGATTGGTGAAATCTTCCAACTGGCTGTTGGCGACAAAACAGAGGTCTTTTAAAACCGTGAGGTTTCTTTCTAAATCAGCGGAAAGCGGATCCGTCGGATAGGGGGTGATGAGAGCAAAATGGCTCTGGGCGCCGCAAGCTTTGAGGTGAAAAAACCGCTCTTTAAAGGAGGAAAGATGGTTTGCGCTGTCATCTCCGATGAAAATCACCATTTGCGGCCTGGATTCTTGTTCTGCCATCTCATTTTCTACCTTGGCAAAGGGGGTTTGCTTTAAGTGGACCGCTTGCCCAAAATAATCCTTGCAGGCTGGTTCTAAGGTTCTGAGAATTTCTTCGCTCAAAACCCCTCCATCACTGGCCAGAGTGAGTTCTTTGAGCGCCGCCTTGCCCCCCGGCAAGCGGCTGTTGGCCTCGAGTTTGAGCCGGAGCCCCTCTTGGGTTTTTTGACTGACGATCCCGCTGGATTCTTTAATGGTTTGAATCATCATCAGCCCGGCAAGCTGTTTGTTGAGTTGAAGCAGGTCTTGACTTAAAGAGCCTGAAAAGGGTTGGGCCTGTTCTTTTAATATCGTCACCTTTTCTTCCCCCTCCTTGCTTAAGGCGGCTTCGATAGAGGTTTTAGCCTGCTCGAATTGTTGATCCACCAAGGCTAATTTTACTTCCAAGCCCTCTTCTTCCGCCTTTAAAGCCCTTAGGCTTTTAACCTCTTGAGATAAAATAAGTTTAAGTTCCTGCTCTTTTTCTCGATTGCGCTGAACCTCCCTCTCTCTACTTTTTACAATCACCGCCATTTTTTTTAAATTCCCCCCTTCTGTTTCAAGGTAGCGTTTCAGTTCCACCAAGGCGTTTTTATACTTTTGTAAGCTTTTGCGCATCCCCTGCTTTTTGCCCTCGTTGAGTTTTAAGGCCTCATAAAAGTTCGGGTCCACCAAGGGAACCTGGAATTTAGGCTCGACCATGGCGCTGAAGTCTTGATGGATTAAGTCCGCCCCCACAAAAAGAATCTCCACCCCAAAGCTTAAATCTTGAGGGGCTAAAACCCGCAAGAAGCGATTGTCGAGCCCATCAATTTTCAAGCAGGTTGAGATAAAACCCTTTAAAATAGGGTCTTCCGTTAAAAAAACGATATCTCGCTTGGTAAGCTGTTGGAATTGCTCTTCACTAAAGCGAAATATCTTTCGTCGACGCTGGGCTTCTTCTGGGTTGAAGGTCTTTTTCAACCCTGAAACCAGCTTGCTCAAAGTCCCCGGTAGGCGCGTGAGCCGGTTCAGCATCGGAGGAGCAATGAGCTGAAAAAATTGCCGGAACAATTTTTTTTGCGCTGCCGCGAGCTTTCGCTTTTCCACCTCCAAGGCCTTTAAGCGTTGTTGGTACTCTCCATAAAGTTTCAGCCGCCCTTGCAGGTGAGAAAGCCGATTCTGGGTTTCTTGCTTGAGCTCCTTAAAACTCTGCGCCAAGACCCGATTTCTGCTGCGCAGCCCCGGCAACCTTTCTTCCGCAGTTTTTAGGGTTTGCTCTAAGCGCGCGATCCTCTCTTTCACCTGATCCAAAATACGGGTTTTGGCTTGTTGGCGCTCATCGAGTTGTGGGAGCATCCCCGCGTCCAGTTGATTCTGCATCGCCTTGTGGGTGAGTTGCACCATCAGCAACAGGGTTTCACTCGCGTAAACCCCAACCGGGTCGCTTTTGCCGGAATCCAGCAACTTTGCCTTGGCCTTTTCAATCTTTTTTTCGATCTCTCCTTGCATTTGTTCATACTTTTTTAAATCTAAAGACCCCTTTTTCAGCAAGTCCAAAAGGGAAAAATCGAGCAGCGAATCGACCTCGATAAACCGCGCCTCTTGGAGTTCTGCTTGAGCCCTTAAGGGGGCGACCGCTTCGTTTAAGCAGACCACGGCCTCAAAATGGACTTGCGTCTCCGCCAAAATAAAAGAAACCTTCCCCAAAAGCTTTTTCCCCCTGGGACTAGCGAAAAACTCCGCTAAACTATCCAAGCGATATTGCCTCAGATTGGGGTCCATAGCGACGCGTTTGCGCAAGCCCGCTTTCGACTCAAGCTGATTCCCTTGCTTCAGCAGCAGCAAGAGGTGCCCCGCGAGGTCGAGTAAACGGCCCTCCTTCGCTTCTTGGGCGAGCCAATCTATTTCAGAACAAAGCAACCGCAAAACCTGATCTTGCGCCCCCTCTAAAATATCCAGCTTCTCCTTGGCCGAGAGTCGCTTATAAATAGTCTGTAAGTTCGCCTCCCCCGCAGCATACCAGAGAATTTTTCTTACCTCCGGCTCAAAGAAATTAAAAAACTCCTCCGAACGCAGGGTGATAAAACGAGAAATGATTCGCGTCCACTGGTTGTGGGTAAAAACACGATCCAAATAAGCTTGGTCCATTTGCAAGCCTTGCAGCGTCTCGGCAAAGAGGCTCAAGCGAACGGGAACTTCTCCAGGGCTTAGGTCTTTAAATTGGGTGGAATCCCACCCCCCTTGCCGGGTTAGGGGGGAATCCGGAAAGGATTTTTCAAAAAGCTTGCTGTCTGCCAAATACAGACTAGCCAACACTTGAGGGGTCTTTTGCCATAAAAAGTTATCCCGGGTGGATTCATCCATGCGCTGCCAGCCCGCTAAGGCGGTAGCTGGATTTTTATAAAACTCCAAGATCAACTTTTCTCGCAGCTCGGGGCGGACTCTGCCTAAAAAGCTCTGGGGATGACTTTTTTGCAGAAGAAGCAAAAAATGCTCTGTTGCCGCGTCATCCAAAAAATAAACCAGCTCTCTCTTTTTTTCTTCTTCCAAATCAAGCAGTCGTTTCCCCCCCTGCTGCGCCTCTTGGGTTAAAATCTCAGAAAAAAGGCGCTTGCCTAAAAGGCCTAAAAGAAATTGATCCCGCTCGCCGCCGCTCAACAGCTTAGCGACTTCTTCGGCACCCTTGGATTCAATGGCCTCAGCTATCCCCCGGGCATGACCGGTTTGCAAAAATTCGATTACCGCGTCCACCCCGGCGAACTCGATAACCTGCTCCATCTCGTCTAAGCGTAAACGGCCAACAATCACCTTGCACAGCGCCGGTTCCAAAACCACCAAGACAGTTTTTTTGTGAATGAGTCGTTTGTTTTCCCTTTCTTTGAGCTGATCAATCTTCTCTAAACGGGCTTGATGCAAAAGACCCAGATTTTTCATGCAATCTAAAAAACTCGGGTCGGGCAAATGAAAGTGCCCTTGCTACTCCAACAGATTGACCACGCCATGAAACCGAATTTCTCCCAGGGTCAATTCACTGATCCTAGATAAATCAAGTTTTCCTTCTTCTGGCGTGGCGCCGAGTTTCGGCAATTGGGATATATCCTTTAAAGGAACGACTTCCCCCCTCCGGCTACGCTGGGCGTCTTGAAAAAAACGAGCGGAAAGGACAAAGCCGTATTGGAGAAATTCACGAATGCGTTGATTGAGATCCCCCACAAAATAGAGATACTTGAAATTAAAGCTCCCCCTTTGCTGCAAGCGCAACAGTTCTTGATAGGCGGGAAACCTCAAGGTCGGGTCGATTTGCAGCTCCGGCCCCATTTCTTCAGTGACTAAGGCTTGAGCGCTCGCTTGGTTCGTTTTCTCCACATCTTTTCGGGTAACATTGAAACCGGAAAAAATGAGATCAAAACGAGGATTGGCCAGCAATACCGAGCCTAAAGGCCGCTGGTCCGGGTTAAGGATGTATTGAGCTTTATAATCTATAAGGGGATTTTTGGCTTTCAGTTCGTCAAAATATTCACAAACCTTGCTTTTTAAAAAATTTTGACCTTCTGCCCCTAAGTCGGCGTTAACGAGTTGATAGCGAATTTCCTCAATTTGCGGCATTTGCAAGGGGGGGGAAGCGTTGAACAATGGAAAAACATAGAGGACCGAAAGAGGAACCTAAAACTTTGTTATATTTTGTGAGTTTTAAAAAAAAATCGCAAGCCCCTTTCCACTCCTTAAGCCGATTGAAAGAAAGGGGGAAATGGCTTGGTTAAAGCTTAATTTTCTGTCAAGTTAGGTTAAATTAGGTTGTGACTTTGATTTATTTCTGTTGAAATACGCTGACTTATGAAAAATATATTATAAGGAGAAAACTTGCCAAAACGCTATGCAGTCATTACCAAAGACCGTCAAGGAGAGGCGTTTCGCGTTGCGCTCGGTTTGCTCTTGCTTGATGATCAAGTCGAGATTTTTGTAGTAAGCCAAAAGATCAGTACCGACGGAATGGCCCAGCAACAATTCTTGCAGGTCAAGGAGATGGAAATTCCGGTACATTTTTATCCTGGGGAGGGAAACGCTTTATCCCTAAACAAACTAAGTCAAAGTTTGTTGGGTTTTGATCAAGTTCTACTCTTTTACTGATATGAAATTGCTATACATCATTAATAGCGACTTGAGCGCGGACCTGCAGACAATCTTAGATGAGCAAAAAAAAGTACACAGTGTCCAAATTATTGATTTAAGAGTCAATAAAAATTGGAATGAAATTTTAGATACCATTGAAAAGGCAGATCGAGTCATCTCCTGGCAAGTAACGGGGCACCAATGAAACTCGGATTTTTTGTTTTAAACGAAATCAATAAAGAAGCTCTTTTGGGCTTGACGCAAGGGGCAAAAAACAGGGGTTGGGAGGTTCGTTGGTTTATCAATGATTTCGGCACCTTGCTTTTAGAAGACCCCGAGGTTTTAGCCTTTGCAGAAAAAGTCGCCATCTCCTTTTGCGAATATAGCGCAAAAAAACTGAAGGTTCCCATAGACAACTTGCCCAAAAAAATCAAAAAAGGCACCCAGTTGAACAATGCTATTTTGCACCAACAATGCGACAAGGTGATCCTTTTATAGGGAGTCCCGCAAAGCAGTTTTAAAATTCCTTAAAATCATCGCGAAGAGGGATCGCCTTCGTCGGCTTCACATGACGCGAGCCCATGGGCCCTGATGCGGAACTGGGTTTGGCTTTAGGCTGAGGCAAAAGAGCGGCGCTCGCGGGGGCGGGGGCTGTTTCCTTCTTTTCCCAAGAAGGGATTTGGCTATGCCGGGTTCCCACAAAAACAGCGATGTGCGCCACCAACTCCCGCATCATTTTCGCCTGCGCCGCCAACTCTTCCGCAGCGGCAGCGGCCTCTTCCGAACTCGCCGCGTTGCCCTGGGTCACCTGCTCAATTTCAACAATCGCCCGGCTGACCTCTGCCACGCCGCTGGCCTGTTCGGTTGAAGAAAGCTGGATATTGTTGATCTGATGAGCGATATGCTCAATCTGCTGCGCTTGGAGGTGGCTTGACTCCAAGGTTTCTGCCATCAATCCGGAGACATCCTGACTGCGGGTATAGATCTCTTGCAGCACCTCTTGACCTTGATGGGATCTTTCCGCCCCCAATTGGCTGCTGCGCACACTGGCTTTAATCAGGGATTCGATTTCTTTTGCCGCTGTTTTGGAGTTTTCCGCCAATTTACTCACCTCATCGGCGACAACCGCAAAACCTTTACCCTGCTCCCCTGCCCGGGCCGCCTCAATCGCGGCGTTGGTCGAAAGCATTTTGGTTTGATGGGTGATATCATTAATCACCTCAATGATATCGACAATGCGCTCACTGCCCTCTCCAATTTGTTTCATCGCCTTGGAAATTTCATCCATGGTATCCACTCCTTTTTTGCTGGAACCTTGCGCGTCCTGAGCCAGCTGAGCCGCTTTTTGAGAGATATCCACCGAGGCTTGCACCATGGATAAAACATCTTGCATACTGCTCGCTACCGAGGTGGCGGAACTCGCGTTTTCTTTGGTTTGACTGGCCAACTCCTCTATAGCCGCCGAGGTTTGCTCTAAACTGGCCGCCTGCTCGGTCGCCCCTTGAGAAAGCTGAATCGAAGACTTACTGATTTCTTCGGCAGCGCCGGTAATTTGCTCCGAAGAATGGGTCAAGTCGTTGACCAAGGTCACCAAAAGGGAAACAATTGAATTGTATAATAAATAACCAAACCCCAAGGCAAAAAGCGATGCCACCACCGCGACCCCGAGCATCATATTCATCAGCCGGGTTACAAGACGATGGATCATGGTCATGGAACTTTCCAACTCTTGATCTTGAGCCTCTACCAAGCGATCAGTTTTTGCCTTAAGTTGACTCGCCGCTAGATCAAAGTCCGACATCAAGCGGTTCCCCCCCGCCGGCCCTTGGTTGATGTAGACCTGGGCCATTTTTTTGCCGATACGGTAATATCGTTCAAAACTTTTGTTGATTTCTTCTACCAAGGCAATGCTTGGCGAATCCTTTTCAGCCCGAAAGCGGGTCAAAAAATCACCGGTCAATTGATAAAATTTTTGGGCGCTCTTTTCGGCTTGCCTCAGTCCATCGTCATAACCATTGGTCGCGCGGGTCGCGGAAATATCCGAAAGGTACTGCTGAACCTCGATCACCGCGTTTTCCGCGCGCAAGGCCTTGCGCATAAAAACCGAGCTTTTGGTTTGGGTTCGTTCCACCTGAGTTTCAACCTGTTCCAAACTCCAGGAGAAATAACCAATAAAACCAAGTAATACCAAAAGATTAACAGCATTATTTGAAATAAGCTTTTTGCCTACAACCATTGCACACTCCTTGCAAAAACTCAGATTCTTTCCTTTATACTATGACAAAAAAAACTGATTCATTAAAGTGATTTTCCTGAGAATTTTACACCTCCAACCGCTACATTAAGGTGCTGGCGCTTGCAAAAAAAAAACAAAAGGCTCAGGATACATCTAAAACACAGAGAATTAATATGCCGCTAAACGCTTTTGCCAAATATGCCTGGGGCTTTTTAAGCTACAATCTTTTAGTCATCATCTGGGGCGCCTATGTGCGGGCTACCGGCTCAGGGGCCGGTTGCGGTCGCCATTGGCCCGTGTGCCAAGGCGAGGTCATCCCCCGCAGCCCAGGGGCACAAACTCTCATCGAGTACAGCCACCGCTTGAGTAGCGGATTGGCTTTGCTGGGGGTCCTTCTTTTGGTGATTTTTGCCTTTAAAACCTACCCCAAAGGGCATTTAGTCCGCAAAGCCTCGGCTTGGAGCCTCCTCTTGATGCTCACCGAAGCGGGGTTGGGCGCGGGGCTGGTACTCTTTGAACTGGTTGCCGATGATGTCAGCATGGCGCGGGTTTTTTCCATGCCCATTCACTTGACCAACACCTTTTTACTCCTCGGGGCCATCAGTTTAACCGCCTGGTGGGCAAGCGGAGGGCAAGCCCCAGTTGCCCAGGGATGGAGCAAAAATGTCAAAAAAATAGGCGGCGCCATCTTGTGCCTTTTCCTCATCGGCATGAGCGGCGCGGTTACCGCCTTGGGCGATACCCTCTTCCCCGTAGATCAAATGGGGGAATTGCTGGTCGATAACCTTGCCGCTCAAGTCTTAGTCGAGTTGCGGATCTTTCATCCGATTTTTGCCGTTTTAACCGGTTTTTATATTATCTTTATGGCCATCAGCTATGAACGGCGCAGCCTCAACCCGACCACCCGCAAATTAGGCCGCAACCTCATCCTTATTTTTTTGCTGCAATTGGTGGTGGGCAGCTTTAATGTGATTTTAAAGGCCCCGGTGGGCTTGCAGATGTTTCACCTCTTCATTGCCGATCTTGTATGGATTTCCTTGGTTTTATTGACCGCTCAGGTGCTTTCGCAAAAAGAATAATTTTTTAACTTAAGTTTTCCCCCTTTTGATCCGATAGAGAGATGAACTTTCTACTCCTATCCGGTAATGAGAAGCGCGATTCTCCTTGTTTGTGTTTTACTCGCTCTCTCCGTTCCTCTGTTTGCAGAAACGGGAATGGAGTTCGAATACTACTATCAGGAAAACTTAAGAGAAACCAATCCCGATGGGCAAACCCCCCGTAAGGATCACCTCCTCAGCCGAGGGGGAGCCTTTAAATTTCAAGCTGTTGTAGCTGGCGCGGCGAGTTATAACAACCAAGCCTTTGAAGTCAATCAAGCGGGAAACAAGTACAGCGCCAATGATACCCTTGGCCAAGCGAGCCTGCTGTTGCCCTTGGGTTATTTCTTCTTGCGCGGCGACCAAAGTGGGCAAAAAAGCAATACTTATTTGAATATCCCGACCTCAACCGCTCTCAACCCCTTTTATTTTTTCAACGACAACTCCGAATTTATGGAGAGCAATCAATCCGCGGGCCTATTATGGCCCTCTTTAGGGCTGGAAATCGGGATATTTCAGGGGACCATGAAAGAAACAAGGCGGATTGAACAAAGCCAAAGCCTCTTTAATCTCTCTTATGAGTTGCAAGGCCAGTTTAAGGGGGTTCATTTTCACCAGCGGCCCTTAAACCGAGAAGGCTTGTATAGCGAATTACTGCTCCGGCAAGTGGGACAAAGCCGCATCGAAGGCGACAGCTTGGCCGCCCCGGCAGACTATAAAATGAACTTAGCTCAAGGCACCTTAGGCTATGGCTTAAAAAACGGCAGCCGCTTCTTTTATTCCATGCAGCGCCAACAGCGAGGGTTAGAGTTTAACCTAGCGGCAGACCAGTCCAATTTTTACAGTATGGAAAAAAGTCAAGGCTATCGCTATGGATACCGACTGCAATGGGATGGACGGGGAATCAGCTTAGAAAAACGGGTCAAAACCGAGCTGCAAGAGGCCATAGCGGCCCATTACCTTTCACGCCGTAAAGTGCGTGTCGTCGAATTGAATTTTGGAATCATGTACGACAGCAACCTCGACTTTAACCTAAAGCTTGCGGAAACTTCCTATTTGCTCGAAAAGAGCGCTACCCCCCTCGACCCGACTCTCATCGAGAGCAAACTCTTTGCGGACTCCACCCTAGGCTTTGGTTTCGCGCTCTATTTTTATTAATCTAAGGAAACTCTGAAAAACGCGGAGTTTCCCAGCAAGGCAGGGACGCCTTGCCAAAACAAAAAGTTTAACTTATTGATTCGCGTTGAGGTTATGGATTTTATTCCCCACCGAAAAGACCGAAAAACTCGACGCGCCCCAAGGGCTATCCTCAGCCCGAAGGGCACGAACCTACCGCTTGAGCAAGCGGTAGGCAAGGAGTTTTTCAGAGGGGTCCCTAAACCATAATTTTCCCTTGGCGCAGCAGGGGAAGCAGGTCTTTTTCTTCCAGGGGTTTGGAATAATAATAACCTTGAATTCTTTGACAGCCCAATTGATTTAAAAAATCGACCTGCGCCTTTTCCTCCGCCCCTTCAGCGATAATCGAAAGGTGCAAACTTTTCGCCAAGGAGATAATTGCCTCAGCGATGCGGGAATCTTGCAAAAGCCCTTTAACAAAGGATTGATCTACCTTTAAATCCGTTAGGGGGATATTTTTCAAATAACTAAGGCTGGAAAAACCGGTACCAAAATCATCAATACTCAAACCCACCCCTAAGTCGCGAATATGATGCAGAATTTCAATAGCATGGTTCGTACCCTTGATGAAAAGGCTCTCGGTCAGTTCCAATTTCAATTGCTTCGGATCAAGCCCCGTTTGCTTTAAGGTACGAGTAACGCTCTGTAAGATATCCCCCCGAGCAAATTGCTTTTGACTAACATTGACCGAAATCACTCCCGGCTTTAAACCCGCGTCTTGCCATTGTTTAGTCTTGGCGCAAGCCTCTTGCAATACCCAATCCCCAATGGGGACAATGAGCCCCGTTTCTTCAGCAAGAGCAATAAAATCAACGGGAGAGATCAACCCACGGGTGGGATGCCGCCAACGAATCAGAGCCTCTAACCCGACAATCTGACCTGTGGCGATTTCAACCTGCGGTTGATATTGCAAAAAAAACTGATCCTGCTCTAAAGCTTGATGGAGGCTGGAATCGAGAAAAATTCGCTTTTGGGCCTTTTCGTTTAAGGCTTGGGTAAAAAAGCTGAAAATCCCCTTCCCTTTTTCCTTCGAGAGATACATGGCCGAATCGGCATTCTTAATCAACACACCGGGTTCAGAGCCATCTTGGGGGTAAAGACTGATCCCAATGCTGGTATTGATATACACTAAATGCCCCTCTAAATTAAAAGAGCGGTGTAGGGCCTGTAAGATATTTTGGGCCACTTGACCCGCGTCAGCCGGGTCTTCGATATTCCTCAAGCAAACCACGAACTCATCACCGCCTAATCGAGCGATCAGGTCTGACTCCCGTAAGGCTTCTTTTAATCTTGCAGCTACTTGAATCAATAATTGATCCCCCACTTGATGCCCAAAGGAATCATTGACATGCTTAAACCGGTCCAGATCTAAAAAGAGTACGGCCAAACTGATTTGGGCTCGTTCTGCTAATTGCAGTTCCCGAATCATGTCGGCAATGAAAAAGCTCCGATTGGGCAGGTTGGTCAAGGGGTCATAATAAGCCATCTGGGCCAATTTGGCTTCGTTTTCTTTTTGTTGTGAAATATCAGAAAAAACCCCAAGATAATTGGTTTTGCCTGAGATTTCATTTTTAAAGGCCGTAATATTCAAATGTTTAGGGTAAATATCCCCCGACTTTTTCCGATCCCAAACTTCACCAGACCAAGTCGAGGTTTCTTGAATGCTAGCCCACATGGCTTGGTAAAAGGGTTTTTTATGACGCCCCGAACTCAACCGTTTGGGATTGTGCCCTTTGACTTCGGCAAAGGTAAAACCGGTGATCTTTTCAAAACTTGGGTTCACCTCGATAATGTGGTTTTGATGGTCCGTGATTACCACCCCCTCCTGGGCGTTTTCAAAAACCGTGGCCAAAAGTTGAATGCGCTGGGTCGCGGATTTGGATTCGGTAATATCTTGCATGATCCCGAGCATTTTACTCGGCACCCCCTCTGCGTCCCAAACCACTTCCCCCGTTGAATGAACATATAAAGCTTTCCCAAAAGCGGTCACCACTCGATGATCGAGAGAAAAATTCATCCCATTACTCATCGCTTGGTCTAAGGCAAACTGAAATTGATCGCGATCTTCTGGATGAATGCAAGCCAAAAAAGCTTCATAGGGAGATTGTCGCTCTTGCACCGTTAACCCTAAAAGTTCTTGCAACTCTTTGGAAAAACTGAAAAAGGAATCTTCCCGCCTCCACTCCCAACTGCCCATGTTGGCCAAGGTCAAGACGCGAGAAAGTTTTTTCTCTTGAAATATCGAGGTTTCTTCCTTGTCTTTGCTATCTTTCACCTCTTGGGCAAGGGCATGGAGTACAGGATTAAACCAAACAAAACAAAAACGGGCACCGAGTAAAATAAAAAACAAACTGACCGCGATCAGCTTCAAAGCATAGCCGATCAAGGGGCGGTATATCTCTCGCAGCTCAATTTGCGCCACCAGTCCGACCTCAAGCGCCTGAATGGGTTCATAAGCGGCCAGAACAGACTGACGCTTTACATTGATCGACCGCACGACTCCGCTCTTTGCTTGCAGGGCCAAGCGCAAAGGAAGAGCAAACTCACTCTGCCAGGGGAGGGAGCGAGTCTCTGCTTTTGCAGGGGATGGGCTGATTACGAGATAACGAATCGAATCACCCTCTTTTTGGGCTAGAATCAAGGTAGGGGATTTACCGTGGCCTGAAACCGAGGCAAGGGATTCCTGGGCCTGGGCAAAGCTGAACAAAAAAGGAGATAATTTACGGTTGGCCTGCTGGAGCCCAATCCGGGCTTCCAGTAGATAAGCTTGCATTTGCGCCCATTCGCGCAAACGGGTCTGCTGCCCCTCCAGCACCGCGTTAAAATGAATATAAATCGCTATAAAATTGGTGATCAAGGTCACCAAGACCATGATCCCAACCAAACCCAGGGCTCGCCTGTTGAAGCCTTGCCGCGCTCTATTCATCCAAGGTTAAAATTGAAGCGTACTCAAAACTTTTCCCATGTCTTCCGCAATTTGACTTAAGGTTTTGGCGCTTTCGGCCACTTGATGGGCTTGTTGGTCCACCTCATGAATGGCGGTACTGTTTTTTTGTAAGCTTTGGTTGACCTCGCTCAACCCGATTGCCGCTTCATCTGAGCTGCGGGCAATTTCTTCGACTCCCTTAACCCCTTCTGAGATGTTGCGAGCCGATTCACGGGTATGAGAAGCAATTTCAGAGACCGATTTACTGGTTTCGTTGATCCCCTGCACGGCTTCTTTGGTATTGGCTACCGAGAGTTGGGTCGCTTTATTGATCGATTCCATGGAATTCGAGGTTTCTTTTGCCTTCGCCGATTGGATGGTCATCTGCTCGGCGATTTCCTGATTGGCCAAACCAACTTGATTGATCACCGATACCACGGTTTGAATCTTACCACGGCTGATGGTAATTTGTTTTTGAATGGATTCGATATTTTTTCTGATTTCATCGTTTGCTTCTGAAGTTTTTTTGCTCAAACCCTTGACCTCTTCCGCAACCACAGAAAACCCTTTGCCCGCGGCCCCCGCATTGGTTGCCTCAATGGTGGCGTTCAAGGCAAGCATGCTTGTTTGGCTGGCGATATTCCCGATCAAGCGCACAATACCCCCGATTTGCTCGGCCATTTCATTGAGCTGTTCCAAAATGGCTTGGGTCTCTTCACTTTCTGTACTGGCTTTACTGGAAATCTCCAAGGCCTGTTTCGATTTTTGATTTACGGTGGCCAACACTTGGCTCAAGTCGGTAATGGAAGAGGCCGCGTCTTGGGTTTCAGAGGCAATCCGGTTTAAGTTGTCTTCCATGCCTTGCATGTTGGTCGAAGCTTCATTGGTCGCCGAGGCAATGGCGTCAATATTTGAGGAAAGCTCCCCAATGGCGCCATCAATATGGCTGAAATTGGAGCTGGTTTCTTCGGTCGCCGAGGCAACCGTGTTCATATTCACGGTTAATTCTTCCGAGGCAGAGGCGATAATCCCGCTTTGCGTTTGAATCTCTTCTGCGTTGTTGCTCATCGTCGCCGCGGTACCTGCAAGGCTGTGGGAAGAATCCAGCAGTTGCAAGGCATCATTGCGAATGTTCGATAAAATATCGCGCAAGCTGTGCAAAAATTTGTTGAAACTAAGAATCGTCTGTCCGATTTCGTCTTTTTGGTCCAACTCTAAAGTCAGGGTTAAGTCTTTCGTATCGGAGATTTCTATAATTTTACGAGTTAAAAGCAACAAGGGTGCCGCTAGTTTTTTAGCGATAAAGTAGATGACCAGCATGCTCACCGCAAAAATCAACAACCCAATGAAAATAAATTTCTTTTCCATCTCGATTACCGACACAAAGGCCTCTTTTTTATCCTGCTTGGCGACAACAGCCCAATCCAAGCCAGGAACTGAAACCGGTCGATAACTGGTTAAAACCTCAATCCCTCTAAAATCAGTGCTGATTTCATGCTGTTCTTTGCCTGCTAAAGCCTTGCGAATCGCCGAAGAATCGATTTGAAAAAGCCCAATGGTGGTATGGAGATGCTTCATTTTAGAAAGGATTTCCCGGCTCACCTCAGAGCCGGCGGCTTGGAAAAAAGCGGCTTGGTTTTCGATAAATTCACGCGACTCGCTGCGCATGAGTTGATCTTTCCCCACTAAAAAAACCTCGCCCGTATCCCCGTAACCGTGGCCTTTCCAATCCTTATCCCCAATCATCACTTTATTTAAGCGATCCGTAGAAATCTGCAAGGCGACAATGGCTACAATACGGCCCTGACTTTTAATCGGGGCCGCTAAAAAAGCGGCGGGAAACCCATAACTTGGTTTATAGGAAGCAAAATCAGCGCGCCCTGCTTCACCGGTAGCAGCAACCTGTTGCACAAGCTTAGCTAGATTACTGTTTTTAAATGGCCCTTTTTTTAAACTCGTGGCAAAGTCCCGCTCTTTAAACACACTGTAAACAATATCTAGGTTTTTTACATCAATGAGAAAAAGATCATAATAACCGTAGGCTTGCAGAAAATCATTCAACCAGGGATGTAATTTGGCATGAAGTTGATCATAAGGGCTTGAGCCAGCGCGGCTCAATTTTTGCTTTTCCCCTAATTTATTGGGATTGTTGACGATATATGCCAATTGTAAGGCCTGAGAATTGCCTTTGATGGGCAAAAAATCCCTCGCTTTGCCTTGACCGGGGTTGACTTTTTGGTACTGAGGCAAAAACTCGTCTCGCAGACTTTGCAGCACCTGTCGCTTTTGCCCTGGGGTAGAGGGAGCAAAATGATCATAGGCCTCAATCAGCTTTTCGATGTGATCTACAACCGTGGGGTTGGTGCTTAAAAACTTCAAATCGTTTTGCATGGAGGTGAACAGTCTCGCGATCTCTTCCGCCTTTGCTTCGCTAAGATTATCCAAACGAATAAATACCGATTTTTCCGCCACGGATTTACTGTCAAAGTAACCAATTATAGATAAAGTCGTAATTAAAATAAAAGAAGTAACGCCATTGATCAGCATCAGTTTAGCCATTAGGCTCAGATCTTTAAATTTCATGGAGGAATCCGGTTAGGGGCGTCGCAAAAAAGAAGTCATCTTAATATTTATGATAGTCAAAACCTGAGAATTGGCCAAGACTTTGAAAGGTTTTTTTTCAATGGTAATATTGATTACGACCAACTAAGGGGCAAACCATTTGAGGGAAATGAGGGGCAGCCCCTTTTGCTCGATTCGTTTCACTAAATCATCCATCACTTGAGGGGCCTCTTCTTTATGCTTTATGCTTAGGCTGATTTGCACTTCGGTCTGCTGGGTTTCAAAGTTCCTTTCATACTCAAAATTGCGATAGGGGAACTCGGGAGCCTGGATAAAACATAACAGTTCTTCTAAGGGAAGGCGGTTGGAAAAAACAATCGTCAGCATATAATAATAGTCTTTCTTGTATAATTTTTCCACCCAAGGAAAAAAAACCAACCCAATCAAAGCGATCAGGGTCGCCACTATAGCGACAAAAAACAGCCCCGCCCCGGCGGCCATACCGATGCCGGCCGTTGCCCATAAGCAGGCGGCAGTGGTCAGACCACGGATATTCAATCCGTCTTTAATAATCACCCCGGCGCCTAAAAACCCGATCCCGGTCACGATCTGGGCCGCAATACGCGCCGGGTCGGAAAAAAAAACGCCTCTCGTCCCGGAGAGCGGATACAGATGGGGGATCAGCACACTTAAAACCATAAAGGTCGAAGAACCGAGGCTCACTAAGAGATGGGTCCGCAAACCTGCGGGGCGACCATGTATATTGCGTTCGATCCCAACGATGCCGCCCAAAATGGAGGCTACGCAAAGGCGGATTAGGATATCTTGATGACTGATAAGCATGGTCGCAGCAAAAAAAAGTGCCCCTGAAGAGGCGCAATAAGCCTCTTAGGGATTAAAACTGGTTGGCCACCAGGGGTTTTAAGTTACCTGCCTGAGGAACATGGCAGGTAAGGCAGACATAACGACCTTGATCCACTCCACTCGGGGCGGCCTTAAAGCCCTTCACTTGGGTTACCAGGGGCTTTTGCGCCTGAGAAATCCCTATCACCGCAATCTGCCGATGACTCGCCGGAATAGCGGGGACATCGGGCATCTCCCCACTATGGCACAAGAGACAGCCGTTCATTGAGGCGTTGACCTCGACCCCTTCAATACTGTGGGGGATCAAGGGCGGCGCGGTAGCATAAGCCCGGTTAAGCTTAGTCGATTCACCGGGAGATTTTTGCGAGTAAAGCGCCATGGGCAGGGGCTGAGCCTGCTTAAAAACACAATCCTTACGCAAAGAAAGGGTCTGGTCACAAATTTGCTTACCTGCTCTTTGCTCTGACTCGCAAGCGGCGAGAAACAAAAGAACCGCCAGCAACATCCACCTTAAGTATTTCATCTTCCCTCCTAAGCTTTGGCGACCTTGACGGCGCATTTTTTATAATCGGTCTGCTTGGATAGAGGACAGGTTTGATCTAAAGTGAGCTTGTTGATCAATACCTGTTCGTCAAACCAGGGAACGAAAATCATGCCCCGGGGCATATGATTGCGCTCTTGGGTTTCGATACGGGCTAAGACCTCGCCCCTTCTAGAGGTCATCTTCGCCACATCGCCTTGCTTTAACCCCCGCTTTTTCGCGTCAGCGGGATGCATATAAATCAGGGCGTTGGGCATGGCGAGATGCAGCTCGGGGACGCGCCTCGTCATGGTGCCCGAGTGCCAATGCTCGATCACTCGGCCCGTGGACAGCCAGAGGTCGTATTCTTGATCCGGTGCCTCAGGGGGCTCTTGATAGGGGCGAAAAAAGATTTTCGCCTTGCCGCCACGGAGGTGACCTTGGGCATCTTTGGAGCCAAAGAGCTTCACCTTATCTGCCCCGCTTGGCCCCTGCAAATCCCCTTTGGGCAAGGCCTTTAAGGCCGGGCCGTAGAAGTTGAAGCCTTCTCCCGGGGCAACATAAGGGTCAGAGCCCTCTAAGTAACGCCAGGCTGTTTCCCGGCCCTTCACCACGGGCCAGCGCAGGCCGGGAACCTTAAAATACGCGTCAAAGGGGGCCAAATCGTGACCGTGACCCTGACCAAAAAGGCGGTATTCCTCCCACAAGGCTTTATGAACAAAAAAACCAAACTCCTCGGCAATATCGTTTTTTCGGCCCTCCGCGAGCGGATGATCTTTGCTCCAAGGGTGGCTGGCTCTTAAGCGCCCAAACAACACTTCATAGAGGCTGTCGCTCCCCTTGATCCCTTTGCCCCGCGCCGCTTGAATCACATCGGGCAGCTTGCCCCGCGCCCCCCAAACCTCGGCAATGGTAAAGTGCTTGGCAAATTCCAAAAACTGCCAAGTATCCCCCTTGGCTTCGCCTGGCGGAGCAACCATCTGCCGCCAATGCTGGGTTCGCCGTTCCGCGTTACCGTAAGCGCCCCATTTCTCAAAAATCATCGCGCTCGGCAAAATCAAATCTGCCATCTTGGCGCTAATGGTGGGGTAGCAGTCGGAAACCACAATGAAATTATCGGGCTCTTGCGCTGCCTTGAACCAGCGATTGGCATTGGGGAAGTCTTGAAAGGGGTTGGAAACCTGAGACCAAAAGAATTTGATCTCTCCTTGTTCCAATTTCCGCATCATTTTAATCGCGTGGTCGCCCGGCTTAGGATTGAGGGTGCCGGCGGGGAGTCCCCAAATTTCTTCCGCTTTGGCGCGGTGGGGGGCCTTGGCAACCAGCATATCGGCGGGAAGGCGGTGGGCAAAGGTTCCCACCTCGCGCGCCGTACCGCAAGCCGAGGGTTGCCCGGTCAAGGAAAAGGCCCCCATACCCGGTTTTGCCTGTTTCCCTAAGAGCAGATGCAGCATATAAGCCTGTTCGTTGACCCAACTGCCGCGCACATGCTGGTTCATCCCCATGGTCCAAAAACTCACCACAGGGCTGCTCTTTTTGCAGTAAATATCGGCCAGTCGCACCAATTTCTTTTTAAAACCTTCTAAGTCTTCGCCCGCGTCTCCCTTAGCGGTTTGGGCGACGAAATCAAGGGTATAGGGTTCTATAGCCTGTTTAAAATCGGCAAATTCGATCAGCCAATGTTTTAAGGCGCCATTTCGATGTTTTTGGGTCACCTTGGTGCCTTCCCCCTCTGGGCCGAGCCCCCAGGCAATCGCCTCTGCTTTGCTCAAGGCGATCTCTTGCTCTTTAGGATGGGAGGCCTCCAAACCAAAACCGATGTCTCTCGGGCCGGTGGAAAAAACACAATGCTTTTTCACAAAGGCTTGGTCCATCGCCCCCCGAGCAATGGCCTCACGAGCGAGGTAGTTGAAAATCGCCAAATCCGTATTGGGCTTGAAGATGATTTCCAAATCCGCCAGTTCACTACAGCGATTGGTATAGGTGGTAAGGTTGACGATGGTCACCCGGTCTGGAGCCGTCATCTTGCGGCGCACAGCGCGAGTCCATAAAATGGGGTGCATCTCGGCCATGTTGGCCCCCCATAAAACCATATTGTCGGTCGCTTCGATGTCATCATAGCAACCAGAAGGCTCATCAATGCCAAAGGTTTGAAAGAACCCCACCACGGCGCTGGCCATACAGTGCCTCGCGTTGGGCTCGATATTGTTGGAGCGAAACCCGGCCTTGACCAGCTTGGCCGCGGCGTACCCCTCGTCAATGGTGTATTGACCGCTCCCGAAAAGAGCGATGCCCTTGGGGCCCTTTTGCCTCAACGCCCTTTTGCATTGTTCTGCCATGACCTTAAAGGCTTGATCCCAACTCACGGGGGCAAACTCCCCGTCTTTGGCGTGTTTACCGTTTTTCATCCGCAACAGGGGAGTGGTCAGGCGATCTTCCCCATAGAGAATTTTAGCGTTCGCGTAGCCCTTCACGCAAAGCAACCCCCGGTTGACCGGACTTTCGGGGTCGCCCTTGACCGCGCGAATCTTATCGTCTTTCACTCCCACCAAAATACTGCAACCGGTTCCACAAAAACGGCAGGCGGAGCGATCCCAGGTGATCCCTTTATATTCTTCCGGATCTTTCATCCACGCGGCTTGCGCCTCTTTCGGCAATTGCATTCCCACGGCCAAGGCCGCGCTTGCCGCCAAGCTGTTACGGAGAAACTCTCTACGATTTGGATGCGTCATGCTTGCCTCCCATTAAGTTTGCATGTCAGGCCAGAACTCAACGACTTCAGCGGAAATCACCCCCGGCAAGCTTTGAATTTTTTCCAAACGCTGCTGATCTTCACGCAGATCAGCAGCTTCAACGGTCACGATCAAGCGACCTTGTTCATCATGGTGATGGGTCTTGGCCCAAGACACCGCCTCAATACGAGTAATGAGGTCTGGGAGTTTTGTCGGTTGGGTATGTATCAGAAGAGCCGATAGGTTCATGCTGCCTTTTTTTAGAACGCTAAGGAAAGCCTATCAGAATACAAGCAAAAACGATAGAATGAAAAAGCAGGAAAACAAAAAAAAAGGGGGGTGAACCGATTCAGTCACCACGCCCCACCTCCCTCATAGCAGCTTAAATCCCTTGAGGGCTGATTTTTTATAGCGTTCTCGCTGGGAGAAAATTCCGCTGACCTCCTGGTAAAGCTTCATGAATTCTTGCCGATCTTGCAGCTTAAACCCCTCGGCCTTATCGGTTTTATAGCGGTGAAAGAAGTTCATGTATTCCCCGATATTTTTCTCATCCTCAAAATACAGCGCGGAAATGAGCAATAAGCGGGCGCAGCGTAAAACGAGTTGAGGCGCTCTCCCTTTGAGATAAATCTGTTTCGCCAAGTCCATGGCAAGCCTGAGGTCGTTTTCGGCTTCTTCTCGCAAGCCCGCTTGCATCTTCAATTCCGCTAAGGTGAGATACAGGTTGATCAATTGACCTTGGTTCGACTCTTTGGGCAAATGGGCATGATAATGCCGCACCGCGTCAATCGCCAAATCATAACAGGCAATGGCAGCGGGAAGGCTGCGCTGGATCGTGGATATCTGCTTTTTATAAGGCTCGATTTGCTCTTCACGCTCTAAGACCTGACGGATCCATTCCCCCTTAAAGCGAGGATCGCTGAGTTCTTCCGGGGTTTGGTCCTTTTTCTGACGGATAAAATGCTCTTTTTTGGGACTGGCAAACAGACAGGCGGGACAGACGACCACCTTGATCCGGTTGAAGTCGATGGGGTCAAAACCTTCATTGGCCCCTAAAAAAATAGGGGTTCCAAAGATATTTTGGCTGGTTTTCTGACTAAGATGCCTTAACTGAAACAGGGGTAAATCCTTACCGGAGCCACAGACAAAACACTGAACCTTTCTGACTTGAATCGAATTGTTGTCTGGGTGGGTGATCAGTCGCCCCTGCTTTTTGGCCTCTTCTTCCTCTTCGCTCGAGTTGAGCCGCACTTGATTTAAGAGGTCTCGCTCCCGTTTTTTCCAAAGCACGCTTTGGTTGATCCACTCCATCAATTCGTTGTAGGATTTGGCCGACAAGCGACTTACATCGGCTAAAAGCCGCAAATGCTGACTGGACTGATAACTCATATCCCCATTGCGGGCTCCGATTAAAGCGACCTCCATTAAAATCAAGAGAGTCAACCCTTCGGGCATGGGGGGAGGCCGACGAATCGGAGGGCGATGTTGCAGCAAGATATGATTGCGCAGCAGGATTTGTTCCTCTCGGCTCTCTGTGCTGGCAAACATCCGCTTTAACAGGTTTAGCTCTTTTTCCTCCTTGAGTCCTTCATGGATTAAGGCGGCGACCACGGCGTCGATATACCATTTTTTTTGCTCCGTGTTGAGCTTTTTGACCGGCACCAATTCATTGCGCAAAGAAAGGGTGCGCTTGGCCAATTTTTGCTGTAACCGGCGGATGTAAATTCCATCTTGCGCCCAGGCAAGACAGTCCTTTAAGTAATTGGGATGAAAATCAAAGAGACGACTGAGACTTTTTAATAAAGCCAATTCTGCCGCATGGAGCTCGTTATCGGCTAAGGCAACATGAATCAATTGGATAAAAACCTGGGCCAAGACCTCTTTGTTTAAGCTTTTAGGTTGCCTCAGGGGCGGTTCTTGTTGTTTTTCCAAATAGCCGACAAGGCTCTTGCGTTCTTTTTCATCGGGAATTTGCGCCAACACCTCTTTCACAAATTGCAACTCGGAGGGAGAAAAGTTTTGATCGACAATCACCATTTTCACCAATAACTGGCCATACCAAATCAACTGTTCTGGTTTGAATTCTTTGATTAATCGTAGCATTTTATATTATTGAGATAGATTCTTAGCCACCCTAGCCGCTTTGGTACAATTTGCCTACTCCTTATGCCGCCTCATCCCAAAGCCCTACTACAAGCAGGGGAGGAAACAAAGAGTCGATCCGCTTTTTTGCCCCTAAAAAAATACAAGCCAGAGGCTGAAGAAAAGTCACTCGCTCTTTGAAGAAGTCCTTTAAAAGAAATAAAAAACCTGTAAGACTAAGCCTACAGACTTCATCCTTTTGCCTTCAACAGGATAAAATCATGAGCGAAATCAATCATCAAGATTTAATTATCATCACCCACGCCGCCTTGCTGATGGCAAAAAAAGACCAGCATGTAGATCAAAAGGAAAAGGATTTTTTAAAAAAATTGATGCTGAAAGCCGAAGTGCATCCCCATGAACTGGCCGGAAACATGGATATTCGAGAACTGGCAAAAAAACTTTCTTCCAAATTAGCCAAGCAGGTGTTTCTACTCGCTTTGGCCGCGGTGGCGCGGGCGGACTTACGGATTGATGCGCGGGAGCAGGCTTTTTTCAAGCAACTCGCCTACAATCTCAAGGTGGGGGAGGTGGACTTGGAACGGCACAGCCAAGTGGTGTTGGAAAAAATGGTTCTAGACCATTTGAAGGACTAAAAAACAAGCGCCCAGGCCACTCAAAGGCGAAGAAAAGGCAAAAAATTCTATATTAAGCGCGACAAAAGACAAAAGCTTAATTTCTTTCTCTCGCCCTGTCGATTCCCGCCATATCCATCTTAACGCTGAGCGCTCATGCGCGAACCACTAAAGTGACCTGCGCTGACGCTTGACCTGCGTTGATCCCTACTAGGTCAAGAACTTCGCTCCATACAACGGATTCGCGACTAGCCGAGCATTAAGGCGAGAGCTAAAGCCATCATCATGCTGAGGCAGATTGCCTTGGCGGTCATCACCACATAATCGGTTTGATTCATGATACCCCTTTTTAACGATTAATTTAGGGTAAAAACCCTAGTCACCTAATAAGGAATATACCCTAGTCGCTTCCTCTTGACAATAAAAAAAAGACTTTGCCTTCAGAAATTCAAAACATAGGTACTTCAACCCCGCCAGGGGGAGGAACCACCTGTTTTGCGGCGCCGCTCGAAAAAAACTGGATCAGCCCGCTTGAAAGATCAAGCGCATGACCGTTCCATGATGATCTTGGTTTTCCTCGATACTGGTGGATTCAACCTCAATCTCCCCCCCATAAAGCCGCATGAATTTTTCCACTAGGGGCATGCCGAAGCCGGTGCCTTCTTCCTTTCCCGTGCCGAGGCGACTGGTTTTTTTGTTGATTTGAAAAAGATTCGCCAACAGAGTTGGGGGAATACCAATGCCGTGATCTTCAATTTCCAACCTCACCTGTTCCCCTTTCTTGACCCCTCGAACCTCAATGGTTTGCTGAGGATAAGAAAACTTAATCGCGTTGGTTAAGAGATTGTTCAATACCGAATGAACCAAAGAGGAGGGTTCGGCCAAGACCTCCAGCCCGGGCTCTAAACTGAGCTTAACTTCCTGCTTTTTTGCCTCCAATTTAAGTTTTAACTGCTTTAAGGAATTCTCGATTACCTCGGCTACCTTCCAAGAGGTCAACTCAACCTCATATTCTTCCATCGCCCGCATGCGGCGAATGAGGTCGATGATGTCTAAACCCTGTTGAGAACTGCCTTCGATCAACTCCAACCCCATCGCAACGGTATCGGGGTCCGTCTGCATCAACTTCGCAAAGGAATTGATGCTGCCCAAGGGATTAACCAAGTCGTGACAGAGCACATGCAGCAATTCTTTTTGCTCATTGTTTGCCACCGCTAACTGACCATTGACCGCTTCCAACTCTATTTTTTGCTTTTCGATGACACGCATGGCCAGGGCAAGGTCGATATGGGTGCGAATCCTCGCCTGCAATTCCGCTAAATTAAAGGGTTTGGTAATGAAATCGACCGCGCCGAGTTGAAACCCTAAAAGCAGGTCTTCATTCTGATTTTTTGCGGTGAGGAAAATCACGGGAATTGCGGCCCATTCCAGGTTTTCTTTTAAATGTTTTAGGGTCTCATAGCCGTCCATTCCGGGCATCATAATATCGAGTAAAATAAGATCAGGAATCTGATCCTCGGTGGCCTCCAAAGCCGAGGCCCCATCCGTGGCCACCGAAAGCTCATAATCAGGCCCTAACATTTCAACTAAAAGGTCAATATTTTCAGGGGTATCATCTACAAGCAGTAGGTGAGGTTTTACTGGAGAGGTCATTCTAGTTTTCCTTATTCCCGCAAAGATTGTCTTTTTTCGGCAAATTCCACCAAGCGAAGAGCGATCTGCCTAAATTCATCGTGATGCAATACAAACAGTTCCGTCAGCAAAGGGTCAAAGTGAAGCCCCTTCCCCTGCTGGATTATCTCCACCGCTTTTGAATGAGGTATGGGTTTTTTATATACCCTTTTGCAGATCAAAGCGTCATAAACATCGGCCAAGGCCATGAGACGACCGGGCAGAGGGATGCCCTCCCCCCTTAATCCCTTAGGGTAACCGCTCCCGTCCCATTTTTCATGATGCGTCATGGCAATCTCGATGGCCCCCTGCAACAACGGATTGCTTTGATCCAACTCGATTGCCTTGGCCAAGGCCTTCCCTCCAAACAGGGTATGCTCCTTCATGACTTCAAATTCCTCCGCGGTTAGCTTCCCCGGCTTGAGTAAAATCCGATCCGAAATCCCCACCTTGCCGATATCATGCAGGGGGGCCACCTCGGCGAATTGCTCCACTTGTTCTAAAGTCAGGCAATAGGCTTTTTGGGGGTGATCGATTAATTTGTTCCCCAAAAAGCGCATATACTCTTGGGTGCGTTGGATATGAAACCCCGTTTCAGGGTCACGGCTTTCAGCCAAGGAAGATAAACCGTTAATAACCGCTCTTTGCAAAGATACCAATTGGCGGGTGCGCTCTTGTACCTTTTCTTCCAACAAAAGGTTTTGCTTTTTCAATTTCTCTTTGGCCTCTTTTAGACTCAAGTGCGTGTTGACCCGAGCAACGACCTCATACATATTGACCGGTTTGGTGACAAAATCGACCGCCCCTGCCTTAAACCCTCTGGTTTTACTTTCAATATCGTTTAAGGCGGTAAACAAAATCACCGGCAGATCGGGGTATAGATTTTCTTGCTGCATCCTCTCCAACACCTGAAAGCCATCCATCTTCGGCATCATCACATCGAGTAAAACCAAATCAGGAGAAAGCTCGCTCATGGCCTCTAACGCCTCTTCCCCATCTAGGGCCACTTGGATATCGTATTGCTCCCCCAAACACTTCACTAATAAATCGAGATTCATCGGGTTATCATCGACAACTAAGATACGAGCCTTATTCATGATTCGCTTTGCTTTGATTGTTCCAGTAAAGTGAGCGCTTGTTTGTATTGATATTTTTTGACCAAGGCCGCTAAATCTTTGATCAGCACACTCTGAGCCGGGTCCCAACGCACCCTTTTAATTTGACTCAAGCACTCATTGCAACGCGTGGGGTTACGACTTTTCAGCGCCTCTTTGAACTGATCCAACAATGCTTGAGGGCTCAGGTTCGAAATGGCGGTGGCAGGCTGCCCCCGGCTTTCGCTTAAAAGGCGCAAAGCGACCTCGTTTTCTTGAATCTCGTCAATTACGGCATTGAAGGCGATACTCAGGGGTTGTGGATCGGCGTTTTTTTGCTCTTTACAAGCCACCTCTAACGCCCCTGCTTCCTCACTCAATACAACAGCCCCTAAATTACCGGCTAAGCCTTTTAGAGTATGGGCCAAAATCTGTGCCTCTGACCAGACTTTTTTGTTGATCAGCTCTGCCAATTGGGTTGCGGCCTTACGGTAATCTAAAAAACCGAGTAGGAGTTGAGCGTAAAGTGGACGGTTGCCGTTGAGCCGCAGCAAGCTGGCGGATTGCTCAAAACCTTGCAAGAGAGGCAAGGCCAAGGGCTCTCGTTGTAAAGCTTTTTCATTTTGGGGCGCCGCGACAATGGGAAGGGCATCCCGTTTCACCCATAAAAGTAGTTTTTCCGCCAAATCAGAAGGGTCGATGGGCTTGGCGGTATGTTCGTTCATCCCCGCCGCTAAACAGCGTTCCCGCTCTCCCACCATCGCGCTGGCGGTGAGGGCAATAATGGGGAGGCCTGAAAGATGAAGCTCTTCGCGAATCCGCTTTGTCGCTTCAAACCCGTCCATTAAGGGCATATGCAAATCCAACAAAAGAGCGTCGAAGGTTTCTTTTTGCAAGAACCGCACTACCTCCAGCCCGTTGTCGGCTAAGGTGACCCTTAATCCGGCACTGCTTAAGAGCTCTTCAATCACCTGTTGGTTGATTTTATTGTCTTCGGCAATAAGAATCCGCGCCCCCGCCAAGGGTCGTAGCGCATCTTGAAAGCCGCTGCCCTTTACTTGGGGCGTGAGCCGTTTGTCTCGCTTCCCTAAGACCTGCATTAGGGTATCAAACAAGCTGGAGGAGGTAACGGGTTTGGTGAGAAAAAACTCCAACTTCAATTCACGGGTTTGCTCCACCAAAATTTCGCGGCCATAGGCACTCACCATCACCACCATAGGCTGCTGAGGCAGGTGGGTATGCTGGCGTATCTTTTTTATGGTTTCCAGGCCATTTAAACCGGGCATGTTCCAATCCATTAAAACCAATTCATAAGGCGCGTCCGAGGCGGCTTCCAAAAGCGTTATCGCTTCTTCTCCCGTAGCGGCGGTGGCCGCTTGGCAACCCATGGTCGTCAAGTAGAGTTTTAAAAGCTCACGGGAACTGCGGTTATCGTCAACCACCAAAACCCGCAACGACTGATCGGGCTCGATGACTCGCGCTTTATCGCAGGACTGGGTTGATTTTTTCACCCAAGCGTTAAAGGTAAAGGTACTGCCTTTTCCCACTTCGCTGACCACCCAGATTTCTCCCCCCATCATGCCCGCGAGCTGCTTGCTGATACTCAAACCCAGGCCGGTGCCCCCAAAGTGGCGGGTGGCGGAAGTATCGGCCTGGGTAAAGGATTGAAAAAGCTTTGCCTGCTGTTCTGGGCTTAAACCGATTCCCGTATCGGTAACGCTGAATTCCAAAAAAACCTCGTTTTCCTTGGCCGCAAGTTGTTGGACCTCTAATAGAACCTCCCCTTTTTCAGTGAATTTCAAGGCATTTGAAAGCAAATTAGACAGGATTTGCCCCAAGCGCAAAGAATCACCCAATAAGGCTTGTTGAGCCTTTGGGTCCACCTTGAAAAGCAATTCCAAATGCTTGTCATAAGCTGCTTTTGCCCCTAAGTGAGATAAGTCTTCTAAAAGATCATCTAAGAAAAACTCGCACTCGGAAATCTCGAGCTTCCCTGCCTCAATTTTGGAAAAATCCAAAATGTCATTGAGAATATGCAACAGGTTGTTGGCCGAATGATGAACCTTGTCGAGGTAATCGGCCTGTTTTTCACTCAAAGGGGTTTGCAGGGCAAGCTGCACCATCCCTAAAATCCCATTCATGGGGGTGCGAATCTCATGGCTCATATTCGCCAAGAAATCAGACTTGGCCTGACTGGCGGCATCCGCGTCTTCTTTGGCTTGGGTCAGTTTTTGCTCTGCTTCTTTGCGTGCCGTGATGTCGTGATAGGCCCCTAAAACACCGATAATCCGGCCTTCCAAATCCCTTAAGGGAATTTTGCTCATTTCGATCCATATCTTGCTATGGTCGGCGTTTCTTTGTACCTCTTCATAGTTGAGCAGCGGCTCCCCCTCAGAAAGAATCAGACGGTCTGTGTTACTGTGAGCGGCAACAGAAGACTTCCAGGGGAGGTCTTCATCTTTTAGCCCGACTAAGTCTTGCGTCGCCTTCACTCCTGCGTCTTGCGCGAAAAGGCGATTTCCGCCTAAATAATTTGATTCTTTGTCTTTCCAAAAAACCCGCACGGGAATGGTGTCTAAGATTTGTTGCAGTCGCTGCTCTGAAATTCGCAACTCCTTAGCGACCCGCTCCCTTTCCAACCGTTCATAATCTAACGAAAGGGTTTTTGCCGCCGCGAGCGCGAAATTTTTCTCCTCAATCGACCAGTCCCTGCGGGTTTCGGTTGCCTCAACGCAAAGCAGGCCAATCTTTTGACCTAGAACCAAAAAGGGAATATTCAACATGGAAACCACCCCCTTGGGTTGGACATAATCTTTGCGCATCTCCACCAAGGCGGGGTGGGTTAAGGCATCTGGAATCTCGATCAGATTTGAGGTTTTGTAATACCTGAAATAAGAAGGATATTGCTCCTGTTGGATTTCGCCACCTTTTTCATGTTGATTGGTCAAGCCGTTAAACTCGCCTTGGCGCACCAGGGCATCCCCGGTTTGACTTTCCAGCCAGATGCTGGAAAAGGTGACCTGCAAGGTCTGCTGAATGACCATGTTGATCATGTTCAGGTTGCCTGTTTTGCTAAACTGCAATTGACTCAAAATGCTCAACCCCTCGTTGATGCGCTCTTTTTTTTATTCTGCCAGCTTATGCTCGGTAATGTCTTGAATAAAGCCCCGCATCCGCAAAGGCTTCCCTTCTGAAGCAAAAAACACCTCTCCTTTTTCAAAAAGATGACGCGTCTCGCCATTAGGGCGTATAATCCGATGATTCACCGCGTATTCTTGGTTTTGCTTTAAAGCCTGCTCAATCCCCTCTTTGACCAAATGCTGATCCGCTACGGGAATTGCCTGCAAAAAACGCTCGTAACTCGGGGTAAAGGCCCCGGGCTCAAAACCAAAGATGCGAAAAATCTCATCGGACCATTGGACCTCCCCCGTTGCAATGTCCCAGGTCCAGTTCCCCACATGAGCCATGGACTGCACTTGATTTAGGTTGGTGGTATGCTCTTGCAAGGCCCTTTGGGCCAAAATTCGTTCCGTAATCTCTGTATACACCCCCAAAATTCCAACCACCTCTCCCTCTGCCGAAGTTAAGGGAATCTGACTCATTTCCAACCAGGACTCTCTTCCTTGCTCGCTAATTTGGGGTTCAATGTAATTCAAGCGAGGCCTTTTGCTCTCCATCACCTCTTGATCCCTTTTAGCGTAGCTCTCCGCGTAGGCCTTCCAGACAAGATCAAAATCACTTTTGCCGATTAAGTCGCTGGGAGACGCTACCCCGGCGTCTTGAGCAAAAAGGCGATTGGCCCCTAAATACTTTAGGTTGGTATCCTTCCAATAAACCCGCACGGGAATACTGTCTAAAACCATCTCGACCATGCGTTTGGATTTAAACAGCTCCGCTTCGGTTTCCAACAATTGCTGGTTGGTCGCCTGCAAGGCAATGGTTCGATTGGCCAAGCTCCCTGTTTGCTCGCTCACCTGAATTTCGATCTCTTTGTTTCTCGCCAAAAGAAATTCTTTATAGCGCTGTTGGGCGCGGAGCAAAAAAGTCCCTAAGATCACCAAGAGGGCGGCAACCCCTAGAGCCAACAAAAATTCGCCAAAATGAACCTCGGCTAGGGGAAGCGACCTCTGAGCTGAAATACGAAAATCCTGCTCTGACCCGTCAACCCAAACCACGCTCTCGATTTGGCCCCAGGGAAGCCGCCATTGCTTTGTTGGCACAGAAACAGAAAGTAACGGGTGCCCCTGTGCCTTGGCCTGATGCCTAAAAACCTCAATCTTCAATTCTAGGTTTTGAGGGGTATATTTTGGCTGGATCAGTTGGTTTTCATCAAAAGACAAAATATATAAGGCATTCACTGTTTCCCGCCGTTGCTTAGGAGTAAGCTTTTGGGGATCGACTGGATTGCCTTTGCCGGCGTAACCGGCTTGCACCACCATGGAGTAAGCAGGCTTTGGGCAACAAACCAGACCTTTTTGCAACCAAAGCGGAGTGGCGCCTTCAATCGCCTGCATCGCCTTTTGGCGAAATTCGGTATGGGCGAAGTAGTTGTAACCTAAGGTTTGGGTCCATTCATCGCTCAGAGGCTCAATATACTTTACGGGAAACACATCCCCCGGGGTGGGTTGATTCAACCCATCGTGAAGAAAACCTTGCGAGCGCATCCCCCGGGTGAAAGCCTCGACTTCGTTAGACCGCACCCTGGGGAGGTAGGCGATGCTTTTTAAAAAAGGCATGCGATTCAACAAGGGCTGAGCAAAGATATGAAACTCCTCGGCAGTGACCGCTTGAGAGGCGGCAAAAAGGGAATCTAAATAAGGACTGACTTCCAACAGGGCGGTGAAATTGTGGTTAAAAGCGCTTTCTAAGATTAAGGTTTCGTTGTCGAGGCGGGTTTGTTCCTCGCGCATCATGTTCGACCAGGCGACCCCCAACGCGCCGAGCCCCAGCACCACCAATAAAACCCAAGGAATGGCCTTCAACAATTTATCGTTTTCCAACTGCATGGGGGAGTACCCGGTAAACTTAGAGGGTTGTCGTGTTCGGCCCAGGAGGAAACTTGTTTTTGCGAGTCAAAACGATCCGTCCCTCCCCTTGAGACCAGAGACTGACCAAAAACGGCAAAGGGAGAACGCTTGAACCCGATTGCCCCAAAAATAAAGCTGAGCTCGCCCTGTGAAAAAAGGCGTTAGCTCAAGAGCCTGCGTCAAACGAAGTACGGCAAGCTGATTTATCTTAAATATATGATATTTTTTCTAGGATAAACTTGCAAATTAAAAAAAGACAAAAAAAACCCTTCTACCGCCCCAACAGGGCCAGAAGGGTAAAAAAAGGACCTTATTCCCCAATGATCTTTACCAAGACGCGCTTTTTGCGCCTCCCGTCAAATTCACCGTAAAAAATTTGCTCCCAGGGGCCGAAATCAAGCTGACCGTCACTAACGGCCACCACAACCTCTCTACCCATGATTTGCCGCTTGTGATGGGCATCTCCGTTGTCTTCCCCCGTGCGGTTGTGCTGGTAGAGGCTTAAGGGTTCGTGGGGGGCTAGGGTTTCTAACCATTTTTGATAGTCTTGATGCAAACCGGGCTCATCGTCATTGATAAAGACTGAGGCCGTAATGTGCATCGCGTTGACCAAACAAAGCCCTTCGGTGATCTCCGAGTCCCTTAGGCACTGCCGCACTTCTTGGGTGATGTTGATCAATTCCATCCGCTTCAGCGTGGAAAACCA
Source organism: bacterium (assembly GCA_024275165.1). GTDB lineage: Bacteria > SAR324 > SAR324 > XYD2-FULL-50-16 > XYD2-FULL-50-16 > JAJRZQ01. The sequence continues at coordinate 15,681 of JAJRZQ010000029.1, read as the reverse complement.
AAGCTCCTTACGATAACTTTTCATCCATCAGCTCCCTCGAATCAAAGGATTTCTGACCCCAGAGATGGTCTTGACAAAACCAACCCGAACCCGATCCCGCTCTTGCAAATCTTGCAGGCCCTGTATATCCAAATAGGTATCAATCCGGATAAAGGCTTCTTGACAATGGGCCAAGGCCCGCTCACGATATTCAATTCGTTTTGCCGGATTGGTCATGGATTTCCCCTGCTCTGCCAGCATGCGGGCGGCAAAGATATGGGTTTTAATGTCATCGGGATCGGTTTCGCAGAGCTGGATCACCTTTTTTAAGATTTTATAAGGCGGGGTTCCGCTTTGCAAAGCCGCCATCAGCTTGCGCTTTTTGTATCGGCTCTCTAAGCGGTTGGTGACGACCTGGGTTGCCTTACGAAACTCTTCTCGTTTTTGCTCTACGGTGATGCCTCGGTATTCTTCTTCTTTATCTACCGTAAAGCTCGGCTCTTCAAAGACAAAAGAGGCCTTGGCCAGGCGCAGTACATACCCTTCTACGGGGTAGCGCGCTTCTCGACTCGACAAGAGCTTAGCCAAGTATTGATTGTAAATCCCATGTACCTTGAGGTTGTCTTGATAATGCTGGAAACAGCCATGAACAAAGGGCATGCCCGAAGCGATTTCCTTGGCGTATTTTTGGTACTGGGTGCGATATTCCTCAAAGGTCACCTTGGCCGTCTCCAAATCGGCTTGGGTCAAACTCAAGTCCCCGGCATGGAACTGCTCTTTAATCCGAAACGACTTCTGCATGACCGGCAAAACCTCTAAAATCTCCGTAAAGGCCATTTCACAACGATTCGCCGTTTGTTGCAAGTCCGCGTCGACCTGTTCGTTATAGCTTTCGGGGAAATCGTACCCCTCTTCCTTTTCAGGTTGGCGCGGCGGGAAATAACTCCCGATTGCTTTGATCAATGCCGTTTCTTGGGCAAAAAGCGGTGGCCTCCACTCATCAATGACTTGAAAAAACTCACTCCCTGAATTATAGCCAAAAAACTGGTTTTGGCTCTGCATAATTTGCAGCAATTTATCTAAAACCTCACCTCGCAACTGGATTTGGGTTGTGGTTTCCCCCTCTTGGCGTTGCTGGATTAAGTGAACCATGAGGTGATGAAAGAGGTCTAAGGATAACGCAAAGTCGTCGGGATGATTGCGCAGGTGTTCGGTGAGAGCCAACTCCTTTGCAACGAGATCCTTCCCTTCAAGTTGGGCGACTTGACCCGCTCCATGAGCGGTGTAATTGTATAATGTCAGTACCCTTGACATGCTCTCCCATAGAAAAATGCCCCCGCGTTGACAGGGCGCTTGCTTTGTACCAAACTCCAAACTAGCTGATCAACTCAGAAAAATCCATTGAAAATCCCTTCCGCGAGGGGCAGGCAAAACCTATGGACCCCCTTTTAAAAACCAAGCTCCTTGCTTTAGCCGACCTCGCCTTAAAGCTTCAAACCCTGCAACAAGAAGGCAAAAAAGCGGTCTTTACCAATGGTTGCTTCGACTTGATGCATATCGGGCACACTCGCTACCTCACCGCTGCCCGTAGAGCAGGGGACCTGCTGATTATCGGGGTGAACTCCGATGCTTCCATTCAACGGCTCAAGGGGCCAAAGCGGCCTTTAGTCCCCTTAGAGGAACGAATGGAGATGCTGGCTAACTTTTGGTTTGTTGATTTTGTGATCCCCTTTGAAGAAGATACTCCCCTCAACTTGATCACCCGCCTGCGACCCGACTTACTGGTCAAGGGGGGCGACTGGCCACTGGAATCCATTGTCGGGCGAGAGGTGGTGGAGGCCAAAAAAGGCCGAGTATTTACGATCCCCCTAATCCCCGAGCGCTCTACCAGTAATTTGATCGAAAGAATAGTACAAAGATATGGCCATGCTGCTCAATCCTAGACTGATCGCGAATATTGATTGGGCCTTGTTGGCTTTAGTCACGATAATCAGCGTGATCGGGTTTGTGGCGATCTACTCCGCCTCTGCAAGCTACGGCACCGATACCCTCTACTTTCAAAAACAAATTCTTTGGTTTTTCTTTGGCTTGCTGGTCATTACGGCGACCGTGTTGGTGGACTACAAACTCATGTTGCGCCTTGCCCCCTGGGTGCATCTGGTGCTGATTGTGCTTTTGCTGCTCGTGCTCTTTTACGGCACCGGTGGCCCGGGCTCCAAGGTGAGCCGCTGGCTTAAGCTGGGACCATTTTTCTTGCAGCCTTCGGAGTTCGTTAAGTTTTCTTTGGTCTTAGCCCTAGCCAATCACTTTCGTGATTCCAGGCGGATCGGGGATTTGGGTTTTAAGGATCTCTTTTGGCCCTTGACCCTGGTCTTGGTGCCCTTTATTTTAATCCTCAAGCAACCGGACCTGGGTACGGCCGGGGTTTTACTGATTGTGGCCGTCCCGATTATTGTTTTGGCGGGCTTGCGAATGAAGGTGGTTTGGGCTTCCTTAGGGCTCGCTTTGGTGAGCGCGCCCTTTGCTTGGTATTTTATTTTAAAGCCCTATCAAAAAAACCGGATTTTAACCCTGATCAACCCCGAGTCCGACCCTTTAGGCAAGGGGTATCACATCATTCAGTCGAAAATCGCCATTGGCTCAGGCGGGATTTGGGGCAAGGGGTTTTTACAGGGAACGCAGGCGCAGCTCAACTTTTTGCCGGCCCGACATACGGATTTTATTTTTTCGGTTTTTACCGAGGAATGGGGTTTTATCGGCGGGGTTATTTTAGTGACCCTGTACCTGATCCTGATTTTTTGGTGTTTGCGCTTTGTCGGGCAAACCAAGGACCGCTCCGGCACGATTTTAACCTATGGAGTGACCGCTATCTTAGCCAGTCAAATCACCATCAATATCGCTATGGTGCTGGGCCTCATGCCCATTGTAGGGATGCCTTTACCCTTTATGAGCTATGGCGGTTCGGCAATGATCAGTCACATGATTGGCATCGGTTTAATCTTAAATGTAAGAATGCGACGCTATGAGAAGTAAGCTGCCCTCCATCCCCTCTCCGTTTCAGGCAAGCCTTTTTTTGCCCTACTTCCACAAAGCACGGCGCACTAGAGCCTCCTTATAGGCTTTGACATATTCCTTCACCGCCTTCTTCCAACTGTGATCCCGCTCCATCGCCCGTACCCGCATCGCCGCGATCTCGTCTTGTTGGTGATACCAAGTGTGCAAGGCCCAACCCAAGGTATCCCGCAAGGCCGCTGAAGAAATATCCTGAAAGACAAAACCCGTCCCCTGCCCGGCCTGGGGTTGAAAGTTCTCCACCGTATCGGCCAAACCACCGGTCGCCCTTACAACGGGCAAGGTGCCGTAGATCAGGCTATACATTTGATTGAGGCCGCAGGGCTCGTACCTGCTGGGCATGACAAAAAAGTCACTCCCCGCCTCCACTAGATGGGCTAATTTCGGCTCAAAACCGATATAACTGCCGAATTTCCCGGGATAATGCTTCGGGAGGTCGCCAAAAAAGCGTTCCAACTCCGGGTCTCCCGAGCCAATCAAAACCATTTGCAAATCCCAGCGCATGATTTCTGGGATGATCTCTTTTAAGAGATCCAACCCCTTTTGATCCGCCAATCGTCCCACGAGCCCGAAGATCGGTTTGTCTGCCTTTTCCTCCAACAAGAACTTTTTTTGCAGTTCCGCCTTGCAGATGGCCTTGCCGCTTAAATCCTCCGCCGAGTAACGAGCAGGGAGCAGTTTATCTTTTTTCGGGTTCCATTCCTTTTGGTCAATCCCGTTTAAAATTCCCGCCACATCATTGCTGCGCCGTTGCAAATAGGGGCTTAATCCGCTTCCCCCGGGCTCGCCTAAGATTTCTTTGGCATAGGTCGGGCTCACCGTAGAGATTTTATCCGCGTAAAAAATCCCTCCCTTTAAAAAATTCACCCCTCCAAAAGACTCGAATTCGGATTCTCGAAACTGCCAGCGCTGGATTCCCATGAAAGAACAAATCTCGGCAGGCATGTGGCCCTGATAACCCATGTTGTGAATCGAGAGCAAACTTGCTGTTTTGCGAAAATACCCCTCATAATTCCAAGTCTTTAAATAAAAGGGGATCAAGGCGGTTTGCCAATCGTTGGCCTGAATGACCTGAGGTTGAAAATCCAAGGCTTGAGCCAAGTCCAGACAGGCTTTAGAGAAAAAAGCAAAACGACTGCCATTGTCGTAATAATCCTTGCTCCCGTCATTATAAATGGGGTCGCGATGAAAATAGCGGTCATATTCAATGAAATAAACCCTGCAATGAGCCAGGGCCTGACGCGCCCAAACCCGGCAATAGAGGTCCGCGTCCCCCATCTTGACCCGCAGACTGTCCATGGCGATTTCCAACTTCCATTTTACGGGAACAATCGCTTGGTGCAGGGGCAGCACCAAGGCGACTTCATGGCGCGCCTTGGCGAGTTCGAGAGCTAAAGTTCCCGCTACATCGCCCAGCCCCCCGGTCTTGACATAGGGAACCGCCTCAGTAGCGGCAATTAAGATTCTCATTCCTTTTTCCTGTAATGTTTGTTGATTTGTGCCTCAATGGCATCGGGGCCCACCTTATTGATCGCTTGGATTAAACGCAGCAGGCTGGCCGTCCCCTGGGTCTGGCGCAGGGTGGGGGGGGAAGGGGGAGGAGGAGAAAAGGCCGCTTGCTCGGCTTCCACCCTTTGTTTTGCGGCCCGCAAGACCTCTTTTTGTGCTTTGGAAAATCTCGGCCTCAATGGCGGAGCGACCTCTTTAAATTCCGGGAGTTCCGCGGGCGGCACCATGAGTTCACTTAAGTCCTTGATCAGCTTTTTGCGTACCGTTTCTTTCACTTCAAAATCACTCCCCAACTCCCCCTCTAAGTTTCTGAGGTAGAGAAGCAGGTCTTGCCAGGGCCAGCGATTTTTTGCCGACTGCGCATAAAGCTTCAGGTTCGCCTTATATTTTTGATAGAGTTCGACCTGCTTAGCTTTGGCGGTGGGGTCGGAATGCCCCATGACCTTCAAAAGTTTCGCCAACAGCCCGGCAAGGGCCAGCAGCCCGTCTTTATATACTCGCAAGGGATCGTTCATAAAGCTTGGTCTAGGCGGGTCAGCCCCTCCAACCCACCTAGGGGAAGGCTCAAGTGAGGGGCCGTGATCTCCGCTTCTCGAGGATTAATCCGCATCACCCTAGCCCCCTCGCGGCCTAAGCCTTGGCTGAGCCGACGAATGGTGGGCACGGCCTGGCCCGCTCCGATTTCAATAACCAGCCTAGAGTGAGGTTGATGCCTAGATAAAAACTGATGAAATCTCGTCTCTTGGGCCGCGCTGCGCGCGCCTTGCCAAGCGGCGTCCCCAAACATTAAGATATTGGGCCGCGCGACTCGCCCGCAAAACTTGCAACAGGGATAGGTTTTTGCTTTCATTTGGGTTAAATCCACTACCGGGGTTTCTGAATTTTCCCAAATTTCGGGCCGACAGTTGCGCAGACATTGTAGGTGGTGAATGCTGCCGTGAACCTCATAGATTTTGGCTTCATCATAGCCCGCCTGCTGAAATTGCCCATCGACATTGGAGGTGACCACAAAGATTTCTTGCCCAAAACGGGCCGCCCATTGGAGAATCAAAGCAAAACCGGCATGGGGACGGCATTGCCGGTACAGCCCTAAGCGATGCCCGTAAAAACCCCAGGCAAAAGACGGGTCTTGCGCAAACCGAGCGGGGTTCGCGGCATCGACAAAGCTTAGGCCCAACTGCTGATAAAGCGGGTAAGCCCTCCAAAAACCTTGATCCCCGCGAAAATCAGGCAACCCCGAATCCACCCCCATCCCTGCCCCCGCGGTCAGAATCAAGGCCTTGGCTTCTTTAATATATTTTGCCCCTTGGGCAAGGACTTGCTGCATGGAGGTAGCGGAGAACAAAAAAATAAACGCGCAACTGCCTGGAACAGATTTAAATTAGCAAGCCCCCGACGCAATAGCAAGATTTACAAAAATCAAGGCTTTTCCCCTTGTTATTTCTGTATCTCTTATTCTATAATACAACTAATTTTCTCCTCTTTATAAAGAGGTTTTTTCAACCCTATCAGGAGGCAAGTGGATAGTCCATCGGGCAGTAGTCTGATCCACCTACTCAAGGCTTCATTCAAGCATCAAGGCGGCGAGAGCAGCGTAGAAACTCAAGCCCTCTTAGACAAACTGGAAAATTTCTTCTCTGCCACGGCCAGCGACGCCATGGAGCCCCGTACCAAAATCGTCAGCATTCATTGCCAGGCGCAGATTAAAGAGGCCTTAAAACTCCATCATCAATCCGGTCATTCTCGCCTCCCCGTTTACGACAAAAAAGAAGACAACATCGTAGGCATCCTGCACGCCATCGACCTCTTTCCTTTTGCCGAAAGCGATAATTTGAGCCAACCGGTCTCCAAAGCGATGCGAAAACCTCTTTTTGTTTCCTACTCCCAACCGATCCATCAAATCATGGCGAACTTCCGTCAAGCCCATACCCATATGGCTTTGGTGGTCGATGAATACGGCGGGGTAGACGGAGTCTTGACCCTTTCTGATATTTTGGAAGAACTGGTGGGAGTGATCCCCGACGAATTTGATAAAGACTCAGACCCAAGCTACGAAGAAGTCGGTGATGGAGTTATCGTCATGGACGCGAACTTCGCTTTAGAAGACTTCAACGAACTCTTTCATGTGGATTTTAAGAAAGAAGGAATTGAAACCATTGGGGGTTATACCATCCATGTGCTGGGCAAGATCCCCAGCAAAGCAGAGAGCTTTAAAATCGACAACATCTCGTTCACGGTAGAAGAGAGCGACGAACGCAGGCTCTTAAAACTACGCCTTCCCGCGCCCAGCCGCATCGCTTCATGATCCGATGCTTTTACCCCCTGTTGGCCGGGGGGTTTTGGGGTTTGACCAAGCTGCCTCATCCCGCTTGGTGGCTGGGGGTTTTGGGGGCCGGGTTTTACCTGGCTACTTTAAAAAATTGCAAATCCCCCTGGGCCTTGTTCAGCTTTGTCTTTGTCGAGCTTGCCGTAACCCAGTCCTGGGTTTTGGATACGCTCTCCCAATTGAAAAACGATTTTTGGGACAGCTTCGGTTTGTATTGCTCGACCCTGCTCTGGTTGTCCATTCCTTTGTTTCTCGCTCTACTCTTTGTCAACGGGACCCTCAGCCTAATCCGCTCCGATAGTGAGCAGAGGGCCTATTACCGTTATCTTTGCTTTCCCTTTGCCCATTTTCTAGGGCTGCAACTCTTACCTTTGTTCGCCTTAGGCAACCTCCCCCTGCTTTCCCTAGCGGATCAACCGCTCTTACAGAGTTGGTTTAGCGGGGCCTACCCCCTCTTAGGAGGCGAAGGGGTCGAGGCCTTGGCCAGTAGTTTTTTCATGCTGATCCTCCTCCCCTTGATCAGCAAGGCAGACCCCAAAACCCTCTTTACCCTACCCTGGACCCCCCTGTTGGTTTTGATTTTTTTATCCTTTGCCGGTCGCTTTCCTCCAAAAAAAGGGCCGATTCTACAAGCGGCGGTCATGCCTTGGAATGGAACCCTAGGCACAGCGCCCACCACAGAAGCGGTCATCAACGACCTTTTTGCCAAAAAAAAGGCACTCGGGCCCCACCAACCGGACCTTTTTATTTTACCCGAAACCGCTCTACCCGGTTTTGTGGGGCAGGGGAACGCGCTGGATGTACTGGCCCACCGCTTTTTAGAGCCCTCGCAAAGCCTACTGACCGGCGTGATGGAGCAACGCTTGGCCGGAAGCCAATTCAACTATTTCAATTCCGCCCTGCTGCTCGCTCCCCTACCGGGCTTGAACTACCAACTCAGTCAAAAAGAAACCTTACTCCCCCTAGCGGAATACATGCCCGCTTGGGCTAGGTTTATGGGGGTCGCTCCCTTGATTCCGCGCTCCTTTGAATACAGCCCGGGCAAACGCGAGCTGTTGGAGGTCCAGGGATTGAAAATCGCCGTGGGGATCTGTTTTGAGCAATACCTCGATTCCTTTTATCGCCAATCCCAAGAAGCGGACCTCTTGATCATCTTAAGCCGCCAATTCGAGTTGGCCCCCGAGGGGAAAAAGGCCCTATCCCGCCGGGCCGTATCTCTGTCCCTACAAAGTTTAAAAACCGTTTTAGTCGCTGCCAATGGAGGGATAAGCGGAGTTGTCGCCGGGAAATACAAACAAGAAAACCTAGGAACCTGGATTCCCCAAGCCTTAACAGGGCTCTACCCCGTGCGGGGGCAGAGCCGAGTCAGCCTCTATTACTCTTGGGGAGATTTCCTCACCCCCCTGATTCTTTTAGGCTGTTTTAGCCTGATTTTAGGGGCGGCCTACCGCCCCTTTTACGGGCAGAGCATCCGTTAAACCTAACAAGCTCCCCTAATTTTGGTAGGCTTGCTCCCCATGCAGGGTGGAGTCCAAGCCGGCCAGTTCCGTTTCTTCGGGAACGCGTATTCCCATGATTTTATCCAAAAGCACGACCAAAAAGTAGGTGATCCCTCCGGAATAAACGACCGTAAAGGCAACCGCAATAGCCTGCTCCAACAACAGGTGCCAACCCTCGGCCCCGAATAAAACCCCATCAGCCCCAGCGGGGTTGATGGCCACAGAGGCAAATACCCCGGTGAGCAACGCCCCGGTGATCCCGCCAATGCCATGCACCCCAAAGGCATCCAGGCTATCATCCAGCCCCATGCGGCTTTTGATCCGAATCCCATAAAAACAAACCGCCCCTCCGATCAAGCCGATCCAAATCGAGGCCCCAACCGACACAAAACCAGCCCCGGGGGTGATAGCCACCAGGCCGGCCACCAACCCCGAAGCGGCACCCAGCGCGCTGGGTTTCTTTAAAAGAATCCATTCCAAGCCCACCCAAGCGATCAGGCCCATAGCCGCGGAGATATGTGTCACGGCCAGGGCATTGGCGGCCAAGGCTCCGGCGCTTAAGGCGGAACCCGCGTTAAAGCCAAACCAGCCAAACCATAAAAGCCCCGCCCCTAAAAGGGTTAAAACCAAATTGTGAGGGGGCATGGGCAGTTTGCCGTAGCCCTTGCGACGGCCTAAAACCCAAGCGAGTACCAAGGCGCTCACCCCACTGGAAATATGCACCACCGTGCCCCCTGCAAAATCAAGGCCGCCACGATTGAGCAAAAAGCCATCGGGATGCCAGACCATGTGGCACAAGGGGTCGTAGACTAAGGTACTCCATAAAAAGATAAAAACGGCATAGGTCGAAAACTTGATCCGCTCCACCGCGGCCCCTAAGATAATCGCCGGGGTGATGATCGCGAACATCCCCTGAAAAGCCATAAAGAGTACATGAGGGATGGTTCCATTGGCCTCCAAGCCAACCCCTTGCAAAAAGGCGTAGTTCAAGCCCCCGATAAAGCCCCCGTGATCCGTCCCCCAGCTTAAGCTATAACCGATCACCACCCATTGCAGGGTGACAAGGCCCAAAGCGAAGAAGGAATGCATCATGGCGCTCAAGACATTGCGACTACGCACCATTCCCCCGTAAAACAGCGCCAACCCGGGGATCATCAGCATGACCATGGCGGTAGAGACCAACATCCAGGCCGTATCACCGGCCTGAATCTCTTGGGTTTGGGCAAAGAGGTTCAAGGGAAAAAACAAGGCAGAGGCCGCCAGAGCCCCAGGCAGAAAATTTCGCAGGGTATTCATTTTTTTAATTTTCTTTAAGTTAAAAAAGAGCCTCTGAGTGTGCAGAGACTCCTAGCGGGTCGAGAAGAACCCGCTAAATCAAGTATACAGTGAGTTGATTTACTTTAAGGTTGCAGATTGACTCCCAAGCTCTAAAGCTTAAAAAAACCTCACCCCAACAAGCCCTCAAGGGGTTTAGAGGTCCAATGCGGACTTTGCGAAAGCCGGCATCTTCATTTAAAGAGCTTCGTTCCCTCGTTCGCCCGTACGAATCCGAATCGCTTCTTCAATGGAGCTGATAAAGATTTCTCCGTCTCCAATCTTACCGGTTTGCGCCGCTTCCATAACGGCGTTGACCGCCGCTTCGGCACGGGCGTCATCCACCACGATTTCTATTTTTACCTTGGGCACAAAGTCCACTTGATACTCCGCCCCCCGGTAAAGCTCCGTATGCCCTTTTTGTTGGCCGAAACCGCGCACATCAAAGACGGTCATGCCTTGAATGTCAATCGCTTCCAAGGCCTCTTTCACCTCATCCAGTTTAAAGGGCTTAATGATGGCTTCAATCTTTTTCATGGTCACTAAGAGTTAGCAGGGGCCACCGCAGGCGGCCCCACAGGGTTTAGGAAAGGAACAACATTTCGCGATACTTCGGTAGGGGCCACAGGCGATCATCCACCTGAGTCTCTAAGCTGTCGGCCACTTCGCGCAACTCGCTCATCAAGGGGATGAGTTTTTCACGGCAGTAGTCGGCATGTTCGAAATCTTCTCCTTGAGGGATTTGCTCCAACCCCGCTTCAAACTGTTCCAAGGCAGCGAGCAGCTTTTCGATATTGTTGCTGAGGTCGGTTAACAGCTTAGCTTGCCGATCCCCCCCGACCCCGCATGCCTTGGCCGCGGCAACAGAACCCGCCAACTGGCTTTGGTATTCTAAGGCAGCGGGCAAAATCAGCGTACGGGCAATATCTTGTGCCGCATTGAATTCAATCTCCAAGGTTTTGATGTAGTTTTCCAGCTTGATGTTATACCTTGCTTCCAACTCTCCCCTACTCAAAACCTTATATTTTTCAAAGAGCCTCCCGGCCTCTGGGCTCAGCATCTCTTGCGTCGCCTCGGGGGTGCCGGGCAAATTGGGCAAGCCCCGCTTGGCGGCTTCCTTATGCCACGCCTCGGAGTAGCCGTCTCCATTAAACACCACGCGGATATGTTTTTTCAAGGTTCCCTTGACGACTTCATCGGCAGCCACGGCGATGCTCACCCCTTTTTTCATCTTGGCGTTGATTTCCTCTGCCATATAATCAAAGGAATCGGCAACAATCGTGTTTAAAAAGAACACGGGGCCACCAACATGCTGAGAGGCGCCAAGGGCGCGGAACTCAAACTTGTTTCCCGTAAAGGCAAAGGGACTGGTGCGGTTTCGATCCGTGGTGTCTTTGGGGAGGTCGGGCAAAACCAACGAACCCAAATCAATCTTGCTCTTGCTGCTGCTGCTGGTAGCCGAGCCCTGGGCTAAGTCCTCTACGATGGAACCCAGTTCATCCCCTAAAAACGCGGAGATAATAGCGGGAGGGGCCTCGTTTGCCCCTAAGCGGTGATCATTGCCGGCGTGAGCAACGGTGAGACGAAGCAGCGAAGCGTATTGATCAATCCCCCGCAAAATCGCGGTTAAAATGACCAAAAACTGCATGTTTTCATGCGGGGTATGACCGGGCTCTAAAAGGTTGTTGCCTAAATTGTCGGCCATCGACCAGTTGCAATGCTTCCCGCTGCCGTTTAACCCGGCAAAGGGCTTTTCATGGAGCAACATCCTGAATTTATGCTTTTCAGCAATGCTTTTCATGACCTCCATGACCAGCATATTGTGATCAATCGCCACATTGGAGCGCTCAAAAATCGGCGCCACTTCATATTGTCCCGGCGCCACCTCATTGTGGCGCGTCTTAACGGGAACCCCTAACTTGTGCAAAGCCTGCTCGGTATCTTGCATAAAGCTCAACACCCTAGCCTTGATGGAACCAAAATAATGATCGTCCAGGCTCTGGCCCTTGTAGGGAGCCGCGCCGTACAGAGTGCGCCCCGTGGCGACCAGGTCGGGGCGGGCGTTGAAAAATTCCGCGTCAATGAGAAAGTATTCTTGCTCTAAACCCACGGTGGAGTTGATCAAGCTGACCTCTGTATTCCCTAAGGCCCGGAGCAGGCGAACCCCGGCGTTGGATAAAGCCTCTTGACTGCGGAGTACGGGAGTTTTTTTGTCCAAGGCCTCGCCCGTGTAGGAACAAAACGCGGTGGGGACAAACAGAGTCCCGCCTTGATCGTTCAAGCGCACAAAAGCGGAGCTGGAAGGGTCCCAAGCCGTATAACCCCGAGCCTCGAAAGTGGCCCGGATGCCACCGGAGGGAAAACTTGAGGCATCCGGTTCGCCTTGGGTCAGCTCAGTGCCGCTAAAGCGCATGATGGCGCTGCCGTCATTTTGCGGCGTCAAAAAGGAGTCGTGTTTTTCCGCCGTGGCGCCGGTTAGAGGTTGAAACCAATGTGTATAGTGAGTCGCGCCCAATTCAATCGCCCAATCTTTCATGGCCGCGGCAACGATATCGGCGATGCTGGGGTCGAGGGCTTGGTTGCGCTCGATGGTTTCTTTTAGGTTTTTGTAAATGTTTTTCGGAAGGTGCGCCTTCATTACGGAATCGTTGAAGACATGCATCCCGTAGATATCCGTAATCTTTGTTGTTTTATTCGGAGTATAGTCTTGCGCATCCCCGCGGTGCGCGATATTTCTTGCTACGATTTGCCTAGTCGTGGTCATATTCTTTCCTTCAGTTTAGTATCAGCCTGGTTGGAGGGAAATAATCAAATCCCTGAGCTTGAGTTACCCTGTTTTTTTAGGGTGCACTTGCTCTGCAATAAAAAGGCCAAATCAATTTAATCAATAAATTGAATTGACTATCGAGAACAATCTCAATTTCTCTTGCAATAAAAATAACAAAAACGCCTAAATTAACCTGTTAAATTTGTCAAAAATGAAATTTCGCATTGGCCTCGACCTCGGAGGAACAAAAACCGAGGTGATTTTAACCACCGAAAACCCCTTAGAACTCATCGCCAAAAAGCGAATTCCCACAGAGCAAGAAAAGGGATACGCCCATATCCTAAAACAAACCGCGGCGCTCCTCCAAGAGATGATCGCCCGATCCCCAAGTCCACCCAGCCTTGGGGTCGGAATCCCGGGAAATTTATCCCTCCAAACCAACCGGGTTAAAAATTCAAATACGGCCTGCCTGATCCATCAACCCTTTTTGCGAGACTTAGAAGGGGAATTAAACCGCAAAGTCCACATGGAAAACGACGCCAACTGCTTTGCCCTTGCCGAAGCCTTGTATGGCGCCGGAAAAGGAAAAAACCTAGTGCTGGGCGTCATTCTCGGCACGGGCGTAGGGGGTGGAATCGTTTTTCAAGGGCAACTATTCAAAGGCCCCAACGGCATTGCGGGGGAATGGGGACACAGCACCCTTGATTATCACGGTAGAGACTGCTGGTGCGGGCGCAAAGGCTGCCTCGAAACCTATCTCAGCGGCCCCGCCATGGAGCAACGCTACCGGGAATTATCCGGGAAACCCCTCGCTTTAATCGAGATTGAACAACGCAGGCTGGCAGGCGAGCCCGCGGCACTGCAACTAACTCAAGAAAGCCTAAAACTCTTCGGAGAGGCCATGGCAAACCTGATCGTCTGCTTTGACCCCGATGTTTTGGTCTTAGGCGGTGGAGTGTCTAATCTGCCCTGGCTCTACACCCAGGGCTTAGCCGAAGTGGAAAAACGACTTTTTGATGAGGCCTTGACAACAAAAATCGTAAAAAATCAGCTTGGTGACTCCGCTGGGGTTTATGGGGCCGCTTTGCTTGGCGAATGAGTTTGCAGCTCATTCAATAACTTATTGAGTTGAACCAGATCGGCTTTGCAGGTTTCTGGAGTACGCCTCCCCGGGCCATAACGCCGCTCCTCCAACAAAGCCTTCCAAGTAGGTAAGTTTTCTTGCTCCATCAAACCCCACAGATGCTGATAAAAAAGCTCCGGCTTTTCTAAGCTTTGTTCTGCCGCCCTTAAGCCCTGTTGCACCCGTTGCCAATTCGGCCCCAACGATTGACTCACGACCTTTTGCCCCCTTTTGGCCCACTGCCGAAGCGCCAAAGTCACCCCGACCGGAAGCAAAAACAAAGCAAACCAAGCGGGGTGAAAGGGATTGGTTTTGCTGTGACCATAAAATTTCAGCTTCCGGGCCTCCGGCAAACTCCTGGATGAGCCAGGGCGCAAGTGGCTTAGATCCAGGTTCTTTTCCAAAGACACATTGAGAGCAAGGGCCTGCGTCAAGGCCTGTTCATAGGCCTTTTTCTCCGGGTTAAAGTACGCAAAGGGCAGGGGGGGCACTTGCAGGGCCCCCGCCCTTTTGGGGCGCAACTTAGTGGTAAAGCGCAATTTTCCCTTTTCTTGCTCTCCCGCAGACCAAGGCGCAATTTGAAAATCTTTTTCCAAAAAACTCAAGTCCGGAGGGGTAATGCCTCGCAGGCGACCTTTTCCCGTGAGTTCCCAGGTCAGCTCTAAGGCGTCGCCGACTTGCAGATCGGCAAAGGGGCTGGTGACCCTAGCCCTAAACCGGCCCACGGCCCCCTTAAAAATAGCCGGACGGCCCTGGAGGGGAAGAGGAAGAATCTTCAAGGGTACCGCGTTGCTGCGAGCAAAGCGGCGGACGAGGCGAGGGCTGCGCACGACCCGACCAAAAAAATCGGTTTGTTGTTGGTAACCACGAACCGCCATCGCCGTTACCCGAGCGGGCTGGATGGCAAACTCCCCCGGTTCCAAGGGAAAAAAACGAAACTCCCGCCAATAAACGGTCCAGGTACCCTCGGCTTGGCTTTCACTGGTTACATAAAAGGGAACCTGAAAGGGCCCTAGTTGCAACTTGGTGGTTGAGCCCGCTTGGGACTCTTCCACCAAATCAAGTTCGATATCCTTACGCTCGACCAAGGGCAGGCGCAGGTCGTATTCATTGATGTCTTCCAGCAACTCCCAACGGAGGCGAAAACGCACCTCCTCCCCGGCGTAGACTTGGGTTTTGGGCGCGATGAGTTGAAGACGAATCGTTTTTTTCCCCTCTAAAGTCGTGAGGTCACGGATTACAATCTCTACCGGATCCGTATAAAAACTTTGCTTGCCGACCTGTACCTGAAAGGCGGGCAATTGATACTTCCCCCCCGCAAGGGGCAAAATGCGGTATGTATAAACCAGGCCCACAAAGCGAGTCATGCTCCCATTGATGATCGTGGTTTGGCTGGTGGAAGAAGGGGGCCCGAGAGGTTCGATTTCCAAGCCAGGCACCTGGGGCGGGGTGACCTCGACCCCTTGCCGGGCACCATTGATCCGAATCTGAAATTGCAAGGGCTCGCCCACAAAACCCTGATCCCGATCCAGGCTCGAATTCACCTTGACTTGGGCAAAAGCCAATTGTGTACTCAATAAAAAACTTAAACAAAATAGGATTGTCTTCATGGCTTTTAGCATAACGGGGCCGTTGAGAAAATCAATCCTTAGCTTACTCCTACCCCGCCTTGAGTCGAATTGCTTTAAAGAAAATAGAGGAGAAAAGAGGAAAATGACTTGCCAAAGAAAAAAGGCCTCGTTAAATTGCGGGATCAGTTCGGGGTTAAACCGAAACGAATTGGGCCGTAGCCAAGTGGTAAGGCATCGGTTTTTGGTACCGACATTCCCTGGTTCGAACCCAGGCGGCCCAGCCAGCACTTTTTTAGCTCTGATCCATGGATTAAGCAGCTAAGCATTCGGCCTAAGCCAACACCAAAAAGCGGGAATAGCTCAGTTGGTAGAGCATCAGCCTTCCAAGCTGAGGGCCGCGAGTTCGAGTCTCGTTTCCCGCTCCATAAAATCAAAGGGTTACCCTTTGACCCCAAAACTACCTCATTCTGTATCGCACATTGTATCGCATGGTCTTATTCTTTAGCAAGCTTCGCTTTTAG
>JAJRZQ010000004.1 GCA_024275165.1 bacterium | reverse complement strand
TGGAAGTGGGTGTGGGAGAAACATTGTTGTCCTATGACATTCCTAAAAAAATTCAACGAACCATTCGCGTGGATATGTCCACCGGTAAAATCGTAGAGTAAAAAAGGGGCGGCGAGTTTTTTTTTAAGCGGTCGCCGGGTCCACATCAAAGCTGATGCGGGCCGGGCTTTTCAAGGAGCCGCTCACTAAAAGAGCCTTTAGGCGGCCCTTAAAGCGGGTTAGGCTTTTTCCTTGAATCAGGATTTGTAGATAAAAGCGATCCGCCGCCTTGTAATGAGGCGCTTCCTTCGGGCCTAAGAGCCGTTCTCCTTCGAGAATTCCTTGGAATATCGCGACCAGACGCTTTGCTTCCAAATGTAATTTTTCCTCTTTTTCGTGACTGATGCGAATCAGCAACAACCGAGCAAAAGGGGGATAGCCTAAGAGTTCTCGCTTTTCTTTTTCCTCTTGAAAGAATTTGAGATAATCATGTTGTAAGGCCGCCTCTAAAGCCCGGTGGGTAGGGTTGTAGGTTTGAATCAAGGCCATGCCTTCTTCTTCGCCGCGGCCTGCCCGCCCCACCACTTGGCTGAAAAGCTGAAAGGAGCGCTCAGAGGACCGAAAATCAGGGATGTTGAGGCTCATATCGGCAAGCAGCACCGCCACGAGACCGATACCCTTAAAGTCGTGCCCCTTGCTGATCAACTGGGTTCCCACCACAAAATCCACTTTTTTTTGATGGATGAGGCTCATTTGTCGTTCCAGCTCCCCCTTGCGGCTTAAGCTGTCTCGATCCATGCGTAAAAACCTCGCCTGGGGAAAGAGCCTGGATAAATCCCGTTCCACCCTTTGGGTGCCGATTCCTTCGTTTTGAAACTTCTCATGTCCGCAGCTTGCGCAGCTTCGAGGGTAAAATTTTCTTGCCCCGCAAGAATGACAGATCAAACTTTGTTGGTTTTGGTGCCAGGTCAAAGCAAGGCTGCAATGATCGCACAGCACCGGAGCCTCACAGGCGCGGCAGGTTAAAAAAGCGGCAAAACCCCGGCGGTTGAGAAAGATCATTGCTTGTCGCTTTGCGGCTAAATTTTCTTTGAGTTTCTGGTAGAGTTCTAAGGAGAGGTAAAAAACTCCTTTTTGGCGCGGGCTTTCTTGTAAATTAACTACCTCAATGGGGGGTAGGGGCTGGTTGTTTGCGCGGTTTTTTAGGGTGAGCAGTTCGTATTTGCCTTTTTCCGCGTTGAAAAAGGATTCCACCGAGGGGGTTGCCGTGCCCAACAATACCGTTGCTTGATGGCTCATTCCCCATTTTACGGCGAGGTCGCGGGCTTGGTAGTAGGGGGATTCTTGTTGTTTATAACTTTGGTCGTGTTCCTCGTCGACGACGATCAAGCCGATATTGCTCAAGGGGGCAAAGATGGCGGAACGGGCTCCGATGACCACATCGGCAAACCCTTTTTCCACTCTTTGCCATTGTCGGGCTCGTTCCTTTTCGGCCAGTCCCGAATGCAGCACCGCGACGCGGCTGCCAAAGCGTTCTTGGAATCGTTCCACCGCTTGCGGGGTGAGGCTGATTTCTGGGAGGAGGATCAAGGCCTGACGATGGAGTTGTAAACAGGTTTTTACCGCTTGGAGGTAGATCTCTGTTTTTCCGCTTCCCGTTACCCCAGAGAGCAAGAAGACGCGAAATTGAGTTTCTTTTAAATTTTTGGTAATGGGGCTCAACGCAAGGGATTGCTCCTCGTTGAGTGGAATAAAGAGCGAAGCGAAGATTTTTTTTGCCTCTTCTTCTGTCGGCCTTTGTGTTCGGGTCACCGCGCCGAGACGAATCAAGGGGGCAATCGCCTCGCCGGCATTGCCCAATTCCTTGCGCAATGCCGCTTCGGGTCTGGCTCCTTGGGATAGGGCCGCAAGTAGGAGGGCCTTTTTGCTGCCTTCTCGGGGTGGTTTTGTAAGAGGGTTCCCTAGGCTCAGCCAGGGCTGGCTCAGCAAGTCGGGTCGCTCTAAGTGGTATTGCTTTTTAGGTTTGGATTCTACAATCTTGTTTTTCAAACCCGCGGGGATTGCGCTATCGAAGATCTGGCCCAGGCTGGCTAGGTAATAACGGCTGATCCAAAGAAAGAGTTACAATTGTTTTTCATGGATCAAGGGGCTGCCCGGCTCCACGGCTAAGAGGGGTTTGAGTTTTTCTTTCGGGATTGTGCTTGCTTCTTGGAGCCGAACCAAAAGCCCAACCATTTTTCTGGGCCCGAAGGGAACCAGTACCCGGCAGCCTGCCTTGGCCTTGGGTTGGATTTCCTCGCTCAAGAGGTAATCGAAAACCTCGAGGTGGGGCAGGGGGAGGGCGACTTGAGCGATCATAAGAGGGGAGCGGTTTGGCCGCCGCTTTGTTGCTTTACCCTTTGGGGCGGCGGTGTTAGTTTAAACCTGGAGTCAAGCCCGAAAGGCAATCGCTGGCAGGTTTTACCTGCTGGAGGAAAGTCCGGGCTCCGCAGAGAGAGATGCTGGCTAACGGCCAGAGGGGGCGACCCCATGGAAAGTGCCACAGAAAATATACCGCCAATGACCATGAGGTACAGGTAAGGGTGAAAAGGTGGGAGGTTTTTCCTTTAAAGTAAGAGCCCACCGCAACTCAGGTGACTGGGTTGGCTCGGTAAACCCCATCTGGAGCAAGTCCAAATAGGGCGGCGTTAAGGGTGCTCTCGCCCAGCCGCCGGGTAGGATGCAGGAGGTCACGGGTAATCGTGATCCCAGATAAATGATTGCCTGCTGTCTTAGGGCGACCTAAATAGTCACAGAACCCGGCTTATTGAAGGCTTGACTCTTTCAAAGGGGTTTATTTTTTATTTTCTTCCCGATTGGGGATCGCGATTCGAGGGAACCGCGGCTTTGCCAATTTGGGTTTGCTTTGTTGTTCCGGCTCGATCAGTCGACATTGCCCTTGAAAAAATACATTTTCGTCCAGCACCAAGGCCGCCGCTTCTACTTGCGCCTTCAGGCTGCCGGGATGATTGATTTTTACGGTTTCTCTGGCGCGCACCTCTCCGATCAAAACCCCGCTGGAGATCAAGCCCTCTGCGACCAAAGAGCCTTCTACTCGGGCGCTTTCCCCAAGGTACACCACATTCCCTGCTTGAATATTCCCACTGAAGTGGCCGTCAATGCGGATGCCTCCTTCCAGTTTGAGGTTTCCCTTCAACTCGATATTTTCAGAGAGAAAACTGGTCGTTTTTTGGGTTTTTTTCTCGCTGGCCATGGAGGTTTAAGGCTTGAGTTTTAGTAGGGTAGAAAAGATTCGATTGAACTCTTCTTCATTAAAGTAATCCAGTTCGATTTTCCCCTTTCCCCCTTGGTGCTTGATACGCACCTTGGTGGAGAGCGCTTCTTCTAAGCGTTTTTGGTTTGCCTGCATTTGCCGGTTGATGGGTGAGGCGGGTTTGGGGGTCGGGGAAGGTTTTTTTTCCTTCACCAAGGATTCGGTTTCACGCACCGTGAGCCGGTCTTTGATAATCCGGTTTTTTAAGGCAAGCTGTTTGTCCTGGCTCTCTACGGAGAGCAGGCAACGGGCGTGACCGACACTCAAGGCCCCTTGGGCCAGATCGGTTTGAATTTCTTTGGGTAGGGCCAGCAGCCGCAGCATATTGGCCACGGTGCTGCGGTTCTTTCCCACCCTGCGGGCTAGGTCTTCTTGGGTAAAGCCGTGTTCCTCCAAAAGGTTTTTATAGGCTAAAGACTCGTCTATGGGGTCTAAGTCATGGCGCTGGATGTTCTCGATTAAGGCGATTTCTAAAAGGTCCTTATCGGCGATTTCCTTGATCAAGGCGGGGATTTCTATAAAACCTGCCAGTTTAGAGGCTCTAAGGCGTCGCTCTCCCGCTACCAGTTCGTAGCCCTCCTTTTTTTTTCGGACTAAAATCGGCTGGATGACCCCTTTAATGCGGATGGATTGGGCTAGTTCTTCCAGTTTTTCTTCATCAAAATGAGAACGAGGCTGTTTGGGGTTGATCTGAATTTCACTGATCTTAAGTTGGGCAACCCTGGCCTGATCTTTTTGGGGTAAATCCTCAGCGGGGCGCAAGAGGGCTGAAAACCCACGACCCAAGGCTTGGCGCGATTGGGGCTGTTTCATGATGCTTTTTCGCGAAGGTGTTTTTCTAAGAGTTCTTTGGCTAGGTTTAAATAACTGATCGCTCCTTTAGAGGTTCGATCATACATAAAGACGGGTTTGCCAAAGCTTGGCGCCTCGGAAAGCCGTACATTTCGTGGGATGACGGTGCGAAAAACCAAGTCTTGGAAATGGGTTTTTACCTCGTCGATCACCTGTTTGGAGATGTTGTTGCGGACATCGTACATGGTGGGTAAAATGCCCTCGATTTTTAAATTCTCGTTGAGCGAGTCCTTAATCATATTGATGGTGAGCAAAAGTTGGCTCAAGCCCTCCATAGCGTAATACTCGCATTGGAGGGGGATGAGAACGGAATCCGAGGCGGTTAGGCTGTTGACTGTCAAAAGGCTTAAGGTAGGGGGGCAGTCGATGAGAATATAGTCGTATTGCTCTTTGATTTCGTTGATGATTTTTTTTAGTTTCATCTCCCGCGCAATGGCCCCCACCAACTCGACCTCCGCGCCGGTTAAATCCACATTGGCGGGAATAAGCTTTAAATTGGGGACCTCGGTATCAATGATCTGGTCTTGCAGCTTTGCCTTGCCGATCAAGGCGGGGTAGATGCTCTTTTCGCAGTCTGCCGGATGAAACCCGAGCCCGCTGGTCGAGTTGCCTTGAGGGTCGAAGTCGATGATGAGGGTTTTTTTGCCTAAAATACCTAAACTGGCTCCTAAATTGATGCAGCTTGTGGTTTTGCCCACCCCGCCCTTTTGGTTGCTGATGGCGATGATTTTACCCATATTAGCTTTTCGTCTGCCGATGGCGGCTTTTTAGTTTTTGAATGCGATCGTTTGCCATTTGATAAAAAACATCTCTTTGCTCTAAACGGGAGAGAATACTTTTATAGATGGTGATTGCCGATTGCAATTGATCCTGCTCTTCATAGAGTTGGGCAAGGCTCATGGCGCTGGCTAAGGTCGCTTTGCCTTGTTGGTACTTTTGGTCGATCTCTGCAAAGGTGACCTCGGCTAAGTCCTTGCGCCCTTCCATGTAATAGCTCAATCCGATGAGATGGTAGGTTTTGGGGATAATATCGCTACGGCTGTCGGGCTTGGCTTGAAGGATTCGTTTGAGTTCGACCCTGGCCTTTTCAAACTGTCCCGCGCGAATATACAGCTGAGCCAGAAGCGTTTGATTTTCTACAAAACGATTCGGAGAAAGTTGTTTTTGCTGAAGCTTTTGATAGATCAAGAGGGCCTTTGAGCGCCCCTCTTCCCCTTGGGACTCATAAACCCGAGCCAACCCCTTCATGGCCGGCAGGTAATATTCCGCTTCCTCGCTGCGTTTGGTCAAGCTGCGATAGTAGCGCAAAGCCTGCTCTGGTTCATGGAGGTAATGCTCATAGAGGTTGGCGATCCAAAAAAGAGCGTCGTCAACCAGCTCGTCGTCCGGGTAGGCGGTGGTTAGGGCAATGAAGTTCTGTGCCGCTTCGTCATAATGGCGTTCTTGCCATAGGCGTAAAGCTCGGTCAAACATCTGGCTGCTGCCGTTGCTCTGGCACGCCGCTAGGGGCGCAAAGAGCAATAAAAGCATAAAAAGAGGAACCCAGTGCCTTCGCATAGCTCTATTCGTCTGCCTCTTCCGTGTTTTCTTCTACAATCTTCGCAATCGAAACGACCTTTTCATCCTCCTCCATATGAATCAAGCGTACCCCCTGGGTGATGCGGTTGGTCATGCGGATTTGGTCGGTTTTTAGGCGGATGATTTTCCCTTTTTGGGTGATGATCATCAATTGGGTCTCTTCATCGACTAAGAGGCTACCTACGACCGAGCCGTTGCGGGCCGAAGCGCGGAGGTTCATCACCCCCATGTTGCCCCGACTGCCTAAGCGGTAGCCCGCGCTGGGGGATTTTTTACCAAAGCCGTTTTCGGTTACGGTCAATAGGGTGCCTTCTTGTTGTAAGACCTCCATGCTGATCACCTGATCTTGATCTTTGAGCATAATCCCCCTGCAACCTCTGGTCACTCGGCCCTGGGTGCGGAGCTGTTCTGAGGTGAATTTGAGGGCCATGCCGTTTTTGGTGGCAATAAAGATCAAGTCTTTTTCGCTGACTAAAGAGACATTTCGCAAGCGGTCGCCTGCGTCGATCACCAAGGCTTTGGTTCCCTTGCTGCGGGGGTTGGAGTATTCGCAGAGGGCTGTTTTCTTGATGGTACCCTGTTCGGTGATAAACAAAATGGAGTGATCGGGGTCTTCAAAATTTTCAATGGGGGTGCAGAACATGACCCGTTCGTTTTCCGCCAGGGGCAGGATATTGACCCAGGCACGGCCTTTGGCGGTTCTCCCCGCGAGAGGCAATTCATAGACCTTTTTCCAATACACCTTTCCCGCGCTGGTGAAGATCAACAAGATGTCATGGCTGCTGGCCACGAAGATGCGTTCCAAGTCGTCGGTTTCTTTGGTTCCCATGCCGATTTTGCCCTTGCCTCCGCGATTTTGGGCGCGGTAGGTATCCATGGCCAAGCGTTTGACATAGCCTGCCCGGCTCATGGTGACCACCATTTTTTCTTCGGGGATCAAATCCCCTTCATCAATTAAGGCTGCGTCCTCCGCGATTTCGGTGCGCCTCTCGGTGGGGTAGGTGGCCTTGATATGGGTCAATTCTTCTTTGATGATCTCTAAGACGAGATGCTCATCGGCCAAGGTTTTTTGGTATTGTTCGATTTTTTCTAAGAGTTCTTTTAACTCTTGGGTCAGTTTATCGACCTCCATGCTGGTCAAGCGGGCGAGACGCATGTCTAAGATCGCCTGGGCTTGAATTTCGCTCAGCTTAAAGTTATGGATTAAGTCTTTTTTCGCTTCTTTACTGTCTTGGCTTTTGCGGATCAGGCTGACTACGGCGTCGATTTGAGTTTGCGCTATTTTTAACCCTTCTAAGATATGAGCGCGGTCTTGGGCTTTTTTCAGGTTGAACTGGGTGCGGCGGATCACCACATCAATGCGGTGATTTACAAAAAGTTTTAGGACTTCTAAAATATTCAACACCCGGGGCTGACCATCCACTACAGCGAGCATGATGATGCCGAAGCTCGACTGCATGGCGGTGTGCTTATAGAGGTTGTTGAGTACCGTCTGCGCGGGCTCGCCTCGTTTGAGCTCGATGTAGATGCGCATGCCCCTGCGGTCGGACTCGTCTCTGAGGTCGGATATCCCCTCAATCTTTTTGTCTTTCACCAATTCGGCGATCCGCTCGATGAGTCTTGCCTTGTTGACCATGAAGGGGAGTTCGGTGACGATAATCGCCTCTTTGCCTCCTTTTTGCTCTTCAATCTCGGCCCTCGCGCGGATACGCACGATTCCCCGCCCGGTCTTGTAGGCGGAGAGAATGCCCTCTTTTCCCATGATCAGGCCCCCGGTGGGGAAGTCAGGCCCCTGGATTAGGGGCAGGATGTGTTGTATCGTGCAACTTGCGCGGTTGTTGATAAAATAGAGCAAGGCATCAATCACCTCGCCTAAGTTATGGGGGGGGATGTTGGTCGCCATGCCCACGGCAATGCCGGTACTGCCGTTGATCAACAGGTTGGGAATCTTGGTGGGCATGACCGTTGGTTCTTGCAGGCTACCATCGTAGTTGTCCTGCATATCCACCGTATTTTTGTCTAAATCCTCTAAGAATTCTTGGGCAACCTTGTGCAGACGAACCTCGGTATAACGCATGGCCGCGGGGGAGTCGCCATCGACGCTGCCGAAGTTGCCCTGACCGTCGATCAAGGGCATGCGTAGAGAGAAGCTCTGCACCATCCGTACGGTAGCGTCATAAACTGCCGAGTCGCCGTGAGGGTGATATTTCCCGATCACTTCACCGACAATGCGGGCCGATTTCATATAGGGCCGATTGTGGGCAGCATTCATATCGTGCATGGCGTAAAGAATTCGTCGATGAACGGGCTTTAAGCCATCGCGGACATCGGGCAAGGCTCGACCGACAATGACGCTCATGGCATACTCTAAGTAGGCCGAGCGCATGGAGTCTTCAATATTGACGGGGATAATGTTGCTGGTGTTGCTTTCTTGAGTCATGGTCGGATTGGTTTAAATTCTTTTAAAGCCTTTGGTTTGGCCTGTCTGGGAATCTTAACCGATCAGGCGGCTTTTGTCACCTGCAAAGCCCTACCGTTGCCTTCCCCTTAAAGATCAACCCTCAATCAAGGCTTAAGGGAATGAAGCCGACCGGTAGCTTGGTTTACGGCTGTAGCAGGACTCGATTTGCTATGATTATTTTATTACCCTGGAAGACGATTAATTTTTTTGCTTTTTCTGGCCCGGCTTTTGCTTTGCCCTAGTCACTCAAGCCCTTGGCGTCAATCATCTTGACCGAGGCTAAAAAAAGGGAAATCCTATGCGTCGTGACTTTATATTTTACAAGATTCTTTTTTTCTACATTTTTTTTCTAACGAGCTTCGCCTTGCTTTTCGTCAATATCCTGCCGGCAAATATGCTGTAGGGGTGACGGGGCGGCTCGCCCCCTCACCATGACCCAAGCCAAAACGAAACTCGACCCCGCCCATTGTATTCGCATTCAAGGAGCGGCGGAACACAACTTAAAAAATGTCGATCTATTGCTGCCCCGAGATCACTTTATCGTGATCACCGGGCTTTCTGGTTCCGGTAAGTCGAGCCTGGCTTTTGACACCATCTACGCCGAGGGTCAGCGCCGCTATGTGGAAAGTCTTTCCACCTATGCGAGGCAGTTTTTGGACCAGATGCAAAAGCCTCAGGTGGAATCCATTGAAGGCTTAACCCCCACGATTTCTATTGAGCAACGAACCGGCAAGGCCACTCCTCGTTCTACCGTTGCCACTACCACTGAAATTTATGATTATTTGAGGGTGTTTTTTGCTCGAGCAGGCACCCCTTTTTGCCCCCATTGCGCCCAAGAGATCAGCGCTCAAACAGCGGAAAACATCGTCAACCACCTCTTGGCCTATCCCGAGGGAACTCGCTTGCAGGTGCTGACCTGTCTGGTACGGGGGAAAAAGGGGGAGCATAAGGAAGTCTTTGATTACATTCGTAAAGAGGGGTTTACTCGGGTGCGGGTCGATGGCAACATCATCCCCATTGAAGAGGTCAAGCCTTTAAAAAAGACCTTTCAGCATGATATTGAGGCGGTGGTAGACCGAATTTTGATCAAGGATTCGGCGCGTTCGCGCCTCACCGATTCGGTGGAAACGGCCTTGCATTTGGGCGACGGCCTACTGGTCGCTCTTTTGGAATTGAAAGACGGTTCGCCCCCGAAAGAAGAAAAATTCAGCGAGAAATACGCCTGCCCAGAACACGGGAGTGTTTTAGAGGAACTCTCCCCCCGGGTGTTCAGTTTCAACAGCCCTTTTGGGTCTTGCCCCGATTGCTTGGGGCTCGGCAGTTTGATGGAGCCCGCGCCGGACTTGGTGGTGCCTGATGGCAGTTTGAGTCTCAACGAGGGAGCAATCAAGGCCTGGAAGAGCGCAGGCAGCGGGTTGGGCGGCTTTTACAGCAGCGGGGTGCGTAAGCTTGCCCGTCGTTTTAAATTGGATCTTGATACCCCCTGGGAAGACTTTCCCGAAAAGGTACGGCGGCAAATTTTGTTCGGCCTGGCTCCCTACACCGAGGGCACCCCTTCTGAGGGAGTGATCCGCAACCTCAAACGGCGGTTTTATTCCACCGAGTCCAATAATCAAAAAGAGCGACTGCACGAGTTTATGAGTTACCTCCCCTGCCCCACCTGCCAGGGAAAGCGTTTGCGGCCTGAAATCTTGAGCGTGAAGATTCAAGGGACGAATATCCATGACATCAGTATTATGTCGATTGAAAAGGCGCATGCTTATTTCAGCGCCCTGCGCTTGCCCCCGGAGCAGGCGAAAATTGCCGAACCCATTCAAAAAGCGGTGTTGGAGCGGCTGGGGTTTTTGCAGGATGTCGGTTTAGAGTACCTGACCCTGGACCGAACCACCAACAGCCTTTCTGGGGGCGAGGCCCAGCGCATTCGGCTGGCGAGCCAAGTGGGGGCCAAGTTGGTGGGGGTAACCTATGTGTTGGACGAGCCCACCATCGGCCTGCACCAAAGAGACAATGATCGGCTTTTGGCTACCCTGATTGAGCTAAAAAAACTAGGTAATACGGTGATTGTGGTGGAGCATGACGAGGATGTGATCCGCGCTGCCGAATACTTGGTCGATATGGGGCTTGGCGCGGGGTTGCACGGGGGGGAAGTGGTGGCGGAAGGCCTCCCCGCCGAGGTGTTGGAATCGAAACGAAGTCTGACGGCAAAGTATTTACGGGGGGATTTAAAAATCCCCATCCCCCAACAACGACGAAAAGCAAAAAAGGGGGCGGAGATCACCTTAAAGGGGGTGAAGGAAAACAACCTTCAAGGGCTGAAGGTCCGTTTTCCTTTAGGGCTTTTGATCTGCGTTACCGGGGTTTCGGGGTCCGGTAAATCGAGTTTGGTTAACGAGTGCTTGCTCAAGGGCCTGCAAAAGGAGAGGGGGAGCCGAGTTCGCCCCGGGGCTTTTGCCTCCCTTCAGGGAGGGGAGAAGATTGACAAGATCATCGACATCGACCAAAGCCCCATTGGCCGCACCAGCCGTTCCAATCCGGCGACCTACACGGGGATTTTTGACGGCATGCGCAAGGTTTTTGCCGAGGTGCCCGAGGCAAAGGTACGGGGCTATACGGCGAGCCGTTTCAGTTTTAATGTCAAGGGGGGGCGTTGCGAGGCTTGCCAGGGGCAGGGGATCAAAACCATTGAGATGCATTTTTTACCCGATGTGCATGTACCCTGCGAGGCCTGCAAGGGCACCCGCTACAACCGCGAAACCCTGCAAATCACCTACAAGCATAAAAACATCGCTGAATTGCTGGCCATGAGCATTGAAGAGGCAACGGACTTTTTTCAGAACCACAAAAAAATCTACCCCGGTCTAAAAACCTTAGTGGATGTGGGTCTTGGTTATCTCAAACTGGGTCAGCCGAGCCCGACCTTGTCGGGGGGGGAGGCGCAACGGATCAAACTCGCCGCGGAACTCTCCAAACGGGCCACGGGGCAGACCTTATATGTGCTGGACGAGCCTACCACGGGCTTGCATTTTCATGATATCGCCCGCTTGATGGAGGTCTTGCAACGGCTGGTGGACTTAGGCAACAGCGTGGTGGTGATCGAGCATAACTTGGATGTGATCAAGGGAGCCGATTGGCTCATCGACTTAGGCCCCGAAGGGGGCGGTAAGGGGGGGCAAGTCGTGGCTCAAGGCACCCCCGAAGAGGTGGCTAAAAGCAAAAAGAGCTACACGGGGCAGTACTTGCAGCGGGTCTTGCGGCCATAGCGGGGGGCTTTGTTTTTAGAAGCCCCATAATGATGACGCCTTGGCGATAGAGCGCCTTTGCTCTGTTGAACAATAAGGAGAGGGAAAAACATGAAAAACCAAGGGAGACTCTGGCACAACCCCCGTTGCGGCAAATCGGGCGAAACCTTAGCCCTCTTGAGGGAACAAGGGATGGAGTCGGAACTGTTCGCCTATCTTCAGACTTCCTTGACGGTGGAGCGGCTAAAACAGGTTTTGCGGGCCTTGGGGCTCGAGCCGCCTTGGGCCGCCCTCCAGAAAAGGTCTTAACCCTGTTGTAAGTGAAAGCGTTAGGTGACTTGCCCTGCCGGTAACAGGCTTGCGGTTTTTTCCCTCCCTCTTGCCATTTAAATTCGTTTGCTTCACGATTAGGCTTTCGAGCTACAAAAAGAGCAATGGTTTAATTTGGAAAGTGATATCAAGGACTTGATGAAAACAAAATTGATATTTGTAACTGGTGGAGTGGTTTCCAGCTTGGGCAAGGGGATTGCCGCCGCTTCGGTCGCGGCCTTACTGGAGGCCCGAGGGCTCAAGCTGACCCTGTTGAAGTTGGACCCCTATATTAATGTGGACCCCGGTACCATGAACCCCACCCAACATGGTGAGGTTTTTGTCACCGATGACGGTACGGAAACCGACCTGGACTTAGGTCATTATGAACGCTTTACCCATGTGGTGACGGGTAAGAAAAACAACTTTACCACCGGGCAAATCTACCAAACGGTGATCAATAAAGAGCGCCGTGGGGATTATTTAGGCAAGACCGTGCAGGTCATCCCGCATATTACGGATCACATTAAAGAATGTATCTATGGTGCTTGCGACGGAGTGGATGTCGCCTTGATCGAAATCGGCGGTACCGTGGGGGATATCGAGTCTCTTCCCTTTTTAGAGGCCATTCGCCAGATTGGTCATGACCTCCCCTCAGATCAGGTCTTATATCTTCACCTGACCTTGATTCCCTGGATTGCCTCGGCAGAGGAACTCAAGACCAAACCAACGCAGCACAGTGTCAATAAGCTTCGGGAAATCGGGATTCAGCCCGATATTCTTTTATGTCGTACGGATCGCGATCTAGATTTAAACCTAAGGCAAAAAATCGCCCTGTTTACCAATGTGTCTCAAGACGCGGTGATTCCCGCGATTGATTTTCCTTCGGTTTATGAGGTTCCCCTACATTATCATCATGAAGGCTTGGACCGCAAGATCATCGAGCTTTTGCACATGTGGACGAGAGAGCCTAAATTACAGGCCTGGGCGGTTTTGGTGGACGCGGTGAATCATCCTACCGATGAGCTGGAAATTGCCGTAATCGGGAAGTATGTAGGTTTAAAGGATGCCTATAAAAGTCTGCATGAAGCTTTGATTCATGCGGGGCTGGCCTTAAAGCTCAAGGTGAGGATCAACTATATTGACGCAGAAGAGTTGGAAAACAACAAAGACATCGCCCCTTGCAAGCAATGTGATGGAATTTTGATTCCCGGCGGTTTTGGGGTGCGGGGGATCGAGGGGAAGGTCGCGGCGATTCGTTACGCGAGAGAGCAGCAGGTTCCCTTTTTTGGAATCTGCCTGGGCATGCAGATGGCGGTGATCGAGTATGCCCGGCATGTAGCGGGCTTAGAGGGGGCGAGTAGCGCGGAGTTCGATCCGGATATAAAAATCAATCTGATTGATATGATGGCGGAGCAGAAAAAGCAAAAGGATTTGGGGGGGACGCTTCGACTGGGCGCGTTCCCCGCGAAGTTAAAAACAGACAGCCTGATTGCGGCGGCTTATGGGGAAACGGAGATTTCAGAACGCCACCGCCACCGTTACGAGGTGAACAATCAATTTGTTCCCGCCTTGGAAAAGGCGGGTTTGATTTTTTCTGGGAAGAATCCGGATTTGGACTTGGTCGAAGCAGTGGAGATTAAGGATCATCCCTGGTTTATCGGGGTGCAGTATCACCCTGAATTCAAGTCCAAGCCCTTTTTGGCTCATCCTTTATTCAAGGGGTTTATTGAGGCGAGCTACCAACATAAGCTTAAAAGGGGCTCCGCGAAGTAGAGAGTTGGCGAAAAAGCCCGTTGATCTCACTCATCCAGCGGTTCATCTGCCGATTGCCGTTGTATTGATCGGGGTGGTATTTTTTGCTCAATTGGCGGTATAGCCCCTTGATATTTCCCCTTTTTGCCTCTTGTTTGAGTTTTTGCAAATCTTCTTGAAACTCGTTGAGGGTGGGGATGGGCTTGAATTTTTCTTTTAAGGAGTAGGTGCTTTTTATGCTGTTCATTTGCGGTTGGCTCGCTTTGGCCCGGAGGTTTTTTTGGAGGAGGCCCTTTAAATCCAAGGGTTTGAATTTGCGGCCTAAAAATATGTTTTTTGTCTCCCCCTCAAGTTCGTATTGGGCGTACCAATAAGGGCCATGTCCTTTGCCGGTGAGGCAGGTGAGGCATCCGGGGTCGCTGCAAGGCAGGTGCTTGATGGAGTAGGTTACTTTGAAGTCCGAGGTAAAGGGGGCAAAATTTGTTTTGTTGGGGTTTCGAGTCATGGTAACCTTGACAAATTTAGGTTTTTATCGCCTCTTGCAGAGGCATGCGCTTTGATTTTGGTCTAACTTTGTTTTGTTTAAATTGGATTAGTTTTTTATATTTTTTCGCCCTTCGATTGCGCTGTTTTTAGTTTTGCGCTTTTTAATGCAAAGGCCATTCCAGATGAGGGGTCTTTGTGGGTTGGAAATCACCGCAAAGCGTATCCATGCCCCAACCTTAGGATATTATTATGAAAAGATTCATTCCCTTTTTGTTGTTGTTGTTTATCGCCCAAACCGACCTGTGGGCGGCGGTACGGATTCACGGCAAGGTTATGCCCGCCGCGGAGGGCCGGAGCGTGGTTTTGCTGGAAGAAAATCCCAACAAGACACCCCAAGGCCCTTTGGCTCGGGTTGCCACCGACGCCCGGGGGCAGTTTGAAATTCAATTAGAGGTTGCTGACCCGCAGAGCCGCTACCGTATTGGGAGCCGCGTCGAGGGGGCATTGATCGCCTCAGATCCTTTTGTCATCCAGGGGGGGCAAAAGGAGGTGGTGATCAACCTAAAGGGGGAGGGGGAGTTGACCCAAGGTGATTTTCGGGTGACCGGCAAGGTGATCTTTCCCTTGGACCAGCAAAGCGGTCAACCCCAGCAGGTCTTGTTGTTTCAGGTGAAGGGGAAGGGTCAAAAGATGATCATGATGCGCAAGAGCGATGCCCAGGGGCGGTTTGTGTTTCCCTTAAGCGAGGTCGATTTAAGGGCTCAATATTTTTTAGGGTTGCGTTCAGGCCGGGTGCAGGCGGGAACCGAGCTTTTTGGTTTCAGCAAAAAGAAAAAGCGAATCCAGCTCGATATCAAGGTGCCTCAGGTGACCAGCGATACCAGCCGGGTCAAGGTCGCCAAAATGGTGTTCTTTTTTGACCGGTACGAGGATCGCCTGGAGGTGGGCGAGGTCTTGCTGGTCGATAACCAAGGGGGCGCGGTGGTCGATCTCTTCGCTTCTCCTTGGGCGCAGCGGCTTCCGAGCGGGGTGACGGGGTTTGAGCCCAGGCGCAATGACCGCATGGAAGTGATGTACTTAAAGGGGCAAGCGGTGATTAAAACCATGCTCCCCTTAGGAAAAAGCGAGATCTTTCTAAGTTACAACCTGCCTCCTGAAGCGGGGGAGTACCTGTGGGGGCTCTTGCCGGGGACTCAAGAGGTTGAGCTGGTGCATTCGGGCTCGGGGATGCGGCTGGATTTTACGGGCACCCAAAATCAAGTCGTTGAGTCCAAACAAGAGCATCAAGGTCAGGTGTTCTTTACCCAAAAGGTCTTGCTGCCCGCAGGGCAAAGCGAGATCGGGGTGGAGGTTTCGGGCATGGGCCTGCCCCAGAAAAAATTGTTTTTCCCCGCTACCTTTTTGCTGATTTTTTTGCTTACCGGCTTGTTTTGGCACTTGAAGATCAAGCTACCCAAGGAAGCCAAAACCCATGCCGCTTAAGGGGTATCTCAAGGATTCGGCCCACCCCTTTTACGGGGCCGCGGTCGCCTTGGGGATGCTGCTTTTTTATGAGATCGCCTTGGTTTGGACCCCGGGCGTAGAGGTCTTGTATCGTAACGCCCCCGAGGCTTGGTTTCGAGGGTTGTTGCATTTTTTTGGGCTCAGTCACTCGCATGTCAGTTTCTTCTGGCTCACCTTAGGGCTGGTCGCCTTGCCCCTGCTTTATCGCAAGGGGGTCCAGCTCTCCATGAAGACCTTAGTCTGGCTTATGGTCGAGGCTTTGGTCTGGGGGGCCTTAAGCGGGCTGGTGATCCAGTTTGTCTTAAGAAGCCTTTTGTTGGCCCAAGGCCGGATTACGGGTCATTTGCTCAGCGACTTGGCCTTGGCGGTTGGGGCGGGTTTATTTGAAGAGCTGTTTTTTCGGGTGCTTTTAACGAGTTTGTTGATTGCCGGGTTCGCACAGGTGTTTCGCTGGCGTTTGGGGGCGATTTTGCTGGCCATTACGGTGGCGAGTTTTCTTTTTTCTTTGGCTCATTACACGGGGGCGGGCGATGCCTTTTCCTTTTATTCATTTACCTATCGTTTTTTGGGGGGCTTTTGGTTTACGGCCCTATACGCCGGGAGGGGTTTTGCCGTGACCGCGCTCGCGCATGCCTTTTATGATATCTTGATTATTTTAGGCAACCTCTAAAGGAGTAGAGGCTTTTGAGACTCGCCCCCCCTGCTTGACGAAGCCCTGAAAAGGGGGCAAACTTCATTCATTCTAAGGCACTTCTTTTGTATCGAGATATTCCATGAGCAGAAAAAAAATCGTTCTTTTATTGATGGTCTTCTTTTGGTCTTTACCGGTAATGGCAGAGACCTTGAAGGTCGCCGTGGTTGATGTGCAATATTGCCTGTTAAATTCGAAAGAAGGGAAGCGCTCGCGGAATTTTCTCGAAAAGCGGGCCAAGGCACAGGGGCAAGAACTGAAGAAAAAGGAAAAAACCCTATTTCAAAAGTCAAAGGAGCTGCAAGAGAGCCTGATGCTGAGTCCCGACCAGAAACAGCGCAAGCAGGAAGAGCTCATTAAGTTGCAGCAAGAACTCCGCAGGGACGCCCAGATGGCGCAAAGCAAATTTGGCAAAGAGCAGCAAAGTCATACGCAAAAAATTATTTCCGATTTGCGTACCATTATCGACCAGGTAGCGAAGAAAAAAGGGCTCGACATTGTGGTCGAGGCTCAAATCGCGCAAGGATTTCTCTATACCCGTTTTAAGCCCCTCGACATCACCAAAGAGGTGGTGAAGGCCTACGACAAAGCGAATTAACACCCCATGCTGGATATCCAAGAGATTAAAAAACGCATTGCCCATCGGTACCCTTTTTTAATGATTGATCGGGTCATTGAGTTAGAAGAGGGTAAAAGCTGTACGGCGATTAAGAATGTCTCCATCAATGAGCCTATTTTTATGGGTCATTTTCCAGGTCGGGCGATTTTCCCCGGGGTGTTGATTGTAGAGGCCATGGCGCAGACCGTAGGGATTGCCGGTCACAGCCTCAACCCCGATGGGCTGCTGTCTTTCTTTGCGGGTTTTGATAAGGTGAAATTCAAAAAGCCGGTGGTCCCCGGGGATCAGTTGATTTTAAAAGCGGAGATCCTAAAATCAAAGCGCAACATCTCGTTTATGAAGGGGGAAGCCTTTGTTGACGGGGTTTTAGTCGCGAAGGCAGAGTTTACCTTGGCCATGATTCCAGACCCTGCTGCTTAAATGACGGTGTTGGCGCAATTTTCAGCAGTTCTAGCCTTTAATTTCAAGGGCTTGATATGATTCACCCTACTGCCCTGATTGATCCTTCCGCGCGCCTTCATGAAGGCGTTTCTGTAGGCGCTTATACGGTGATCGGCAAGGGGGTGGAGATTGGCCCAGATACCGAGATTGGTCATCATGTAATTATCGAAGGCCCCACCGGATTAGGCGCCAAGAATCGTATTTTTCCCTTTGCCAGTATCGGTTTAGAACCTCAAGATAAAAAATTCCATGGGGAAGACTCAAAATTGCAAATCGGGGAAGGCAATACCATTCGGGAGTATGTCACCATCAACCGAGGGAGTGAGGCCGGGGGTTGGCTCACCCAGGTAGGGAACCATAACTGGATCATGGCCTACTGCCATATCGCCCATGATTGCCGGATCGGCAATCAGGTGGTGATGGCCAACGGCACCACCCTGGGGGGCCATGTTCTGATTGAAGACTATGTGGTATTAGGGGGCCTGACCGCGGTGCATCAGTTTTGCCGCATCGGGGCCTACGCCTTAACAGGGGGGCAATCCATGATCGCTCAGGATATCGTGCCTTACATCATCGCCGCGGGGAACCGCGCCAAGGTAGCTGGTTTGAACTATGTGGGGTTGGAACGAAACGGCTTCTCCGCTCAAGATATTGACGAAATCAATAAACTTTACCGAATCTTTTTTCTTAGTGGGCTCTCGAAAGACAACGCGGTGGTCAAGATGCGCGCCGAGTTGCCCCCTACCAACCACCTCAACCGCTTTATCGACTTTGTGGAATCGTCGCAGCGGGGGGTTTGCAGATAAACTATCATGAAAATCGCTGTTATCGGATATGGTTACTGGGGGCCGAACCTCGTGCGCAACTTCACCTGGACGCAAGGGGCGGAGGTTAAATTCGTTTGTGATCAAGACCTAAGTCAATTGGAGCGAGTCTCGGCCATGTTTCCCAATGTGGAAAAGCTAACCACCGATTACAATGAGGTCTTGCAAGACGCGAGCGTGGATGCCGTGGCCATCTCCACCCCCACCCGCAGCCATTACCCCCTGGCCAAGGCCGCCTTGTTGGCCGGCAAGCATGTGTTGGTCGAAAAACCCATGACCGAGACTTCGGCCCAGGGGTTGGAACTCTGTGAATTGGCAGAGCAAAAGGGCTTGGTTTTGATGACCGACCACACCTTTATCTATACGGGGGCAGTGAAGAAAATCGAAGAATTGGTCTCTTCCGGTGAGATCGGCGAGGTCTATTATTTCGATTCCGTGCGGGTTAATCTGGGGCTTTTTCAAAATGATGTGAATGTGCTTTGGGACTTGGCGCCCCATGACCTTTCGATCATGCTGTACGCCCTCAAAAAGCAGCCCACCGCGGTGAGCGCTCACGGCATGGCGCATGTGAAGGGGCAGCCTGAAAACATCGCCTACCTTACCGTGTATTTTGCCGATCAAACCCTGGCTCACTTTCATGTCAACTGGCTCAGCCCGATCAAGGTTCGCCTCACCATGATCGCGGGGGCAAAAAAGATGATCGTTTGGGATGACTTGCTCAATACCGAAAAGATCAAGGTCTATGATACGGGGGTTCATCTTGCCGATAGCCGTGAAGATGTTTATAAAAGTCTGGTACAATATCGTACCGGTGACATGTGGGCCCCGAAGTTGGAGAATCAAGAGGCCTTGCGCGTTGAATGCGCCCATTTTTTAGATTGTATTCAAAACAAAAAAGAATCCCTTACCTCGGGCCGCTTTGGTCTAACCATTGTGGCGATGCTCGAAGCGGCGGAGCAAAGCTTACAAGAGCAGGGTCGGATTATTCCCTTGGAGCCTCAATGATTAAACTATTGTTGCATCACGATTTGTTTTTATCCGCTTTGCGGGGGGATCAACGCTGTGAAACGGCGATTCACCATGCCTTGAAGGAACGGCGGATTCTCCCTTGGGCCTTAGGGGATTTGATCCAACGCTTGAGTTTTGCCGGAGCAACGCAAAACGAAATTGAGTCCTTGACCAAAAACCTCGCTTTAATCCCCTTAAACGCTCGTTTGAGTGGAGAGGCTTTAGCCTTGGGCGGCAACTTCGACCAAGCTTTGTATCAAAAAGCGGGGGAGGCCTTTAAATGCCGTTTTTTTGTTTCTCTAAAAGGGAGCAAATTGGGTAGTCTCGAAGGCATGACCACCGATGCCTTAATGGATTGGAAGGAGCCCCTCCCGGATAAGGTGGAGTTCTTAAACCTCACCTATCCCATTCATGCCGTGTTCAATCAAGTGGACGGTTGGCATATGGAGATTATCCAAAACACCGCTTTTGCCGGGGGCAAGCATGTGGCCGCCTTTGAAAAGGCCTTTGCCGAATACAGCGGTACGGGGTACGCTGTCGGGGTGGGGAGCGGAACCGAGGCCCTGCTCTTTTCTTTATTGGCGATGGGGATCGGCCCCGGGGATGAGGTCATCACCCAGCCCAATACCTTTATCGCCACCACCGAAGCGATCCGCCAAGCGGGGGCAACGGTTGTTTTCGCCGATGTGTCGCGGGGGACTTGGAACTTAGACCCTGTTGCAGTGGAAAAAAAGATCACGGCTCAAACCAAAGCGATTCTCCCGGTGCATCTTTATGGGCAACCCGCTGAATTAGAGCCTCTTTTAGCCCTTTGTGAAAAACATCATTTAGAGCTTTTGGAAGACGCCTGCCAAGCCCACGGGGCAAGGTATCAAGGTAAAAAAGTCGGTTCTTGGGGCCGCGCGGCCGCCTTTAGCCTTTATCCGGGGAAAAATTTAGGCGCCTATGGCGAGGCGGGGGTGGTCACCACCAATGATGAGGCCTTGGCCGCAAAGATACGGATGATTCGCGAGCATGGTCAGGCGCAGAAGTATTATCACGATATCGAAGGCTACAACGGCCGTATGGATAACCTGCAAGCCGCCGCGGTGCAGGCGAAGCTGCCCCATTTGGAGGGTTGGAACAACGAGCGCCGTCAAGCCGCGACTTGGTACAAAGAACTCTTATCGGGCCTAACCGAGGTCGAGCTGCCTGAGGTGGCAGAGGGCGCGGAGCCCGTCTGGCATCTTTTTGTGATTCATGTGCCGGACGCGCAAAAGTTGCATGAATATTTAAAGACCCAAGGGGTCTTTACGGGCTTTCATTATCCCAAGGCCTTGCACTTGCAAAAAGCCTATGAATTCATGGGTTTGAAAGAGGGAAGTTTCCCCAATGCGGAGTATAACGCGAGTCATCTTTTAAGCCTCCCGATGTTCCCGGAGTTGGGTAAGCCCGAGGTCGAAAAGGTAGCCCGTGAGATTCGCCAATTCTTTGCCTAGGGTCGGCCCAGATGGCTAAATTGATGGTGATTGCCGGGGAGGCTTCGGGCGACCTGCACGCGGGAAATGTGATTCGTCGCTTAAAGGCGCTGCAACCGAACCTTGAACTCTTTGGTACCGGGGGCAGTCATTTGGCAGAGGCGGGGGTCAAGCTGCACTACCGGGTGGAGGAGTTGGCGGTGATCGGTATTTGGGAGGTCTTAAAGCGATACCGCTATTATAAGGGTATCTTTGATCACATGGTTCGCCTGTTGGATGAAGAACAACCCGATGCTGTTTTTTTAGTGGATTACGCGGGCTTTAACCTGAAATTTGCCAAGGAAGCGAAAAAGCGAGGGGTCAAGGTTTTTTTTTATATTGCCCCTCAGGTTTGGGCCTGGAAAAAGAATCGGGTGATTACCATCAAGCAATATGTTGATGAATTGATCGTCCTTTTTCCCTTTGAGGTGGAATTTTTTCAAAAAGAGGGGTTGCGCGCCCATTGCTTCGGTCATCCCCTGTTGGATATCTGCCGGGCGAGCCGAAGTCGGGCGGAGGTGTTGCGAGGCTTGGGGCTGGACCCAGCCAAAAACACCTTGGCGATTTTGCCCGGCAGCCGCGAAAATGAAATTCACAAGCATTTGCCCTTATTGAGTGAAACCATAAAGCTTTTGGCCAAGAAAGCAGAGGATTTACAATTTGTTTATCCCTTGGCCCCGACCATCCAACGGGCTGAAGTGGAGCCCTTTTTTCAAGGCGGCCCCCCTGTGGCTTTTGCTCAAGGGCAGACCTATGATGTGGTTGCCGCCGCGGACTTGGCTTTGGTCGCCAGCGGGACGGCGACTTTAGAAACCGCGATTTTAGAAACCCCCTTGATCATTTTTTACAAGGTCACCAAGGCGACCTACTGGTTGGGGCGGAACATCTTAAAGATCGGCAATGTCGGTCTGCCTAATATTATTGCCCGTAAAAAGATCGTTCCCGAGTTGATTCAGCACGACTTTTCCCCCGAGGCTTTAACGGCCATGGTGAGCGAATATCTGGGTGATGCCCATAAGCTGAGCCTTTTAAAGGCGGACTTGAAAGCCTTAAAATCTCAACTGGGAGCAGTCGGCGCTTATGATAAAACAGCGGAATTTTTACAGCGCTCCCTCGCTTGAGGCGCTTTAATCAGAGCCCCTTTGCCTTTTTAAGGTATGAAGTTTGCATGAATTTTGATCTTAGATTGACACTTAGGTCTAGATGAAAAAAAATGGCTTCTTCTTTCAAATTCTCCTTCCTTTTTTGTTGTTTTGCTTTGCCCCGAACTCGGTTTGGGCGCAAGAAAGCGACATGCTTCTCGGGTTGGGGATTGCCGTGAGCGCGACCCCCGAAGAGCAGAGCTTGGCAAAGGGGGGGCAAACTTCGGAATTCTTTTTTGATCTCGGAGAGTTCCGTGTGGGTTATAACCAAACGGCAGCCCAAAGTGATCTCGCTCTGTTTGATCGTTATTGGAATATCTATCTCAAGACCGAAACCTTGTTCATGGCGTGGAAGGCCCCTTTAGGGGAGAAAGCCGGTCAAGGCCCCTATGCTCTTTTGGGTGGAGGTTATTTCATCACAAGTCTCGACCTGGGCAATGGGGTGCCGACTCAATCGACCCAAGATTTTGGGTTTCTCCTGGGCTTGGGGACAAGTATTGATTTGAACGGCTTGCTGCTTGGCGCCCAATGGTCTTATTTTTCTTCTAAATCGGTGTATACCGACATTCCACTTGCCACGGGGGCAAATCAAATCCTTTTGACGATTGCGGTGGGGTTATGATGAAAGGCAAGCCGCAAATCCTATGGTTCCTTGTCTTGGTTCTGCCCCTTTTGGGGGGCTGTAGGAAGGACAACGGATTGAGCGATAATTTAGCTGCTTCCGCCTTGATTTCTGACTTTGCCAAAGAAATCAAATACAACTATGGTCCGAAAAATCGCCTGAAAGGGGTCTTTAAGTTGAGCTTAATGGCCAATCAGGCTTTTGACGCCAATCATTGGGGGTGGGAAGAGCCGAGCTTTTTTCTGGAAGGGGGCAATCGGGTGATCAGCGGTATTCAAACCTTTGCCAACCCCCTGCCGATTACCACCCTCTCCTTTCGTTTTTTTGGGCCCTATGGCGATGGGACTTTGCCCTATAATGAAGCATTTACCGGGGCCTTGCGCCCCGCGGACATTCTCTCGATGAAGCGGACCAATTACAGCGCTTCGGGCGTTGAGGTGCCTCCGGTCAAACCCGATACCTACCAGGCCGTATACAATGCCCAGACCGGGCTTTTGGAAAGTTATATAGAAACCGCTTATGATACCGCCGGGGCGCTTTCCACGGTGAAGAGTTATAATTTTGCGTCCGACCCCCGAAGTAGCGCGGAGTTTTTTATAGAGAATTACATTTTACGCAGTGGGGTCAACAGTACCATTACAGGCATCACCAATACCAAGATTATTCTGAGCGTGAGCGCCACCCTCGACAGCGAACAGGTGGAAGAGCGAAATTATGACGCGGCTGGGGCCTTGGCTGATTTTACGAACAATAGTTTCGGCACCGCGAATGGGGCAACGGTGGTGAAGCGAGTGACGACAAAAGCCAAATATCTTGCCGCTTCGGGGGACATAGCCAAAAATACCCTGGTGCAAACCCTTTCCCTTTATTCCGATGAAACGAGTTTAGTGTGGCAGCAAGTTGAGACCACTTTATATACTGATTATCATTTCAGCAAAAAATCGAGTTACACCGTAAAAAAATACAATATGACAGGGAGTACAAAAACCCTGATTGAGCAGAATGTGCAAATTTACGCAAACGGCTTTGTCGCTGAGATCGATAATTATACGGTCGCGAGTGGGAAAGCGAGTTTAGCCAGCGTTGAGCTTTTTACCCGAGACGCTCAAGGGCAAATTACCCTCTATCAGGTCAAAAACACTTCGGGGCAGGTGACGGCAAAAACCACCTATACCCGTGATACTCAGGGCCGCTTGACCCAGTTAAGGGCGGTGAGCGTCGACCCGAATACGGGCAATGAAACCTGCACCGGGGCAAACTATGACAAAACCTATGAAACCCTGACAAGCAGCTCAGGAACCTATAAAAAAATAACGCAAACCACCTTTCCCTGCAGTGGGGCTACCGTTTCTTCCAGCCCCAGCGCAGCCACCGCCACAACCTATAATGCCTTTATGCAGCCCTTGGTGGTGCAAACCTATACTTTTGTCGGCCCTGCCGCCGAATTAACGGGGCAAACCGAATACACCTATAATTCCAAAGGCGCGGTGACCAAGAAACAAGACTATACGGTGAGCGCCGGGCAAGCCGTGAAAGCGGGGTACACCCTGTACCAATACGACAGCAACGATTTCTTGATTTCCAGCATTCCCTATGACCTCAATGATCAGGGAACAGCGGCCTATGTTGTGACCAGTTATACCTATAGATAGGGTTTTTGCCCGTAGTCCCTTGCCAAGAGTCTGTACTTCGCAGTACAATAGAATCATTCAGTCCATCTAGAGGAGTTTTATGGAACCCATGGGATCTTATTCAGCCTATCATGTTGCCGCTCACGCCCCGG
This sequence comes from bacterium, assembly GCA_024275165.1. Classification (GTDB taxonomy): domain Bacteria; phylum SAR324; class SAR324; order XYD2-FULL-50-16; family XYD2-FULL-50-16; genus JAJRZQ01. The sequence goes on along the minus strand of JAJRZQ010000004.1, from coordinate 38,983 downwards.
TCGGGGAGCGGCTGAGTTTTTTAAAGAAAATCTACGGTCTCTTGACCTTAAGCATTTTAGTCGCTTTTTCCGCCGCCACTTTGGTTTTAAGTAATGAGGCTTTGCTGCAAGTTGTTTTCCAAGCGCAGTTTCTCTTTATTCTTTTAGAGTTTGCGGCTATCTTTTTTGTTTTTTGGGCCCGCCATAAAGCCAGTGTGGGGCTCATTGCCCTGTTTAGCTTTACGGGGCTGACGGGGGTGACGATCGCGCCGATGATTTATACCTATCAGCATGTCGCGGGTCAAGCCGCGGCCTTGACTGCGGTGATTTTTGTCAGCTTGTCGCTTTACGCGATCTTTACCAAAAAAGATTTAAGCTTTCTTTCGGGATTGCTTTTTGTGGGGTTGATGGTTTTGTTTTTTGGGGGCTTGCTCAATGCCTTTTTCTTTCATTCCTCTGCCGCTAGTTTTTTGTTCAGCAGTTTTGCGGTTTTTTTGTTTAGTGGTTTTATTCTTTATGATACCCAAAACATTTTAAAACGCTACCCCACAGATGAGTACATCTCAGCGACGCTTGCGTTGTATGTGGATATTTTAAATCTCTTTGTTCATTTGTTGTACCTTTTGGGCGGTCAGCGGGATTAAAGGGGTTTTTGAGAGAAAAAAAGTCGCTTAGGCGGCTTTTTTTTATCCTCGATTAAGAGGCCGTGCCTCTTGTTGCCGAGCCTAACAGCTGGACCACCTTGGCGAATACATGCGGTAAATTGACTGGCTTTTTTAAGGCGTAGGCCGCGCCGACATCACGACTGATCTGCATGAAATCTAGATTCGCCGACTTTTCCCGTACACTGGTTACAATAAAGTGAGTGTTGGTTTGAATGGCTTTCATGCTCTGAATCAATTCAACGCCATCTAACTCAGGCATAAACAGATTGGTAATCACCAAATCAGCAGGGAAAAGCTGAAAGACCCGCAAAGCCACTAAAGCATGGTGGCTGGCATAAACCTCAAAGCCATGGAGTAAAAAGAAAGTCGTCAGCTCGTGGAGGCTTTTTTTGTCGTCATCGATAATCATGATCCGCCATTTTTTTGGATCTTGCCCCTGTATAAATTGCTCCATATCAGTTTAAAATCGCCCAGGCACCTTGAGTTGTATCTTGAGGGGCGAATTTACCTCGACTTGTTTAATTTAGGGAACCTTTGAAAAACTCCCTCCTTGGAGTTTTTCAGTCTTTTCGGTTGTGAATAAAATCCACAATCTCAACGCGAATCAATAAGTATCACTTTTTGATTTGGCAAGGCATCCCTGCCTTGCTGGGAAACTCCGCGTTTTTCAGAGTTTCCTTAGTTTTAGCTGGATGATTGCGCATTGACTTTTCGTTTTTCAGGGTAGCGGGAAGATAAAATATTACCTTAGAGGTGGTGAAAAAGCTAGGTTTTTGAGTTTTTGGGGGTAGGCGTTATGGCGTAGCCTGCGGCGGCTGGTGAGGTTCTACATCTTTCTGGCTCGAGGTATGGGTTTGCTGCTCAAGGCGGATTTTTCTGATGAGCGCTTGTAAAAGCCGAGGGCAGCAAAGGGAGCCTTAGAACAACCCACCGATGTTGAACTCAAATTTACTCGGGCTTTCTCTAGGCTGTTTATCCAACTTTGCCCCGTATTCAAAGCGGATCACCCCCATGGGGGTGATAAACCGAACTCCAAAGCCTGCTGACCGGCGATAGTTATTGAGGTCTTTTTCGATTCCCCGAATGCGGTATAAGCGATCTTCGCTCCATACATTTCCGATATCATAAAAGAACACGCCTCTTACGTTTTTCCCCTCGCGGGTTAAGGGAAAGAGGAGTTCTAAGTTTAAAATACGATACAGGTTCCCACCGATATGCTCTTCCCAATAAATCCGGTTTGGGTCTTTACTGTTGCTTAAACCCGAGCAGCCGGGGGTAGCGGCGCAATCTGAAAAATCACCTTGATAGGGGTAGGCTTTACTGATGGAAAAGGGGGTGCCGATGTTTTGGCTGGTAGCCCCTTGCATTTCATAGTAATCATAACCGCGCATGCTGGTAATGCCGCCTTTGCGGTAGCGCTGGAGCAGAGGGATTTCTTGAGTTGAGCTGGTTCTAGTCAAGATGCCGCTGCTAAAGCGAGCCATTCCCACAATGGTTTGATCTGCGTTGAAGGACTGATATTGACTGTGGACCAAGGTGGTGGATTGGTAGTCGATGGTTCCTCCAAAGGGTCCGCCAAAACGCTCTACAAAAAATTGGGAGTTCCCCCCTTCACTGGGGAACATCGGGTTATCCACGGTATTATAGATCAAGCCAAAACGCATGGATTGATAGATATTGAATTCGGCTCCACGCAAGGAGGTAACCCCCGCTTCGCTGATGTTTTCATAGGTTTCTCGTTTGTAGCCATAGCGGGCAGAGCCGTAAAGCTTTTTCCACAAGGGATAGCTCCAGCCGAGACTTACGCCGGTAGCGCGAGTCGAATAGATTGGATCTGTAACATAGGATCGAAACAAAGAGAAACTGTTGATCGCCTCGGTATCGAAGAAGTAGGGGTTCACCATGGAAAAATTAAAGAGGGTATCCCCCCTTTGTTCTTTTTGCAGGGATAGTCTTAGGGTTTTACCGGTACCGTAAAAGTTCTTTTTGCTTAAGCTGAATTGTAAGGCCATGCCTCTCAAGGCGGAATAAGAAAGATTGGCGGAAAAGGTTCCTGTTTGGGCTTCATAGAGGTTGATATCATAGTTGATTTCGTTCTCGTTGCTGCCCCGTTCTCGCTCAAAGCCGATTCCGCCTCTGGCCTCAAAGTAACCCAATCTATTGATATTGGTCATACTTTCACGCAATTTAACTCCGTTGAAGAGTTCGTTGTCGTGGATTTCCAATTCACGGCGGACGACATAATCTTGGGTTTCATAGTTTCCCCGAATATCCACGCGACCGATATAGGCCTTGTGTTTACGGGTCGCCAAAAAAGCGACATTCACCTTTTTTGTCTTTTCATCAAGGCGGCGTACAGCACGCACGCGGGCAAAGGCGTAGCCCTGCTCTAGATAGATCTGGTTTAAGTTGAATTGATCTTTTTGTTCCTTAAAGGGGTTGAAGGGCTCGCCCTTTTTGAGTTGGAGCTTTTCCAGTTGCTCTTTGGGTTTAAAGAGCAGGTCGTAGCCGTCCTCGGAATGAAATTCGAGCTTATTTGTATAGTAGCGGGCGCCTTCTTCAATATGCAACTCTACGATCACTTTATTAAAGTCCCTCGCTTTCACTAAAGTGACCTTTGGCTTGTCAATTTGCACCTTGATAAAGCCTTCTTTCATGTAAGCTTGGGCAATGATTTGTAAGTCCGCGTTGATTTTATTTTCAAAATAAACCCCCGAGTCATTCACCCAAGAAAAGCAATCCACCTCTGCCGATTGCATCAAGCGCTCGATATCCAAGGGGTAATAGAACTTGCTTCCCGTTATTTTAATCTCGGTGAGATAGATTTTCGGGCTCTCTTGAATCACATAGGTCAAATCGACCCAACCTTTTCCCGCGGGGGTAACCGTATAGTTGATCTCGGTATTGTAAAGCCCCTTTTCCCGATACATCTGCTTAAAGGTTTGTAGGTCCGTCCGTACCCGGCTTAAGTCGAGCATGTTTTTTTCAAAAACCTGCAAGGCCTCTTGATACTTTTTGTCTCCAATTTTATGCACCCCTTTAACGCGAAGTTTGCGGATCCGTGGTTTTTCTTTGAAATGAAAGATTAAGCGATATTGCTTTGGAGATGTTTTTTCCACCCTGGCATCAATATCGGCAAAGAATCCGAGTTCAAAGAGAGCTTGGATATCTTGAGAAACCTGTTTTTGGGTGAGTTCTCCGCCGATGTGGGATTGAATGGTGCTGAAAATGGTTCCCTTATCAATTAAAGAAAGGCCTTTTGCGTCAATCTGGATAATCCGGTTCGGGGCTGCGGCAGAAAGGAGGTCCGGATAGACTAAAAGCGTGAAAAAAAGGTTTAGGGCCAAAAAAAGGGTTGAAAAACGGCGGGGGGGGGGAAATCTCATGGTCTCGATTCGTTTTGTAGTTGCAAAACACCTTGTCGCAGTTCCATTTGTCGTTGTAAACGCTGTGCCAGTTCCTGGCTATGGGTGACCAAAATCAGGCTGGTGGTCTCATCTCGGCTGACTTCAAACAACAAGTCGGCCACCTGTTTGCCTGTAACTACATCCAGGCTACCTGTGGGTTCATCGCATAAAAGCAGTTTGGGCCGATTGACCAAGGCGCGGGCAATGGCCACCCGTTGGCGCTCTCCCCCCGAGAGAGCGCCGGGTCGATGCTCGATTCGTTCACTCAAGCCCACTCGTTCTAAGAGTTCCTTGGCTCTAGCCCTAGCCTCTGGCGGATTATTACCCTGGATCAGAGCGGGAATCATGACATTTTCCAAGGCGGAAAAATCACCGAGTAAATGATGCGACTGAAAGACAAAACCAATTTGTTCGTTCCGGTAGCGGTTGAGTTCGTTGGCTTCCATTTGCGCTAAGTTTTGCCCTTGGAATAAAACCTCTCCCTTGGTGGGTTGATCTAAGCCGCCCAACAAATGCAAGAGGGTACTCTTGCCGCTCCCTGAGCGGCCTTGAATCCCCAGCGCCTCTCCCGGGTTCAAGGCGAGGTCGATTCCCTTTAAGATCTTTAAAACCTCACCACCTTTTTCTTGATAATACTTTTTTAAGGCGCGGGTCTCAATCAGAGGGCTATTCATAGCGCAGGGTTTCAACGGGGTCTAAGTCTGCGGCTCCTTTGGCGGGCCAGAGGGTCACGCTGAAGCAAATCACCAAAGACACAACTCCAATTAAACTGAGCTGCCAAAATTCCATATGTACCGGAATGCGGTTCCCCACATAAACCCCGGCAGGTACTTCAATCACCTCAAAATGACTTAAGACCCAGCAAATAGAAGTCCCTAGAATCTCGCCGATCACCGTTCCCGTCAAGCCAATAACCGCCCCTTGATAGAAAAAGAGGGTTTGAATGCTTTGCCGGGTTGCCCCCATGGCTTTTAAAATAGCGATGTCCCGCCTTTTTTCCTTCACGAGAATCACCAGACTGGAAATGATGTTAAAGGCAGCGATGAGGATGATCAAGGTCAAGACGACCGCGAGCCCGATTTTTTCTAAACGGAACATGGCAAAGAGGTTTTTGTTTTGCTCTTTCCAGCTGGTCACATGAAAGGGGAAGGGGTAAGCTTCTTGTAAATCTTTTTGCACTTCGTCGGGGTCTGCTCCTGGTTTGACGCGGATGGTCAGGCCTCCGATTTTCCCCGGACTTTTTTCCAAGGCCTGTACAACGGAAAGATCCACTAAGGCCAAGACCTCGTCATAGCCCATCAAACCGGATTCAAACAAACCCACGACCACAAATTTCTTTGCTCTGGGCATGGGGCCAAAGGGGGTCATGCGTTCCGCGGGGCTGACCAAGGTCACAAAGCCGCCGATATCGACATCTAGGTTTCTGGCGAGCTGACTCCCTAAGATGATGCCCGCCAGCCGCTGGGGCCGTATTTTGCCTTGGTCGTCTCGGCTTGCGACTTCATGGGGGGGCAAGCCTTGCAAAATTTTTTGAGCCAAGACTTGCTGGTTTTCATTGGCTTGGCCTTGCACCCGATTGTCGCGGCGGACCAAAAAGCTCTCTAGGCGTAAAAAATGAATGAGTTGACTGGCCAGGGGTTCTTTTTTTCGGTCAATGCCTTTGATCAAAGCGCCTTGCGGCTTGCCCGGCCCCATTAAGAGAGCTTGACTGGTGGCAAAGGGGGCGTAAGCCTCAATGCCGGGGTGCTCTCTTAAGGGGCGGTAAAATTCTTTTTCCTCTCCCCAAGGCATCCCAGAATAAGACTGGAGAATTAAATGTCCGTTCGCCCCCTGCAAGGCTCTTTTTAGGTCGCGCTCAAAGCCGTTCATGACGCTCAAGACCACAATTAAGGTCATCACTCCCATGGCGACGCCAAAAATTGAAATTCCGGTGATGAAGGAGAGGCTTTTGTCGCTGCGAGGGCTTTTTAAATAGCGGGTGGCGATAAATCGTTCTAAAGACAAAGGCAGCCTCGGATGAGTTGGTTTCTTCCTTTGCCTATCAGGCGCGGATAAATAGCGTCAATCCTTTTCCCTGCTAGTTTTGCGACCTTCCCCTTGCCAAACTGCGGCAGCCTTTTTAAGATAGGGAACAATACTCCATCCTTTAAGCGAAAAAGTCCATGATTAAGGTAGAAGAATTGCGCAAGGAATTTGCGGGGCTGGTGGCGGTGGATTCGATTTGCTTTGAGGTGGCCCAGGGGGAGGTACTCGCTTTTTTAGGCCCCAACGGGGCGGGGAAATCGACCACCATGAAGATGTTGGCCGGATTTTTAACCCCCACCAGCGGTCAGGCCTGGATTAAGGGCAAGGAGGTGAGCGCGGAGCCTTTAGCGGTGAAACAACTCATCGGCTACCTTCCCGAAAGCAGCCCCAGTTATAAAAACCTGACCGTTAAGGAATTTTTAGGCTTTATCGCCAAGGCGCGGGGCCTTTTTGCCAAAGAACTCCAAACCCATTTATTGCGGGTGATGGAGCAAACCGGTTTAACCGAGGTACAAAACAAAACGATTGGTACCCTATCGAAAGGCTACCGCCAACGGGTGGGCTTTGCCCAGGCCTTGGTGCATGACCCGCCGATTTTGATTTTGGATGAACCCACCGATGGGCTCGATCCCAATCAAAAACAAGAGATGAGAAAGCTCATTCGTTCCATGGCCCCACAAAAGGCGGTGATCCTTTCTACCCATAATTTAGAAGAGATGGAAGCGGTATGCAATCGGGCGATTGTGATCCACCAAGGGCGTATCGTTTTTAACGGTACTCCTTTAGAATTACTGCAAAAATCAAGGCACCACAATGAAATCCGCATCACCTTTGAGGGGGCGGTTCCCCCAGAGTTGGTAGAGAAGTTGAATAGTTTGCCAGAGGTTGCCGAGGTGCGGATTGTTCAGGGTTCCATTTTGATTCTGCGCCCTCAGGGGGGGGAGAATCTCTTAGCGGCGGTGAATCACCTGCTTTTTGATTACCATGCTCATCTTTTGGAACTATATTTAGAAAAGGGAAAGCTCGATGAGGTTTTTCGTGAAATTACTTTAGGAGAGAGCCCATGAAAGCTCTGTTTCAAAAAGAGTTGATGAGTTATTTCTATAGCCCCGTCGCTTATGTGTTCATCATTATTTTTCTGCTCGCTACGGTGGGCAGCACCTTTTTTTTGGGCCGTTTTTTTGAGGCCAATCAAGCGAGCCTAGAGGCCTTTTTTCTCTTTCACCCCTGGCTGTATCTTTTTTTGATTCCTGCTGTGGGCATGGGGCTTTGGGCAGAAGAGCGCAGTCAAGGCACCATTGAGTTGCTCTTTACTTTACCCATTGGGCTTGCCCAAGCGGTGATCGCTAAGTTTCTCGCGGCCTGGGCTTTTATCGCCTTGGCTTTGTTTTTGACCTTTCCCATGGTGCTGACCGTCTACTTTCTCGGCAATCCCGATGGAGGCGTGATCTTAGCGAGTTATTTAGGTAGCCTGTTGATGGCGGGGGCTTATTTGTCCATCACTTTAGTGATCAGTAGCTTAACCCGCAATCAGGTCATTGCTTTTGTGGTGAGCGTGATGATTTGCTTTTTACTGGTTCTTTTGGGTTGGGGGGTGTTGACTGATTTTCTAGAGCCCTGGCTGGGGGTCATTGTTACGGAAACCATCAGCGGTTTTTCCTTTTCCACCCATTACAATTCCATTACCCGAGGCGTGATCGACAGCCGCAGTTTGGTTTTTTTCCTCTCGATCATGATTGGGGGGTTGGTGATCAACGCCATGATCTTAGAAGCAAAAAAAGCGCAGTAGGCCCCCTATGAAACCCCAATTCCAATTCACCAGCCTCAATATTTTTTTCGTTTTGCTGCTCATCGCCGCGGTCAATTTGATTGCCGGCGCCTTTCATTTTCGCTGGGATGTGACCCAAGAGGGGCTTTATAGCCTTTCAAAGGGCAGTGAAAAACTGTTGGAACACCTTGAAAAACCGGTCACCCTAAAGTTTTACTTTTCCAAAGACGCGACCCAAGTCCCCTTGCAATATAAAAACTATGGGAGAAAGGTGGCGGAGTTATTGCGAGAATACCAGGCCTTGGCCCCGGGGAAAATCATTGTAGAGCAAGTCAACCCCAAGCCCGACTCGGACGCGGAGGAATGGGCCAACCGCTACCAATTGACCGGTGCGGAGATGGGTGCCGGGGAGAGTTTTTATTTGGGGTTGGTCGCCCTGTTGGAAGACCAAGAAGCAGTCCTCCCTTTTTTAGACCCCAGGCGGGAAGAGTACCTAGAATATGACATCAGTCAGCTCATTACGCAGGTGACCCGCAAAGGGGGCAAACGCTTGGGCCTGCTCAGCAGCCTGCCCCTTTTGGGTTCCGTTCCCGACCCGGTGAGCCGCGCGCAAGGGCAAAGGGGGCAAGCCCCCTGGGCGGTGATTCATGAGTTGGAAAAAAGCTTTGAGATTTTAGACCTCGATTTAGCTTCCCCCAGCCTTCCCCCTGACTTATCCCTTTTATGGGTCGTTCATCCCAAGGGGTTGAGCGAAGCGGCCCAGTACGCCATAGATCAATATCTCATGTCGGGAGGGAAGTTGATTTTATCGCTCGACCCCAGCGCGAAGATTGATCAGGTGGCTAAATTCGCGCAAAAACTAGGCCGCAGGGGCAACGCTGCGAGCGATCTGCCTAAGCTGCTCCAGGCGTGGGGGGTGGAATACGACAGTCACAAGATTCTAGGCGACCCTTTGCGCCCGGCCCGGGTACAGGCCAGCGGTTTGGGCGTGGTCCCCTTTTATCTCTGGCAGCAACTGGGCAAAGAGGCCTTTAATCAAGAGCTGATTGCCACCAAGGGGCTGAAAAACGGCCTCTTTATCGAGCCGGGGAGTTTTCGCTTAAAGCAAGACAGCCCCTTAGAGCTGATTCCCTTAATCACCGCCAGCGCCGAAGCGGGGCTAATCGAAAGCTACCTAATCCCCTTCACCCCCGTGATGGGTTTGAACAAGCGAGTCAAGGCGGATGGGAAGCGGCATTACCTTGCCGGGCTGCTCAAGGGGAAATTCAAAAGCGCTTTTGAGGGGCCTTTAGATGGTGAGGGGGAGTTCATCGCCCAGTCGAAACCAGGGGCGCAGGTGTTTTTGCTGACCGATGTGGACTTTCTCTCTGATCCTTTTGCCGTCGAGCGAATTCAGCTTTTAGGCCAGGTTATCGCCCAAGCGCGCAATGACAATCTCGCTTTTTTCGTCAATCTGGTTGATTTTTTAGGTGGGGCGGAAGAACTATTGGAGATTCGCGCCCGGGGCCGATTTCAGCGGCCCTTTACCCATTTTGAAGAGCTGAGTTTAAAGGCGCAAACCCGTTACCAGGAGGCGCAAACTCGTTTAGAAAGCAAGCTCAATGATTTGCAAGGTAAACTGCGATCCCTCTCCCAAAGCGACGCGGAGGTTCAGCCGAGTTTAAGCAAAGAGCAATTGGAAAAAATCCAAGACTTTCATCAAGAAGAAAAGAAAACCCGCAGCGAACTCCGAGAAATCCGTAAACTCTTGCGCCAAGATATTGAAAGCTCGACCAACGGGCTCATTTGGCTCAATCTGCTTTTCATGCCGTTCTTGCTGGTTATCGCAGGCGCAATGCTTTATCTTTACCGCTTCGGCAAGTTTAAAAAGGCAAAATGATCTCAACGCAAAAGCTTTTTTTAATCACCCTCACCGCCTTAGGGCTTGCCGCCATGAGTCAATGGATAACGAGGAGCCACTCGGTAAGGGTTGACTCTAGGGTGGGGGAGGCCTTAATCGAGCCCGGTCTAGTCGAGGGGATTGATAAAATCGTGATTGAAAAGGGGGCGCTGCGCCTCACCTTGCGACAAGAGGGGGAGGAGTGGAAGATTGAGCAGAAAGAAGGGTTTCCGGTCAATAAGCAAAAGCTGCTCCAACTTTTAGACCGCTTGAGCAGTATCCCGATCTCGGCCATGGTGAGCCAAGACCCGACCCGCTTTGCGGATTTCGACCTCTTAGCCCCCACAGATTCCACAGAAAGCTCTTTTGGGATGGCCTTGCGGTTTTTTAAAGGGAGTGACCCTGTAGTGGAGATTCTCTTTGGTAAAGACCGCAGTAGTTCTAGTGGAGCGGCAGGGGGGCAGTATGTCCGCTTTGCTCAGGAGTCGAAGATTTATCTTTTAAAAGAGCATTTCGAGATCGCCTACATGCCCGAAGATTGGATGCGGATCCAGCTCTTGCGACTCGATCCGGCCCAGGTGCAAAGCCTGCAACTGGAAAAAGGCCCAAGTCGTTTGAGTTTAGCTCGCAAAACAAAAGAGGACCCTTTTTTAGAAAAAAATCAACAACAAGTCAGCTTAGCGGAGGTTGAAACCCTGCTCCAAGACTTAAGCCAATTCACCCTACTCGACGCCGTACCGAGGGCGAAAATGGGGCAACTGAAGCTTCGGCTGCAAGCCAAGGCCTTGCTCACCCTCTTTTCGGGGGGGGGCTTGGCCTTTGAGGTTTACAGCCAAGGGAGCAAGGAAGATCAAAGGTACTACCTGAACCTGCTCCCCCCCCCCAACGAGGCGGGGCAAAAGGCCTTTGCCTCTCTTTTTAGATTGAGCCAACATTGGCTCTTTGAAATTGCCGCTTGGCAAGGGGTGAAGTGGAACCCCGAAAACCTCTTGCAAAGTCAACCATGACCCACCCGAAAGCCCTAGCCTTGCTGCTGGGTTTTATCATGGCTACCGTGGGGGTGACGGGGATCAGTTATGAATATTCCTTTTCCAAGCTCGCCAGTGATGTTTTGGGCGACCCGATTCGCCAATGGGCCATTACCATCGGCTTGATGATGGCCTGCATGGGTTTGGGGGCGGACTGGCAAAAAAGAGTGAAGGATCACCGCTTAGGCCCGAGCTTAGTGGAGGCGCAGCTTCTTTTGGGGTTATTGGGTGGGCTGGGGCCGGGCTTGAGTCTGTGGTTTTTTGGCAATGCCCACGACTTTTTTTTACCGGCCCATTATTTGTTGGTTTCTCTGGTGGGGTTTTTAATTGGTTTAGAAATCCCTCTCATTACCCGCCTCAACGAGACGCAACTCCCCAGTTTAAAAGAAAACCTAGGCTGGATTCTAAAAATGGATTACCTCGGCTCCTTTGTGGGGGCCTTGCTCTGGGTGTTGGTCCTGCCCCTTTGGTTTGATTTTTTGCAAGTAGGGCTGTTTTTAGGGATGCTCAACGCTTTAGTCGCTTTGCTCGCCTGGGGGCTTTTTTGCCAGGGCCGGGCCAAACCGCACCTGGGTTTGATCTTGTTGACCCTTGTTACCTTAGGGGGCGGCCTTGTTCAGTCCAAGCCGCTGCAAATCGCCTTGGAGCAAAAACTCTACTCGGACCCCATCGTATTTACCGCCAGCACCCCCTACCAACGGTTGGTGATGACCAGGCGAAAAACGGGGGAGGTTCGTCTATACATCAACGGACACCTGCAATTTTCCAGCGCGGATGAGGGGATTTACCACGAAATTTTAGTGCACTCTGTTTTGGGTCTGCTTCCAGAGGCAAAACGAGTCTTGGTTTTAGGCGGGGGCGATGGCTTAGCGGTGCGGGAGTTGCTGAAATACCCTCAGTTGACTGAAATCACCTTGGTGGATTTAGACCCGGCGATGACGAAGCTTGCCGCCACCCAGCCCGACTTGGTGCGCCTCAACCAAGGGAGCCTGCAACAAGCGACGATCTTAAACCCGCAGGGGGTTTCTCCTGGGGAGCGGGTCGAGCTATCCATGCAGGGGCAGGGGTTTTTTCGTCGGAAAAAAGAGGTCAAAGGGGTGGTACGCTTGATGAACCTAGACGCGAACCGGTTTGTGCACGAACTACCGGGAAGCTGGGACGCGGTGATTTTGGATTTTCCAGACCCCAACAGCCCCAGCCTGTCGAAGCTTTACAGTCTGGAGTTTTACCAAGCCTTGAAAGAAAAGCTCAACCCTGGCGGTTTGATGATCCAACAGTCCACCAGTCCCGCCTTTGCCAAGGAGGCCTTTTTACTCATCGGGCGCACCTTGCGGGCCGCCGGTTTTGAAACCCTACCCCTGCACCAAGCCATTCCCAGTTTTGGGGATTGGGGTTTTTGGCTGGCCGGGGATCAGGCCTATTATGGCCCCGGCAGTTTGCAACGGGCCCTGCGGGGGCCTTTAAAACTCCCCCCTGGGTTAAGGCAAGTGGATGCGGAGGTGATTCGCGCGGCCGGTGTTTTTAGAAAAGAGGGGTTAAAGAGCGCTTCGACAAAAATCAACAAAATCCTGGAGGATCAAATTTTTCCCGCTTATCGCGCCGCTTGGCTGAAGGGGCAATAGCAAAAAGAAGGGAGCGCCCCTTAGAGCTAGACATAGACTCGGTTGGGGGTGCCAAAGCGAAAGAGCAGGAGGTTTAGGTCTCTTTGACCGGTCGGGTCGTAATCGAGGTCGTCCAAGCGGCGGAAAAAATTTGCTTTGTTGGGTTTCCGCAACAATTCTTTGAGCTTTTTTTTCGCTAACTTTTCGGCCAAACCCAGGGCTTTGAGGATCGCTGCTTCCGAAAACCCCAAAACCCGGCCTGCCTGTTCAATCAAACACATCTGCGCGAGGGATACTTTTCCATCCACAGCGGCAACCCGTACAATCTCCATCCACATTAATTTTGCCTGCTCATCGGAAATCCCGCTTGGGGGCTCTAAGGGGAAGTCGCTACTGAGCTTTTGAGCGAGTTTTTCCATGTCCTTTTTCCGCACCCAGCGCATGGCCTCGTGCAAGGCATCCATCTCTGCGATAGAGATCCAGTGATCGCATTTAATCAATCTCCAGATCAACATATATAACCACTGCCTGAGTTCGTGAGGGAGTTGGGTCACCTGAAATACAATGCTCATCTTGCCTCGGGTTGAAAGGTAAGGTCATTATATTTAAGGCCAATTGCGCTTTACAAGTTAAACTTAAGTGAAATAAAAGTGAAACCCCAAGGCATGCGTGCAACCTGTCTCAGCTCGCTGTTCGCCCCTTTTCGATGAGGTGAAAAAAGTCGTTTTTCAAACTGGGATTGCTTTCAAACTCACCGAGAGTGCAGGTGGTGATCATGCTGCTGTGCTGCTTGCCCACCCCGCGGCAACTCATGCACATGTGCTTGGCTTCGATCATCACCGCCACCCCCCTGGGTTGCACAAAGTCGCAGAGCGCCTGCGCGATCTGGTAGGTCAATTCTTCTTGAATTTGTAAACGACGAGAAAAAACCTCCATCAAGCGAGCCAGCTTGCTGATTCCCACCACTTGATCCTTGGGCAGGTAAGCGATATGGCAGGCCCCCACAAAGGGAATCATGTGATGCTCGCAGGTGGAATACAGCTCGATGTTGGAAAGCACCACCATTTCATGGCTGCGGGTGGAGAAGCGCTTTTCCAAAATTTCTTTCGGGTCTTGTTGGTAGCCCTGAAAAATCTCTTTATAGCTGCGGATCACCCGGTCTGGGGTCTCTAACAACCCCTCTCGTTCCGGGTCGTCGCCAAGGTAGCGAATCAAGGTGCGTACGGCTGCTAAGGCCTCTTCTTTAGACGGCTTCGGTTTCATTTTCTTTTTTCCTTTGGGCCGCCAACTGACCGCAGGCAGCGGAGATTCCCTGCCCCCTCGGGCTGCGCAAGGTAGCCGGCAGGCCATGGTTTAATAAATATTCTTGAAATTCCTTCACCCTAGCCGGGGTCGGGGCCGCAAACTCCAAGCCGGAGTGGGGGTTGAAGGGAATCAAGTTCACTTTTGCCTTGGCGCGGCTTAAAAGCTTCACCAAGGCCTTGGCGTCTCGAAGCGAATCCGTGACCCCTTGGAGCAGAACATACTCAAAGGTGATCCGTTCTCTTTTTTCTGCCGGATAGGCCTCGCAAGCCTGAATGAGTTTGGTTAAAGAATGTTTTTTGGTAATGGGCATGATCTGTTGGCGCGCCTCTTCGGTGACCCCGTTGAGGCTGATGGCGAGGTTCGCCTTGGCTCGTTGGTCTTTACCAAACTGGATGATTTCTGGAATCAGCCCGCTGGTGGAAACGGTGATCCGCCGCCAGGAGAAGGCAAAGCCTTGAGGGTCGGTGAAGATCATCAAGCTGTGGATTACCCTTTCGTAATTGTGAAAGGGTTCGCCCATGCCCATGTACACGAGATTGCGAATTTTTTCTCCAGGGGGCAATAAGTCGTAGGCGTTTAAAACCTGAGCAACGATTTCACCGGGGGTGAGGTCGCGTTTCAGCCCCATCTTGGCGGTGAGGCAAAAGCGGCAGCCCATTCCACAGCCGACCTGGGTCGAGAGGCAAACCGTATTGTGGTCCCCATGCCTTAAAATAACCGTCTCAATCTGCAACCCATCGGCTAGGGGAGTGAGGAATTTAATGGTTCCATCCTTTGCCTGTTGTGCTTTTTGCGGTTTTTCCCGCTTTAGGGTAAAGCTCTGGCTGAGTTTGTTTTGCAGTCCCTGCGAAAGGTTGCTCATTTCTTCAACCCCTGCGACTCGTTTTTGATAAAGCCAGTTAAAGATTTGGCTGGCCCGAAAGGATTTTTCCCCTTCTTTGGCTAAGGTTTCTGCCAATTGAGGGTAGGTTTGATCAAGGAGGGATTGCACGGGGGCTAAACAAGCTTTAAACGATGTAGGGCCAACTGGGCGGCAAATTCATAGCCCATTACCCCGCAGCCGATAATCACCCCTTGGGCGATATCGGAGAGGTAGGATTTTTGGCGGAATTCTTCACGGGCATGAACATTCGAGATATGCACTTCCACAAAGGGGAGGCCCACTCCGGTGAGGGCGTCCCGCAAGCCGATACTGGTGTGGGTCAAGGCCCCGGCATTGACAATCGCGTAGCTTGCGTCGGCTTGGTCTTGAATAAAATCAATCATCCAGCCTTCTTGGTTGCTTTGGTGGCAGAGTACCTCGACCCCTTTTGGGGTTAAAATCGCTTTGACCCGATTTTCCACCCCTTCTAAGGTGTCAAAACCGTAAACCTCCGGTTCCCTGCTCCCTAAAAGGTTGAGGTTCGGGCCATTGATCAAGAGAACTTTATGTTTCATAAATCCTTTGGTCGCAAAAGAGTATCCCAATATTACAGGGGATCACGCTTTGTGACTAGGCCCTTTTTGACTTCCCCCCCCCCCAGCCACCATGCCGAAATGGGCCAGCAAGATGGCCGCCGCATTTGAGACATTCAAGGACTCGGTTCCCGGCTGCCCCGGAATATGCACCAAAGCGTCGCAGCGTTTTGCCGTCAATTCGCGCAAGCCGCGCCCTTCGTTGCCCATCACCAAGACCAGCTTATCTTGCCTGACTTGGTTGCAATAAGGTTGGGAGCCCTTTCCCGCGTCAGCGCCGTAGATAAAATATCCTTCTTCCCGCAAGCGCGCCAAGTCATGGGCGAGGTTTCCCACCAAGGCGAGGGGAAAGCTTTCCAAGGCTCCGGCGCTGGCTTTGCTTGCCGCGGGGCTGAGGGGGGCGGCCTTGTGGGCAAGGTGAACGATCCCCTTTGCCCCTAAAAAGGCGGCGCTACGGACCAAGGCCCCTAAATTTTGCGGGTCTTCAATCTGGTCCAGGGCTAAGATCAGGCTCGTTTCGGGCCCAGGCTCAATCAGGTCGTAGAGGTCGAGGCTTGGGAGAGGGCCGCACTCGAGCAAAACCCCCTGGTGCTGTTCGGAGCCGGAGAGCTTTGTTAAGGCTTGGGGGTCTAGTTCCTTTATCCTTACCTTTTTGGCCTTCGCCAAATCCACCAACTCCCGCAAGCGGGGGCTCACTTTGCCCCGGCGGGTAACCAGGCAAAAGAACTCTCGTCGCTGGGCTTGGAGGGCCTGACGCACCGGATTGACGCCGTATAGAATTTCTTTGCTCAAGCTATTTCCTTTTCCAGATGGTTTTTCCTGCTTGATCTTCAATCACGATCCCTTGAGCCCTTAAAAGGTCACGGATGCGATCCGCCTCGGCCCAGTTTTTTTCCGCTCTTGCTTGAATCCTTTGTTGAATCAGGCTTTCAATCTCCGCGGCGCTGGGGCCTTGCTCCTTCCCCTCGCGAATTCTCGGGCGTTGGAACCAAAGGGAGGGGTCTTGCTCCAGCAAGCCTAAAACTTGGGCCAGCTCTTGGAGCAACCCGAAAATCCGCCCCGCTGTCGCGGGGTCGCTCGCGATATTGAGGCCGCGCGCCAAATCAAAAAGTACGGCCAAGGCCGCGGGGGTATTGAGGTCGTCGGCTAGAGCGGCAAAAAATTGTTTTTTTTTCTGCTTTAATTCGTTGGGGGCCGGGCCGGGGGGGAGCTGGGGCCGGTTTTCTTGAGCGCTCCTCAAGGCGGTATAAAGCCGATCCAATCCCTCTAAGGCCTTGTGTAGGGCTTCTTTGGAAAAATCAATGGAGGCTCGGTATTGGCTGGAAAGGATGAAAAAACGGATCAGTTCCGGTTCATAGACCAGGAGTAAATCTTCTATCGCGGCAAAATTGCCTAAGGACTTGCTCATTTTTTGCGACTGGATTTGAATCATGCCGTTGTGCAGCCAGTAGCGGACAAAGGGCTGGTGGTGGGCGCAAACCGATTGGGCGATTTCGTTTTCGTGGTGGGGGAAGATTAAATCCGAGCCCCCGGCATGGATATCGAAACTCTCGCCTAAGTATTTCTCACTCATGGCGGAACATTCAATGTGCCAGCCGGGTCTCCCCTCGCCCCAGGGGCTTTGCCAAAAGGGTTCCCCCGGCTTTTTCGCCTTCCAGAGGGCAAAGTCCAAGGGGTCTTGCTTCTCGGTACCCAAGGCCACTCGGTGGCCGGAAATCAGATCCTCAATGGATTTGCCCGAAAGCTCGCCGTAGGCGGCAAAGCTCCGCACCTTAAAATAAACATCCCCCCCCGCGGCATAGGCGTGGCCCCCCTGGACGAGTCGCTCGATCATCTGGATGATCTCGGGCAGATGCTCGGTTGCCTTGGGCGCGATATGCGGCGGCTGGATGCCCAAACTCGCCATATCCCGATCATGCAGGGCAATGTTTTCCTTGGCCAGTTCCGCTACGGTGATCTTTCGCTCCGCGGCGCGGGCGATCATTTTGTCATCAATATCCGTGTAGTTTTTGACATAGGTTACTTGATAACCGACGGCCTCTAAAAAGCGGCGCAGCACATCAAAGTTGATCGCGCCCCTGGCATGGCCTAAATGACAACGGTCATAGACGGTGACCCCGCAGTTGTAGATCTTGACCCGACCCGGCTCAAGGGGAACAAAGCGTTCCTTTTTTTTGCTCAGGCTGTTGGTGAAGTAAATCTCAATCATGGTTGGGCCGCTCCATCGAACCTTCCACACAGGTGGTCACAAATCCCCCACGGGGCTTGTAGAGGGTGGTGACCTGGATTTCTTCGGTTTCCAAAAGATTTTTTAGGTCTTCATAAATGCGTTTTGTGACCCCCTCTTGATACAGGCCGACGCTGCGAAAAGAGACGATGTAATACTTTAAGGATTTGAGTTCCACGCACTTGTTCCCTCGGGGGCGGTATTCGATGATCAAATCGCCATAGTCGGGCAAGCCTGAAAAGGGGCAGACCGCGCTGAACTCGTTGGTTTCGGTTTTAATGTATTGGTCCGGGCTGAAAAACTCAAAGGTTTCTAAGTGATCGGCGCGGATTTGCTCGGGGGAGTCAAACGCAAAATTTTTTCCTTCGGCAATGGCCATTTAGGCTCCTTTTTGGGTAATGAATTCAAAATAACCTTTTTTTCTCAATAAGCAGGCTGGGCAATGGCCGCAGCCGCGGCCCCATGGATTGGGCCGGGGTGAGCCGAGGTAGCAGGTGTGGGATTCTTGTACCACCAAGTCCAATACCCCTTCGGTTTCAGCCAGTTGAAAGGTTTCCGCCTTGGTGAGGTGCATCAAGGGGGTGATCAGCTCAATGGCTTGGTCGCTGCCTAAATTTAAGGCGTGGAGGATCTCTTTGGCAAAGTTTTCTCGGCAGTCGGGGTACCCCGAATAATCGGTTTGGCAAAGCCCTGCCACCAAGGCCCCTGCCTTGATGGTTTGGGCAAAGCTATGAGCCAATAGGATGAACAAGGCATTGCGGTTGGGCACAAAGCTCGCGGGCAGATGGGCGTTGTCGGGGTGTTGGTCGTCGATTTTTCCCGCGTCGCCGGTCAACACGCTATGCACCATGTTTTTATAAAAGGAGATATCCACCAAATGTTGCTTGACCCCTAAGGCGGTGGCGATCTTTTCGCTTTGGCGAATCTCGATCTCGTGGGTTTGCCCATAAAAAAAGGTAATCGCCTCGACCTCATCATAGCGGCGCTGGGCCCAGGCCAAGCAGGTGCTGCTGTCTTGCCCGCCCGAAAAAATCACCAAGGCTTTCATGAATCCGCGACCTGAGTTTTAAATTCCCATTGGCCTGCCAGGCGAGCCGTAATCTGATCCCCGGGGGCCAAGGGCCCCACTCCGGCGGGGGTGCCTGTCAGGACGATGTCCCCTGGATTGAGGGTAAACCAATGGCTCGCTTGGGCGATGAGGTCGAAAATAGGGGTGATCATGCGGCTTGTTCGTTCCTTTTGGCGGGTTTCGCCATTGATTTCCAATTCTAAGAGGCAATCTTCCGCCTCCGGTAAATCCTTAAAGGGAAGGGACGGGCTGAGGGGCAGACTGCCATCCCAGGCCTTGGCCATCTCCCAGGGGCGCCCCGCTTGTTGGAGGCGCTTTTGCAAGTCCCGCAGGGTTAAATCCAAAGCCAAACCGTAGCCGCCAATCCCCTCTTTCGCTTCTTGCCTGCCTGCCTGAACCAGCTTTTTCCCCATGAAGCAGGCCAGTTCCAGCTCAAAATGACAGGCCCCTTGGTTTGTTGGCCAGCGGATCGGCAAGGCAAAGGGGCGCATCGCGCTGGCGGGTTTGATAAAAAATATGGGTTTTTGCGGGGCCTGATGACCCAATTCCTCGGCGTGAGCCGCATAATTACGGGCAATGCAGACCGCCTTTGCGGTAGGGTTCATAAAGCCTCGAATACAAAAGGAATATTTTAGGGACTTTGTTCCAATCAAGCAACGGATAAAATCCCCTTTACAGCCTAGGGGCCTTTTACCACAATGCCCTTGAAGGAAAATAAACATGAAACTCAAAGAACAACTTATCTTAAGCCTCGAAGCGGCGACCCATCCCGTTTCGGTGGCTCTCTTAGACCAAGGCAAACCCCTCGGCCTAATCTGGCTGGAGGTCGCGGCCAACAATTCAGAAACCCTTTTAAGTTCCATTGACCAGCTCTTGGAGTTGAGCAAAAAAGACAAGGGTCAACTGCAAGGCATCGCTGTCAGCCTAGGCCCGGGCAGCTTTACGAGTTTGCGGGTTTCCCTCTCTACGGCAGAGGGGTTGTCTCTTGGGTTGAATGTGCCCTGTTATGGTTTGGGGCTTTTAGAGGTCATTGCCGCTACCATCGCCTTTGGGCCAAAAAGGGTGCAGGTGGCGCAAAATGCCTATAAAGGCGAATTTTATCATGGGCTTTACGACTGCTCGGGCGCTTTTCCCCAGCAACTCGGTTCGCTCAAGGCCTTAAGCCCGCAAGACCTGTATGACTCCCTGCAACCGGGCGACCTGGTGGTGGGCACGGGGCTGGCGATTTTAGAGCAAAAGGGTTTGGATCTAAAGGCCAAGGGGGCAAAGGCTGATTTTAGTTTTGCCCGTCAACCCAATGCCTTGGTTTTGGCGGAATCCTTAAGGGAATTCGAGGCGCAACCCCCATTTATTTCAGTCTTAGAGCCCATCTATCTTCGGGCCAGTGAGGCGGAGTTGAATTATGAGAAAAATTTTCGCCCCCGCAAGCTTACCGACTGAAGCCGAGCTGAACCGGCTCTTGGCCATCGAAAGGGAAGCTTTACCGGGGGAGCGCTGGGAAAAGCCCCTGTGGCAGGCATTTTTACTCCAGCGAGCATGTCTTTTGCTGATCGCCTCTAAAGGCTTTGCCCTCTTTGCGCAAAACGCGGGAGAGGCAGAGCTGATTAAAATTGCCGTATCCCCCCAGTACCAAAGGCAGGGTTGGGGGAGTGCCTTGATGAGTCAAGGAGTTGAACTCTTAAGGCAACAGGGGGCCAATAAACTGTTTTTGGAGGTGAGGGCCTCGAACGGGCAAGCGAAAGCCTGGTATGAGGGATTGGGTTTTTTTCAAGTGGGCCTGCGCCGTGACTATTATCAACAACCCAGGGAGGATGCCCTGGTTTACCAAAAAGAACTATGAGCGCGAAAAAACGAATTCTCATCCTCTGCGGGGGCCAATCAAGTGAACATCAGGTGAGCTTGCTCTCGGGGTTGAGCGTGAAAAAGTTTATTCCCACAGACCGCTATGAACCGATTTTTGTGGGGATCGACAAAAAAGGTCGTTGGTTTACCGGGGAACCCTTGATTCAAAACCCAGAGGACCCCAAAACCATTCAGTTGGGCTTCAATTTAGAGGAGGCGCAACTCGAAAAGGGCAAGCTCAACGGCCTCAGCATTGATTGTGTTTTCTCCGTGCTGCACGGCACCTTGGGGGAAGACGGCGCCATGCAGGGCTTTTTGGAGATGCAGGGGGTTCCCTTTATCGGTAGCGGTTCCAGCGCCTCTGCCATTGGGATGGATAAAGACCTGCTCAAACGCATTGCCCTCTCCGCCGAGATTGCCACCGCTCCCTTTGTCACCCTTTATGCCGGCGAGCCCCCCCTAACCTACGACAACGCCAAGGAGTTGCTGGGGGGCCTGCTGTTTGTGAAGCCTGCCCGGCAGGGCTCCTCCATCGGAATCAGCAAGGTCGGAAATGAAACCGAATACCACCAAGCCTTGGACTTAGCCTTTCGCTTCGATGACAAATTGGTGGTGGAGCAGGCTATTGCTGGGCGGGAGCTGGAAGTCGCCGTGCTGGGGAATCGAGAGCTGATCGCCAGTTATCCTGGCGAGGTCATCCCCGACGCTGAATTTTATTCCTATGAGGCAAAGTACATTACCGGGGGCAGTCAGTTGATTTTAAAGCCCGACTTGAGCAAACCAACGATTTTGGAAATCCAAGAAAAAGCCAAGAGGCTTTTTCGCCTTTTAGGGCTTTCCGGTTTGGCGCGGATCGACTTTTTTTTAGATCCAGGGGGAAAGCTCTGGCTCAATGAGCCCAATACGCTGCCCGGCTTTACCCATATTAGCATGTATCCCAAAATGATGGAGATCGCGGGGACCCCCTATCCTGAGTTGATCCATCGCTTGATTGAGTTGGGAATCCAACGGGCCGGGCGGCAGAGGCAAATTTATACCAATTTGGAGAAGTTGTGAAGCTGATCATTTCGGCCATCCCCTCTGAATTGGCCGTCTTGCGCGAGGCTTTAGAGCCCCTGCCCCAACCGGGCTACGCCTGGGCAGAGCCCCAGGGCCTGGCCTTGGCCACGGTTGGAGTGGGTTGGATGGCCGCGGGCCAGGGTTTGGAACGGCTTTTGACAAGCTTGCCCGAGACCCGAGAGGTCTGGTTTGTCGGTACTGCCGGGGCCTATCCCTATTCAGGGGTCGAGGTGGGGCAAAGTTGCCTGGTGAAAGAGGTAAAGCTTTTGGACGGGGCCTGCGAAATGGGTTTGGCGCGCTACCCGAGCTTGATGAAGGATCAGGTTTGCCATGCCTCTCCCCCTCAGTGGGGTCTGCCTCAGGTTTCCGTTGCCTGTTTGCTGGGGTTGACTCTAGATGTAGAGCTAGCGAGGCGGATTGAGGAGCGACAAAATTGTCTCTTGGAAAACATGGAGCTTTTCAGCTTAGCCCAGGCGTGTAAAAATAAAAATATAAGCTGGAACGCCTGTTTGGGGGTCACCAATGAGGTGGGGCCCCAAGGGCATGACCAGTGGAAAAGAAACCGCGAAGAAATAGAAAAGCAAAACGGACTGATTTTATTGAAAAAATTAGCTTAAATGCCCTTTTATCAACTTTTCGCTTTTCAAAAAAGGTTTTTTCCGCAATCTTGGTTTCGACTTACCGGGGAGAGATGCTCTTTCCCCCTTGAACCCTGATTCAGTCTGGATTTATAGGCTGAACAATCTATGAGGTGATATGGCTAGGGAAATCTATATTGATCGTGACGAATGCACTTCTTGCGTACAATGCGCCGACAACCTGCCGGAGGTTTTTGCCATGGACGATGAAGATATCGCAACTGTCATTGATCATGAAGGCGCTGCGGAAGACGCGGTGCAAGAAGAAATTGACACCTGCCCTGGGGAGTGCATTCACTGGAAAGACGAAGCAGGGTAAAGCGCGGATGGGGCCCCTTCCCCGCCTAAAACCGTTAAACCCGGGTTTTGCCGGGTTTGACCGGCTAGCTTTGGTAATTGAAATCCCGATAGCGAGCTTGATAACCGGCGTCTTCAATCAATAGCTGAGCTTCGTTTTCCGACTTGGTGCCGTAGCTGCGCAGTACCTTTTCTTCGATCACCGGAGAAGAGATATCATTGGCGCCCATACCGAGGGCCAATTCTCCGATTTCCTTTCCGAGGACCATGACCGAAACCTCGATGTTTTCGATATTGTCTAAAAAAAGACGACAGAGCGCCAATATTTTAAGGTATTCTTGGGGGGGCACCTTCTGGACCTCAAACGCTTTGGTTTGAGGCTGAAAAGTCCAGGGGATAAAGCTGTCAAACCCGCCGGTATCCTCTTGCAGGCGGCGGATAAAGTCTAAATGCTCAAAGATTTCCTCTTTGGTTTCCACGCTGCCGAAAACCAGGTTTGCCGACCCCCGTAAACCCAGGGAGTGACATTCTTTTAAGATTTGCCCCCATTCTTCGACCGTGCATTTTTGCGGGGAAAGAATTTGGCGCACCCGCTCTACTAAAATCTCCGCCCCCGCGCCGGGTACGGAATCCAGCCCCGCCGCCTTTAACTCTTGAATGATTCCCAAGCTGGGTCGCCCTTCCAATTGCGCCATATATTGGATTTCCACGGGGGAAAAACCTCGAATATGCACCGGGTAGGTCGCCTTAATCGCTCGCAGCAACTCGGTATAATAGCTAAAGGGCAAATCGGGGTGAACCCCGCCTTGCAAAAAGATCTGCCCTACGCCCAACTCCAGGGTGGACTTCACCTTTGCCAAGACCTCTTCTTGGCTCATGACATAGGCCCCTTGCTCCCCCTCATGCCGCTTGAAGCTGCAAAAGCTGCAATCAATATTGCAAATATTCGTGTAGTTGATGACGCGAAAAAGGGTATAACTCGCCCAGTTGGCGCCCAACCTCTGCGCCCTGCGAGCTTGCGCCTTTTGGGCCAGGGTGAGCCAGTCCGCTTTTTGATAGAGAAAAAAAGCCTCTGCTTTACTGATGCGTTGATCTTGATCTAATTTTTGATATATTTCTTCTAAGTTCATGTCTTTCTTCTCCTTTCAATGGCCGCGAGCAAAATCACAATGGCTGCTGGAGTGATACCGCTAATCTTGGCGGCTTGACCTAAATTTTGAGGTCGCTGGGCATTGAGTTTCTGGATCACTTCTTTAGAAAGCCCCGCAAGGGCGGTAAAATTAAAATCCTCGGGAATCTTGATTGATTCCGTGGCGAGATATTTTTTAACTTGGGTTTCTTGTCGTTGCACATAGCCGGCATATTTGATTTCGGTCTCAACGAACTCCAGCACGGCGGTGTCATAGCTCTCCAGGCCTAAATCCTGATCGGGCAAACTTAAAGCGAGCTTCATGGTCGCTCGGTTGCGTTTTAAAAATTCGCTTAAAGCCAGTTTATGGGGCAATAAAGCGGCGGCCTCCTCTCCTAAAACCTCAATCGTCTTGGGAGTGGGGTTGAGTTTCACCTCTTTGATCTGGCGGTGCAGGCGGTGGATGGAATCTTGTTTGTTTTGAAAGCGCCTCCATTGGGCTTCATCCAGCAGACCCAAGTGGTAGGCGATGCTGCTTAAGCGAGCGTCGGCATTGTCTTCGCGCAGCAGCAAGCGGTATTCCGCCCGGCTGGTGAACATCCGGTAGGGCTCTTCGGTGCCTTGGCTGACCAAGTCGTCGAGCAAGACCCCAATATAAGCCTGATTGCGCAGGAGGACCAAGGGCTCTTTTTCTTGATTTTTCAAAGCGGCGTTGACCCCCGCGATCAGGCCTTGGGCCGCGGCCTCTTCATAACCGGAGGTCCCGTTGATTTGTCCGGCTAAAAACAAACCGGGGAGGTTTTTGCTCTCCAAACTGGATTTCAATTGAGTGGGGTGGATGAAGTCGTACTCAATCGCGTAACCGGGGCGTACGATTTCCACCTGTTCCAACCCGATGATGGAGCGCATGAATTCAAGCTGCACCTCTACGGGTAGGCTGGTGCTCATGCCGTTGGGGTAAATCTCGTTAGATTGCAGGCTGGTGGGTTCTAAAAAAATCTGGTGTCGATCCTTATCAGGGAATTTTTGGATTTTATCTTAAATACTCGGGCAATAGCGGGGGCCGATTCCCGTAATCGCTCCAGAATACATGGCGGAACGGTGTAGATTGTCCTCAATGATCTTTTGCGAGGCCTTCCCGGTGTAGGTGATGTGACAGGGTACTTGGGGCAGGGGGACGGAGGTTTCCCAAAAGGAAAAGGGTTTGATCGGCTTTTCTCCGGGTTGGACTTCCAGCTTGCTAAAGTCGATGGTTCGGCGGTCGAGCCTCGGGGTGGTGCCGGTTTTCATCCGTCCCATTTTTAAACCCAGAGATTTTAACTCTTCCGGGAGGGTCAGGGAGGGAAAATCCCAAGCCCGGCCAGCGGGGAAACGGCGATCTCCAATATGGATCAAGCCGTTGAAAAAAGTGCCTGTGGTTACGATTACGGTCTTGGCGGAGAGCTGTTCTCCCAATTGGGTCAAGACCCCGTTGATCCGGCCTCGCTCTTCTAAAAGGCCGATCACCTCGGCTTGTTTTAAAACCAGTTTGTTTTGCCCTTCAATGCGGCGGCGCATTACCGTTTTGTAAACGAGCATATCCGACTGGCAGCGGGTCGCCTGTACGGCGGCCCCCTTTTTTTGGTTTAAGGTGCGAAACTGAATTGCCGTGGCGTCGGCCACCAAGCCCATGGCGCCGCCTAGGGCATCTATCTCCTTGACCAGGTGCCCCTTGGCGAGCCCGCCAATGGCCGGGTTGCAGCTCATCGCCGCGACTTGATCAACGCTTTGGGTAAGCAATAGCGTGTTTTGCTCCATTTTAGCCGCCGCCAAGGCCGCCTCGCAGCCTGCGTGGCCTGCTCCTACAATAATTACATCCCAATTTTGCGGCATTTTCCCTGTCTTTAAATATTTACACCCTTTGGCATTAAAATCGCATGCTTATTAAAAGAAGTAAACCACACTCCGCCTTAGAGGCGAAGGAGAGGTCGCGATGAATGTAATCAGTTATCTGCAATTTTTTGACGGGTTAGCGGAAAAAAACCGCGGAAGTTTTAAGATGGAAACCCGCTCTCGCAAAGGGCTGCCCCATCAAGACGAAGCGTTTATCTGCGCCTTGGTTTTAGATGAAGAGGCTTACCGGGCCTCGGGGGCATCCCGCAAGGAGGCCTTGCGCCAACTCTACCGCCAAACCCGCAAACACCAAACTCATTGATCTAAAACGGATTTTTGCACCCTCCATGGTTTTTTGGAGCAGAAGGGTTTTTTATCGACAAAGCCCTTTTGAGGAGGTAGGTTTTCATAAAAATCAGTTCCCCTCAAACGAATTTTCGGTAACTCATCAAGGCGATAAAAGCATTGACCCCGCTTCTCTTTTAACGCCTTTTTTGTCAGCCCGAAAGCTGCATGAGAAAGCCTTTCGCACCTCCATCAACGCATCCAGTGAAAATCATTAAACCCCCTTTTCATCGGGCCTTAAATCAGTCCGACTTTTTTGTCGACGCTACGATCAAGGTCCAAGCTCATGAAAGCTCTAATTATTGGATCTATAAAACGGGCGACTGGGTCTATAAGGTAAAAAAGCCGGTTCACCCCGATAGCGCGATCAATCTAGACGAGTTGTTTTGCAAAGAGATGCAAACCCGCCTCGAACTCAGCGCAAAGGCCTTGGAAACAAGTGTCTATTTGCTTTTTGAAGAAAAGGAACAATGGCGCTTAGAGCCTCTGCTTGCTTCTGGGAACCAGAGGGGATATTATGTATTAAAGCAGCGGCAATTATCCGAGCGCGGTTTTCTTGCTTCTTTGTTGGGTAAGGGGAAGCTGAAAGTGGAGCAGGCACGGCTTTTAGGGCATTGGCTGGCCGATTTTCACGCTCAGTTGCCCCCTGGGACAAATAAAGAGGTGGGCTCGCCTGAGTTTTTGCTGCGTCTTTTAAACGACGACTTATACCAAGCCAAAAAACATTTGGGCAAACCCTTAACCCAAGGTCAGCTTGACTTAACCGTCCGCCCCTTTGAGCAGCATCTCAAAGAGGTAAAAAAATTGCTGGGGCAGCGATTTCGCAAAGGCTTTGTCAAGCCCCTACAAGGGGACCTCAGGCCCTCGAAGGTCCATATCGCGGGGAAAACGGTGCTGGCCTTGGCTCTTTCGGGGGACCCTTTAAAAAACCCGGAAATGGACCTCACCAGCGACTTGGCCGATCTAACCCTGGCCTTGCGTAAAAACAACCTGTCCGCTTTAGTTGATGTTTTGGTCGAAGGTTATATTGAAGCGGGTGGAGATACAGGCTGTAAAACCCTACTGCCTCTGTTTGAAACCCTAAAGGCCTTAAAGGCCGGATTAAAATGCAGCCAAGAAGCTCAAGAAGAGCCCCATACAGAAGCTTTGAACGAGGCGAAGGCCTATTACTCCTTAATGGTGGAGTTGGCGCGAAAATTATAAGCTTTATTTTTTTATCATCCTAAAGCCTCTCCATGGTTCAGAGGCCCTGGGAAGCCTCTAAAGCAATAGGGGGTGAAACTGCAACGACACATGAAAAAAAGTATTTTTTTAGGTTTAATCCTCTTGGCTTCTCTGGGGGTTTGGGCTTCCGGCTCTTTACAGGCGGAACGCTTTATCCCCAAATCAGACCTGATTCCCGCCGTACTCAGCACCGTGAATCGGAGTTATGTCGATGCGAGCCGCTTAAAACCCGAGGTGATGCTGGCCGGCAGCTTAGAGCGGCTTTCCATCTCGGTGGTTCCGGTGATGACCCGGCTCAATCAAAAGTCAGGTAAACTCAAGGTCACCGTCAGTGTGGATCAATTCAGCAAGGAGTTTATTTTTGCTAAGCCGAAAACCTCCCTCGCCTTAAACAAGATTCTGCAAAAGGTTTCCCACTTTACCAAAGAGCACCTTGAACCGGGGGAAAACCTTGAAGATGTAGACTACGCCTTGATCAACGGCTTTTTAAAAAAGCTCGACCCCCATACCATGCTGTTGGTTCCCGATGTTTATTCCGATTTCAACCAATCGACCACCGGCAACTATGGCGGAGTGGGCATGATGATCGGTTTGCGCGAGGGCCAGCTTACGATTATCAGCCCCATTGACGATACGCCCGCGTCCAAGGCGGGGCTGCACCCGAAAGACCGGATCATGCAGATCGGTGACGAGTCGACCATCAATATCTCTTTGAGTGAGGCGGTGGCGAAACTGAAAGGGAAGCCCGGCACCCAGGTGACGGTCTATATTTTGCGCGACGGCTTTTCCAAGCCCAGGCCCTTTGTGTTGACCCGCGCGGTGATTACCATCAATTCGGTGGAGAGTCATCGCTTTGAAGACAAAGGCAAGACCGTCGGTTATATTAAGCTTAAAACCTTTGGGAAAAGCAGCCTCGATGAGATGAACGAGGCCTTGTCTGAATTGGACGCGGATCTAACCAGCTTTCAAGGTTTGATTTTAGATTTGAGAAACAACCCCGGTGGCTTGTTGCAACAAGCGATTGCCATTTCGGATCGCTTTTTGGATAAGGGGGTCATTGTTTCCACCGCGGGGCTCGACCCGAAAAGCATCCGCAGCATGCATGCCAGTTGGCCGAGCAGCCTGCTCGACTTCCCGATTATCATCTTGGTGAACAACGGTTCGGCTTCCGCCAGCGAGATCGTCACCGCCGCTCTAAAGGCCCATGGCCGGGCCGTGGTGATGGGGCGTCGCACCTTTGGCAAGGGCAGTGTGCAGCAAATCATCCCCATGGCGGGCGGGTCGGGTTTGAAAATCACCATGTCGAAATACCTAACCCCGGGCAATCACAGCATTCAATCGGTGGGGGTGGCTCCGCACATTGAGGTTTATCCGGTGCAGGTTACGCCGAAGTTCTTGCGCCTCACCCCGGCAAAAGAAGACATCGGTGAAAACGAATTGGAGCAAAACTTTGCCGAATGGGGGGACCGAGCAGAAAACCCAGACCTATCCACCTTTTATCTGGTTGAAGATACGAAAGAGGCAAAAAAAGCAGAAGACCTCTCCCCGAAAGAGTTGGCTGAGTTGCAACGGAAAAAGGATCACCTCCTCCAGTCAGCGATTCAGATTTTATTTCAAAACCAACGCAGGGGTTATAAAAACCCCTATGACTTTAAGGGAGGGCAAAAGCGGCTTTTAAAAAGCTCGTTCTCTTATTTTCAAAAAGAAGAAGCAGAGCAGACCCTAAAGGTAGAAAAGCGCTTTGCCGAGCTCGGCATCAATTGGAAGCCCTACCCGAGTCGCTCCGGCTCTCGCATTTTGAGTCGGGCTTGGTTTGAGCTCAAGGGCAAGGATGGGAAATATCGAAAGCATAGGGGCCCCATCCCCGCGGACGCGGATTTGAAACTCTACCTCGAAGCCAAAAATATCGGGAAAAAGACTCTAGACCGTTTAATCGCCGTCAGCAAAAGTGAAAACAACGCTTTGGATGATCGTCAATTCGCCTTTGGTCGCCTTGCCCCCGGGCAAGCGCGCAAATGGTACATTCCCTTGCAGATTACCTCAGGGGGCTTCAGCAGGAGCGATATCATCCGTTTTGAATTCCAAGACGGGAAAAAGCGCAGCCTGCACCGAGATCAGATCGAACTGGCCATTGTAGAAAAGGCCCGGCCTTCTTTTGTCTATGAAATCAAACAAAAGGCCAAACGAATCGAAGCAGGCGACAAGGTGACCCTGGAACTCACCGTAAAAAATCAGGGCCAAGGCCAAAGCGGTAAACTCACCCTGCTTTTGAAAAACGGAGAAGGCAACCATATCTTTTTAAAGCAGGGCCGCCAAAGCCTTAAACCTTTAAAACCAGGGGAAGAGGCCAAGGCGCGGTTTTTGTTTGAACTGCATGAGAAACCGTTAGATGGCAATCTCGACCTCTCTTTAGATATTATTGACGGCACCTTTCCCCTAGCGGGCATCAATCAAAAGCTCAAGCTCCCCTTGAGTCGATTGGATTTAAAAAACGACGCTCCGCAAATCACCCTCAGCCAAGTCGCCAACCAAAGTAAAAGCCGCAAACTACATCTTAGCGGGACGGTCTTTGACCAAGGCGGGGTCAAGGATCTCTTCGTGTTGCTGAACAATAAAAAAATCTATTATAAAAACTACCTCAAGCAAAACCAGCGGGGTGAGGTGAAATTAAGCCTCGACTTGGAATTGGAAGATAAAGTGAACCGTATCATTATTGTCAGTCGGGACGACCAGAATGTAGACGCGAAGAAAGCGATTTATGTTCGCTACCTGGGTGCTAAATAGTTGCAATTTGCGTCATGGCCTGATAAAACTTAAGCTAATCGAATTCTTTCGAGAATCATTGACCTTTCCAAAGCTTGCTTCTCAGCCCGCAAGACTTGAGAAACCCTTGACCTAAAGAGGTATTATGGCTCGTGACTCTATCACTCGGGGACCCAATTTTATTCACCCCGAAAAGCCCAGCGCCGTGGGCAGCCGAAACTCGATCAATCGAGACGATCGGAATGAATACGAGGAGGCAAAGCACATCATTGATGAAGAGGTGGATAAAGTTATCAACCACATCCATGCGAAGCTTCCCCCTGAGGTGTTGGAGAAACTAGATGTCATGGGCTCGATTAAATCGAAGCTCCACAATTATTTCAACCAAGACTTCCAAAACATGCTCAATCGCTACATCGTTACGATGGAAGACGAAATGGGCAAAAAGTTTCGCGACTTGGTGGATAAAGAAGAGGTTCGCATCCTCAATCGCTACACCCCCAAAGAAATCACCGACATCATTGACAAGGTCGCCGGGGCCGGCACCTTAAATACGGGAGAGATCGAGCGCTCCGTGGTGAACATGTTTGGGCAGATGCAAAGTCATATTCAAAGGGGCATCTCTGAAATCGAGGATCACACCAATGCCCTGTTGAAGGAAAAGTCCGATGTCGGCGCCTTTATCCGCGGTGAAAACAGCTATGCCATTGCCAAATGCAGTTTTCGCGATAACCCTCGCAGGCCAAAAAATGTAATGGATTTAAAACTCTCCATTGCCATTCATGACTCTGAATTGATCAGCCCTATCTACCACTATCAGGTGCCCGTAGCCAGCCTGATTAAAGATGTGGTGGCCAAGCACATTCAACGCCTGATTGACGCCGAGATTGAAGATACCAATAAAAGACTCCAAGAAGAGGGCGCCGCTGAATTAAACGAAACCAGCCGCCTTTTTGAAAAGTTCCGGGTCATGAACAAATATGTTTCGGACGATGAATCCGAAGACAGCATTCGCTACCAGTATGTAGCCAAGAAGTTCTATGACGCGGTGGAGAACATCCAAGCGGAAATCGACGCAACCGATTTTGACGCCCTCCACATTCGAGAAAACATCAAAAAAATCATTGATAACCAAAATATCCGTAATCGTGGGTTCAACAGCGCGGTCAATGCCATTACCAGTATCTTAGATACCTCCAAGATGGGGTATCAATACATCGAAAATTTCAAAAATGCCCGCGAATGCTTAATTCGTGAATATGAAGAGGAAGATGCCTCTCGCCTTCCCGATGAGCGCTATAAGCTGCGATTGGTTTACTATGATCAAGATCAGTTGCAGGGCCTAAGGGAAACCTACAAAACCCAGCTCGAGGAATTGAAACGAGAGGCCTACCACCTGTGGGATGTTTGCGAAGGGATCTATAAAGAAAGCTTACAAAAACACGGTAAAGACGACTGGCACAGCTTGGCTCAAAAAATCCTCAGCGAAGGTCAGGTTAAAGACGAGTCCCTAGCCAGCGCCCCTGAAAGCCGTTGGAATGAAATCAATTTCATTCAGCCCGAGCCCACGGTTGTGGACCAGGAAAACCCAACAGGTGAAGCGGAATTAGAAGAATTGGGTGCCCGTTTCCCTCTGATGCTGGAAAAAATGGAAAAGGCCTTTGGACGAGAGAGCAATGAGGTCCGTCAGGTTTTCGAGGCGCGCCTTCGCTTTGTTCGTGAGCAGTACGATAGCTTCGCAAACCAAATCAATCCCTTCCATATTCAACCGGGGCTTTTGTTGGATATCGACATTGTGAGTATTAAGAAAAAGAAGACCACCATGATGAACATGTCGAATGTGATCAATGAGTTTCTTCACTCTGTCTCTCAAGGATTCAGCGAAACCGGAATCGTCCCCTTTACCAGTGAGACCGATGTGACTCGCTCTGGGGCAGAGGTTTTCGCGACTGTCGATTAGATTGTTCACCCCCTCTTAAAAGCCCTTAAGACTTGTTTTTAAGGGCTTTTTTTATGGAGCTATGTATATTCTCGAATTTGAAAAACCGATCCTTGCTCTAAAAAGCAAAATCGAAGAGCTTAGGATGCAGCAGCAAACCCGCGGTGATGAAAAACTGCTCAAAGAGATCAACAAGCTAGAGCGGCAAACTAAGGAATTGGAAAAAACAACCTACTCGACCCTGAACCCCTGGGAAAAAACCCTGCTCGCTCGCCACCCTAAACGCCCCTATACCTTAGACTTTATTGAGCATTGCACCACGGAATTTACGCAATTGCATGGTGACCGTAATTTTCGCGATGACCCGGCGATTATAGGCGGTCTTTGCCGCATCGACGGCCAGCCCTTCATGGTGGTGGGGCATCAAAAAGGCCGCAACACGCAAGATAATGTCAAACGCAACTTTGGCATGCCCCATCCCGAGGGCTACCGGAAAGCCTTAAGGCTCATGCGGATGGCCAGCCGTTTTAAGGTGCCTATTTTAAGCCTTATCGACACCCCCGGCGCTTATCCGGGAATCGGCGCGGAAGAGCGAGGGCAATCCGAAGCGATTGCCGTTAGTTTGCGTGAAATGGCCGCCTTAGAGACCCCGATTATCGCGATTGTTACCGGTGAGGGCGGCAGTGGGGGGGCGATTGCCCTCGGGGTCGCCAACCGGGTTTTGATGTACGAGCACAGCATTTATTCGGTGATCAGTCCCGAGGGCTGTGCCGGGATTCTCTTCGGCGATGGAACGCGCGCCCAGGAAGCGGCCCAATCGTTACGCTACTCCGCTCAAGACCTCTTGAGTTTTCACCTCATTGATGAAATTATTCCCGAACCTCTTGGTGGGGCGCATGTCAAGCCCGATGAAGCGTTAGACCAACTCAAACGAGCTGCTTTAAGCCATTTTAATGACTTGCGAGGCCTCACCGGGCCTCAATTGGTAGAAGACCGCTACCAAAAGTTCAGAAAAATGGGGGAGTTCGCAGAGGGCTAAGGAGTCCCCATGACGGCGACCCATCTTTACTGCTCTTTGAATCATTTGGCCTGTTTCAGGCCGGAAAACTCAAAGAGCCTTGCCCAACAAGCTTTACCAGGGCAGCTAGCTGACCTGATTCGGGCTTTACCTTCCTTTATTTCTTCTTTTAGTCAGCAAGCGGAGTCTCGTAAGGTCCGCCTGATTTTAGGGCCCGGTCTGGCTCGTTATCAGTCCTTTCACTTGCCTAAAGTTCGGGGGGCGGGGGTGGGAAAGATGTTGCGTTTTGAGTTGGAAAATCATTTGCTTCTTTCTCCCGAAGAAGTTCTCTTTCGTTTTCACAGTAGCGTGAGCAAAAACGCAAAACTGTATCAAGTGGGGGTTTATCTGGTTTCCAAACAGATTTTAGCCTCTATAGCCGAGTCGCTCCGTCAAGCCAAATTCGAGTTGGAACGAGTCATCCCCCTGACCTCTTTATTGGAAGAATCTTTAAAATCAAAGGGCGCGCCGCCCGAGGGCATTTACCTCTGGGTTGAGCCCCAGGCGAGTCGCTTTCTTCTTTTTCAAAAGGGGTTTTTGCTCTCCCAAGGCAGTACGGAAGAGGCGGAGGGCCGCTTTTTCCATCTCTTGGCCGAAACGAGCCGACGCTTAAAAGCGATGGCTTTAGAGACGGGTCTGCCCCAAGTCACCCTGGCGGAGAACTTAAAAACCCTTTTAAGCGTTGACGCGGATTATGAAATTCAGCTCAAGGACCGGGCCTTAAAACCCAATTTAAAGCTTATTTTTAGTCCGGAACTCTGTGATCTAAAATTACAGGCTAAAAGCATCAACCTCTTAAGTCGCTCGGGGCTCAACTTAGGGCAATTCAAAGAGGTCTGGAGGGAATTAAAAAAAGTCGCTTTTTGGGCTGCGGCCTTTGTGGGATTGTTTGTTTTTGGTTCCGGCTATCAATTTTACAAGGAGCAGCAAATATTGGATCGCTTGGATACCGAGTTTCGAGGCCTGGCTCGGCAATATCAGCCAGGGGTGCCCGAGGCTAAAGCTTTATCGGTGATTGAAGAAAAATTAAGGGAGCTTAAAAAGCGGGAAGGAGCCTCAAGAGGGTTTCTCGCTACGCCTTATCCGACCAGTGAGCTTTTATTGCGGTTGAGTGAATTCAAGAAAGTGGCCCCAGGGTTGAAGATTATTCGTCTCACTTTATCCAGCACGGCTTTGAGTGTTCAAGGCGAGGTGACCAATTTGGATCAATTTGAAAAATTGCGACTGCAAGTGCGGCAAAAATTTGCCGACGCGGGGTACGCATTGAGATTGAGTCAACAGAGTACGGCAGACCGGGTGTTGTTTACCCTTACTTTAAATAAAAAGGGGGGGTGATGGAGTTATCTCCACGAGAACGCGTTCTCCTTTCCCTCGGTTTGGGTGTTATCCTCCCCGTAATGTTCTTGCGCTTTCTTCTCTTGCCGCTTATCGACTACAAAGAGAGCTTGAGCAGTCGAATTGTCGAGCGGAGAAAAGAGATGGCGCAAATCCGGAAAAAAGGGGAAGAGCTGCTCTACTTTCTCTCGAAAAGCGGGGGGCAAAAAGCCCCGTTTAACCAACAATTGGAGCGAATTTTAGCCCAAGGGGGGGTGAAAAAAAAGGCGAATACCTCTACCCGTCCTGGTGGGGGGATTGCGCTCCAACTCGATGGGGTTACCTTGGCGCAAGCGACCAGCCTGATCTATCGTCTCGAGGCCAACCGCCCCCCGATTGAAATCCAAAGCCTAGAGATGAAAGAGAGCTTAAAGAAAACCAATCGGTTACAGATCCAGTTGACCCTGGAGGGCTATTGATGGTTTGGATGAAGCGGCTTGCCTGGGTTTTGCTGATTTGTTTTTGCTGGCTTGAAGTCCTTTGGTTGCACTTGCCGGCCCAAAAACTGGGCCGCTTCGCGGCCTTGCGGATCAATCAAAACTTAGACCCCGCCTATCTAATCCGTATTGAAGAAGCCGAGCCAACCTTGTTTGGCATTGAGTTGATAGGTTTCAGCCTCTGGGAAAAAAGTTCGGGACAGAGGTTTTTTGCGGCGGAACAAGTCTCTTTCAGCCTTGCCCCTTGGAACTTAGCGCGAGGCGGGGCGGCGATGGACGCGAAAATTTACGCAGGTGAGGTGCGAGGCTTGTTAAGCTTTTTCCCTAAAGAAGGGCTGCAATTGGAAGGGCAGGGGATTCAGCCCAATCGCAACTTGGCGCTACGCGGTCTGGGGGTGGTGCGTTCCAATCCCGCTTTAGCGTTGAGTTTGGATCTCACCCTAGACAACAACCAACTCAACGGGTGGTTGGAGGCACGGCTTGAGGGGGTTTCTTTAGAAGCAAAGGGAAAGGATTTAGGCTTGATGCTCGACCTCCCCCTGACCCGATTCAAGCAAATTGAGGGGCGAGTTGATTTTACGGCCGAAGGGGCAAGCATCAAGGTTACCAGCCAAGGCGACCTGAGTGGGAATATTACGGGCCGCTTGCAATATGTAAGTCTGAATGCGTTGGCGCAGGCTCGGATGAATCTCCAGCTGCGACTCAAACCCGAACCGACTTACTGGGAGAACTTAGGTTTTATTGCCCAATTTGCCCAGTCTTTTTTGAACCCTCAAGGCCAATTAGGAATGAAAGTGACGGGGGGCTTATCCAGCCCTCAAGTGGAGAAATTATGAAGAACAAGATTTTAGTTTGGCTCGCGGCTTTGTTGGTGTTGACGCTTGTTTTTGCGCTTGGTTTTTTGGCGGTGATTTATATGCCTTATCAGGATACCGGGGGGGAGTCGGTTGATTTCTCGATTCATCGGGGGGAGAGCTTGGCCTCGATTGCGAAACGAGCGGAAAAGGAACAACTTGTTTTTTCCCACCGTCTGTTCAAGTGGTCCACCCTGCTTTTAGGGAAAAATCGAGCTTTCAAGGCCGGACTGTACCGCATTGAAGGCAAGCAATCCATTCGTGATCTGATGGATCTTTTTCAAGAGGGGCGTGAGCTTTTAATTACGGTTACCATTCCCGAAGGCTACCGGATGATTGAAATCTTTAAGATTTTAAAGTCCAAGGGTTTTGTCAATTCAGGTCGATACCTCCAGTGGGCAACAGATCAAGCTTGGATCAACAGTTTAAACTTGCCGGTTAAGGTGAAGACCTTGGAGGGTTTTCTTTTTCCCGAAACCTACCTTTTCCCCCAAGAATCCAGTGAAAAGCTGATCTTAAGCAAAATGGTCGCGACCTTTAAGGAAAAGGTGCCGAAAGACTTTGCCTTAGCGGCTAAAAAAGTAGGGCTCACCTACTACCAGGCCATTATTTTAGCGAGTATTGTAGAAAAAGAAACGAGCAAGGGTTTTGAGCGACCTCTGATCTCAGCGGTTTTTCATAACCGCTTAACTCAAGGAATGAAATTGCAAACCGACCCGACGGTGATCTACGGAATACAAAATTATCAGGGCAATATCCACAAAAAAGACTTAAGAACCTACCACCCCTATAATACCTACATGATTCGCGGTTTGCCCCCGACCCCGATTGCCAGCCCTGGGTTGGAAAGCCTAAATGCGGCGGTAGAGCCTAAAAAGGGGGAGTATCTTTTTTTTGTTGCCCGCGGTGATGGCACCCATGAATTCACTCGTAGCTTTAAAGAACACACCAAAGCGGTGCGGAAATATCAAAAGAGGCGGAAACGCAATTATCGCTCCTATTGACAGAGCGAGCTATCCAAAGAATCATAGATAGAGTCGATACAGAAAACAAAGGAGCACCATGCCAGATCCCAATAACCCTTGGGGGCCCCGGAACACCGGCCCTAAAAGGCCAAATGAACTAGACGAATTGATCAAGGGGATAAAAAAACTCTTTGGTGGTAAGACCAAGCCGAAAAGCCCTTGGGGGCAAGGGCCAAAAAACGCCGGTCCTGAAGTCCCCAGTTTAAATCTGGTTGCCATCGGATTAGCCCTGGTGGCTCTTTTTTTGGTTTTTCGTTCCGTTTACCAGATTCAACCGGGGGAGCAGGGCGTTGTCTTGCGCTTTGGTCAATTCCATCAGACCACCTCGTCGGGTTTGAATTTTTTGATTCCCTTTGTGGAAGAGGTGATCAAGGTCGATGTGGAGTCCATCCGCAAAGAAGAGTTTGGTACTCGTAGAACCAGCGGTTTGGGCTCCAACGCCTTGGGCTTGGAATCCTTGATGCTCACCAGCGATTTTAATGTGATCCAGGTCAATTGGGTGGTTCAGTATAAAATCCGCGACCCCGAACATTTTTTATTCAATATCGAAAACCCCAGAGCGGCGGTTCGAGACAGCTCCGAATCGGTCATCCGCCGCTTGGTGGGCAATCGCGACTTCAATTATGTCTTGAACAATCGTGAGGAATTGGGTACGGCGACCTTGGAAGAGATGCAAGGATTGTTGGATAAATACAACTCCGGTATTCAATTGGTGGTCGTGCAGTTACAAGATGTAAACCCCCCCGACCCGGTGCGCCCGAGCTTTAACGAGGTGAATGAGGCCGAGCAAGATAAGATTCGTTTAGGGAACGAAGCCCAAAAAAGGCGCAATGAACTGGTTCCCCGCGCCGAAGGGGAGGCCAAAAAAATGATCGACGAGGCGGAAGGTTATTCCATTGAGCGAATCAACAAAGCCAAGGGGGATGTCGCCCGCTTTAACGCGATCTATAAAGAATACCGCAATGCCAAAACGGTAACCCGTACCAGGATGTATCTAGAGGCTTTAAAGCAAGCCTTGCCCCAGGTGCAAGAGGTTATTGTGGTGGATCAAAGCAGTAAGGGAATGATGCCCTTAATCAATATCGGCGCGGCGGCAACGATGAGCAAGCCGCAGGCGAAACAGCAGGCCATTGACGCGGCGACCGCGCAACCCGGTGGCCCTTTGCTGCAACCTCAACCGTAAATTAGGAGAAAACATGAATAAACCTTTAGTTATCGGTGTTCTCCTCGCTTTGCTGCTTTTTTTGGGATTTGACAGCATCTATGTGGTCAATGAAGGCGAGCAGACCATTACTACGCAGTTCGGTGACCCTATTGGGGAAAAGGTGATCAGCGCCGGGCTTTATTTTAAAATCCCTCTGATCCACAAGGTGCGTTTTTTTGATAAACGCATCTTAAAATGGGATGGAGAGCCGAATGAAATCCCCACGAAGGATAAGACCTATATTTGGGTCGATACCACTGCCCGTTGGCGAATTGACGATCCCTTGCTCTTTTTGCAGCGCATGGGCAACCTAAACCGCGCGGATGTGGTTTTAAGCGACTTGATCAATGGCGCGGTGCGTGACTTCGTAACCAAAAATAAGTTGGTCGAGGTGGTGCGCTCTTCGGATTGGAGCAGTGCCTATAGCTTAACCAGTGAACGAGCGAGCGATGAAGAAGATGTGGTGGTCTCGGTGGGAAGGGATCGCTTTAGCCAATTGGTCTTGAGCAATGTTTCGGCCAAGACCGACGCCTTAGGGATTGAGCTTTTAGATGTGTTGGTCACCCGGATCAACTATACCGACCAGGTGCGCGATAAGGTCTTTGCCAGAATGATTTCGGAGCGGCAGCGAATTGCCACCAAGCGACGCAGTGAGGGGGAAGCGATTAAGGCTGAGGTTTTAGGCCAGATGGCTAAAAATTTAAAAGGAATCAGCTCCAAGGCTTATCGCACCTCAATGGAGATTCGCGGTAAAGCCGACGCGGAGGTAACCAAACTTTTTGGGAACGCTTACAATAAAGATCCTGAATTTTTTAAGTTCCTTATGACCCTCGATACCTATAAAGATGTATTGGGTTCCAACACGAGGCTGGTTATCGGCGCTTCCAGCCCCCTTTATCAGTACCTTCAGGGTAAGCCTAGAAGGTAAGATTGAGTTTTTTGCCTCGCCCTTCTCCTTTGCGGGGAGGGGTTTTTCAAGGTCTTGACCAAGATAAAAATGCGGTGAACGCCTTGTTCCTTACAGCGAATCAAGGTGGGGGTGGGGCTATTCGCGCATCCACAGATTAATTTTTCATATCCTTTTGTTTTTACGCGACCAAGGCACCTCTGAAGACTCAGAGGTGCCTTGCTGTCTTTTTTAACTTAAGGAGCCTTTGAAAAACTTCTTGCCTACCGCTTGTTCAAGCGGTAGGCTCATGCCCTTCGGGCTGATTACAGCCCTTGGGGCGCATCGAGTTTTTTAGTCTTTTCGGTTGGGAATGAAATCCACAATCCCAACGCGAATCAATAAGTCGCGCTTTTTGATTGGGCAAGGCATCCCTGCCTTGCTGGGAAACTCCGCGTTTTTCAGAGTTTCCTTAAGCCATGGTGGCTGGGGTTAATGCAAGACATAAGCGGCACCAGAACTGGAAGCAAAATTGTTGGCGTTGGTCGTAGTGGTGATGGTTGTTTGATTGGACGCTTCATATACCGCTCCGATCAAGATGGTTTTGCCGCTGATTCCCGCAGAGAACCC
>JAJRZQ010000028.1 GCA_024275165.1 bacterium | reverse complement strand
TTAAAAAAAACCCTCCCTTAATCGACCTTTGCTCAATTGATGAAGCTCATTGGGATGGAACTCGACAAAGGTCCAAACAAGAAGTGAATGATTTCTTAGATGAACTCTATGCCAACACTCTGAAGCAAAAACTAGCTGAAAGAGGATTTGCTGAGCCCTTAATCCAAGGAAAAATTCATATTTTAGCGGCAATGGATTATTGGCTTGATGAGGTTTCAAAATTTCGGGCCATAGCCACAGTGCGAGAATATGGGAAACTAAGAAAGAAATATGCTACTTTGGTAGGAGATCACGAATTGGCTAATTTTAGCCGTTCCTCCGAAAATCGCTTTAAACTAGAACTAGTTAAAAACAGCCTTGGACAAAATACTCAAAATAAATACGCAAGCCATTTGCAAACTTTTCTTTATTGGGCGGCTGACGCCGACCTAATGCCGAGGTACAAAATAAAAAAACCGCAAAAGCTGAAAAAAGAGCATGTCGTACTGTCAAGAGAACAAATCAACTTAATCCACTATAATTTACTCGTTGATTTTACAAACGAATTAAATCCTCAACGCCGCAAGCAACGACTCAACCATTTGCGTATATTCTATATGCTTTTATTTACAGGTATGAGAGGAGGAGAAATCAGGCACCTGCTTTTAAAAAATATCGACTTAAAGCAAGGAGCAATCCACATTGTTTCGATTCTTGCGACATCTCACAATCGCCCAATCCGGTGGGAACCAAAAGCTAAAAAAGAGGCTTCGATACCGATCGCGAAAAACCTTCATGGTTTTCTCAAAAAAGATATAGCTTGCAGGAGCAATAAAGAACAATGGTACTTAGATGACGGGCTAGGAAATCAAGCGTTTTCTGGTGACTGCTCAATATCTACACCTTTATCAAAAATAATGAAGCGCCTAGACATAAAAGGAATCAAGCCGATTCATGGATTTCGTTCAACCGTTATTACTGAGCTTTTAAATAATGGTGCCCCATTGGTTCTTGTGCAAAGCTTGGCTCGACATTCCGATATTCAAACGACAAGATCATACTTCAACAGCAACAAAGCCCCATTAAAAGAGCTTGTAGATTCAATTGAAGGCATTTCAGATATGCTAAATCATTAAAGAAAATTACTAATTATTATTTTTTTTAAATTTTTCTTTTATTTTGTTGTTTTTATTAATCATATTAATAAATTCTTAGGAAATTCGAGTCTCCCCTCTCGCACCAACCCTGGGCAACCTAGGAGCCGGCCTAAGTTGCGCCAGCCCAACCTATTGAGACGCTGTTTTTTGAGAGGAAGGTTGCGCCTGCAACAAGCAGCCGTCGTGAATCCATAAGGTATGGTCTGCCAAGGCCTCCCGCTCTTTTTTAGAATGGGTAACATACAAGATGGGAATATTGAGCCGTTGGGGCAACCGGTGAATAAAGGCAATCAGTTCCTCTTTTCGCTTCTCGTCTAAATTCGCTAAGGGTTCGTCCAACAATAAAAGGCTCGGCTCTTTTAAGAGGGCGCGACCGATGGCCACTCGTTGCGCTTCCCCACCAGATAGGTCGTTGGGTTTCCGTCCCAACAGCTTACCCAAGCCCAAGAGCTGTAATATCTCCTCGAAACTTAAACGATTATTCGCGGTCGGCGCGGCCCAAAGCAGGTTTTTTTTCACCGTCCAGTGCGGCATCAGGCGAGGTTCTTGAAAAACCACGCCTAAGTCTCTCTTTTCTGGGGGCACATCTTTGTTGCGCCTAGAATCAAAAAAGCACTCCCCTCGAATGGATAAATAACCCGCGTCGGGTTTTAACAACCCGGCCACCATTTTGATCAAGCTGCTCTTGCCCGAGCCAGAGGGGCCGGCAATGACGGTGATCCCTTGGGAAGGGGCTGAAAACTCCACTTGAATTTTAAAGGAAGGAAAGACTTTCACCAATCTCGCTTCAATCACAACCATTCTCCTTTGCGAATTTGCCGGGCACCCCATAAAGCCAAAAGAGCTAAGGCCAAGGAGAGGGCACAAAGCTTTAGGGCGCTGAATTCGGCTCCGGGGATTTGCGTCAAGCTGTACAAAGCCAAGGGCAGGGTTTGGGTCTCTCCGGGAATATTCGAGACAAAGGTGATGGTGGCGCCGAATTCACCGAGGCTCCGGGCAAAGGCGAGCATGGCCCCCGTAACCAGTCCGGGCCAGGAAAGGGGGGGGGTGATTTGCCAAAAAACCCGCCAGGAGCCCATGCCTAAAGTCTGCCCCGCTTCTTCCAGTTTTTGATCCACCGCCTCCATGGCGAGCCGGATCGCGTTGACATATAAAGGAAAGCTCACCACCAAACTGGCTAAGACCGCGCCCCGCCAAGAAAAACTCAAACCCAGGCCCAAGCCCTCGGCCAATTGACCTAAAAGGCGCTGGCTGCCAAAAACCAGCAAGAGCAAGTACCCCGTCACCACAGGGGGCAAAACCAGGGGCAGGTGGATGAAGGTCTCCAAGGCCCCCTTGGCGTAAAACTCCTTGCGGGCCAAAACCCAACCGGCACCCACGCCAAAGGGCAAGCCGATGATGACCGTCATCAAACTGACCTGAAGGCTGAGCAAAAGCGCTTCACCCTCTTCGGGGCTTAAAAATTCAATCCACATCCGTAAAACCGTACCGGGTAAAAAACGCTCGCCCCTTAGGGGAAAGTAAAAATCGATAAAAACCTCTCGCTTCCAAACCAGCCCCCTTGATTAAAGCGAGGGGGTAGAGAATGGGCTGGTGACTGGAGGCAGGAAAGCGGTACAGGGCGCGCAGTTTTTTCAGCCCCTGCAGATCACTGGCATAAACCACCCCCAAGGGGGCCTCTCCCAATTGCACCCAAACCAAAGCCTGACTCACGCTGTTGCCCCTGGCGAGTTGCCCCTGAACTCTCTTCCATAACCCTAGAGCCGAAAGGGCCCGCCGGGCATAAATCCCTGCCGGAACATGCGCCGGATCGCCGATAGAGAGCCGCTTCCCTTTTAAATACTTCGTCATATCTTCAGGCCAATGGGCATCGGTAAAATCAACATAGGGAGACCCCACTAAGATCAGGCGATTGCCGCAAAGATTTTGCCTCATCCCCTGTTGCAGCAGGTTTTTTTGCTCTAAAAAATCCATCCATTGTTGATTGGCCGATAAAAAAACCTCGGCTTTCGCCCCTTCGCCAATCTGCCTTGCCAAGGTGGAACTGGCGGCAAAAGAAAAGCGAGGCAAGCTGCCCCCTTGCCGGGCAAACGCCTTCCCCGCCGCTTCTAAGGGTTGGCGACTGCTGGCGGCCCCAAAGACCAAAAACCCTTTGGCGCAAACAGGGAATGTCGACAGCGCACCAAAACCAAAGAATAGAAAAAAATAAAATGAATTTCGTATCATATAATTTGTTTCTTCATCTGACTACAAGCCTACCCCTTTTGCCGTAACCTTACTAGGTACAAATTTACCCCAAGATCGCTGATTTTAAACAGAACCGGCAAGCTTCTCTCCACAGCCCTGGCAAACTCAGATGAGCTGTACAATCAGCAGGCGCCTTCCCCCCTCTTCACGCATTCCGGTTTGCTTTTTCAGGCTAAAACTTTTATCCTCTATCAATGGGATAAAGGGCGCATGCGCCGTGAAATCCATTTTTTCCCAACCCTTTTTGGCTTAAAACAAGGCAATGCAAGTCGCAATCGAAGATCAAGGCGATCTAAAACGAAAACTAACCATCACCATTCCCCAAAATCAGGTCAAGGCTGCCTACGACAAGGTATACAGCAGCTTGAAGGGACAAGTTAAGGTCAAGGGCTTCCGCCCCGGCAAAATGCCCCAGCAATTGATGGAAAAACGCTTTAAAAAATATATGTCCGAAGAGGCGATGGAGACCTTAGTCCCCGAATACTATCAAAAGGCGATTGAGCAAGAAAACCTGACCCCGGCCATCCAGCCCCATTTTGATGACCTGCGGATCGACAAAAAAAAGCCCCTGACCTTTACGGCAACCGTTGAGGTCTGGCCTGAGGTTCAATTGCCTGACTTTTCCAAATTTACCTTGGAGAAAAAAGAGGTGAAAATCACCGAAGAAGAATTAAAGGCTCAACAAAATCAGCATTTAGAGAAGTACGCCACCTACGAGCCCAAAGAAAGCGCCGCTGAAGAGGGAGACCGCATTTTGCTGAGCTTCGAGGCCCACACCGAAGACAATCAAGATG
Organism: bacterium; assembly: GCA_024275165.1. Taxonomy (GTDB): domain Bacteria; phylum SAR324; class SAR324; order XYD2-FULL-50-16; family XYD2-FULL-50-16; genus JAJRZQ01. Next base: position 80,316 of record JAJRZQ010000028.1, on the reverse strand, counting down.
TAAGCCAGCCCAACCACTTTTATATACTGGGCTCCAAACAGTTCATCCCGGAATTTGAAGAAGCCCTACAAGGCTTAAAGGCAGGGGAGGAAAAAGAATTCGATGCCCTTTTACCGGCAGACCACCCCAGAGAGGAATACCGATCTAAAAAAACTCACTTCAAGGTCACGGCGCAGGGAGTGGATACCCGCATTCTGCCGGAAGTGGATGAAACATTCTTAAAAAACTTCTCGGGCCGCGCCGCGACCCCAGAAGAATTTACCGAAATGGTGAAAAAAGAGGTCACGGAAATCAAAGAGCAAAAAATTGCGGCAGACTACCGAACCGAACTGCGCAAGCAATTAAACGAAATCTTAGATTTCCCCGTCCCAGAAAGTCTGCTCGAACAAGAAACCGAACACTTCAAACAAGACCTGACCCAACAGAAAAAAACCGACAACCTGGAGGAAAACGCCAAGGCCGAAGCGTTATCGCAACTGCGTTTAGGTCGGTTTATTTACCTCATGCAAGAAAAAGAAAAAATCGAGATCGACCCCAATAACATCTACAACCGCTTCATGCTCAACGCGCAAATGCTGGGCCTTAACCCCAGCGAGTTGATCCAGTCCGACCACGGGCGCCGCTTTTATGAAGACACCCGCCACATGGTAACCGAAGAAGCCATTTTAGACCATATCGCCAACAAGGTACTGAACCCATGATTCAATCGGCAGATTATCCCATCCCCTATGTAATTGAGCAAAGCAGCCATGGGGAGCGCTCTTATGATGTCTACTCCAGGCTTTTAAAAGACCGAATCGTCTTTTTGAGTGGGCAGATTTTTTCTGGTTACGCCAATGTCGTGGTAGCCCAACTCCTTTTTTTGGAGGCCGATAAACCCGAAGCGGACATCAGCCTGTACATCAACAGTCCCGGCGGTGATTTGGTCTCGGCCCTGGCAATTTATGACACCCTCCAATATATACGCCCCAATGTACAAACCATCTGCATCGGCCAAGCGCATAACACCGCGGCTTTATTGCTTGCTGCGGGGGCAAAAGGCAAGCGGATTGCATTAAAAAACTCAAACATCCTGCTTCGTCAACCCATGGGGGGAATCGGCGGTCAGGCCACGGATATCGAGATTCAAGCAAAGGAAAACGCGCGCCTTAAAAAACGCATGCATGAAATCCTTGCTGAACACACGGGGCAACCCTTAAAACAAATCATGGCCGATACGGAACGAGATTTCTTCATGAGCGCTGACGCGGCTAAAGACTACGGCATCATCGACCAAATGATGGAAAAACGGCCCTAACACAAAGGAGGCTGAATGGCTAAGGACCAAAATCTTCGCTGCTCTTTTTGCGGAAAGTCGCAAGAAGAGGTAGAAAAAATCATCGCCGGACCAACGGTATACATCTGCGATGAATGTATCGACCTCTGCAATGACATCATTGAGGAGGAACGAGCCAAGGAAAGCAGTGAGGAAAGCAACCCCCAAAATCTGCTTAAGCCCAAACAGATCAAAGGGATACTAGATCAATATGTCGTGGGGCAAGAAGAGGCTAAAAAAGTACTCTCCGTTGCGGTATACAACCACTATAAAAAAATCTATGCCCCGGCCAAAATTACCGGGGAGATCGAACTGGCTAAATCCAATGTACTCTTGCTCGGCCCCACGGGTACGGGCAAGACCCTCTTAGCCCAAACCTTGGCAAAAATCTTAAAGGTTCCCTTTGCCATGGCCGATGCCACCACCTTAACCGAAGCGGGTTATGTGGGCGAGGATGTGGAAAACATCATCTTAAAGCTCTTGCAGTCGGCTGATTACGAGATCGAGCAGGCGCAACGAGGGATCATCTATATTGATGAAATCGACAAGATCACCCGCAAGAGCGAGAATGTCTCCATCACCCGTGATGTCTCCGGAGAAGGGGTGCAACAGGCCCTGCTAAAAATCATTGAAGGCACCATGGCCAATATTCCCCCTCAAGGCGGGCGCAAGCACCCTCAACAGGAATTTTTACAGGTGGATACCTCCAATATTCTTTTTATTTGCGGTGGGGCCTTTGTAGGGCTCGACGAGGTGATCAGCAAACGGGTGGGGAAAAAGTCCATGGGCTTTGGCGCCGACTTGCAAGAAGGGAAAAAGAAAAGCACCAGTGAGCTCTTTAAATTGGTCGAAACAGAAGACCTGTTAAAATTCGGGCTCATCCCCGAATTCATTGGCCGCTTGCCCGTCTTAACCAGCTTGGAAGACTTAACCGAAGACGACCTCGTACGCATCATGAAAGAGCCAAAAAATGCGATTGTGAAGCAGTACAGCACCTTAATGGAAATTGACGGGATTAAGATGACCTTTAAGGAAGAGGCGATTCGCGCCATCGCCAAGCAGGCGATTTCACGCAAAACCGGGGCGCGGGGCCTACGCTCGATCATGGAAAGCGCGATGATGGAGGTCATGTACGATATCCCCGGCGCAGACAATATCGAAGAGGTCATCATTTCGGGAGAAACCATTACGGAAAAAAAGCTCCCCATGATCCTCTATAAACAAGAAAACGCCGCGGGAATGGCCAGTTAACCGGTTATTTCCGCTGAATTCGCCCTGCCCTTGAATGGAACCGGCAGGGCGTTGTTTTTGTCCCCTCCCCGGCTGGATATCCAAAATCCCCAGCAAAATCAATTCCCTTATAATCCTACAACAAGGCCGAATGGAAGTTTAACTCCTAGAGGGAACCTCGCTCAGCCAAGTCCAGGCAACCTCATATTCATCCTCTTCAAAAAACTTACTCCGAGTTTGCACAAAAAGGGCGCCAAAATCCAGCCAGAGTTTTTCCCAAAAACGATCCCCCACCACTGCCAGAACTTCGATATCCTTAATATGGCGGATGAGAAAGGAAAAGTCGTCCAAGGCGGCCTTGGCTTCCATCCCTCGCCAATTCTTCATCCGTATCAGCAAACGGATGCTTCCATGCTCTGTAATGGCTTTTTCTAAATCCTCAATGACCTCGTCAATCTCCTGAGTGGTGATTTTCGCGCTGATTTGATAGCCAAGATGGGCCCCTTGAGACTCTTTTAATTTACTGAACATGGACTCTCCTCTGTGAATGGTTTTTCTTTTATTTTTATTATAGACCTTTTTGCGAGTCAGCAATAGACTCAACCCAAAATTAGCGGATGCGCTAGGTTAGGTCGCTTGCTTGTTCTTTGCCGAGGAGCGATTCAGCAAACGGGTCATGCAGCGATTTAAGGCATTGGCAAAGGCTTCTTTATCCTTCAACCCCAAGGCTTTGGGGCCAGAGGTTTGAATCTGCGCCTCTCTTAGATCCGTAGAAAGATCGCGCATGGCAAGCAGGTCGTGGATGTTTGCTTGGGTAAACTCTCGACCTCGATGGTCAATCGCTATCGCGCCCTTCGCCAAGACCTGGGCCGCCAAGGGAATATCGGCGGTAACCGCCAAATCGTTTTGTTGAACCTTCTCTATAATATAGGCGTCGGCTTGATCTGGACCCGATTCCACCACGACTGCGTGAATCCAACGAATCTTCGGGGTTGCCAATACTCGGTTGGCAACCAGCCACACCGTGACCCGCTGGCGAATCGCGGCCTTGAAAACTACCTCCTTAACCAGCTTAGGGCAAGCATCGGCGTCAATATAAATACAAAAGGGGGCAAGGGGCTCTAGCATCAAAGAATAAATGGAGAGAGAAAATATTTTGTTATTCAACCTGTATCAGGCATACAAAAAAAAGCCTAGCGCTTTAAGCGCTACACAAAAATCACGAGGCTTCACCCTAAAAATACACCTCCATGATTCGCTTCGTTTTTATATTTTGCGGCCATCCCTACCTAAAAACCCTCACCCCAGCAACTCGTCCCTTTCAAACTATTAAAAAAAATGCAATTACCTGAGCTTCAAACCATACAAGAAATATCCGCCTTTTTGCGGCAATGGCCCGTTCTTTGGTTCTTTGTCGCCTCTTGCAGCCTGACGGTCCTATATTTTTTCATCCACAAGCTAACCCAAGTCACCATTTTAAAAACCTTGAACAAGCTGGTTCTCAAAAGCAAAGTAACCTGGGATGACCCTTTACTCCAACGAGGGGTACTGGCAAAGGCCGTTGAACTAATTCCCCTCTTGGTTATCTACTATGTTTCTAAGTGGTTTCAAGGGATTGAACAAGAACTAGAGACCTTGATCGCGGGCTTGATCATTTGGCAAGTTTGCCTGACCTTAGATCGGCTTTTAGGGGCGGCGTTGGACTATTACAACTCCTTAGAGGTCTCTAAAAAAATCCCGATTACCAGTTACATCCAATTGAGTAAATTGCTCTTGTGGATTTTAGGCGCTTTAATGCTCATTTCCACCTGGATGGGGGAATCTCCATGGGTTTTATTCAGTGGGGTGGGAGCCGTCACTGCCGTTCTTCTCATCGTATTTAAAGACACCCTGCTTTCATTGATCGCCGGGATTCAGATTGCGACAAACAACCTCGTGCGCATCGGTGACTGGATTGAGGTTCCTGGTTTTAAGGCCGATGGGGATGTGATTGAAATCGGCCTGCATCAAGTGATTGTGCGAAATTTTGATAAAACGACCGTTTCCATTCCCGTTTATAAACTAACCGAAGGCGGGTTTCGCAATTGGAGAGGGATGATGGAAACAGGTGCCAGGCGCCTTAAACGGTCTATTTTTATTGATCAAAACTCCATCATTCCACTCCACCCAAAGCTCTCGGAGAAGCTTTCCGACTTGCGGATGCTCGTAAACCAAAACGGAGCCTCACTCCCTCCAGAAAAGGCTTTTCAGGTCACGAATTTAGAGCTGTTTCGCAATTGGTTGGAAGCGGAATTAAAAAACATGCCGCATTTGGATTCAGGGCAAACCTTAATGGTACGAGAACTGGCTCCCACCCCCTATGGCCTGCCCGTGGAAATCTATGCCTTCACCAAAACAACCGATTGGCTTCAGTATGAGCGGATTCAGGCAGACCTCATTGATTTTGTTCTTTCTAAACTGACTCTTTTTCAACTCAGGGTGTTCCAGGTGCAATTTTCCCCTTTTGCTGCTCCCAAGGAATGAACTGACACCCTTTAACTATAGTGGACCCAACTGTCCAGACAGGTTTTAAACTGGACGATATTCCTAGTTCTTCTTTTCTTTAAGCAGCCTTTAGATTTTCTTTGCGATAAACATTCATGGGTTTTTGGTATCCCAAGGCCGAATGAAATCGCTTGAAGTTGTAAAAGTTCATATAGTGGTCGATTCCTGCCCGCGGTTCCGCAATGTTATTGTAGTCATTGATGTAGACCTCATCGTATTTCAAGGTTCCAAAGAAGCGTTCAATGGCGATATTGTCGATGGAGCGGCCCTTGCCATTCATTGAGATGGTTACCTCATTGTGCTTCAGAATCCCCGTATGCTGAATGCTCGTATATTGGGAGCCCTGGTCTGCATTGAATATCTCAGGTTTCCCATAGCGCTCTAGAGCCTCTTTCAGAACATCGGTTACCAAGGCTGTGTCCATGCTGACCGAAAGCTTCCAAACCAGAATTGAGCGACTGTGCCAATCTATGATCGCGGCTAGATACATGAAGCCGCCATGCGCCCGAATGTATGTGATGTCACCGCTCCAGACTTGATTGGGGTGGGCGATCTCCAGGTCTTTCAAAGCATAGGGGTAAAGCTTGTGTTCCCGATCCTTGATGGACATAAATTTACGCTTTTTTGGAAAGATTGCCTGGATGCCCACCTTATTCATCAGTTTCAATACCTTGTTTTTCCCCACGGAAAACCCATCTTCGAGAAGCTGCTGGCGCGTGAAGCGATAGCCATAAGTAGATAAAATATCGGCGTAAACCTCATCGATCCGGTTCATGATCCCAAAATCCTGCTCTGAGATAGGCTTGGGTTGATAGTGCAAACTGGAGCGATTCAAATCCATGATTTCACATTGCCTTATCAGAGAAATGGCGGGGTTTGCCAGCTTGGACTCGACAAGATCTCGTTTAGTCGATGAGTCCAAGCTCTTTAGCTTTCCCACTGCCCAATCCTTTTCGATGGTGGTTTTACCTAGCTTTTTGGCAAGAGCGTCGTTTTCTTTCTTCAGGTCCGCAATCTCTTCCTTGAATCCCTGGGTGGCCTTGCCTACATCGAAGGCCATAGAAGCGTTCTCAAGAAAACATTTCTTCCATTGGTTGAGGCTGTTAGGAGTGATTTGATACTTACTCGACAGTTGGGCTGCTGTTTGTTCTCCCGTCAGCAGTTCCAAAACCACTTTAGTCTTGAATTCTGCGCTGAACGACCTTTTTTTTCGACTCATTTTTTCTCCTGAATTGAGGTTGTTTGCCGTTATTCAGGAATAAGGCCCAACTCGAATCCTGTCTAAATTTTTGGGTCCATTATATCAGCAGATTTTACTAACAGATTCATTGCCGCCCCAGAACAGAGGTTGGGCAAGGTCGCCGCTGAAAACTTTAGGCCTTAAAACAAAAAGACCATAAAAGACGAATTACTGGGAGGGAGATTGCACCACAGCCACCACCTTGTCAAAAGGATGACCCGTCTCAAAAACAATTCTCAATAATTATAACAGGGAAATAAAAAATTCAACCTATTGCAATTAAAGGCTAAATCTACCTTATTTTTGGTGCGAGCAGAGAGACTCGAACTCTCACAGCCGAAGCCACAGCCCCCTCAAGACTGCGTGTCTACCAGTTCCACCATGCTCGCGTTTGCAAAGAGAAGGTGTCTCTTTAAAGAAGCCCTATAATTAACAAGCCCACCGGGCTATGGCAAGGCTGTTTTTGCTTTGTCCCCCTCTCCATGCAGCGAGGCCTTAGCTTGCCGATTCCGCAAAGGCCCCCCTAAAAACCTAAAGCTTTGGAGGCTTTTATTGAAGTTGAAACCAGGCTGCCCCCTCTACTTTAACCAGCTCGCCCCGGGGCAATCGCCAGCAAAACCTCCCCTTGAGGATCCAACCAATACAGGCGCTCACCCAACTGATAGGCCATCGCCAATTGAGCGGTGTTTAGGCTAATGTGCCCTGAGCCTATTTGGATGGCGCAAAAGGGGTTTTGCGGCGCCAACTCCTGCGCTGCAAGAGGTATGGAAGTCTTCAGCCGACCCATGCAGATGAGTCGCCCCCCCTGACTTAAGGCGGATTGCAGGGCCGCGAGCGGGTCGGGCACGCTCTGGGCCGGCTCTAAAGCGAAGAGGATTTCTCCTAAAGGGAGTCGCTCCCCCTGCGCGATTTGCAAAGGAGATTGCCCCTGATCCAGTTTTTTTTTGAGTCGCTCGGGCCAGGACTTGAGCCCCAGACTCAACGACTTACCGGCCTCTTCCCCCGCCTTGAGTTGCCCTGGGGCAGAGTATTTATTGGCGTAACCGCGAGGGGTGACCAGCAAGCCTTGTTGAATGAAGCTCGAGGAATTGCCGATTAAAACCGTGGTCAACATGCCGATTTCTTGTTCCGCAAGCTCTACCAAGGTGGAACAAACAATTCGCTCCTTTGGCCGGTAGGCTGATTTCACTACCGCTACCGGGGTTTGGGGGGAGCGGTATTTGAGCAAAATCCGCGCAGCCTCAATAATTTGCCCTCTTCTCCGCCCGCTTTTCGGGTTGTAGAGCGCGACCACAAAATCGGCGCGGGCAGCCGCTTCTAAGCGGCCCGCGATGACGGCCCAAGGGGTTAAGAGGTCGGATAGGGAGATCGAGCAAAAGTCATGGGTCAAGGGGGCCCCCACCAAAGAGGCCGCGGCGCAAAGAGCGGTGACCCCCGTTACCACCTCCACCTCCACCCCTTGGCCCGGTTGCCAACCTTGCTCAAAAAGGTATTCATACATGGGTCCCGCCATGCCGTAGACCCCGATATCCCCCGAAGAGATCAAGGCCACCTTGCCGCCTGCCAAGGCCTTTTCATAAGCCAACACACAGCGGTCTAGCTCTTCGGTCATGCCTTTTTTGATCACCTCTTTGCCTTTGAGTTGATCGGCTACGATTTGAATATAGGTGGAATAGCCGATTACCGTTTCCGCCTCGTCGATTGCCTGACGGGCTCGTTCGGTCATTTGCGGGGCCGCGCCAGGGCCAAAGCCCACTAAAAAAATCTTTCCCATATCTATTCCTTGATTTGAGCTAAGGAGACGGTGGCATTCTTGCCGTCCCTGCCTTTAAATTTATATTTTTCCACCCGCAAGGCTTCCATGGTCGCCTTGGCCACTAAAAGGGCGGCCGCCTCGGAAACCGCCGGAGTGCCCATGTATTTTTGCACCACTGCCGAGGGATTGGGCACCTCAACTTGAGCCAGCTCTTGAGCCGAATAAAACATAAGCTTCAAATCCAACCACTCCGCCAGTTGCAATATCCCCGCTTCATCCGCTTTTTTATCAATGCTCGCGATGCGCTCAACCTGCCCCAAGTGGGCGGAAATCTCCGCCAAGGCAAGATTTAAAGCATGCTGTAGGGTTGCTAAGGGGGTGCCTCGGTCGCACCCGATACCTAGGGCGAGGAGCATTCGCTTTGGCCCAAAGGAGGGTGATAAACCACCAGCCGTTCTTTGAGTTCTGCCCATAAATCCTTGGGCGGGCTCTGGTCCGTAACCCATAAAACCCCGGCGAATTGCTGTAGGGGTACCGCGGAAAAGTTTTCAAAGAGTTGAATATTTTTGGGTAAGGGGGTCTCTCTCTTCCACCAATTTTTACTCCCCGCCTCTTGAATCAAGGCAATGGGCTCTTGATTGACCACGGCGGCGGCAACGCGCACGAGATTGACCTTAGGAGCCTCCACCCGCCAACCCAATTCCCGCCCTAAAATATCGACAGGAATCGTCTTTCCCACCTCAGAGGCGGTGGTGAGGACGGGCGTCGCCCCCAAGGCATGGGCGAGTTCAACGGCAAAAGCGTTGGCCCCGCCCACATGCCCCGAAAGAACGGGGATCACAAAGCGGGCCTCGTCATCTAAGGCGATCACGCCCGGATCGGTCTCTTTACTTTTTAAATGCGGGGCGATGAGGCGTACCACCGCCCCAATGGAAACAAAAAAAACCAACTGGTCATAACTTTGAAAGAGTTGGCCCACCGCGGCGGCCACCTTCCCGGGGATCGCCTTCGCCCTGGGGTGATTCACTAGGGATAAGAATTTTCCAATAATAAAAAAATCCGCCTCCGGCAGATGCTTTGCCTGTTCCTGGATTATTTCCGCCCCATGCCGGGTAATGGCCACAAAAGCGATTTTAGGCTGACTCATAGCTTGGTTTGTTCCGGTGTTTTCTTTTTACATCCCTGGATCAGGGCTCCCCGCTGCCGCTGGGGATGGCGTAAGATCAACAAGGAAAGGTAATTGACCTTTTCCCCTCGCAATTTTTTGATTTCGGTTTCAATTCGTTCTTCCGGGGTGCCCACCTTTTCAATAAAACGGGCTTCCGCGCTCAGGCCTTCCTCCTCAATGAGTTGGATCAATTCATCTAAGAGGGGTTTGACTTTCAGCAAAACAAGGCAATCGAACTCCGGCAAAAGGCGGCGGATGACCTCGACCCCATAACCCGCGGGGATCACCGCAAAGGTATCCCCTTCCAGGGCCAAGGGCTCTTGCAGATGAGCGGCGGCGGCATGAAAGGAGGTCACCCCGGGGAGGACCTCAATCTCAACCCTGGGTTCCAAGGCTTTTAAGCTGCGGGCAAGGTGGGCAAAGGTGGAATAGGTGGAGGCATCCCCCTCCACTAAAAAAAGGGCGTCTCGACCAGAAGATAAAACCTCAAAAAGCTCTTTCGCGGCAACAGCCCAGGCTTGGTTGAGTTTTCCCCGCTCGCTCGTCATGGGAAAGATCAAGGCCTTGGCCTCTTTGGGCACTGTCAAACCAGCGCGTTTTACAATGCTTAAGGCAAAACTCTCCGCCCCCCGCTTGCGGATGGGGTAACACCATAAGGCATTTCCCCGTAAGGCTTCCCAGGCTTTGCGGGTGATCAGCCCCGGGTCCCCCGGGCCTAGAGAAAGCCCGATCAATCGGCCTGGCTTCATGCCTCTCCTTTTTTTGCCCAGAGCAGCCATACCGGATGCTCCGCCGCAAAGCGGTGCATCTTTAAAATCGGTTGGCTGCGGCTCGCTTGGCTTTGGATCATCCCCCAATCCCCGCCCCAGGCTTTGAGTTCTGCCTGGGCAAGGGCTAGGTTTTCTAAGGTCACAAAAGTAAGCGCCAACCTACCTTGAGGCTTTAACCGCCGCAAAACAAGCTGGATCAGCCCTCTCAACTCCCCCCCTGAGCCGCCGATAAAAACCGCGTCCGGGTCGGGCCAAGTCTCCAACCCTTCTGGGGCCTTACAATGAAATAGGCTATAATTAAAAACCCGCATGGCTTGACGGTTTTTTAAGGCAATCGCGTAATCTTCCGCGTTTTTTTCCATGGCCCACACATGGCCTTTGGTACAGATTCTTGCCGCCTCCAATCCGACCGAGCCGGAGCCCGCGCCAATATCCCAAAGCCAAGTCTCCTCGGTCAACTCCAAGAGCCCCAAGGCGAGACAGCGAACCTCTCGTTTGGTGATCAGGCCCTTTTCCGGCTTGCGGGTTTGGTAGGCTTGGTCGGCCAAGCCAAAGAGTTGGGGGCTCGCCGGAGGGGTAAGGCGGGTGAGCCAAAGCAGGTTCGGCTCTAAAAAAGGCCCCTGCGACAATTCAAAGGCGCTCAGGTGAAGCCGCGCCCGCTCATCGGGGTATTGCAGGCGCTCAAAGAGGTGCAAGGCGAATTCATCGGCGATTCCCTCCCTCTCCAGCAAGCGGGCGACCTTATCGGGCCCGTTCGCGGGCCCGGTGAACACCGCCCAGGGGCCTGGGCCGGCCAAGGCTTGACGCAGAGGATAAAGCCCATTGCGGGGGTCTGCCCCCCAGGCCCATTCCCCTAAATCGGCGCAATGCAGACTGACCACCTTCACCCCCTGCCAAGCGAGCCCGATTTGAGCCGCGGCCAGTTGAATCACCGAGAGATGAGGGAAAATTTCTAAATTTTGCGCCCCCAAACGACTCGCTAAATAAGCGCCAATCCCCTGGCAAAAGGGGTCACCGGTGGCTAAGACGAGAGGGGTTTCACCTTTTTTCCAGGCTGCCTCGATCACTTCCGGCACGCTTTGCAACCGACCCAAGAGATCATAACGCCTCGCCTTGGGAGCCAGCCAGGGGGCCGCTTGGGTTAATTGCTCCTGAGAGCCGATGACCAAAGTAGCCTCTTTGAGCCGCCGCAAGGCCAGGGGATGCAGAGGCGAAGGATCGGGAAGAAGGCCCACAACGGGGCAGCGTTTAGTCATCTTGAGGCCCCGCGTAATCCAGCAATTTATTTCCCGCAAAATCACAAACTAAAATACGAAACTGAAAGGAGTGGGTTTGGCTCAATCGCTTCCAGGCGTGTCGGGCTAAGGCCCGGTAAAAGGCTTGATCCAAACCCACTTCGGCCAAGCGTTCCGCCGCGAAGCGGGCGGTTTGGGCCGCTAAAATCTCTTGGCAAATAGCCGGCTCCGCCCCCACCTGTTCGGCCAACTGAGCTAAAAGAGTTTGATCCACCTTGGATTTTCTCGCGTGGGTCTGCTTCACCCCTTGAGCGATTTTCGTCAATTTGCCCACCATGGCCCCGATAACCACTTCCTTTAAACCTTGTCGCGCAGCGATTTCCAGAGCGGCCCCAATGAAGTCGCCCATCTGCACAAAGGCCGGTGGAGGCAAATGGGCCAATTCTCTTTGCATAAATTTTTCCGTGCGCCCACCTGTGGTCAAAACAACAAGACGCAGCCCTTGACTGGCGGCAACCTCCACCCCCTGCACCACGCAAGCCTTAAAGGCAGCGGTGGAATAGGGCTTGACCAGGCCTGAGGTGCCCAAAATCGAAATCCCCCCCAAAACCCCTAAGCGAGGGTTGAGGGTGCGTTTAGCGAGTTTCTCCCCACCGGGCACTGAAATGGTGACCTCCACCCCTTGGGCCTGTAAGGCCTCCGCCGCCACCTGCCTTAGGTTCTCGGCAATGTTTTTTCGGGGCACGGGATTGATCGCCGGGCCGCCAACCTCCAGCCCTAACCCGGGGAGAGTCACTTGCCCCACCCCTGGGCCCGCGACAAAGCTCACCTTGCCCGGTTGCTCGGGCAACCAGCGCAGATCAACGGTGATTGCCGCTTGATCAGTTACATCGGGGTCGTCGCCCGCCTTTTTAATGACCACTGCCTGGGCGTGATTTTCTTCCACCAGGCTTTGGCTGATGGTAAAATACACCTGATCCCCATTGGGGATTTGGCAGACCACCTCCGAGGGAACTTGACCGGTCAGCAAGCCCAACATGGCGGCTCGAGCAGCGGCAGCGGAGCAGGCACCCGTACTGTAGCCCGTGCGTAGTCCCCCTCCTGTGCCTTTTTTCATGATGAGCCGATAAATTAAGAGGTCTGTTCCGCCAAGGTCATGAGGGCGTGAATCGCCGAAACCACCAGGGGGCTGCCCCCTTTGCGGCCTTGAATGGTGATCCAGGGGGTTTGCTCCAACTCCATGAGTTGCTCTTTTGATTCCGCCGCAGACACAAAACCCACGGGCATGCCGATGACCAAGGCGGGCTTGGCCCCCTCTTCTTGAATCAAGCGAAGGGCTTCCAATAAAGCGGTGGGGGCATTGCCAAAAGCCAAAATCGCCCCCTCCAAGAGGCCGAATCGTTGCGCCTTCCGCATGGCCTGCACGGCGCGGGTGGTGTTTTCCGCTTTTGCCAGGGCGATCACATCCTCATCGGAGATGAATTGATGCACCGTGACCCCAAAATGTTTGCAGCGCGCCTTAGAAACCCCAACGGTGATCATTTCCACATCACTGACAATGGCCGCGCCGCCTTTTAAGGCGGCAAGCCCCGCCTCAATCGCTTGGGGATGAAAAGCGGTCAAGCCGTTGAATTCAAAGTCGGCAGAGGCATGGATCATCCGACGCACCACCTGCCATTGCTCTGGGGAATAGGAGTGAGGCCCCGCCTCTTGATCTACAATGGCGAAAGAGCCCGCTTCAATCTGGCGGCCTTTGGGGGTGAGTTGGTCGGTTACTTTGGTCTTGCTCATCGTTTCAGGTTGCCCGCTGGAGGCGTGAGGCGTGGCCGTGGCCATGCTCGTGATTGTGGGAATGGGAGTGTTCCAGGCCCAAACTCGCTTTTTTGCGATAACTGCAACCCTCACAGGCTAAAATTCCCTGTGGGGTCTCCGCTAGGGCCTCGTCGAGTCGCTGGCTCATGAGTTGGTTGATTTCTGCGGCAAAACCGAAATAGTTCCCCAAAGCAAAGGCGATTTGCGGGTATTGCCCTTGCAAGCGCTCGACTTGGGAGTGAATGCGCTCGATCAAGCGACCGGTAAAAAGATAATAAGGCAAAATAACGACCTGACTCATGCCTAAACGCTGTAGGCGTTGCACCACGGTTTCCAAACGGGGATAGGTGATTCCCGTAAAGGCGATTTCCACCAACTCGTGCGCTGTTTCCTCAAAAAGCCAGCGCGCCATCTTGGCGACCTCGCTGTTTGCCCCGGCATCCGATGAACCCCGACCCAGTAAAATCACCCCCGTGGTTTTAGGGTCGGGGCAATGCAACTCCTCCATCCCTTGGCGCAAGCGACGGAGCAGCAGGGTCAAAATAGCCTCGTTCGCGCCCAAATGCGGGGCTAAGAGAAAACGCGTTTGGGGAAAGACGATGCGCGCCTGCTCTAAAGCAAGCGGGATTTCCATTTTTACATGGCCTGCCGCGTTGAGAATCAGGGGCAGTACCACCACCCGCTCTACCCCTTGGGCGGCTTGGCGCAACCCCTCAGGCAAGAGCCGATCGGCAAATTCCAAATAACAAACCTCCACAGGCCATTCCACCTTATCTTGCCATTGCTTTGCGAAGGTCAATACCTCCGCGTTGCCCCCGGGCCCGCGAGAACCATGCCCTACAAGCAGTACCTTGGTATTCATGTCTTTTTTATTTTTCTGAAACGATGCGCAAAATCGGCGGCATAGAGTTTTGATTTTTTTAGTTCCCGCCAGTTTTTTGCTCCCAGGGTCGGGCTGGCGATGATCATCGCTTGGCTGCTGATCTTGGCGGCTTGGCAGTCTGTTTTCAAGTCGGCGAGATTGCTGTAGAGGACTTGTTCCCCCTCGGGCCAAGAGGCTTTTTGTACAATTAAAATAGGGGAGTCTTCCGCCCAGCCGGCCTCTCTAAGGGCTTGCTGCACCTGCTCGGTTAAGGTGGCCGAAAGGAAAATGCACAGGCTGCAATGGTGACTCGCCAAGGCGGCTAAGTCTTCCCCCGCCGGCATGGGAGTGCGCCCCTCGGTACGGGTAAAAATCACGCTTTGGGTGACTTCGGGCAGGGTTAGGCTTTCCCCCGCCGCTGCCGCGGAAGCAAAAGCGGAAGAAACCCCAGGGACGACTTGAAACTCAATCCCCTGTTGTTTCAAAGGTCGCGCGACCTCCATTAAGGCCCCATATAGGCTGGGATCTCCGGTTTGCAGGCGCACCACCGTTGCGTGTCGGCCCGCTTTGCCGGCGAGCCAAACGGTGATTTCTTCTAAGGTCATGGATTTAGAGTCCGCCACTTCACAAGAAGGAGAAACCCAACGCAAGGCCGCCTGCGATACCAAGGAGCCCGCATAAAGCACGGCCCCGGCTTGGGATAAAAGATTCATCCCCTTCACGGTGATCAGTTCCGCGTCCCCGGGCCCGGCGCCCACAAACCAAACCTTGCCCATTCCCTAAACGCTTACAGGCGCCAAATCCAAACTGGCTACCGCCCATTTCTTTTTGGCAAAGGGTTTTAAGCCCTTGACCACAAAAAGGGTCAACAGAGGTTCGGCCATGACCATAAGGGCGTAAGAAAGAGCGAATTGCGCCCAAGCCGTAAAATTCGTTACCCCTTCGCCTAAGAGCCAAAAGCCAACCATCAAGGTGACCCCAGAATAATAGACCGCGTCAAGCTTCACCAAGTCCTGCCAGGTCAGCTTGCCTTTTTTCGCCTCTAAGTTTTGGCGCAGGCTATGAACGGCAAGCAAAGGAAGCATTAGGGAAAGACTGTTGACCGCCAGATTCATTAAATCCGTAGGGTGGAAGAAAAAGCCCTGCAAGGCCAACCCCAAACCAAAGGCAAACAGGGTGGGCACAAAACCAAACACCATATATACGGCGATGGCCCCCACAAAATGCAACTCAGAAGGGCCCACAGGTTGAAAGTAAACCTCCATAAAGAGGGTAAAAAACACCGCGGCCAAGAGGGTGCGCAGCGCCAAACTGGGTTGGATGAGGTTTTTGGCGTGGTAGGCCAATAAGCCAATGAGGCCGACTTGAGCGAGCATCAATTTGGGTGGGGCGATGAATCCAGGTTCAATATGCATGACTTATTCCTTCGGCTAAATTAAAACTCAATGCCTTTTTGGGCGGCAAAACCTTGCTGGTAGGCATGTGTAACCAGCTTCATCTCCGTTACGGTGTGGGCAACGGCGATTAATTCTTCCGGGGCGCCTCGTCCCGTTAAGATCAAGTGGGTTTCCGCGGGCTTTTTTTGGCAGCATCGCGCCACTTCATTGGGGTCGAGCCATCCATAATCCAGACAATAATTGATTTCATCAAGAAGAACCAGATCATAGTTGCCGGAAAAAAGTTTTTCTTTGGCAAAGTCCCATATTTTTAAAGTCGTAGCTTGGTCTTGCGCTAAATTTTTTGTGTCCCAGGTAAAGCCGTCACCCAAGGCGTGCCATTCGATGTTTTCAAAGGCCTTGGCAGCGCGTTCCTCCCCGGTGGACCATTGGCCCTTGATGAACTGAACGACCAAGACCCGCTTTCCCCAACCCGCGGCGCGAAAGACCATGCCTATAGCGGCGCTGCTTTTTCCCTTGCCTTTGCCGGTATGCACCACGATCAGGCCTCCTTTTTTCTTACTCTTTTCCAAACCACCTCGCTACGCTATGGGGCGCGCTGGGAAAATACCAATGGACATATCCGGCGCGCAGGTTTTTATATTGAATGCCTTGATCCCCTTTGTCTAAGTCAAAAGCGGGCTTTCCCCCCAGAGCCGGCAGTCGCTTGGAATGATGAAACTCATGCCCCCTTGCCCCTGTACGACTCTCCCGATAGCCCAAGGCGGCAAGTCGAGTTTGCAGGGTGGTGTAAAAAGGCAAAAGCCCCATCAAGGGCCAGCTTTTGTTGTTTAAATCCCTTAGGCTTTCCCCTAAGAGCATCATTCCCCCGCATTCGGCCAAAGCATGCCCTCCCGATTCGATAAAGGCCTTTACGCTCGACCAGCTTGCGGATTTAGAGAGCCTTTCTCCGTAAAGTTCCGGGTAGCCGCCAGGCAACCATAAAGCCTCACTATGGGGGGGTAGGGGCTCCCCGGCTAGGGGAGAGAAAAAAGTGAGTTTTGCCCCCTGGGCCTTGAGCCAGTCTAGGTTCGCGGGGTAAATAAAAGAACAGGCTTGATCGCGGGCAATCGCGACGCGACGCCCAGGCAATAAGGCTTCAGCGGGCAGGACGGGGCGAAAGGCTTTGGGTCTGGTCCAAGCGGATTCCCAGCCCGGCAAAAGATGCAAGGCAGAAGACAGATCGGGCAATTGGGCCTCTTCTGGAGTTTTTAGACCTAAATGCCGCTCCCCTAGAGTGGGGGCGCCTTTTTCCAACCAGGCCAAAAGGGGAGGGAGTCGCGCCTCCCTCAACAACTCTTGCAGCAGGCCCGCGTGGCTTGCCCCCCCGACTCGGTTGGCCAAGACCCCGCCTAAGCGCGCCCCCAGCCCCTCGGCAGCCTCCTTAAACCCTTGCGCCAAGGGGACAAGGCTCCCGGCCATGCCCTGGGCGTTAACCACCAGCAATACCTTAACCCCTAATGTTTTCGCCAAATCCAAGCTAGAACCAGGCCCCCCCACCCCGCTTTTGCCATCAAAAAGCCCCATCACCCCCTCAATAATCGCCAAATCCGCCCCCGCCCCCTGGCTCAGCATCGCTTGGCAGGCAGCAGGCCCCATCATCTGGGTATCCAGGTTATAACTCGGGCGACCCGTTACGGCTTGGTGCCAAAGGGGGTCCAAAAAGTCAGGCCCCGCCTTAAAGCTCTGCACCCGCTTCCCCTCTTTGGCCCAGGCCTGCAATAAAGCCAAGGTAAAACTGGTTTTGCCCGAACCCGATTGCACCCCGCCGATCAAAAGGGTTGGAGGAAGAGAAGAGTTGAAGGTCATGGCCTCATGAGGGAAAGCAAAAAAGCTTAATCTAGCCTTGCCGCGCTCAAACTTCAAGCCTTTCTGGTAAAAACTAAATCCCCTTGACCAATCGGGAGAACCGCTTATGCTAACTCCATTGAGCTGAAACAACCATGCCCCAACCTCCCCCAAAAATGCTTGCCCAACCCATAGCCCTCCTCGGTACGGGGTCCGATGTGGGCAAAAGCCTCTTGGCCACCGCCTTACTGCGTATCTTAAGGCAAGAGGGGTTTGCTGTCGCGCCCTTTAAGGCGCAGAATATGTCCAACAATAGCCATGTCACCGCCCAGGGGCTGGAGATGGGCCGCGCCCAGGCGGTACAGGCTCGCGCGGCGGGGCTGGAGCCCGAAGCGAACATGAACCCCATCTTGCTCAAGCCCTCGGGGGAGCAAACTTCGCAAATTATTCTCCAGGGTAAAGTCGTTGGGCAACTCAAGGCGGGAGATTTTCTCACCCATCGCCACCCCTTTTTAAAAATCGCTTTGGAAGCCTACCATGACTTGGCAAGGCGTTTTGAACTGATCGTGATTGAAGGGGCGGGGAGCCTAGCAGAGGTTAATTTGCGCCAGCGAGACATCGCCAATCTAGGTTTGGCGCGAGAACTCAAGGCCCCGGTGGTGATGATCGCCGACATCGACCGAGGTGGGGTTTTTGCCCAAATCGTAGGGAGTTTGGAAGTCCTTGAAGCGGCGGATCGGGCCTTGATCAAAGGAATTTTGATCAACCGCTTTCGCGGGGACATCGCCCTCTTTAAGGAGGGGAAACGCTGGCTGGAAGAACGCACGGGCCTGCCTATCTTGGGGATCATCCCTTATTTTTCGGATTTGCGCATCCCCGCAGAAGACGCCGTAACCCTAGACCGCCTCACCGACCCGCCCCCACCAAAGGGGGAAAAGCGAGCGATTGCCGTGCTGCGCCTGCCACGCATCTCCAACTTTACAGACTTTGACCCCCTCTTCAACCTGCCGGGGGTGGAATGCCATTATTTGAGTCGCCCCCGCTCCCTTACCCCCTATGACCTGTTGATTTTACCGGGCAGCAAGGCCACCTTAGCCGACTTGGCCTGGTTGAAGAAACAGGGTTGGGCAGAGTTGATTTTAGAGTTTCAGGCCCAGAAAAAACCGATTTTTGGTATTTGCGGGGGCTTGCAGATGCTGGGCCAAGAGATTTTAGACCCCGAGGGACTGGAATCCACCCTCCATTCTGCCCAAGGGTTGGGCCTGTTGCCCCTAACAACGACCCTGCTGCCCCATAAAACCCTCAGGCAGGTGCGGGCAAAAGATTTAGCCAGCCAGTCTTTGTTGTGGGGCTATGAGATTCACCAGGGCCAAAGCCGCTGTTTGCGGCCCTTAGCCCCCTTGTTTGCGGTGGGCAGCGGCGCCGAGGGCTTTGTCGACGCTCAGGGCCAAGTTATGGGGAGCTACCTTCACGGTTTGTTTGAATCGGCTGAATTTCTCCAAGCCCTGCTGCGACGCCTCTGGGGGGGGACAGTGGATTTGGGCGCCCCTTACCCCGACCCTTACGACCAACTGGCCGATCAGGTACGGCCCCATTTGGACTTAAAGGCATTCAAACGCGTTCTCCAGGCCCAGGGATGAAGCCTTGGGAGCATCGTCACGGGGGGCAGGGCGACCAAGCCTTTGCCGGCTTCGGCTTAGAGCCCCGGCCTTACCTCGACTTCAGCGTAAACCTCAACCCCCTAGGCCCCCCACCGGCCCTGGCGCAGGCCTGGCCCGAGCTGCTGCGGGCGGCGACCCGCTACCCCAGCCCCCAGGGGCACAAGCTGACCCAATACGCTCAGCAAACTTGGGGAGTGGCGCCAACGAGATTGCTCCCTTTAAATGGGAGTATCGAGGGGATTTACCTCCTCCCCGCTTTATTAAACTGGAAACGGGTCTTGATTTTTGAACCCTCTTTTTTTGATTACCGCGCCGCCTGTGAGGCCGCCGGGGTGGAGGTCCTCACCTGGCCCAACTGGCCGGAACCACGCCTAGAGGGGTTGGCGGAGCAATACCAACAGGTGGATGGAGTGTTCATCGGCTCCCCCAACAACCCGACCGGACAAGTGACGGCAAAGGAGCAGGTTTTAGCTTGGGCGCGAGAGTTCCCCCAAGTGGACTTTGTCGTGGATCATGCCTTTTTGCCCTTTCTCAGCCATACCGAGCCCTGGGACTTAAGCTTAGAGGTGGAGCGCCATACTAATCTATGGGTGCTGCATTCCCTGACCAAGATTTTTGCCCTGCCCGGGTTGCGGTTGGGGGCTTTACTGGGGCCAGAGGGAAAAATCGAATCCTTCAAGGCCCGCCTCCCCCCCTGGCGCGTCAACGGGCTTGCCGAAGAAGCGGCCGGTTTGTTGCTCTCCCAAGGGGAGTATTTAAAGCGAACCCAAGGGATCATCGCCCAAGAGCAAAACCGCTTTCGCGCGGAACTGGCACCCCTAAAGGGCTTGAAGTTGGCGTCGGGGCAGGTGAACTTCCTCTTTGCCCAGTGGAGCGACGCGACTCCCTTGGAGGTTCTTTTAAAACAAGCCTTAGCCGCCGGGTTTTTACTGCGGGATTGCCGAAACTTTCAAGGGCTTTCGCAAAATGGGTTCCGTTTCGCGGTGCGCATGCCCGCTGAAAATCAAGCCCTCATCCAATTTTTTAAAAAACGGGAAGGGAAAAAATAATGCCGGAGGTTCTTTTTACTTCTGGGGGGCTGTTGCTTTTTGCCCTGCTCTTGGATCGGGTTTGGGGGGACCCTGTTTACCTCCTCCACCCCGTGCGACTCTTGGGTCATTTAGCCCGCTTGCTGGAACAGGGGCTTTTTCAATTGGGTTGGAAGGGCCGCCTTGGAGGGCTGTTGCAGTTGCTCGCCCTAATAGGCTTGAGCTTGCCGCCTCTGCTCTGGTTGAGGGAGAGCTTAACCAAGGCCTCCCCCTGGCTGGGTTGGGGGTTTGAGCTTTGGTTGCTTTACAGTCTGCTTGCCTTTGGGGATTTGCTAAAACATGGAAAACAGGTCTTGCGAGCGATCAAGGCAAAAGATTTAGCCCAGCTACGCCAAGAGGCGGGGAAGCTGGTCAGCCGAGATTTGCGCAAAGCCGATGAAGCCGCTTGCCTGCGGGCCACCTTAGAGAGTTTAGCCGAAAATTTTGTGGATGGTTTTGTATCCCCCCTTTTGGCCTATCTGTTCTTTGGCTTACCCGGTTTATGGATTTTTAAGGTATTCAGCACCTTAGATAGCATGGTGGGCTATAAAACAGAGCGCTATCGCCGCTTCGGCTGGGCCGCGGCAAAGGGGGACGATCTGCTGAATTGGCTCCCCGCCCGTTTGGGCTGGTTAGGGTTGGTTTTGGCAGCGGCCTTGACCCCCGGGGTCAGCGGAAAAAAGGCCTGGGTTTGTGGTTGGCGGCAACATCGCCGTCATGCCTCGCCCAATTCCGGCTGGCCCATGGCCACGGTTGCCGGGGCCTTGGGGTTGCGGCTCGGGGGGCCGGTGGCGCGAGGGGGCAGCTTGCGCCAAGAGGCGGAATACGGGTTCCACAACGACCCCTTCGGGGCCAAGCCCAGCGACCTAACCCGCCTCTTTCGCCTTTTAAACTGGGCTTGGGCAGGCGCTTTTGCCCTGCAAACCCTGAAAATCGCTTTCATGGGCTAGGCTACCTCTGGGCTTTTCAGAATTTCCTCAAGTGAATTGATTTGCGACTCGGCTTTACCCCCATTGCTTAAACTTGACGAAAAAGCCCTTGTTTTCACGAAAATAGAGGAGACCGGGAAAGCAAAAAAAGGGCATAAAAGGGAAGAATAGACACAAGGATTGCAAACCTGTACCCTTTGTACAATTGAGTTGAACTCTTTTTTTTTGATTTGATATGTATTGGCGCACCCTGCTTATTATTGTTCTGCTTTTTGGCTCCAATGAACTCTTTGCCTCACCTCAATCTCCAAAAAATCGCTTGACTCCTCTAGGCCCTTTTCCAGAAGCGGCAACCTCAACCCAACAAGAATGGGCCCACTATATAATCTATTGGAAAGCGCGCTCCGCCAAGCAAGCAGCCCTTGCCCTGCCCCAACAACAGGTCAACAACCTCTATGCCCAAGCGGATACGGCCTCTGAATCCTTCAGTGACGGGGGCGATTTTGCCGAGTTTGAAGAGGAGTTTGAGGCCAACAAAAACGAGGTTTCAGACCCCTTTGCCGGATACAACCGCAGTATGACGACCTTTAACGACAAGCTTTATGTTTGGCTCCTGCAACCTGTCGCGGCGGGCTGGGATTGGGCCATCCCCCAAGAGGGTCGGCGGAGCATCAACTCCTTTTTTACCAATCTCTGGTATCCCTTACGCTTGCTCAATAACCTCCTGCAAGGCAAACTCGTCCACGCGGGAGAGGAGACGGCCCGTTTCGTGATCAACAGCACCATCGGGATTTTTGGTCTTTTTGACCCCGCCAAGGATTGGCTCGGCTTAGAGGCGCACCCCGAAGACTTCGGGCAAACCTTGGGGTATTGGGGGCTCGGTTCAGGCCCTCATATTGTCTTGCCTTTTTTTGGTCCCTCCAACTTAAGGGATTCTCTTGCCCTAACCTTTGACTGGCAGTTCGATGCCGTGACGCAAATTGAAGACCCCTATAGCGAATACGGGGCGCGAGCCTTTCGCGTCATCAATGACACCTCACTCCACCTAGGGGAGTATGAGAGTCTGAAAAAAGATGCCCTCGATCTTTACCCCTTCTTACGCGACGCCTACGAACAAAAACGCAACAAAGACATACAGGAGTAAATATGAAATCCATGCTCGGCCTTTTGCTGGTTCTCTTTTTTCTTCCCTTTGCCGCTCTCGCGGATGAGCGAACAGAGGTAAAAAAAACCATGACGAATAAGATTGAGGTGGTTTTGCAATTACTGCGCGACCCCAACCTCGACAAAGCGACCCGAAATCAGAAAATTTTAAACACCGTCAACCCCATTTTTGATTTTAAGCTCATGGCTCATTTAAGCCTCGGGCAAAAGTATTGGAAGCAATTCAGCGCGGCGCAAAAAAAGGAGTTTTCCACGCTTTTTGTAAAACGCTTACAGGAAAGTTATTTAGAAAAACTGGACCTGTACACCGATGAGGATGTGACCATTGACGCGGTAAAACAATCCAAAGCAAACCGCATTGAAATCGTTTCCCACTTAGTGACCAAGGATGACAAAAAAGAAATGATTTATAAGTTCCACAGGGATAAAAAAAAGGGCTGGATGGTTTATGATGTAGAAATCCTCGGGGTGAGCATCGTGCAGACTTATCGCAGCCAGTTTGCCGGAGTATTGAAAACCGGCAGCGTTGAAGCTTTATTGAAAAAACTTCAAAATTCCGGCCAATTTAATGTTCCCGATGGACAATAACCCCTATTCCACCCACTGCCATGTTGAGTCGTTTTTATGATCAAGGGGTTTTGCAACACCCCAAAAAAGTTTTGTTCTTCTTGTTGTGTTTGCTGAGTTTTCTTGCCTACGAAGCAACGCAATTGCAGGTCGACGCTTCCGCAGAAACCCTAACCTTAGAAAACGACCTCGATTTACAATACTCTCGAGAGGTGAACCAACGCTACGGCAGCCCTGATTTTTTGGTTATTACCTACCAGCCCCAGGCCGATTTATTGGCCGAGCCCACCTTGCAGGCCCTAAGAGCCTTAAAGGCTGATTTGCTGGAGATTGATGGGGTGAGCGGAGTGACCAGTATTTTGGATGTCCCCCTTTTGCAAAGCCCCCCAAAACCGCTGAAGGAACTACTCAAAAAGGTTCCCACCCTTGAATCCCCAGGAATCGACAAGGCCTTGGCCAAAGAAGAGTTTCTGCATAGCCCGATCTATCGTAATTTGTTGGTGAGCCCTGATTTTCGCACCACCGCGTTGCAGGTCGAGTTGGACGAAGACACGGCCTGGCAGAATTTTATACAGCGGCGTTATACCTTAAGGGAAAAGCAAAAGAGCCTCGGCCTCAATGAAAAGGAACAAACCGAACTCGCCCAATTGCAAACCGAATTCAAGAGCTACCGCAATGTAGCCCGCGCCCGGCAACACCGTATTGTCGCCCAGGTACGCGCCGCTATGGATCAGCACCGGGAAAAGGCCCAACTTTTTTTAGGCGGGGTGGCCATGATCGCCGATGATCTCATCACCTACATTAAAAGTGATTTGCGTATTTTTGGCACCGGAGTTTTGACTTTTTTGGTCATTACCTTATGGATTATCTTTCGCCAATTCCGTTGGATTTTAATCCCCTTGGTCACCTGCGGTTTAAGCGTACTGGCGACAAGCGGCTTTTTAGGCTTGTTTGGATGGGAGGTAACGGTCATCAGCTCCAACTTTATCAGCATTCAGCTGATCATTACCATGGCCATCACCATTCATTTGATCGTGCGCTATCGAGAATTTTATAACCAACACCCCGAGTGGGAGCAAAAAAAGCTCGCCCGCGAAACCGTGCTGGCCATGGCCCAGCCTTGCCTTTACATGGCCTTGACCACGGTGGCCGGGTTCTTTTCTTTATTGTTGAGCGGAATCTTACCGGTGATCAATTTTGGTTGGATGATGTCGGTGGGAATCTCGGTTTCCTTAATCCTAACCTTTCTGCTGTTTCCCATCTTGTTGTTGTTTCTTCCCAAAAAGTCGCCCAATGTCTCCTTTGAAAAGAGTTTCAAGGTCACCTTAATCTTAGCGAATTTAACGGAAAAAAGAGGAAGGCTCATTTTTTTCGTCAGCGGGGTTTTGGCGGTTTTATGTATCTCCGGGGCCCTGCAACTGCGGGTAGAAAACTCCTTTATCGATTATTTTAAAAAATCTACCGAGATCTATCAGGGGATGAAGGTCATTGACCAGCAATTGGGCGGCACCACCCCCTTGGATATTATTTTAGACTTCCCCCCGGAAAAACAAGCCCCCCCACCAACAACAACAGCGGACGCAGAAGATGAATTCAGCGACTTCGACCAGTTTGAAGAAGAATTCAACTCCCAAGCAAGTGAAGCGCAATATTGGTTTACCTCTGCGAAAATGGCAGAGGTCGAACGGGTGCATGATTACCTTGACCGTCTGCCCGAAACGGGAAAGGTACTCTCTTTGGCGACCATGCTTAAAATCGGGGTTACGCTCAACGAGGGTCAACCTTTAGATAACTTTCTCTTGGCTTTGATCTATAAAGAGCTTCCCGAACGCTTTAAAAAGATCGTTCTCAATCCTTATGTCTCGGTTCAGGACAATCAGGTTCGGTTCTACCTTAGAGTGCGCGATTCCGACCCGAACCTAAGGCGCAATGAACTGCTCCAAACCATTCAACGAGACCTAAAAGACAAATTGCGCATCCCCCCGGAACGAACTCATTTAACGAGCCTCTTGGTTTTATACAACAACATGCTGCAAAGCCTGTTCAACTCGCAGATTGAAACCTTAGGCGCCGTGATTGCCGCTTTGATGATCATGTTTATGCTGCTTTTTCGCTCCTTTAAGCTTTCTTACATCGCTATTTTGCCCAACCTGTTGAGCGTGGGCACCGTGTTGGGTTTTATGGGCTGGGCAGATATTCCCCTCGACATGATGACCATTACCATTGCTGCCATCAGCGTGGGGATCGCGGTAGATGATACTATCCATTATATTCACCGTTTTGAAATTGAATACGCGAAAGATCATCAATATATAGCGGCTATGCACCGGTGTCACGGCAGTATTGGCTATGCCATGTATTACACCTCGGTGACCATTATCATCGGTTTTTCCATTCTCGTGCTTTCCAATTTCATTCCCAGCATTTATTTTGGTTTATTGACTGGTTTGGCCATGATCATTGCTTGGGCCACGGCCTTAACCCTTTTGCCTCGTCTCATCGTAGATCTAAAGCCCTTCGGCCCTGAGGCCGGATAAGAGGTTGATTCTATTGTAAAAATAAATAATTTAAAGCATTTACGGCTTGCCGGGTTGGTATAAAATACCCTACTCTATTATAGAGGCTTTAAAAATCGAGCAACGCTGAAAACAATGGATATTCAAGGTCAGGATAAGCAGGTTAAACACCGCCCTATTCGCCTTATAAAAGACCAAGAGGCGTTTCTGGCCAAGAACCGCTATGGCATCAATCAAGGGTATATTTTAGGGCGCACCCCCTTGCGCAGTATTGAGGTGGAACGGAAGTTTCTTCGCGTTACCGTCATCCCCGTCCCCAGTTTAGACCCCACCTGGAAGATCAACAACCTCCATAAATCGGGCAATCGGTCGCGTGGTCGCAAAAACAACGCCGACCTCTCGCAAAAAAAAATCGCTCACTTCCGCGATATGGCCTTTAAAACCCCGGGCACGATTCGTTTAGAGGTCAATAAACTGATTCGCAAATATCCCAAAAACGAAAACCTCTACATGGTCTCGGGCATCAGCACCTACCTGATGCTGAAAAACAGCGTTGGTGAAGGTCAAGACATCATTGACGGGATGCAGCTCGCCTTGCGCGACGCCACGGCGGCAATTTTAACCAACGGCATCACCCTCTTTAACCTCAAAGCCTTTTTTGAGGTTTATTTCGGTTTTTTAGAAAAACTGGTGGTGATTCAAAAACGGGCCTGGCAACCGCACAAAAACGAACTGCACTACGGAACCTTATTAAAAAACATCGACTACGCGGTGCAGATTGTAGAGTTGCTCGCAGAAAAAAATAAAGAGGCCTTTAACCTGATCGGGAACCTGACAAAAAACTTCAATAAAACCTCCATTGCCAACCCCTCTTTTGAGTTTTTGGTGATCAAGCGGGCGATGGACTACCTAAACGCCGGAATGGGGGCGAAAAAAATGGACCAGGGCACGGCGGATCAAGTCGTGGAGTGGTCCTTTGCCATTGTTAAGGTCTTGAGCAAAATCCCCATTTTAGAGCCCATTGTACAAGAATTGATCCGCTATCTTTCTTCCAGCAAAACCGAGTTTCGCCTGCAATATGTCTCGATTTTATCCAATCGCTTTTTCTTTGAGTTTAAACTCAATATGATTTTACGAGAACTCGATAAAATGAGAGCCATTGGCCGGAAAATTTTTACCTTAAATCGTTCTTTGCTGGCCAACTTCCCCAATCGGTCCATCCAAAAGAATTTTGAATTTGAGCCTTATTTAAACATTGCCCTGATCACGGAGTTTGCCCTCAACCTGTTTAAAAAATCGGAACAAGAACTGATGCTCAGCGTTTCCTACAAGCTTTTAGAGCGGGTTACCCTACTCGATCATACGGAAAAACGCATTTACATGAAAGAGGCCTCTGACTTGATGCGGCGGCTCGATCACTTGTTGGACGCAGACAACGACCTCACGGTAGATCACTCGATTGATCCTTTTAAACCCGCAGAAGAGACCCTTGTAAGTACAAAAAAGAAAGAAAAGGACGCGGAAGACAGCAAGAAATCAGCAAAGGAGGTGAAAGAGCCCGAGGCGGTTGCGGGTGAAGAGAGCCCCAACTTAGACGCTCCCCCGGACCGTTTTCCCACTGACTTTCTCAAAATGTAGCCCTAAAACCCTCAGATGAGGACAAAAAGCCTTGCTTGACAACCTTTAATAAAACAAATACGCTGTTTTATTTTCAAAGACTCTCCGTTCAGGCATAGGCGCCTGCTTCCCCTCTTGTAGGCAAAAACCGGGGAGACTTTGGGCCGTTTTGAAACCAGAACGCTATACCCTAGTTTAAATCCCTTTGGCGAAGCCAGCTTAATTGCCCTTCCCCTTTTTTATTGTTCTATTGGGTTATTATTACTTTTGCTCTCAATCGGCTTATCCTCGTTTTTCTAGGCAATCCGCCTTCTTTATTTTATCTCTCCTGGTTTATCATTCATGACTGCACCTTCATTGACCTTTGCTGACTTTCAACTTTCTCCCGAGATCTTAAAAGGCTTGGAAGAGGCGGGATTTAAAAACCCCAGCCCCATCCAAGCAGAAGCGATTCCTTTGGTTTTACAGGGAAGGGATTTAATCGCTCAAGCCCAAACCGGAACGGGTAAAACCGCCGCTTTTGGCTTGCCTGCCATGAATCAACTGAAACATACCGGTCGGGTCGAGGTCTTGGTCATTACCCCGACAAGGGAACTAGCCAGTCAAGTGAGCGATGAACTGTACCGTTTGGGTCAATTCGCGAAGATTCGTACTGTGGCGGTCTACGGAGGGCAGTCGATTTCTCGTCAGGCAGAGTTGGTACGCCGAGGCTCGCAGGTCATGGTGGCCACGCCGGGCCGCCTTTTGGATCACCTTCGCGCAAAGCGCTTTGGCCAATTCGACCCCGCTGTGGTGGTGCTGGATGAGGCGGACGAAATGCTCGATATGGGCTTCATCGAAGATCTAGAACAAATCTTTACCTACTTGCCCAAAGAGCGACAAACCCTGTTGTTTTCAGCTACCATGCCGCCTTTGATTCGCAAATTGGCAGAAAAGATTTTAAAAGACCCTGTTTCAGTCAAAACCACCAGCAATGTCACCACCTCCAAGGATGTCGCCCAGCGCTATTATGTGGTACGCGAACACGAACGGGCCGAAGCGATGATTCGTTTGATGGAAAGCGAAAACCCCGATAAGGCCATCGCCTTTTGCCGCACTAAAAGAGAGGTCGACGCCCTACACCAAAGCCTGCTCGCTTTGGGCTACGCGGCCCGCGCGCTGCATGGGGACATGGAGCAACGCCAAAGGGAACAGTCCATCCAAGCTTTAAAAAAAGGAGAGGCCGAAATCTTAATCGCTACCGATGTGGCCTCTCGAGGCTTGGATGTCACGGGGGTAAGCCATGTGTTTAATTATCATATTCCGCTAGACCCCGAGTCCTATGTGCACCGCATTGGTCGCACAGGCCGGGCCGGACAAAAAGGGATCGCGATCACCCTCTTGAGTTCCCACGAATACCGCAACCTCAAGCGGATTCAATCGGTAACCGGGGCCAATATCCAAGGGGACACGGTGCCCACCCTGCAAGAGATGGAAGAGCTGAAGGATCAGAAACTCATCCATAGCCTCATGGCTCAGCCGGCGCGTCAAGGGGCCTGGCGGGTCATGAAAGCGATGGAAGGGCAAATTGAATTGGCCGACCTGGCCAATCGGGCCTTAAGCCTGTTGATGGAAAAATCCGAGAGCGGCGGCTCGGACCAAATCGGGATGAGTCTCGCTGAATTAGCTCGCCTGCAAGAGCGAGGCGCCAACTATAACGACAAACCGGGAAGAAGGCCTTATGGCAAGTTTCGTGGTGGCCCTAGGGGCAAAGGCGGCTGGAAGAAGGAAGGGGGATGGAAAAAAGAGGGTGGTTCTGGCGGCAGAGGCAAAACAGGGCCGAAAAAACCCCGGAACTAACCGGAGATCCAACAGGAGCGACAATGTTTACCGTAAAAGAGGCGGAAGCCTTTTACAATCGTTTCGGTTCCAAGCAGGATCAGCAAGCCTTTTACGAAGATCCGGCCACCAAAGACCTCACCGCTCACGCCGAATTGGCTACAGCTCAAAACCTGCTTGAGCTGGGTTGCGGTACCGGTAGGTACGCCGCAAACTTGTTGGAGCAAACTCTTTGCACCACAGCGCGCTACCTGGGTCTCGACCTCAGCGCGACCATGGTCGAGCTGGCAAAACAAAGGTTAGCCGCCTTTGGCGACCGCGCGACCGTGGAAAAAACAACGGGCCCGCTCCCGCAACTTGAGGGTCGTTTTTTTGATCGCATTTTCAGCAATTATGTTTTAGACCTGCTCCCCCCCCATGAGATTGAACAAACCCTAAATTGGGCCCAGGACAAACTCGCCCCCGAGGGGTTGCTCTGCCTGGTTTCGATCACTCCAGGGCCTAAACCTTGGTCTCGCCTGATCTCGCTGGTCTGGAAGCGCGTTTTTGCTCTTTCGCCCGCTCTGGTTGGGGGCTGCCGCCCCATTCGCGTGCAAGATTTTTTATCCGCTTCCCATTGGGATATAAGATATCGGCACATCGTTACCGCCTTCGGGGTGGCATCGGAGGTGGTGGTGGCCAAGGTAAAAAAACCAAAGGAACAAACTCGTTAGCGCTAAAGACCAAGCACCGGCGCGATAGCCAAATGTGAAACCGGCGACCGGTTCCCCTGCCAGCCCTGTTCAAGCTAGCTTGGGGTTGAGTTTTTTTAAATCCTTTATTCTTCCATAGGGTTTTCCCTCCCCCTAAAGGGGGTCGCCTCGTCGAGTTCGGTAAAGTCTCGACGAGGCGCTAAGCAATCAAAACAGAGAATCGGGGCCCCTTGATCGTCAAACAGAGGCGCAGAGGCTTGGCAGAGCAAACTTGTTTCCTCTGCCCAAAAAGGAGTTTTTGAGTTGTAGATGGCAAAGAGTTGGCGGTGCACTTCGCTGAAGGTTTGGGCCCAAATTCCCTTGCCGCTGCGACCCAGTTCGCGGCTCCAGCCCCCTAAGTAATTGCCAAAACTCGGGCTGTTGAAATCGAAACCCAAATCAGCCCAGGCCGTAAAATCCGCGGCGGAATAATAAATCGGTTTCCCCAACTCTTTTTGCTGCCTGGCCAAGAGAAAGAAAAACTCTTGCATCGTCGGCACCCAGGTGTCAACCATACGGAAATATTCCCCAAAGTAGTGATCGGGCCATTGAGCATAGTTGCTGCCATAAAGCGGGTCCACATAAAAGCCCAACTTCCAGGCCCGTTCCTTCACCGCCCAAATCTCTTGCCAGTCGGGTTTGCTTTGCTTCATCGCGTAGGTTAAAAACTCGTCATCCTGAAAGGGAAAGGCTTGGCGCTGCCGCAGATTGAGGTTTAAGTCTTGAATCAAGAGGTGGGTCAGCCCCATTTTGGATAGTCGCTCCAACAGCCCATTGATATCCCTCCACCAAGCAGGGACCAAGGGGTTGAGTCCGATTTCCACAAAGTGCCCTTGTCGTTTCAAGGCCTGAGCGAGTTCTAAGCGTTCTTCCAAACAGGGGGCTTTGGGTTCGTACTTTTGGGCGATATCGGGGCGATCGGTAGTGAGGGCAATGGAGATGGCCGTCAAGGGCTCGGCGAGCAAGGTTTGGGCCGCTAGGCGGCCTCCACGGGTTTCATAAGTCCGAGGGAGGTTGACTTCTTCTAAGAGTTCTAAAACCCGTAAAAAAGCCTCTTCATTGCTGGGGGCAAAGGGGTCGCTGGTGGGGCTGAAGCAAACGGGATATTTTTTTTCCAGTAAAAAGGCCGCGATCCCTTCCCCAATCTCCCAATCACTGCCGATAAAGTCCAACTGCTTTTTGAGGACCTGGAGATCCAATTCCTGTTTTTTCCCATCGAGGTTCGACCAGCAATAGGCGCATGCGTAAGCGCAGGGGTTTAAATCAAGGTAAAGCGGCCAGGGCACAAAGAGGTATTGCCAATATAAAGGATCAAAAAGGATTTTATTGCGGTACAAAATCGGCCCGAGGTTAGGGCGTATTCACGCCAGGGTTCAGGGTTTTAGCCCAGACCGATTCTACTTGAAGGAATCGGCAAGGACTTATTTTTCTTCTCTATTTTGCCTGACTTTGGCGCGAATTTCCAGGTCAAAGCAAAGGCCGCGAATCCGTACGGAATAAAAGCGAAATCCAGGATGGAGGCTGTTCCTTTCAACAGATTTTTTTTACTTTGAATTATGAAGAAAATAAGATATTTATCTATTCACATCTCTAATTATAACGATACTTCATCCTCCCCACCCTCCATTGAAAGCAAATCAACTCCGCAAAAAAAACCTAATCGACCCGCACAAACTGAAAATTTTTTGCGCTCTTTACGAGTTCCAAAGCTTTACTCAAGCGGCCCGCAGCCTGGGTTTGAGTCAACCTAGCGTCAGCGAGCACATTCAAGGGTTGGAGCGCTATTTGCGACAAACCCTGTTTGACCGTGTGGGGAAGACGGCGGTTCCGACCAGAGCGGCTTCCCTGCTCCATCGGCACGCCGTTAAAATCCTCGCGCGTCTGGAACTGGCGGAAACAGAAGTACGATTGATGGGGCAAAACGAAGAGGGGGAACTCTGCCTTGGGGCCAGCAGCCTGCCGGGAGGCTATATTCTGCCGGCGCTGCTCCAGCGCTTCCAACAAAAATATCCCAAGGCGCAAACCAAATTACTCATCCAAAATTCAGAGCAGGTAACCCAGTCTGTTGCGGAGGGAAAGGTGGAACTGGGGATTGTGGGGTATCAAGCCAAAAGGCCCGGCTTGATCTGGCAGGAATGGATTGAAGATGAACTGCTTTTAGCCCTGCCCAAAGGGCACCCGTTCAAAGCGCAGCGGCAGATTGGCCTCCAGACTCTGGTAAGCACCCCCTTGATTTTGCGCGAAGAGGGCTCGGGTACGCGAAAGGTCTTTTTAGAGCAACTCAAAAAGCAAAAAATCCGCCCTCAGGATTTAAATACAGTGGCCCAATTGGGCAGCGCTGAGGCGGTATTGAGTGGGATTAAACAAGGGTTAGGGCTCGGAATCGTTTCCAAAAGTTTGGCAAAGTCCCAACCAGGGCTGCTGATTACAAGGCCCATTGCGGGCTTGCCCTTGAGCCGGCCTTTGTATCTGGCGCAAAGGAAGGGGCGACCCCTATCCCATTTGGCCCAACTGTTTAAGCAAGACCTGCTTCAGGCTCCTTAAAGCCATAATTTTCTGTTTTTATTTCTCTTTTTTCGTAATTCTTTTGCCAGGGCCTTGACCTGATCTCGGGTGATAAGGGGCAGGTCGCGCCAATCGCAACCTTCTAAGGCACCGGCCAAGGCATAACCCATGTTGATGTTTAAGCGCAGGGGGTAGGCTTCCACCAGCTTAGCCCAAACCTCTTCCCAGCCTAGGCGCTGCAAGTCTTCTACCTGATTCACCCCAATTTGACTCAATTCGGCAGCGCTAATAGGGCCTAAATTCGGCAGTTCTTCAATGGGGCGGGCCATTTTGCGTAAAAGTCGTTTTAAAGATGAATTCGCGACCAACTTGATTCCAGGCTGCGAGTCGATTCCAAGACGGACACCCTAGCTTAGTTTAAAAAATTCAAAAAGAACAAGGCAGACTTTTGAGCTAAAAACTAAAGGCTAGATTGGAAAAGAAAAGAATGTCGATATTTTGCGGGCCCTGACTTTGATTTTCCGTGAGCCCGAGTTCTACGGCAAAGGCCTTGCCCATATGCCAGCGTATGCCCGTGGTCACCTCGCGCACATCAGCGGCAATGGTGGAAACATTGTCTTTCGGAAAGGGACTGGAGTATTCCAGCACCTGCAACAAGACATCGCTTTCCGGCCCCAACTGCCAGCCTGCGCCTAAAAAGAAATAATAGAGCTCCGAGGGGGATTTGGGAAACAAAGATTGGCCGACCTTTGCCATCGAAAACCCCGCATGCAGCGTCCAATCGGCAAAAAGGCTGCTGTATAAAAGCCCATAATTGTAATCGTTGAATTTTTTATAGGGTTTTTCATAAGCGAGACTGAGTTCATTGAGTTCTCGCTCAATATACCGATCCTCAAAATTGGAGCTGAAAACAAAGCTGATCGCTTCGCTCGCGGTTTCCCTTAAGTTGAGTTTAAGTCCCAAGGTCATGGATTCTTGATGAAACTTATCGTTGGGCTGGGTAATGGCAAAAATATTCTGCCCTGTTTCATTGTCATGAATATAGATATCCAATTGATTGCGAGGGGTTTGGTCACGCCCCTGGTTACCCAATCCAAAGGCTTTGTGAAAGTTTTCAACCGATTGATCGAGATTCCCCGGAACAAAACGAATATCGCGATAGGTCAATTGAAGTTCGACTCGATCACTCCACCCCCAATAGACTCTAAGATATCTCCGGTCGATTTCGCCATCAAAGTAAATCGAATAGCCGGTCGGGTCGCTCTGGTCGAATTTACTGGCATCCCCAGCCGGATTGTTTGCCTTGTCCGAACTGGCGCTGAACACATAGGTATTTAAATTGGTAAAGCTTAAAGAACTGTAAACCTGGCCTCGTTTTAGGGTAAAGGCGGTATCGGGCTCAAAGGTGGTGCTTAAAAACAAAAAGGGGTATTGGGGCCCCACCAAAAAGGGGCGCTCCATCTCCCTTCCCCCTCGAGCCTGGGCGATAAGGGGAAACAAGGCGAGGAAAATAAAAAAGAGAGTTTTGGCTTTCATAAAGCTAGGGCAAACTTCCTTGTCAATGCGGGAGCAATCTTGCTTGCTTCCATAGATGCAAGAATATCGCCAAGCTAGCAAGGAAGAAGGAGAGAATTTTTGCCTCAATCCCCTTCTTTGACCGGGAATCAAAAACAAGCTACGCTGGAATTATCCTTTAAAGCTGCCATGAACCGACTGCGCGAACATCGAGAATTTCTTTTCACCTTAGGGGTGCTTTTCCTGCTTCATGTTGCCTTTGCTCGCCTACTCCCCCTGGGGCAACGCGAAGCAATATATTATGAGGCCACGCGAGAAGGTTATTTCTGGTCTTTTTTCCAATCGGTAACGCTCTGGCCCATAGGCTGGTTGATTTCCCCAAATGAGGGCCATTTATTGAATCTGCGCCTTCTGGCGATTTGCGGGCATTTTTTCACCCTCTGGGGGCTTTACCTTTTTGCGTTAAACGCGGTACCGCGTCCTAAATTCGCCCTTTTGGTCGTGCGGATCTATGCCCTTTTTCCCCTTTCTTGGATGATGGGTAGTCATTTCCTACCCCAGTCCCTTTGGGCAGGGCTGATCTTGTGGTCCGCTTTTTTTGCCCAGTTGGCCCTGCTGAAACAAAATCGACTGGCCTGGGGGGGGCTTTTTATCACCTGCTGGTTGGCTCAAACACTCGCCACTTTGGGATGGCAATTCTGGCTGGCCCTATTTTGTTGGCTTCTCTTTGCCCCAGAACGCAGAAAAAAATTGAACCGCTATTTGTTGCTCTCTATTTTTTTCTTTTCTTCAGTGCTGGTCAAGCTTATCTTTCCCTTTGGTTTTTCCGACCCCTGGAGTCTCCCTCTGTATCCCAGTGTGTTCCCCTCTTGGGCGGGTTTCCCCGTCACCCTATTTTTGGGGGTGAGCCCGCTTTTTTTATTTGCCTCCCTGGCCATCTTACCCAAGCTATTTCAAACAAAGCAAACTCAGCAATCCGTAGTGGAGCAAGCGAATTTACAATGGGGGGCCTGGATATTTTTCACGGCATTGCTGTATTACTGGGGTTATAGCCTTTTTACTCACCTACCCTTGACCGGCTTGTGCCTACTTGCCCCTTGGGCCGCCTTTTTAGCGGCTCTTTATTGTTGTCAGGGGGAAGAACGCACGCATTTTTATCTCTTGCAAAAGCGGGATTTCTTAAAGGTTGCCTTTGCCGTGGTTTTGTTGATTGACCTGGCAATGGCCTACCCCGCCTTGATGCCCTTAGACCTGCTTCCCCCGACTTGGATCGATGCCAAAGCCAATGGAGAATCAACTTTAATCGCTTTCGAACGCTTAGGTTGGCAAGAGACAGCCGAAACAATCCAAACCCGTAAGCAAAACAGCAACGGGCTGTGGAACGCAGACCCCGAACTACTCCCCCGTCTTCTTTATTATCTCCCCAAACCGAACAAGGTCACCCCCTTGCAAACTCTGCTAGAATGGCAAAACCTACTCTGGGTTTCTTCTCACGCGACCCCGCCGAGCTCCTTGTTAAAAGAGTTTCAATTTATTGCTCAGCCTCCATTGGTGATTGCCGGGCCAAGGGGCCCCCAGAGGATACTATATTACTTTACCCTTTCCAAAAAACCCCAACCCCAGCCCTAACCCCTTGATTGGAACGATTTACGGAGAAAAAAACTGAAGGAACCTCTGAAAAACTCCCTGCCTACCGCTTGTTCAAGCGGTAGGCTCGTGCCCTTCGGGCTGAGTATAGCCCTTGGGGCGCGTCGAGTTTTTCAGTCTTTTCGGTTGGGAATGAAATCCACAATCCCAACGCGAATCAATAAATTCCGCTTTTTGATTTGGCAAGGCATCCCTGCCTTGCTGGGAAACTCCGCGTTTTTCAGCGTTTTCTGAATTGATTTATTTTCAATTTAGGCCCTGTAGCAAAATCATTGTAAAGGCAAAAATATCTTACTGATGACCAATACAAGGCAAATTCCCTAGGGTGAACAGAGGATTGCATTTTTAGGGGAGTTCGGGTTATGATCCGGTTGAAATACAACCTCTCCTATTTTTTATTTTACATGCTTGTTCAATTAAAAGATTTAAAAGACAGTATGGTGATCCAGTCCTATGCCGGGTTGGAAAAGCGTTTCGGAAACTTGTCCGATGAACATTGCCGTTGGATTATGCACAACTTCAAGGGGGCTTTAGCCCAAGTGCAGCGCCAAGACAGTAAGATCGATATCCCCATCGCGAAATTGCGCCCAGGCGATAAAATCTTTAAGGTTTTTCAAATTCCAGCGAGTTTAAACCACTTAACCCACATCAACGCTAAACTGATTCAAAGCTTAGAGACTCGAAAATTCACCTTTTTTGAGGTCAGTAACCTCAATGGGAAAAATCACGCCCAGCGAGTCGCCAAGGCAACCCAACTGATCAAGAGCGCAAAACAAGGGGCGCAGGTGAAAAACAAGGCCAGCAAGGCAATTGAGAGTATCATGGATTCGGCTCATCACGGGGTTCCTGAAATCGGTCAGTTGGAGGGTTTTGTTTCGGAAATATTAGAAGACAAGCTTACCGATTCCATGTCGGCCTTGACGGCCTTGAAAAAATCCAGCCAGACTTATGCCCATTGTGTGGATGTCGCGGCTATTTTTATGGTTGCCTATTATGAGATCATTCGCCGGAGAGGGAAAAAGCCCGCCTTTAAAGATCAGAATGAAGCCTTAATGGCGGCCATGCTGCACGATGTAGGCAAGGGCATGATCCCCAAAGAGGTGTTGGAAAGCGATGTCCGTTTTGAAAAGGGTAGCCCGGAATTGGAAATGTTCCGCCACCACCCCCAGCAAAGCCAAGAGATCCTAAAGCAAATGGGCATGTCGGAAGTAGCGCAAAATATGGCCCTTTGCCACCATATCAAGGCCTCGGGCATCGGTTATGCCAGTTACCCCGAAAAAATCACCTATAGTCAGGCCTCTTATGAGGCGAAACTCTTAGCGGTGATTGATGTCTACCAATCCTTAGTGGGCCGTCGTCCCTATAAAAAATCTTGGACCGCGCCCAGCGCCATGCGTTATATTGAGTCCCTATCCGGGATTGATTATGATGAAGAGATTTGGGAGGACTTCCAGCAAGTCATGGGAATTTACCCCATCGGAAGCTTAGTACGATTGAGCGACGGATGCATCGGATTTGTGGTCAATGTACCCGAAAAAGACCTAGAACGGCCTGCCGTGGCCGTGGTGAAAAGCTCTGCCGGGGAAATACTGAAAAAACACCAATTGGTCGACTTAGCCGAGCGCGAGGACTTAACGATTAGCGAAGACCTAGACCCTGAAGATGTTTTTCAAGGGGGGGCGATAGAGCAATTTTCCAACCTAAAAATTGCCTGACTTTGGACCAAACCGAAGTAAAAACCTCTATACGGGTTTGGGAATTTTTAAGGTAAACTGACAACCCTCCCCCGTTGCCTGCACAAGGGTGATTTTTCCGCCCATCTCCTCTATACATTGATGTACCGCGTCCAAGCCCACCCCACGACCTGAGATTTGGGTCGTTTCCGACTTGGAACTGAACCCGGGAAGGAATAAGATTCTCCACTGCTCCCCCTTGCGGATCAACTCATCCACCTTTTTTTGATCCACCAGGGGTTTGTTGCGGGCGATTTGTTCGATGGCCTTTAAGTCAAGCCCCGCGCCGTCGTCTCGCAAAATGATGAGAACTCGGTTTTTTTCGTTTTTAACGCGCAACCAGATATTCCCCCGCTCGTTTTTCCCCCGGGCGAGGCGCTCTCTTGGGCTTTCGATGCCGTGATCAACGCTGTTGCGATAAAGGTGGCGCAATTCGTAATTAAGGGTCTTGACTTGATGCTGAAACAAGTTTGCCCCTTCATCGGGCTCAACCCAGAGTTTGACTTTCTTCCCGAGTTTTTCAGCCAAAGTCTCGATTTCTTGCTCCCACCCCTCAGCAATGGCATGGGCGGGGCAGCTCAC
This sequence comes from bacterium, assembly GCA_024275165.1. Taxonomy (GTDB): domain Bacteria; phylum SAR324; class SAR324; order XYD2-FULL-50-16; family XYD2-FULL-50-16; genus JAJRZQ01. The sequence goes on along the minus strand of JAJRZQ010000028.1, from coordinate 43,108 downwards.
CTTTAAAACCAATTGCTCGCGTAGTTCCTCATACCTGCCTGAATTGAGCAATTCCAGCAATACGGCGAATTCCACCTGAGAGAAGTTCACCCCCTTTAAGAGGCGAATGAAGTCATCGCCCAGGCGGTCTTGAAACCCAAAGACATATTGGAATTCCGCCTCGAAATTCATAAAGTCGGTCTCTAACCGCTCTAAATGACCCTTCCCCCCTTGAAAGCCCTGCAATGCCTCTTCTAGAGCATGAACGGCATTGCGCAAACGGGGAAAACCAAAGGGGGAAGAAAAGCCCTTGATCCCATGCAGTTTTCGCATCAAATCAGCTAGAGCAGCCGGGTCAGGGTCGCCTTGATCCATCAAGACCTCCAGCAAATGACTTAAACCGCGAAAGGCGGTTTCGCACAGACTGATCAAGGAGAGATAACCCGAAATATTCGCCTGGATATTGCCGATGATCTCTTTTTCCTCTTCTTCTTGCTGTTGGTGCGCTTCTTCCAAGGCCTTCAGTTGCAACTCCTTGGTTAAGTCTTCCAAACAGAGCAAGAGGCTCATGGGAGTGCCTTGCTGGTCATTGGCGATGGAGTAGTGCAAAGCGAAATGCCGCCCTAAATGCTCCACTCGTTTGGGCAAGAGTTGCAAGACCAATTCTTGGTTCGCCTCCTCTTCAAAGAGCATATGCATGGCACGGTAATAATCTTTGAGGGCGCGACGGTCTTTTTTCAAGAGCAAATCGGCTAAGGGGCGGCCTGCCAGCTTTTCATGGCCTAAAAAAACGACCGCGCTCGGCGAGAAACTCCGCCCGATTTCCCCCTTTTCATCTAAGGCTAAGCTTGCCTGACCCATGCGGTCTAAAATCTCTTGCGCCATTCTGGCCTGTTCGCGCGCGATGGAGAATTCCTTATGGAGTTTTTGCAAGTCCTTGACTTGGGTTTTAATGATCTCCGCGGTGATGGATTGGTAAAGCCCGTCAATCTCAATCAGCAATTGCCCTAAGGCGGGTTGCGGAAAAAGCAGGGCTTGGCAGTTGTTTGCCGCGGTCAAGGTATACAGCGAGGCCCCCTGAGCGGCCAGTACCGTACTTGCGCCAAAAATCCCCGTACGGGTGGAAATGTGGATTTGCCCCGCTAAAGCGACCTCAACCTCATTTAAAAAAAAGTAGAGCCCCGGCAAAGGCGCGCCTTGCATTAAAACGCATTCTCCCTTGGAAAAGGAGAGCAGTTCGGCTGCTTGGGCGACCTGAGCCTTTTCTGTCGGATTCAAAGCCCCAAAAACAGCGAAACGGTTGAGAAAATCCAACTTTTCAGCCTGTTTCGGGGAGTCCTCTACCAGAGGTGTAGCCAACAGGGCGCGCAATTGCTTGGCAAAGTGCATCGCCTCTTGAGTCAGTAATTCGAGCTCTCCCGCTTTCAAGTCCGGCGCTTGTTGGAGCAAGGCCTCAAAAGAACCCGGTTGTATCCAATCGTTGATATCCAATGTATTAACTCGTCATAGGTGAAACTTGTTGTACCCCCTCATAGGCGAAGCGGTTTATGCAAAGAATAGGCAAAAAACCCTCCGGTTGCCCTCAGCCTCTTTTTTATTTTCAGAGCGATCCAGCAGTTGGATAGCACCGGTGGAAACGAGCAAGCGCACCCCTGAGCTTTAATCTAAGCCCTCGATTACCCCTAAAATTCGCTCTACATGCCCCTTCGCCTTCACATTCCTCAAGGCTTTGATCAGTTTGCCTTGACGGTCGATGATAAAGGTAGAGCGGATCACGCCCTGGTATACCTTGCCGTAGTTCTTTTTTTCTCCAAAGGCCCCAAAAGCCTGCATCAGGCTTTTTTCGGGGTCACTCAAGAGAGGGAAGTTTAAGGCTTGTTTTTCCTTAAATCTCTGGTGGGAGGCAAGGCTGTCGGGGCTGACTCCGACGACCGCCGCTTTTTCTTGCAAGAAGTTGAGATTGTCTCGGAAGTCGCAAGCTTGGGTGGTGCAGCCTGGAGTGCTGTCTTTGGGGTAAAAGTAGAGGATCAGGTACTTTTTTTGCAAGAGGTCTCGCAGGGTGAAGTTTTGCTCTTTACCCTGGGCGTCAATGCCGGGGAGGTTGAATTCGTTGATTAAATCGCCTTCTTGGTACATTTTTTTTCTCAAATCAGATATGGTTTTATTCTCCAGACACCAACAAAAAAGAGGCATAGCTTGAATTCCTGGAGTCGATCAAGCCTATTCGACTCCTCACTTTGGCACAAGTTAAGCTTCTTCAAGCTTGATTTATATCCGGCAAAGATAAACTAAACTGGGGTTTTCTTAGGCAAGGTGAATTTTGTTGTTCCAAAAGGGGCAAACCGACATGAATGTCGAAGTCCTACCCTGATTTTACAGTAGTATGCCTCAGACCGCCTCACCTGACAAGCAGGGTAAATACCCGATTGGGCAAGGCGTTCCCCTAGGAGGGGGAAACCACATGCCCTGAAGAAACCTCGAATTTTGCAAAGGCTCCTGAATTAGACAGAGCAGCGGAACTCCATTATAGTTAAGAAAACTCTGTATTTTTCAGAGTTTCCTGAAGAAGCTTTTAGAAAACTCAGAGGCTCTTTAAAAAAGGAAAATAAAAATGAAAAGAGGTGGTTTCATTTTCGGACTGCTGTTTTTTTATGTTGCCTCCGCTTCAGGGCAGGTTGTCGCCCACCTTGAAGAAGTCAAGGGACAGCTCAAATTGGCCCGCAAAAAGGCGCTACAAGACTCCCAAGGTAGGGAGCTGTTGCAGGTTGGTGACCGCATCTTAACAGGGGCCAGAGCAACCGCGACTTTAGTCTACCATGACGGAGTGATCGTCCGTTTGTTTCCGCAAAGCAGCGTAACCGTTGAAGAAAGGGACGGGGCCTCGGTCTTAACCTTAAAAAAAGGAGGGGTCTGGGCACAGATTCCGAAACACAGAAAGCGGCCTAGACGCGTGGTTTTGCGCACCAGCGATGCCATGATCGGGATTCGAGGCACAACCTTGGCCGTAATGAAGGATAAAAACCGGGGAACCTCGATAGGACTGTTTGAGGGAGAAATTGAGGTGCGCAACCAAAAGGGGCGTTTGAATTTAAACTCCGGTCAGGTCATGGAGGGGCTCAAGGCAAACAGCGTCTTGGCTAAACGGGTAAAAAAATGCCCTACCAACTGCAACTCGATAGCCCGAGCGAGGTGAACCTCTTTGCTCAAAAAAACCTGGATATCCAACTCCAATTGACTGCGCGAACAGGAAAAAGACTCCCGAAAAACCTCCCCATTTATCTAAATATCAACCTGCCCAATGTCCGCTACCCTCGCCAGATTACCTTAGATGCCCAGGGCGCTGCCCAGGTGACCTTATCTTTTACGAGCAAAAAAGCCCACCGACCCGAGTTGGTAATCTTCGCCGCTGCCGAGAGCCGGGTGGATGTGACCACGGCCCACGCCGTGATTCGGGTCCAAGGAGAAAGCCCCAATGTGAAGCTTAAAGGACTGCGCAACCTTGATGAGCAATAGGCAAACAGGGCCTTAAAAAAGCCAACCCAAGTGCAATAACCCTTCCCCAAAGAGGGTGGAGCGCTGGTTGCGGTTTCCTGCCGCTCCGACGATCCGTTGGCACAACAACTCGCCTAAGGCTTGGGCGTTGCAGTTGTCGATTTGCAAGGCCGGGGCCTCAAAGTTACGGGCATAGATACCAATATAAAAATTTTCTAAATTAAAATCAAAGCCACCCCAGTAATAAAGCTGCGTTCGAGCCACATAACTGGCGGTTAGTAATTGAACCCCTTGGGAATTCACCTCCACGGTGCCCTTTGCCTTTTGGAACAATCGCCCCCCACCAATACGAAAATGCTCCCAGATCAGACTCAAACCCAAATAGGGGTTGTTGAACTCTAAATTAAAGTCATAGGTCACATTGGTGGAACTGCTCAAGGCCTCGAACCCTGAACCAGTCTGAGGTTGAAAGGAAACCGTTACCCCATCTTCGACCCGGCCTTGATAGCGGGTGTTGCTTTGCCCCACATCCAGGGCCAAGTTGAGCTGACCCCCTTCACGGAGAACCCAGCTCAGCCCCACCCCGTTGCCGTTTTGATCCTTGATTTTTTCTACGCTCCCCATCCCGAAGTCGGCGAGATTCAACTGATTCCCCACCTCGTATACCCAATAAAGACGCGTTTGATCCCGCATTTCCCGCGCCGCTAGGGGCAGGGGGAGCAACCAACAAAAACAAACAATAAGCTTTTTCACAGCCCCCCTAAAAAAGAATTCCGATCTGCATCACCCCGCCTGTAAAAATTTGCGTTGCGGCGTCGCGGTTACCCGTAGCGGCATAAAAACGGTCACAGGCCTGCTTTCCAATCGCCGCTTCGTTGCAACTCAACACCTCTAAAACCGGAGAGGTGACATGCCGTAAGGTCAAGGAAAGATACACAAAATCAAAATTAACGGCCCAGCCAAGTTGATAGTAATCGTGCAGGCCAGAGCGATATTTTGCCCGCGCCAACTCGACCCCGGAAAGAGAAAGAATCCTCACCTCCCCCTTGGCTTTTTGCTGGATGCGACCGATGCCGTAGGTACTCGGCAACAGCCAACCATGAGAGGCCCGGGTGATCGCCCAATTGGTGTAATTTAAACCTATATAGGGATTTGCGAACTCCAAATCCATCTCATAAACCACATTCGAAGAGCTGCTTAAGGCCTCGAACCCCGACCCCGGTTGGGGCACAAAACTCACATTCACTCCATCTTCAACCTTGCCTTGATACTTTGTGGTACTGCGTCCGAACTCCAAGGCCCAAAAACTTGAACCTTGGTTGGCGAGGAACATGCTCACCCCCACCCCGTTGCCATCGGGGTCGCGGATGCGTTCCGCGCTACCGAGTTGAAAATCGCTTAAATAAAGCTCGTTGGCCACCTCGCGAATATAATTTATGGAAAAGCTCCCCTTGCCCTCCGCCTGCAAGAGGGGCACGCCAAACAACAACGCGCAACCCAAAAAAAAGATGAATTTTGCTCCAAAAAAGTCCATAAGATATTTTACCCAACTTTTTTATTCCTAGGCAATTAAAAGAAAAATTCACCTAAAAAACCTGCCAAAGCAATATATATTGGTAAAAATACTTTTCAAACCTTAAATAAAAAAAGTTTAATGATCTTTGACTGGTATAAATTGGCAAGTCTAGGTATAATGACTTGAAAAGACCCTACAAGTCCAGATTGAACCCCCTTTATCACCTTTGTAATTCAGGGGAAAGCCCAATTCTGGATGAATATTTCCTAATGAGGGTTAGGCTAATAATCTAAGGGTAGACCACTCAATGACCGAACTTTACCGAGAACTGATTGCCTTGGTCCTACTTTTTGTGATTGGACTTTTTTGCCGCGAGTGAGCCTTTGCCTTAGCTTGGCAAAAAATTTCAAACCAAGATAACAGGGGCTTGGTCTGCCTTTAATGGGGGAACCTCTTCTGCGCCGCTCCAGTCAAGGGCACAAAGCGCACCGCGAATAAATATTTTTTCTTAAAGCCTTTTTGAGTCGGCTGAATTAATATCAATTGCTGCTCCCATACCCCTAAGGGCAAGACCATGCGACCTGTAGAGGTCAATTGAGCGATCAATTTTCGGGGTAAAATCGGGCAGGCCGCGGCGATTAAGCAGGCATCAAAAGGTGCCTCTTCCGGCCAGCCGAAAAACCCATCCCCCACCTTGAAATGAATATTATCATATCCCATTCCAGTGAGTCGTTTTTGTGCTTCTATGGATAAAGGTTCTATGATTTCAATACTAAAAACCTCTTGTGCCAATTCCGCCAGAATCGCGGTTTGGTAGCCGCAGCCCGTACCGATTTCTAAAACCTTGGCCTGAGAGGTTAAACCAAGCTGCTCGGTCATATAGGCAACGATGTAGGGCTGGCTGAGGGTCTGGCCATGGCCAATGGGCAGAGGATGATCTTCATAGGCCACATCTTGTTCCGCCTCTTCTGTAAAGCAATGCCGCTCCACCCGGCGCATGGCCTCTAAGAGGGCGATGTCCTTGACCCCCCGGCGGCGGATCTGCCAATCCACCATAAAATCTCGACGAGCTTGCCAATCTGGTTGCATCAAACCCCCTCGCCCTTGAACCCAACGCGGATACTAGGTCTTTTTTTTATAAAATCGCCAATCCTTTTCCACAATGAGCCTCGCCCCTCGGCTATTGGAAAGATACGACCATGCCCATTGGATCAAGACAAAAAAGCGGTTTTTAAAGCCCAACAGATAATAGATATGGATTAAAAGCCATAAAAACCAAGCAAAAGTACCCACCAGCCGCAAAGACCCTACCTCTACAATAGCACGGCTGCGGCCAATTGTCGCCATTTGCCCCTTGTCGATATATTTAAAAGGTAAGGTTTCTTGTTCTTTCAGCGTTCGTTGAATATTCAGCGCCGCATGCCGACCTTGCTGCATGGCAATGGGGGCAAGGCCCGGCAGGGGTTGATCCACCCCGTGGGCAAAACTCGACTGATCGCCGCAGATATAAATTTCTGGATTTTCCGGCAGACTGAGATCGGGCGCTACGATAATGCGCCCCTGGCGGTCTCGTTCCACTTCGAGTTTTTGGCTCAAGGTCGCGGCCTGCACCCCCGCTGCCCATAAGATGGTCGAACAGAGTACCCGCTCTTCCCCAACGGTCACCCCTTCCGCGTCAAGGTCGGTCACCATGCTGGAGGTCCATACCTGCACCCCAATCCCCTCTAAATCACGGGCGACCCGGCTGGCCCATTTAGTTGAAAAGCTCGGCAGAATTCGAGGGCCCGCCTCAATTAAAATAACCCGCGCGAGCTTCGGGTCGATATGGTTAAAATCTTGGGCTAGGGTAAAGCGACTCATCTCCCCGATGGCGCCTGCCAATTCCACTCCCGTGGGGCCGCCCCCAATAATCACAAAGGTCAAAAGTTGCTTTTGCTTTTGGATGTTTTTTGTTTTCTCTGCCCGCTCAAAGGCCGTTAAAACCCGACGACGAATCTCGGTGGCTTGCTCTAAGGTTTTCAGGCCCGGGGCGAACTCCTCCCAATCTTCATGGCCGAAATAAGAATGCTGCACCCCTACCGCGAGAATGAGGTAATCGTAAGAGTAAGCCCCTTCGAGAGTTTGAACCTCTTTCGCGGTTCGATCCACCGCGATTACCTCTTCTTGCAAAACCCGCACATTGCGAAATCCCGTAAAGAGACTGCGAATCGGTTGGGCAATTTCAGCGGGGTTTAAAGCCGCCATAGCCACTTGATAGAGAAGGGGTTGAAAAAGGTGATAATTGCGACGATCAATAATGGTTAATTCAATTTCGGGATTGCGGCAAAGCTTTTTGGCTGCGTTCAAGCCCGCAAATCCACCACCTACAATAATAACTCGTTTCATTTTTTCCTTCAAAACAAACTAAAACCTTTATATTCTTTATTCTCTGCTTTGAAAAGGGGAAAGGCCTTGCAGGGAAGCGAGCCCCGCATTATGCTGACTTCAAATCGAGTTCAATGCATTCTTTTCCGAAGTCGCCATGCCCCCCCCCAACCTACCTCGTCTCGCCGTTTTACTGGTGCATTATCAGGGCTGGCAAACTACGGCGTCCTGCCTCCATGACCTGTTGGCGCAAACTTACCCGAACTTCTTTATTCAAGTTGCCGACAACGGGCCTGATCTAAACGATTTTCAGGCTTTAAGCGCTGAATTCGGCGCGCGCTTGACTCTAGCGCCCAAGCTGGGCACAGGCCCCATTTTTTGGGAATTTCAAGCAACAAACCTAGGTTATGGCGGAGGAATGAATCGCGCGGCCTGGCAAGCGGCAAAAAAAGGGGCAGAGGTGTTTATCGTACTCAACAACGACACCAGATTCACCCCGGATTTTTTGCGTTGCTTTACCGAGCAGGCGTTGCCTTTGTCGCGGCAAGCTGATTTTGCTCTCGCCGTCCCCTTAATCTATGAAGAAGACGGCCCAGGCATTTACTACGCCGGGGGGCATTTGAACCTCAAACGATGCATGGGCGAGCACCGCACCCAAACCCCCAGCGACCCGGGCCCCCAAGAGGTGGATTTTGCCACTGCTTGTTGCTGGTGGATTCCCCGTACCCGCTATGAAGAAATGGGCGGCTTTGTGGAGAGCTTATTTTTATATTTTGAAGATTTTGATTTCTGCTACCGCTTAAAGCAAAAGGGGTATAAGCAATATTTTCTTCCCGCCATCCCCTTGCGGCACGAGGTCGGGGGCAGCACCGGAGGCGACCAAAGCCCGGTGCCCGTCTATTACGGCACCCGCAATCGCCTCTTATGGATGAAGGAAAACCGCCCCAAGCAGTGGATTGCTTTTCTCCTCTTTTTTCTTTCCAGTCGCTTGCTCAAGGCTTTTTCTTGGTTGATCCAGGGGCGGATAAAGCTCTTACCCCCTTTATTGAAAGGGATTAAAGATGGATTAAAGGGGGTGAGGGGCCGCCCATAACCTCAAGAGCGGTCGATCAACAAACGCAAAACCTCTTTCATTTTTTTCCCCTTCAACTCCCGTAAATACAAGGCCTCAAAAAAGACTAAATTGACAACCCCGGCGAGGGCCAGCCAAGCAAAGAACAAAAACCAATTAAACTGCGTCGCCAGTTGGAGCCGAGCGAAAAAAAGCACCCCTAGACTGGGCAAGCTTTTCAGTAAAACCTGCATCGCGCTGCGAAGCAATACCCAAGTGGAAAGAGGAATAATTTGTTGAAGCTTATAGAAAAAGTAACCGAGCGAAACGAGCCCGGTGGAAAAAAATCCGGCCATTACCGCGCCGTTTAAGCCGTAGTCGGTCAACCACCAATAGGCTAAAATCAGGTGCAAGAGCCACTCGAATAAAAAGATATACTGGGTTCCCTTCACCCGTTCAGAGGCAAAAAAAACCTGATAGAAAACCACAAACACGGATTCTTTTAAGCAAATCAGGCCCGCAAACAGGCTAAACCACCCCCCGGCGTAGAACTCACTGCCCACCCAATGCCTTAAAAAGCTTTCGTTTAAGAAAATGACCAGGGCGGCAAAACCCAACCCCAAACGCAAACTAAACCGATAAAGCTTTAAAAAAACCTCCGTCATGCGGGTTTGATTATCTTCAGCAAGAAGCCGAGCAAAAGAGGGGTAGCCCACCGCAACCATGCGCGGCACAATGAAGCGAATAAAATTGGTAAGCTTCATCGAAAGGGCGTAAACCGCCACCTGCACCGTAGAAAGCAGGGCGGCAATGAATAAGATATTCGTATAATTATAAAAATGCACCCCCAGCCGACTAAAGAGAGCTTGCCAAGAAAAAGACCAAGCTTCTCGCCAATTTAAAGGGCCGGATAGAGTCAAGCGAAACCAACGCGACCCTTGAGGCCAGACCAAAAAGGCCTGCCAAAGCAAGACAAAAAAACTGGTGATGGCGTAACCCCAAGCAAAGGAAAGCAGCCCCTGACCAAGGGATAAAAACCAAAGGGGGAGCGTAATATAACTGAAACGAGAAAGTACCGCGATCCCGTTGACCAACGGCATCCGATTCAGGCCGCCTAAAATTGCCGTAAAGAGTTGCGCCCAAACAGCCAAGATCAACCATAACGCGATGAGCCCATAAAAAGAGAACTCCCCTTTTCGCAATCCCTCTTGCAGCCATTGGGGTTGATAGAACCAACAGCCTACCAAAATAAAACTCAAAAGAATCAAAAAGAGGACCAACACCCCCGCCCCTTCCAAAATAGCGGCCTTCGCTTTCGCCTCCTCGCCCCCCCGCCCGGAAATACGACGGGTTACCCAAAGATCAAAGCAGGTGACCGTCATCACCAAGGCGGCGGAAGCCTCAAAAATCGTGGTCCAACGGCCATATTGCTCGGCGGTGAGGTAAACGAGGTACAAGGGGACCACCACAAAGCCTAAAACCATGTTCAAGGGAATGCCGAACATATCTACCGCGATTCCTAAAAAAAATGTCTTTTGTTGGTCAGCCATAAAAAAAGTAAATGGATCAAAGGGGTATTCGCTCTCTTTGTAGGCTTTTCCCCCTGCTTTGAAAAGAGGGAAAGGCCTTGCCGGGATGCTTTGGGGGTTTTATGCTGAAAAAAAACGAGAACCCATGCCCTTATTTTCGATTATCATGCCCTGCTATAACGCCGAGACCTATCTTGCCGAAGCGGTCGGGTCGGCCTTAGGGCAAAGCGAGCCGGATTTTGAATTGATCGTCGTTGATGACGGCTCCACGGATCGTTCTTTAGAGGTTCTTGCGCAATTTCACGATCCGCGTATTCAAATCCTCCAACAAAAAAATCAAGGCGCTGCCGCTGCCCGCAATCAAGGGATCCAAAAGGCGCAAGGGGAATGGATCGCCTTTTTGGACGCCGATGACCTCTGGTTGCCCGACAAACTCCAAACAGCGCGAGCGGCAATTGCCCTTGGAGGCTCTCGCCTGGGGTTGTGGCACCACAACTACCGCGAGTTCGGGGCCTTTGGCGAAAGAGCGGCAAACCCCCTCAAACTCGCGCAGGGGTTGCGCTTAGAAGGAGAGGTCTACGCAGACCTCATCATCCACAACTTCATCGCCACCTTGACGGTCGTAGCCCGCAAAGCAGCCTTAGAGCAAGCAGAGGGGTTTGATCAAGGCTTGCGCGGCCCAGAGGATTGGGACTTGTGGATCAAGATTTCCCAAGCTTGGGAGGTCGGTTATTGCCCAAAGCCGTTGGCAAAGTATCGACAGCTTGTTACCGGGCTTTCAAAAAATTATAAACTTTACGAAAAGGAAATCTATAAAGTGCTGCAAAGGCATCTGCTTTCCAGCGGGAATAAAAAGGCGATTGCCCAGGGTTTGTGGATTCATCACCGTCATATGGCTCATGGCTTTGCCCGGCAAAAAGAGCGGGCCTTGTCCCTTTCTCATTGGCTAAAGGCTTTGCGGGCTCGACCAAGGGCAGCAAGCAACTGGAGCAGCCTGCTCTGGATTTTATTGAAACTCCTTTGATGAATCCCTCCCTTTTTTTTCAAAAGCTGCCCCGTGGATTCAACCGTTTGCGGTTTTTGTCGCTCCTTGCCCAAACCCACCCCCAAACCTGGAACAACAACCAACGGCTACCCGCTCTTTTAGCGCAAAAGACCCCCAAAGAGCTTGACCCGCTCTGGCTCAAGTCGCAGCGCCTCCAACAAGACCTGCTCGCCCAATACGCCGGGGCCTACAAAGAGAAAAAGCTTAAAATTTTAATTCAAATTCCCGATCAATGGGCCATTGGCACCCAATCGGTTTTTTTAAATTGGCTTGAAACCTTAAACCTGATGGGGGTTGCGGCACAGACCCTGGACTGGAATGACCCAGGGAGCGAGAGCTTTGCCCTTTTTCAACCCGATTTATTTATTTCTCTAGATCATCCGAGCTTTTTGAGCCGAATCGACTGGGCCGCATGGCAACGCCTGCGCCAAACAAAAGATTGCAAACTCGCTTTAATGACGATGCACGAACATGACGGAGCGAGCCCGAACGGCCCCCGCATTGAAAAAGCCTTGCGTTTGGGGGTGGATTATTTTCTCTCCTTTCGCTTTCCAACCTATGTCAAGGCATGGTTGGGCGAATGGAGCCAAACCGGCAAACCGGTACTCAGCGTTCCCTTTGGGGCCAACCCCTTGGCCTATTACCCCCAACCCATGAAAGAACAACTGGATTATGTCTTTTTAGGGAGCAGCAACCCCGATAAAACCCCCCGTTACCTTTCTTATTTCTCTCCTATTTTAAATCGGGCGGCCGGCTGCCTCGTCGGCCCGGGCTGGGGCAAAAAATCGCCCTCAAGCCTAGACAGAGGCCAACACTCCTGCTTTTATGGACTGGGGAAAATCGGCATCAATCTGCATTTGGGGATTCAGATGGAAGTCGAGTCAGAGCTCAACGAGCGCTGTTATAATTTAGCGGCGGCGGGCTGTTTTCAATTGGTTGACCAGCCCCGCGCCTTAAGGGAACTCTTTCCCCATCCAGATCAGGTCGTTTCCTGCGCGAGCCCGAAAGAATATCAGGACGCTTTTTTCCACTACCTGCATCACCCTAAAGAACGGCTTGCTTACCAGATCAAAGGCCTAGAGGCCGTATATCAGGGGCATTGTTTGGCACACCGGATGGCGGCCTTGCTCCAGGCGGTAATTTAAAAGCTCTGCCTTAAAACGCGAAAGGGCTTGGCCGTGGTTACCCGCTCTTCAACCCAAGCCAAGTCCCGCAAAAAAAGGGTGTTGTGCGTTCCATCAGCGCAGCGAATCGCCCCTAACCCGCCATGGCAATACTCTTTTCGAGCGGTCAAAGCGCGACTTCGAGGATCATAGTCAAAGGGGGCAAACCCCGCTTCTTGCAAGAGTTTTACGATCTGTTTTTCATCCATCCCATAGCGTTCTCCACTCCCGTTCAGCTCAATGATCAGGCCTTTTAAAGCGGGGTTGTTTAAACTTTCCTTTGCGCCTTGCAATACGGGCAGCTCAAAGCCTTCTACATCCAGCTTAATCAAGTTGACATCTCTGTTTTGGAGCGCCTGGTCTAAACTTTTAACCTCCACTTCTAAGCTTTGGCCCGTTGCTTCACCAGGGGCGAGCACATGATTGATTCCATCGAGATGGCGAGTAAATCGCAAAGCCCCGGCCTCTTTGCCCAGCCCCAAATTCAGGGGAGTAACGAGCTCGCTAAGCTTGTTGAGGACGATATTTTCCTGCAAGACAAAAAAGGTTTCGGGAACGGGCTCAAAGGCAAGGCTCTCGGCACCGGCGCCCCCAGAGGCCAAAAGACTGTAAACCCCTACATTCGAGCCAATATCCACAAAAAGGTCTTGGGGGCGTAGACAATGCAACACAAAAGCCATATCTTCAAACTCCACCAACCCATAGATGAGGTTCATGGTCGCCCCGTCCATCCCATGTTCGACAATCATCTTAAGGTCGCCTACAAGCCGGTGGTGGTACCTGCCCCCCCCCCAAACGCGGCTTTTCAACTCCCAGCCCAAAAAACGCTTGAAGCTGGAGATTTTATGTTCGCGGGTCAGGGGGTGCATCCCGATTCCTTCGACAACTCGCAAGAAAAAACGCATGGCAAGGCAAAACTAAAAGATTGAGAAAATTATTTTTTCAATCTATCTGCTAACTTGGTTTTTGTAAAAAGATTTTCCTTGCCTTGGGCGCGTAGCGAGGCTTTCAAGGTTGTTATTCTTGCCAAAGCAAGATGGGTATGGAATGATTTATCAAACTAATAGGCCCCCTTTCAGCAACCACCTCAATGCGTATCGCCTGTCTTTACACGGTAGAAAACTTCGTCAACGCTCAAGAGCCGCTCATGTCCTGGACCGATGTCCCCTACGGCATCGCCATGGTGGCCGCTTCCTTGGAGCAGGCAGGCCACGAGATCAAAGCTTGGGTTTTTAGCCCCGGGACCAACCGCCTGGAGACGATTACGGAGATTCTAAAGGACTTTCAAGCCGAAGCAATCGCCTTTACCGCTGTTTCCTCCCAATTCCCCTTTGTTCAAGAAATCGCCAAGGAAATCAAAACAGCGAACCCGGGCATCAATCTTATTTTGGGGGGGCACCATGCCTCTTTAGCCTCTCAAGACGCCATTTCCTGTGCGGAGATCGACGCCCTTTGCGTTGGCGAGGGCGACCACGCGGCAGTGGCCTATTACGCTCAACTGGCGGCAGGTCAACGCCCAACGGGGGTGGCGAATTTTTGGATCCGACAAGAAGATGGAAGCATTGAAAAAAACCCGACGGTTCCCTTTGACCCCAACTTAGACGACCTCCCCTTCATCAACCGCGCTCACTGGTCCCCCTGGGTGCATAATCAAGCCGCCTCGGCAGTGATTTTGCTGGGTCGGGGCTGCCCTTATAAATGCACCTATTGCTCGAACCACGCGATTCAAAAATTGGCCAAGGGGCGATTTGTCCGTATCCGTTCGGTGGAAAATGTAATCCAGGAGTTGGCCGAAATTTCAGCAGGGGCCCCTCAATTAGAAGAGGTCTATTTAGAAATCGAGACCATTGGGGCCTTTCCTAAGTACCTCCATGAACTCTGCGCCGCCTTGGCGGCCGACAACGCCCAACGAAAAAAGCCCCTTCGCTATGGCATCAACATCACCGTGACCTCGAAACTGGTGCGAGACGAAACCTCCTGCCGCGCTATGCTTTCCGCCATGCAAAAAGCGAATTTCAAGTTCATCAATTTTGGAATCGAATCGGGTTCGGAGCAAATGCGGGCCGAGGTCTTAAAAAGACCAAAATATTCCAACGAAGAATTGATCACTTTTTCCAGACTGGCCGCAGAATACGAAATCGAGCGCAATGTCTTTGTCTTGATCGGGCTGCCCCACGAAAGGGTTAAAGAATTTAAGGAAACCAAAAAAGTGACCCGGGATTGCCAACCGACAAGGGCCTACTTGGGTATTTTTTACCCTTACCCGGGCACGGTGTTGTACGACATAGCGGCGGAAAACAAACTTTTCGACCCCAAGGCCATCGGCTCTACCGCAGAACGCAGCCGGGCCTACCTAAAGCTGCCGGGCTTTCCCGCTTGGCGGATTTATTTTGAGTATATCACCTTTAATGCCTATGTTTTTAAAGGGCAGATTCCAACTCTTCAACTTTTTTTAATGACGGTCTGGTTTGCCGTCAAAACCTCACCTCGCCTGCATTCCTTGGCAAAAAACCTGGCCAACAGCAACGCCTTTTTACGCCATCGCCTCAATCAATATCGCAGCACCAAGCTGGATAAAGACAAAAAAACGGCCTAATGCCCACCGCCAGCAGCATTACCGCCAGTATTTTAGGGGTGGACGCCCATTTAATCGAGGTCGAGGCCGATGTCTCCATCGGACTGGGCGCCTTTAATATTGTAGGGCTGCCCGATGGGGCCATTCGCGAGTCCAAAGACCGGATTACCAGCGCCATCAATAACGCGGGAGTGGGCTTTCCCATCCGCAAGGTGGTGGTGAACCTAGCCCCTGCCGACCTGCCTAAAAACGGCACTGGGTTTGACCTCCCCATTGCGTTAGCGATTTTGGAAGCGGCCGAAAAGCTGCCCCCCACGGCGAGCCGAGGCTGGCTCGCCGTGGGGGAGTTGAGTTTAGACGGAAGACTCCGCCCCGTGAACGGGGTTTTAGCCATGGCTTTAGCGGCCTCCCAAGCGGGGATGAGCCAAGTGATTCTGCCCAAGGACTCGGCCCCTTCGGCTGCCATGGTTCGGGAATTGGAGGTCTTACCCGCGGAGACCTTAACCGAGGTTCTGGATCACTTACAGGGGTTGAAGCTTCTAAGCCCCTACCGGGGCCAAGCAGAAGCCAATCCCTCAAGCGGTGACGACGAACCGGATTTTTCCGAGGTCAAGGGGCAAGAAACGGCAAAACGAGCTTTAGAGATTGCCGCGGCAGGGCGGCATAATTTATTGTTTACCGGGCCTCCCGGGTCGGGCAAATCCATGCTGGCAAAAAGGCTGGCGGGAATTTTACCCCCTTTGAGTTTTACAGAATGTTTAGAGGCCACCAAAATTCACTCCATTGCGGGGCGCTTGTCCCCCGGAAAAGAGCGGCTGCGCCGTCGGCCCTTTCAAAGCCCCCATCATAGCGTATCGGGGGCCGGCCTCATCGGGGGCGGGAGTACTCCTAAACCGGGAGAGGTTTCCTTGGCTCATCATGGGGTTTTGTTTTTAGATGAACTACCCGAATACAACCGAGCCATTTTGGATTTACTGCGCCAACCCCTGGAAGATAAACGGATAACCATCAGCAGAGCCAAGGAGAGCCTGACCTTTCCCACTGATTTTATTTTGATTGCCGCCATGAACCCCTGCCCCTGCGGTTACTTTGGAGATCAAACCAAGCCCTGTAGTTGCGGGCAGGCCCAGGTGGAAAGGTACCGGACAAAGATCAGCGGACCACTGCTGGACCGGATTGACATGCAGGTCGAGATGCCCAGCTTAAGCTATGAGGAGATCAATTTTGGCAAAAAGGGCGAAGCGAGCGCAATGATCCGCAAGAGGGTCTTGTTGGCTCGGAAGCGTCAAACCAAGCGCTTTTGCCGACAAGAACAATACAACGCCAACATGACCCACAAACAAATCGAGCGCCATTGTCAATTGGATGACGAGGGGCACGGGTTGTTGAAGGCGGCCTTGGAACGCTTTCGCTTGTCTGGTCGGGCGCATGATTCGATTTTAAAGGTAGCCCGCACCATTGCCGATTTAGAAGGAGCAGAAAAGATTGCCTTGGAGCATTTGGCAGAAGCGATCAATTATCGCTGCTTGGAGCGACCCATACAATATTGAAGCAAGTTCTGAACAAGCCCGTCTGGAGCGTTTTTCAAGCGAAAAAATACCCTGAGCCAACCAAAAGGGAGCAGGCTCCGTTTAGGGTTTTCTCGTTCAATTCCAGACCTAAAAACCTCGGTAAAGACCTTCGAGCATTCACTTTAGTTCGCTGGGAAATATTTGACAGGGTCGGCGGTTCACCCTAGACTAAGGCTTACGCAAAACCTAAAAAAGCCCCTCTTTATGAAGCGTTTACTCTTATCTCTTTTGCTTGTCTTGTTTTCCTGGACGCTCTACGCAGCGGAAACAACCATCGCTGCCGCCCCGGCCGGCCCTTCCCCAAAGGGATATGTCACTCTGGATGAGGATTACGGTATCTTTCCGGAAAACCGAATCGGCAACAGCCTCTACCTGAAAAAGAAAAAAATCTTTACAAGACAAGACCTGGCTATTCGTGATATTCTCAACATCAACGATGGGCTGCTCTATCTGGGGTATGACAATCAAGAAGAACCACAAATGGGCTGGTTTGGCCCTACGGGAGCGGAAATCAAAAAGTTGGAAGGCGGTTTTTTTAGCTTCAAATACGGCGGAAAGAAAAAACTCCTGCGGATTAACGCAAAGGGCAAGATTCAAGACCTGCTGCCCCGTTCCAGCACCCCGGGCAACCTGCTGTTTAATGGAAAAGACAAAGCGGTATTTACTCACATCACCGCGGGCGAAACAATTGAAGTCGAGGGTAAAGCCAAGTATATCTATACCTATAAATTGCATATTGTAAGAAACAGCGCCCCAAAGGTACAACACCTTCGGGGGGAATATCACAGTTACGACCCAAAGCTCAATTACCTGTGGATTGGTCCAGATGAACTGGAGGTTCGTTTTGGAGAAGGTGAAGTGCGAAAACTCAGCATCCGCTAGTCATAAAAAATAGGGAGGAACCATGAAGTTCGATGAAAGCACACAAGACCTCAATGACCAGGAAAAAGAATATTTCACAAGCAAGCTCAACGACATGCTCAAAGAGCTTTTTGTGGAGTCCGGCGGCACCATCGCTGAAATGCAAGACGCTGATTTAGAGTTCCCCGACCCGGCGGATCGTGCCAACTATGAATTTGAGCGCAACACCACCTTACGCATTCGGGATCGGGAAAGAAAATTGATCAAAAAGGTACGCGAAGCCATGGAGCGCGTTGAAAACGGAACCTACAACGAATGCGAAGAATGCGGCGAGTCCATTGGCAAAACCAGGCTGGATGCCAGGCCGGTAACCACCTTGTGCATTGCCTGCAAACAGGCGCAAGAACAAAAGGAAAACACCCACCTGGGTTAAGCTCTGTTTTATGAAAATTGCCCAACGATTGCAGGATTTAAGTGATTTACTCGCCAAAAACAAGCTTGCCGACCCCTTAGCCAGCAAACTGATTGAAAAAATTAGTTTTGAAATCAATGAACTCGAACGACAAATCGACATTCTAACCCTCGCCGGGTCAGATATTCACAAGGAAAAAGAACAGCAAGCGATCATGGAGATCATTCTCAATTCGGCCAGGAAACTAACCAACGCCGACGGGGGAACCCTCTACATGGTCGAAGAAGAATACTCAGAAGACCATTACAACCCCGGTGAAATCAAATCGCGCAAGCTTCAATTCGAGGTCTTGCAAAATGATACCATGGGGGTCTACCTCAAGCGCACGGCCAGCAGTAAAATCTTTTTGCCTCCCGTCCCCTTGGAGATCGACGGTAAACCCAACCAACATAATGTTTCCGCCCATTGTGCCATTACCGGTGAAATCATCAACATCGAAGATGTTTACCATGCTCGGGGGTTCGATTTTTCAGGCACAAAAAAATATGACGCGACCACCGGTTATCGTTCTAAATCCATGCTGGTTCTTCCTCTAAGAAACCATCAATTTGATATTATTGGGGTAATGCAGTTGATCAATCGGCAAACGGCAACCGGTGAAATCATCCCCTTTACCTCCAGCGACTTAGCCATCTTGCAGGCGATCAGCTATCAAGCGGCGGTTACCTTGACGACCCAGATCCTCGTACAAGAACAGGTGGACCTGTTCAACAGCTTTGTACAGGTCTTGGCAGAGGGACTAGGCGAAAAGGCAGCCTACCACTATGGACACATCAACCGGGTCGCCGGTCTCACCCTAGAACTGGCCCAGCAAGTCAGCCAGTGGGAAAAGGGAATTTACGGCCAGGTCACCTTGAGCCAAGCAGAGTTGAGTGAACTCAAGCTCGCCGGGTGGATGCACGACATCGGGAAGCTCACCACCCCTGAAAATGTAGTCAGCAAACAACTGAAGCTGGAACGAGTGAGCAACCGCATGGAATTGATTATCGAGCGAACCAACTCGAAAATCAAAGATTTGGAAATCGCCAAACTGCAAGCCCAATTAAAAACGCGGCAAGGGGAACTCTCGAAGGATCAATTTCAAAAAGAAAGCAAAAAAATAGACCAAAAAAAGCGCAAGTTGGTTAAAATTTTAAAAAACTTAAACCGCACAAACTTTGGGGGCGAGTTTTTAGAAGAGGCGACCAAGAAAGAAATCCTTGAAATGGCGGAACTCACTCACAAGCAATGGATTGGCTGTGAAAAAACGCTTTACAATGGCACCGAAAACATCAAGCAATTGCGTCTTTTAAAGCAACCCACCCCAGACAGGCTGATCAATGAAGAGGAAAAAGAATGCCTGCTCATTCAAAGGGGAACCCTCACCGCGGCGGAGCGGCAGATTGTCAATGACCACGCGGATCGCTCTTGGCGTTGGCTCTTTAAGCTGCCCTTTCCCAAAAAGATGAAAAAGCTCCCCCTCTTCGCGGCGGCGCATCATGAAACCTTAAGCGGCAGCGGCTACCCGATTGGGTTGAAAGCAGAGCAACTCCCCTTGCAGGCTCGCATTATCGCCATTGCCGATATTTTTGAGGCCCTAACCGCCTCGGATCGGCCCTATAAACAACCCATGAAGTTATCCAAAGCGCTGGAAATTTTAGGCTTCATGGTCAAGGAGCAGCAGCTTGACGCAGAGATCGTAAAAATCTTCCTCGAGTCCGGGTTATACCAACAATGGGCCGCGGAGCACTTAAAAACCACCCAAATTGATGAAATCAACGCTTCAAACTGGATCGAACGCTTTTACCCCAGCGGCTTTCCTATGAGCCTCCCCGAATTTCAAAAGGAACTGTGGGAACTGCCATCAAATCCACCCTGATCAGTCTCATCTTCTTTAGCCTCACCTTGGGTTCACTGGATGCCCGAGAGACCCAAAGCTTTAGGGCAAAAACTCAAGTCCCCATTAAGGAAAAAGATGTGGTCTACGCCCGCAATCAAGCCTTTGCGGACTTAAGGAGAGAACTGATCCAAAAAGGGGTCGCCGATTTAATCGGGAGCCGCCTTTACCGAGAAAACGAACGCTACCTCCGCAACCAGATCCGCAATGACCAGGTCATTACCCGGGTTAAGATCGTCCGGGAATCCGCCAACGCAAACAGCCTCAGTTTAAGCCTGATCGCTTGGTTGCGGATGAAGCCTTTAGAGCGCTCGCTCCGCCAATTGGGCTTTCCCTTGGCCAAAGACCCGGCCGTACCCATTGGCCTCTTGATCGACCAAACGATTCCCCTGCCCGTCAACAAAATAAAAAGCCGTTTGGCCCTCTTGAAATTGAGGGTACAAAAACAGCTCTCCTATTCCTCCGCGACCCTCGACGCGGAGCAGTTAGAAAGTTTATTTGAGCAACTCGGTTCCCCCTCTGCCGCGATTTTGATCGAACCAATCCCCGGCGATAGCCCCGGCAAAGTCCAGGGAATCACGGCGCGAGTCGTACGCTTGAGTGATTTTCAAATCGCTCAAAACCTAGTGCTGAATTTTGAGCAGAGAGAGGCGGATCAAATCGGTACTTACCTCAAAAGAAACTTAGAGCGCTTTCTCTCCCTCTTTTCCGTGCAAAATCTACAACATTCTGACTTTACGGGAGGGAAAAAGCGAGTGTGGCTGTTGGAGTTGGTGGGCTTGACCAATCCAAAAGCCCGCTACCTCTTTGAAGAAACTTGCCTTAAGCCCAACCGGCAAATTGAGGCTTTTGAACTCACCCATAGGTCGAGCGAATCCAGCCGCTACCGCGTCTATAGCGCCAAAAGCGCCAAAGAACTGGCCTTGACTCTCTTTAAGCCCTCGGCTTATTTTAGCTTCCAGATTCTTACAGAAGAGGGCAACCAAACCCAGGTTCAGGTTTTGGCGCAATCGAGCCCTAAAATGTCCCCCCCCCGCCCTATCTTACAAGTCCAGGAATGGAGAAAAAAAATCCTCCTTGCCTTAGGTCTGAATGAAAAAGCCCCCATTCCCCCCGAATGGGGCCAACTCTTTCGAGAAGGCGAGCCCAACAATACCAGTTTAGAACTCACCCCGGTCTTGAGCGAGCAGGTGATTTTAGGTCGGCTCAACAGCCGTGCCGATGAAGACCTCTTTTTACTCCCCGGAGAAAATAAAAAAACCTTGATTATTGATTGGCTCAAACTGGGCAAAAGCTACCTTCGCCCCCTATTGCGCCTCTATGACGATCAATTTAATCTCTTGGCCTCTTGGCCCATGCAACCGAGCCGCTCCAAAAAACACCTCATCTTTCACTTTAAGGGAAAAGTGCCAAACCAACTCCACTTGCGTGTCTATGATCGGATTGGTTATATTCATGGCGAAACAGGAGGCTTTCGCTTTTTTGAGTACCTCCTGCGCTATCGTTTCAGTGATGGCTAAGGGGCTAATCGCTCAATAGGGTCTGGGGGAGGCAGTAAAGGCTAGGGGGCAGACGGAGCTGCCCGACGACCCAAGCGGCCAGGTTATGGGGATGGATGCGTTTTTTTTTAGGTAGATGGCTTTTGACCTGCGTAAAAAAACCCGTATCCACAGCGCCGGGCTCAAAAAGCCAAACCCTGCCGCCTTGAGGGCGTAGTTCTTCTTCCAAGGCTTGGCAGAAATAAGCCAAACCCGCCTTGGCGGCTCCATAGAGGGTATTCTTGGGCCAGGGGCGCAGGCAAGAGGCGGAGCCAAAAAAAACCCATTGCTGGTATGCTGCTTTTAAAGGCCAACCTAGTTGAAAAAGATGATAGGCATCCTTTAAATGGACTTGCATCAACTCATCCCACTCGCTATCGGTGATTTGGCTTAAGGGTTTAAAAAGCCCGCCCCCAGCGGCATGTACCACGATAGAAAGCGGCCCCAAGGGCTTTAAGGCCTTTTGCAGTCGCGCTTGGTCCTGGCCTAGATGTTCGCTGAACAAAACTCGACTCGGCTCCAGCCCCAATTGATCGGCCAAGGCTGTTAACTTCAACCGATTGCGCCCCAGCAAAATCGGTTTCGCTCCTTCTTTTTGCAACGCATGGGCTAAGGCCGTACCAATGCCGCCGCTCGCACCATAGATCAAGGCGTTATGTCCCGACAAATCATGTTTCAACAACTTCCCTCGACTCAGATGGATGGGCTTGCTCCCCTCTTCCCCTTGAGCGCCTTGAGCCTGGCTTCTTATGAGGCCCCCTGGTGGCTGCTTGAAACCGATTCCGGCCTGCGCCCTGTAGAACACCGGCAAAAGGGGGAAGCAGAGGTCTGCGCCGTAATTTTCCCTCAAGCTAGCAAGCTCGAAGAGCTTTGGGAACAATGCCTTTTGCGTCGCGTCCATTTGGGCTGTTTCTCTGCTTGGGAGTTTTTAACCAGCTATGAAAGCTTATCCGCCCCCGCTTTCGACAAAGCGCTGAAGCTTGCGAAAGCCTTTGGGCTTGAGGGAAAATGGCTCAAGCAAAAAAAGTACGCCCCCCTTTTGCCCCTGGAAAAGGATTTGCGTGACTTTGTCCAACTCCATGAATTAGGCTTTCGTGAACTCAAGGCCTTGAGCCGATTCACCCCCCAAGATTTACAGGTTCTAGCCCAAGCCCAGTCCGGGGCTCAACTAAAAGGGAACCGGCTTTTGCGGCTTTTAGCCCCCTTAAGGGAGATTTTAATTTTAAAACAAATCGAGCTTTCCGACCTCTTGCCCCACTTATCCGACCCCGGGCTCAAGGTCTCAGAACTTGAGTCCTTGGCGCGCCCGCATTTGGAACAATATCGCCGCGAATTCAACAGCGCGCGCCAACGCCTTCCCCAAGGGGTCGAGGTCGACATGGACCCCTATTTTGAAAAGGATCACTTCAGCCTGCTGCTTACAACCAGCAACCCCCAGGACTTGGCCCCACGAATTCGCGGCCTCGCCTTAGCTCTCACCGAGGGGAAACTCGACAACCTTTACCGCCTACTCTGATGCAAGCCTTTGGCATGGGTAAAAACAAATTTCTCCGCCTCACCCCGACCCGGCGAGCCAAGCAACTCGCCTTGTGGTTGAGGCGGCTCTGGCTGCAACTCAATCGAGGAAAAGCCCTGCAATGGGATTTGTTTTTTCAAGAATACCGGCAGCTTTGCGCCTGGTCGGGGCTCCCCTTGCCCCAAACCCCCCTAACCGGCGAGGCGGCCTTGCGCAAGGAGTTTCTAGCGGATCAATACCAGTTTTGGTTGAGCGAACAGGGCAAACGCCTCCAGGAAGAAGACTACCTCCCCCTCCCCTGGGGGGATGATCTGCACGAGGGGGCCTGGCAACCGACCTATGACTACTGGCTCGCTCTCGACAACCTACGCAGCGCCTTTAATCTAGGCGCGCTCTGCCGCTTGCTCGACGCCTTAGGCTTTGCGGGCTTCATCACCAGCGGCATCACCCCCAGGCTCCATCATCGGGGCGTAAAAAAAACCGCCTTGGGCTCTGAGTTATGGATTCCCGAGGTCCGAGTCGAAGACTTAACCACCGCCTTAAGGGAAAAAAAAGCAGCGGGCTACCCCTTGATCGGCTTAGAGCGCGTCCAAGGCGCGGTCCAGGCCCACCGCTTCGTTTGGCCTAAAAAGGCGGTGCTGCTTTTAGGCAATGAAGAGTATGGAATCGCCCAAAAGCATTTAACCCTGCTCGATCACGCCATCGAACTCCCCATGAGGGGGCGCAAAAACAGCCTGAATGTGGCGACCAGCTTTGCCGCCGCCGCCTTTTTAGCCACCGCGAGCCTGGATTCTTCATGCTGACGGGGAACCTGCAAATAGCCTTTTACCGTAAAGGCAAGGTCAGCCCCAAAAGGCTGCCCCTCGCCCAAGAACCCCTGGCCCTGGCAGGTGATTTAATCCAAGCCTTTCATTGCGCTGGCGGGATGAGTCGAGAGGCAATCGAAGAAGATTTAGCCGGTATTGACGACTACGGGCAAAACCCCAAGGTCGTCAAGGGGCTGATCAAGATTCTCTTTACTCGCAGCGAGTTTGCCCACAACCTGCAAAGCGACTTGAGCGCCCTGCGCGAAGAGGTTTGGGATCAAGTGGCGCAATGGTGGAAAAATTCGACCCAAGAACTTGCCGACTCGCGCCAAGCGGCGCAAGAGATTTTACCCCCTCACCTCACGCCCCCCCCCGAGCCGATAGAACGCTGGCTCTTTGGCGACCTGGCGGCGCAACAGCTCTTAACGACCCCGCCCAAGCTGACCCCCAGCGAGTTGCTGCAACGCTACAACCTCGAACAGGCGCAGGGCTTATTGTTGCAAACCGAAAAAATGACCTTAGAAATCAAGCAAAGAGGGGCTCAATTTCGCCCTCTCATGCAGCGCTTGCGTTTTTTCCGCTTGCTCTTTCGCGTGCTCCAGCAAGGCAACGACCAATTGACCATTGAGATTCAAGGCCCCCAAGCGGTCTTAGAAAACAGCCGCAGCTATGGCGTGGAGCTGGCGAACTTCTTCCCCGCTCTCCTCAGCCTAGAACCAAAATGGAAAATGGAGGCGCAAATCAAACGCAAGGGGGTCGCGCGTTGTTTTACCTTAGCCCTGGACTCCGATTCAGGCTACCCCAGCCCCTACCGACCCAAAGACCAATGGCGGCATGACAAAATATCCGCCTTGATCCAGCGCTTCAATGAAAGCTATGGCGCTAAATTTAAAGCCAAACAACCCCTGGACGCCTTTTTCCTCCCCAATGGCGCCCTCCTCCTGCCGGACCTGGAATTACTCCAAGGGAAAAAGAAAATTCAAGTCGAATGGCTCCGTTATTTCAGTACGGCCAAGGAAGAATGGTTGATCCAGGTGGCCAAAGCTCTGCCCAAGGGCTACTGTTTTGCCATCAAAGCCAAGGGAGCCCAAAAAAAACGACTCGAAGCCGCCTTGCCGGGCCAAGTGCTCTGTTTCTCGACCGAACTCACCGCCCCGGCATTAAAAAAAATTTTATCAGAAAAAGTTTTGGAGTAACGCGATGAAATGGGATGGACACAGCCACACCGAGCTTTGCCGCCACGGGAAACAAGAATCCACCAAAAAAATGATCGAGCAGGCCTTGGCTTTGGGGTTTACCCACTACAGCCTCACCGAGCATGCTCCCCTGCCCGAGGGAGTGGCCCCCAAAGGGCGTCAAGCCGAGTTCGCCCTCTTAGAAGAAGAAATGGAAGCTTATTTTACCCTCGCCGAGCAATTGAAACAAGATTTTCAAGGGCGAATCGAGGTGTTGGTTGGTTTAGAAGTCGATTTTCTCCACGCCCACCAAGCCTATACCACCGAGCTGCTCCATCAATACGGCCCTCGCTTGGATGACGCGATTTTATCCATGCATTATATGCCCGGAGCGATTCCCTACGCCATGATCGACTATTCCCCAGAAATCACCCGACAAGACCTGCTGGCGCATTACGGCACTGTAGAAGCCTATCACCAAGCCTATTGGAACGCCTTTCAGCAGATGCTCACCGCGGATTTAGGCCCCTTTAAACCCAAGCGTATCGGTCATGCGGGGATTATTTACAAATTTTGTCAAAAGCTTGATTTCGGTGCTTTTCTCGAGCCGTCCCTTTCTTTTTTTGAGCAAATCGGTTACCTCTTAAAGCAAGGAGGGTATAGCCTAGACGACAACTTTGCCGGAGCGAGCTACCCTCTCTGCCGACGGCCTTACCTGCCCAAAGCGTTGCGCCAACTCGCCGAGGAGCTTTCGATTCCCTTAGTCTACGGCTCCGATGCCCATGGTATTGACGCGGTTAAAAAATCCAACGAGGCCTATGAAGCGTTTTGCCAACATGGTCGAATTCGACCCAGAAGACCTGAATGCGGTCCCCCTACCTCGCCCGGTTGAATTGATTCAGGTGGGGCTCGCTTTGCTTTTGCTGGTCATGTTGCTTTTTCAAGGGCGCAACGACCCCAGTCCGCTCAACTTAGTCAGCCCCCTCGGAGGGATACACAATGGGTTGGGGCTCCCCGGCAGTTTGATCGCCGGGTTTTGTTTCGACGCCTTTGGCCGTTGCGCCTATCTTTTTCCCCTGTGGATGTTGTTTATTAAGGGGAATCAAGCAGGGTCCATCAGCGCTAAATTCTTTTTCGGGCTCCTGGAATACTTAATCTTAACCCTCTTGCTCGGCCTGATCCTCAACCTCTTGCAAAGCGATACGGGCTATTGGGTCGGCCTTTGGGGCGCTGGCGCGAGCAGCGAACTCAGCGCCTATTTAACCCCTTGGCCCCCCTTCATCATCTTAAGCTTGCAAGTCGCGCTCAATCTCAACCGCTTTCGTCTCGACCCCGCTTTATTTATCGCCTTGATGCTCGCCTTCGCCTTTTTGGCTAAAAAAACCTTCCATCTCAAAGAGGGGGTAAAACCGCTTTGGTATCAACTCCAATACGCCTGGGCTCGTATTTTTGAGCCCCTGATCCATTTATCGCAAAAAAACAAAAAAAAATCCTCCCCCTTAGAGGATCGAGAAAAAAACGCGGAAAAAATGAATGAAGACCCACTATATCAAGCATTAAGAGCATACCGAGAAGAAAGCAAGGAAGAAGAAAAAAGAAAAAAAACACCCTTTGGGCAAGAGGAAGCATAAATCTAGGCTTGACCAAGCCTTTTACTTTGGTTAATTTTTCGGTAGACTCGGTTGAGTCCACTCCACCGATTGAATTTTCGATTCGTTCTATCGACTAAAAGTCGTTTCCCCGATCTTTAATATCCTGCAAACTCTCACCTTATAATTCTCATGCCTGAACTGGATTCCGACAACCTTCGAGGTAGTGCCACCAATACCAAATCTCGTAGTCCCAAAAAGAAAAAAACCTTTGAAGCCGTGGATGTCCCCCCGATGAACCTTGCCGAACTCAAGCGCATGAACATCAAAGAAGTCGAGCGCATGGCCAAAGGGTTTGAGATTGAAAATGCCACCAGCATGTTGCGGCAAGATTTGATCTTCGCTCTCTTAAACGCCCAAACCGCCAAGGGTGGACAAATCTACTCTTCTGGTGTTTTAGAGACCTTGCCCGATGGGTTTGGCTTTCTTCGCTCCCCTGATTTCAACTACATCCCCGGGCCGGACGATATTTATGTATCCCCTTCTCAAATTCGCCGCTTCAATTTACGCACCGGCGACTCCATTGAGGGCCAGGTGCGCCCCCCCAAAGACAGCGAGCGCTACTACGCCTTACTGAAGGTGGAAAAACTCAATTTTGAAGTCCCTGAGCTAAGTAAGGACAAAACCCTTTTTGACAACCTCACGCCTCTGTACCCAGACAGTCAGCTCATTTTAGAACACGACCGAGGAGATGTCGCCGCCCGGATTATCGACATGTTCTCTCCCATCGGCAAGGGGCAAAGGGGATTGATCGTCGCCCCCCCCAAAGCGGGAAAAACCATGGTGCTGCAAAGCATGGCCAACTCCATTACGGCCAATTACCCTGAGGCGAAATTGATTGTTCTTTTAATCGACGAGCGCCCTGAGGAAGTCACCGACATGAAACGCTCGGTCAAGGGCGAAGTGATCAGCTCTACCTTTGACGAGCCCGCTACCCGTCATGTACAGGTCGCTGAAATGGTGATTCAAAAGGCCAAGCGTTTGGTGGAGCATAAATTTGATGTGGTGATCCTCTTAGATTCCATCACCCGCTTAGCCCGCGCCTACAATACGGTGATCCCGCCTTCGGGCAAAATCCTCTCTGGCGGGGTCGATGCCAATGCCTTGCACAAACCCAAACGCTTTTTCGGCGCCGCGAGAAATGTCGAAGACGGCGGCAGCTTGACCATCATTGC
This sequence comes from bacterium, assembly GCA_024275165.1. Taxonomy (GTDB): domain Bacteria; phylum SAR324; class SAR324; order XYD2-FULL-50-16; family XYD2-FULL-50-16; genus JAJRZQ01. The sequence goes on along the minus strand of JAJRZQ010000028.1, from coordinate 15,755 downwards.
CACCGCCTTGGTGGATACGGGCAGCCGCATGGATGAGGTGATCTTTGAGGAATTCAAGGGCACCGGCAATATGGAGCTGGTCTTAGATCGTAAATTGGTGGATAAGCGGGTCTTCCCCGCGATTGATATCGAACGCAGCGCAACCCGCAAAGAAGAACTCTTGATTAAAAACCTGCAAGAGGTTTGGAAACTTCGCCGCATCTTAACCGCCACCGCGAAAAACCAAGAGGCGGTTGAATTTTTACTCGATAAAATGAAAAAATACGGCACCAATAAGGATTTGCTGGATATGGTCAACAACTAATTTCCCTTGACCAAACTTAGGCAAAAAGATATTATTTTTAACCAACCTTAGACTAAGGCCCTCCAAGTCGAGCCAGTCCGGCTTATTTTGGGGCAACCCTTAGAAAGAACAATTTCATGAAATCAGATATCCACCCTCCATACCACACGACTACCTATAGTTGTGGTTGCGGCGCTAGCTTTCAAATCGGCAGCACCATGAAAGAAGAAATCAAAGTAGAAATCTGCTCCAAATGCCACCCCCAGTACACCGGCAAATCCAAATTGATTGATACCGAAGGGCGAATCGACCGTTTCAAAAAGAAATACCAAGGCTTCCAGCCCAAGTAAAGCCAAGGGCGATATCGCCCCTGGCAACTCCTGCCCCTTTACCCTATGCTGGATCGACTTGCGCCGCTTTTTTCCCGTTTTGAAGAACTCAACGCTCTCCTCTCTTCGCCCACGGTTTTAGGGGATTCCCAACGCCTGCAAAAGCTCTCGAAAGAACAAGCCAAACTTGCCCCCTTAGCCCAACTCTATCAAGAATTGCACCAAGTTTCCGAAGACTTGGCAGGGAATCAAGCGATTGCCAACGACCCGGCAGAAGACCCAGAAATGCGGGAAATGGCCAAGGGCGAAATTCCCAGTCTGAAAAAACGCCTTGAGGCTTTGCAGCAAGAGGCCCAGCTCGCCTTGCTCCCCAAAGACCCCGACGATGACAAAAATATCATTTTAGAGATTCGAGCTGGTACGGGAGGGGAAGAAGCCGCCCTGTTTACCGCCAACCTCTTTCGCATGTACCAACGCTTCGCGGAAAAAAAGGGTTGGAAAATCGAGGTCTTAGACATCAACGAAACCGATCTCGGGGGATTTAAAGAGATTGTGGCGAGCATCGAAGGAAATAACATCTACGCTAAGATGAAGTTTGAATCGGGCACCCATCGGGTGCAACGGGTTCCCGCCACGGAGACCCAAGGGCGAGTGCATACTTCTGCCTGCACGGTAGCGGTTTTGCCGGAGGCTCAAGAAGTCGAGGTGGACATCAATCCGGTGGACTTAAAAATCGATACCTATCGCTCTAGCGGGGCCGGGGGGCAGCATGTCAATACCACCGATTCGGCCATCCGCATTACGCACCTCCCCTCTGGGGTGGTGGTGCAATGCCAAGAAGAACGCAGCCAAATCAAAAACCGAGCAAAGGCGATGAAGTATTTAGCGGCAAAACTCTATGAGATTCAGGCAGAAACCTCCCGCAATGAAGAGGCGGCTTTGCGCAAGTCCATGGTGGGGAGTGGAGACCGCTCCGAGCGAATTCGCACCTACAATTATCCCCAAGGGCGCGTGACCGACCATCGCATTGGCCTGACCCTGTACCGTTTAGAAGAAATCATGTCCAATGGGGATTTAGGCGAAATTATTGATGCCCTAGCCGCGGATCATCAAGCCAAACTCCTGCAACAAGAAGCAAAAGCCTAATTCCCCTACTCAAACCAACGAGCCAGCACCTCATCCAGCTGTTCCAGTTTAATGGGTTTGCTCATAAACCCATCCATTCCCGCCTGAAAACAAGCCTCTTGATCTTCCGGCATGGCCCGAGCGGTTAAGGCTATGATAACAGAAGCAGGCCGATCTTTGGCTTCTCTTTCTCGGTAAGCCCGAGTAACGGCTAAGCCGTCGAGTTCCGGCATAATGCAGTCCATGAAAATCAGGTCGTAGCGTTGCTTTTCCAAACGCCGCAAGGCAATTTTCCCATTCCACGCGAAATCGGCTTGAATCCCTCGCAAAGAAAGCATTTTTAAGGCTACCTGAAGGCTGACCGGATCATCCTCAACCACTAAAACCTTTTTATCAAAGAGGCGCGGCAAAATAACCCTCGGTGACGCTTGTTGTAAATCCCTTTCACGGGAAACAGGTAGGTCTGCGTCTTCAACCCGTTGGAAGGGAATCTTTAAAAAAAAGCGGCTCCCTTGAGACAAGGCGCTTTCCACCCGGACTTGCCCCCCAAGCAAGTGGGTCAACTCGCGCACAATCGCCAAGCCCAGCCCCGTTCCACCTTGACTCCGGGTGTGGGCCGCCTCCAACTGGGAAAAAGAATGAAAGATCTCTTCCAAACTTTCTTCGGCAATTCCGATTCCCGTATCTTCCACACAAAAGCCAACCCATTGGGTTATGGAATCTTGCTTTAACAGCTCAAGCTTGAGCAGAATCTGACCCTGCTCAGTAAATTTCACCGCATTGGCCAAAAGGTTAGAGAGAATTTGCCCCAGCAGTTCGGCATCGCCAGAGACCACGGCATCCAGCTTTGGATCAATTTGAAACGAAAGCTCCAAGCCCTTTACCTGAGCCGAACCACTAAAAAGATGCAGGGTATTTTGCACCAATTCAGATAAACGAATGTGAGCCAGATGCACCCGCATCTTATGCGCTCCCAACTTAGAAAAAGAAAGAATATCATTCAAGATTTTGATCAAGCCGTTGCCGGACTGAACAATGGTCTCTGTCATCTGCCGTTGTTCTTCATTCAAGTCGCTGAACAAAAGCAAATGAGCCATGCCCAATACCCCATTCATCGGGGTGCGTAGCTCATGGCTCATGGTGGCTACAAAGGAATCCTTAACCCGATTGGCCGCCTCGGCCGCCTCCTTGGCCCGGTTAAGCTTTTCTTCAAATTCTTTTCTCTCTGAAATATCGCGCGCGATCCCTTCGATATATAAAATCTCGCCTTGCTCATCGTAGCGTACATAGGCATTGGTCGAAACCCAATAGGCTTCCCCGTTTTTACGGCGCAACGCCGCCTCCACCTGGGTTGCCTTGCCGCCTTGATCCAAAATAGCTTGCGCCACCCGATCGCGATGCTCGGCATTGAAATAAAAATCGGTCATGGGCCGACCGATCATTTCTTCGGGCCGATAACCCGTCGCGTCCAAACAAGAAGGGGAAATCTTTAAAATAATGCCTTCTTTATCCACCCGGTAAAAGACATCCGAAAGATTGTTTAAAATGGCGGTAAGATCTTGCTCGGAGAGTTCCAAACCCGCTTGAGCCTCTTTCAGGGCCGTTAAATCCTTAAAGGCGCCTAAGACAATCGGCCCTTCAAGAGACTGAATCAAGACAAGGTTCACCTGCCCCCTGACCCTTTGCCCCTTTTTGCCGATTAAGAGCATTTCATAGTGTTCGGCTACCTCTTCCCCCTGCAAACGGGCTAGGTACTTTGCTTGAACCTCTTCCACCTGCTCAGGGGCAATGAGAGTTTCAAAGGGAAGACCGATAATTTCGTGGGTATTGTAGCCGAGTAGATTAGCTAAGACATGATTGGCAAAGGCCATCTTGCCATTCATGATGGCAAAGATGCCGTCACTAATGCGATCAAAGAAAATCTGGTAATATTCTTTTCCAATTTCCATCTTGATTCGTGCGAGTTCCTGTGAAGAATGCAGCTAGAACTTGGCCTGCCTAAAAAAAATCCATCTCGCTAAAATAAAGGAAACACAGCGGAGACAAAAAAGAAGGCGAACTAAGGAAACTCTGAAAAATGTAGAGGTTCCCTAAGAGAGTTCGCCTTCTTTTTTTAAACGAATCAAAACATCTTCAATCTGATTGCTGTAATCAAATCCCTTATCAAAAACAAAATGCAACCTCGGCGTGTTCCGGCTTTCCAGCACCTGCCCCAACCTCCTTTGGAAAAAACCAGAGGAATGGTTTAAGGCGGCTTCAATTTTTTGAACTTCTTCTGGAGTTTTACCGAAAATCGAGAAAAAACAGGTAGCTAAAGCTCCATCGGGGCTGAGTTTAAGCGAAGAGATCGTCACCCCTTCTAAACGGGGGTCGGCAGCCTCTTTATGCAGCAATTGAGCTAAGCGAATCTTAAGATTTTCTTTCAGCCGCTCTTTTTTAACCTTTGCCATACCCTTACAAGGTTGCCTGGGTTTCTAACCTGAGATAGGACTCCAATACATCTCCCGCGCGCAAATCCTTGTAAGATTGGATACCGATACCGCATTCAAAGCCCTCTTGCACCTCTTTGACATTGTCTTGAAAACGACGAAGGCTATGCAAAAAGCCATCGTGAATCAAAATATTATCCCGGAAAACGCGAATTGGGTTATCGCGCATAATCTTGCCTTCAATCACCTTAGAACCGGCAATCACCCCCACCTTGGGAATGGTAAAGATTTCCAACACCTCGGCTTTACCTTGAATCTCTTCACGGACAATGGGCTTGAGCATGCCTTCCAAGGCTTTGGTCACATCTTCAATGCATTCATAGATGATGCTGTAGAGCTTGATCTCTACCTTTTCTTGCTGGGCCAATTTTTTCGCTGCCGTATCGGGCCGCACATTAAAGCCCACAATGATCGCTTCACTGGTTTGCGCCAAGCTCACATCGGTTTGAGTGATGGCCCCCACAGCGGAATGCACCACCTTGACCGCTACCTTTTCGTTGCCCAACTTGGTTAGGGCTTCGGATAAGGCTTCCATGCTGCCCACCACATCGGATTTAATGATCAGGTTTAAATTTCTCTGCTCCTCGCCTCCGGCGTTGGCAAAAATATTTTCCAAACTGACCGCCACCGCTTGGCTTTGGCGTTGATCCTTTTCATGGGCAGCCCGGGTTTCGGCGATTTGCCGTACGATCTTCTCGTTTTTTCCAACCTGGAAGTTATCCCCTGCGAGAGGCAGCCCGTTAAGGCCCACAATTTCTACGGGAATCGAGGGGCCCGCCTGCTTAACCTGCTTGCCTTGATCGTTCACCATGGCGCGAACCCGACCAAACTCGTTTCCCGCTACAAAGCAGTCCCCGATTTTTAGGGTTCCTTTTTGCACCAAAAAGGTGCATACATTCCCTCGCCCCTTATCAAGACGAGCTTCGATGACCACCCCTTCGGCCGGGCGCGAGGAATTGGCTTTCAGCTCCATGATTTCAGCTTGTAGGCTGATCATTTCGAGCAACTTATCCACCCCTTCACCGGTATGGGCAGAGACCTTCACCATTGAGGTATCCCCGCCGAAATCTTCGGAAATCAATTCATATTCCATCAACTGCTGCACCACCTTGTCGGGGGTCGCGTCGGGTTTATCACACTTGTTGATGGCAACAATAATGGGCACCCCCGCTGCCTTGGAGTGGCTAATGGCCTCAATGGTTTGGGGGAGAGGGCCATCGTCGGCGGCAACCACTAAAATCACGATATCCGTAGCGGTAGCGCCACGGGCACGCATGGCCGTAAAGGCTTCGTGGCCCGGAGTGTCCAAAAAGGTGATCCTCCCTGCAGAGGTTTGCACCGAATAGGCGCCAATGTGTTGGGTGATCCCTCCCGCCTCGCCGGCAGTGACATTCGTTTTACGGATTCGGTCCAACAAAGAGGTTTTACCGTGATCCACATGCCCCATCACCGTCACCACGGGGAAGCGAGGTTTTAAATCTTGCTCTTCGTCGATGGTAGTGAGCAAAGCGTCTTCAACGCTTTTGATTTCATTGCGAATTTCAACCCCATGCTCTGCCGCGACAAGCTGTGCCATTTCCCCGTCAATCACATCGTTGGCCGTGACCTCACTACCGAGTTGCTCTAAGGTTTGCAGCAATTGATTGACCTTAACCCCGATCACGCCGGCCAACTCGCTGACCGTAACCATCTGGTTTAAAATAATTTCTTTTTTCCGCTCATTAAAGACATGGGTGCTTTTTGCTTTTTTCGCTCCACGCCCCTTTGGCTTGCCCCATTTACCGGCTCGACCCTTGCCCGCAAAGTTGCTTGCCGTAAAGGTTTTGATCGTCGGTAGAGGGGGGATGATCGCCGCCACCGTACCGGCAACCTCATCCTCGCCTAAATCCTCTGCGTCGTTATAGAGTTTATTGTCTTTGCGGTGTCCGTGCCCAGCCCGCTTGATATGCTTGCGCCCTTCCTCTTCCTCTTCCAACAAGAGTTTCTTTTTATTCCTTTCAAACGCTTCTCGCTCTGCTGGAGTCGGCAGGGGGGCGGCCTTGGCCGCTAAAGCGGCGGCGGCGTTGAGGGCTTCGGTTTCTTCCGGCGCGGCTTGACGGATTACCTTAATCTTTCGATTGGGCCTTAAACCCTGAGGGATCTCTTCCTTCCTCGGTTTCGCAGGGATCTCTTCCTTCGCTTCCGGGGCCGACATGGCTTCTTCTGCAACAGGCTCAACCGGCTTTTCCTTTAGAGAAGCTGATTTTTCTTCTTTTTCCTCTAAGGTCGGTTCAACCGTTTCAGCAACACGCCGCGGCTCGGGTTCGGAAATGCGTTTTCTTACCTTTCTCGCCCCCACCAACTGCTCTTTGGCAGTGGCGTCCTTAATCGGCTTCGTCTTCATTTTAGCGGGCTCTTGAAAAGATTTTTTTATCTTTTCAACCTGCTTGGGGTCTAAGGCGGCAAAGTGGCTCTTAACCTCGATTCCTAGCTTACGGGCCCGCTCAAGCAGATCCTTGGCTGGAATATTATATTCCTTTGCCAGTTCATGAGCCTTCATAAATCGCCTCCCTCGTCCTTTTTCATTCTCAATATGCTGTAACTGCTTATTCGGCAGGGGTTGATTGGGTATCAGAGTTTTCTCCCTCCGCTGCCTTAGGGGTATCCTCTGCTGGGGTATCCTCTACCGGGGCATTTTCCAGGTTGCTTGCCGGGGCGGGTTCACCTTCTACCGGGGCATTTTCCAGGTTGCTTGCCGGGGCGGGTTCATCTTCTGCCTCTGGGCTCGCGGCTAGTTTTTTCTGCGCCGCCTCTTCGGCGAGGCGTGCCTCATGCCGCGCTTCCGCTTCGGCAAAGGGGTCAACCACATCTTCTTGTTCAAAAGCCGCAATATTCAGCGCCACCTTGGTGAGCTTGCTGGCGAGGCGTACATTTTGCCCTTGCTTGCCAATCGCCAAACTGAGCTGATCCATATTCACCTTGATATGGCCGACTCGGTTTTCAAAGTCCAAATCCATTTCCGCGATTTCCGCCGGAGCCAAGGCATTGACGATAAACTGCGCGAGATCGTCGGAATATTCAACTACATCAATGCGCTCACCGCAGAGTTCGCTCACTACCGCTTGAATTCGACTCCCGCGAACCCCGACACAGGCGCCAACCGGATCCACATCCGGGTCATTGCTGCGCACGGCCAGTTTGGCGCGTCGGCCCGGCTCCCGGGCAGCGCCCATAACATCAATCACGCCGTCAAAAACCTCTGGAACCTCGACCTCGATCAACTTCATCAAGAAGTCGGGGTTGGCCCGGGAAAGCACCAACTGAGGGCCACGCCCCTCAGGGCGCAGTTCCACTAAAATCGCCCGAATGTTGTCGCCGGGCTGTAATTTCTCAAAGGGAATTTGTTCGTTGCGCTCCAGCATCGCTTCGACATTGCCGCCGATCATCACGACCACGCGACCCCGCTCGAAACGAGCCACCTGCCCGTGTAAAATCTCCCCAATTTTATCTTTGTATTTCTCCAAAACCATCTCTCGTTCCGCTTCATTGATCTTTTGAAAAACCAATTGGCGAGAGGTCTGGGCGATCACGGAAGCGAATTCGGTCACATCAATGGGGTATTCCACCTCATCCCCGACTTCTGCGTCGGGGTCGAACTCCAATACATCTTCTAAAAGAATTTGGTTATCCATATCCGTGAGTTCGGCGACCACGGTTTTGAAGTGCATGAGTTCCAAGGCACCGGATTGTTTATTGAGTTGGGCCTCAATATTGCGGTAGTTTTTATATTTTTTATAAGCTGCCCCGACAATCGCGTCTTCCAATGCCTCGATAATGACATCTTGATCCAGCCCTCTTTCGTGACTGAGCTCTATGATGGCTTCCAGCAATGCGCCCTGCTTCATCTCTACTTCCTCTATATGGATCAAAGGTCTGGATTCAGGTTCACCTGAACCAATGTATCAAACCCGATGGTTTCTTTACCGTTTTCTGCCTCTACAACAATCCCCACCCCTTCTTCGACCCCTAAAAGGGTACCCATCAAGCTGCGAACGGACTCGCCTTTGACCTTGACCTTCACCTTAGAGCCCGCGAAACGAAGGAAATCTTTTTCCGTCTCTAGTTGGCGGAAAATGCCCGGGCTGCTGATCTCAAGCTGATATTCAAAAGAAAAGGGGTCTTCAGCATCCAGCAGAGGGGAGACAAGACGGGTTGCCTTGGTGAGGTCTTCCATCCCAATGCCCCCTTCCTTATCCAGGCTCACCCGCAAACAGGGGCGGCCTTGGCCGGTCAGTTCCAATTTAACCAATTCCAGGCCCAACCCCTCTACTAAAGGACGAATCAGGCCGGATAATTTTTCTTCTTGTTCCAGGCTTAAGGGCATAGCTCCAGGCCCCTTGGGCCCATTCTGTTAGTGAATTGCAAACACTAGCACAGCGGGTTAAATTAGGCAATGGGCCAAGTTAAAAAAGCCTAGCGAAGACGGAACTTCTCTTGCAGCGTTTTCAGGTCTCTTTGAAAATTGCCGGTTGCGACCGGCTGGGGCCCTTTGCTCAGAGCCGCTTGCCCCTGGGGCTGTTTCCCTCCTACCGCTAAGGTCGCGGGGTTTTTACGGGCACTCAAGCTGATGCGTTTGCGCTCCACTTCCACCGCCAAAACCGTGACCGAAATCACCTGCCCCACTTGGCAGACCTCGGTCGGGTCGCCCACAAACTGATCGGCCAGTTCAGAAATATGGATCAAGCCATCTTGATGCACCCCGATATCCACAAAAACACCAAACTTCGTCATGTTGGTCACGCGCCCTTCGAGCTTCATTCCCGCTTGCAAATCCGTAATCTCCGTGACCTCATCCAAAAGCTTCGGAGCCTTGAACGAACTCCTAGGGTCCCTTCCGGGCCGAGCCAATTCCCTCAAAATATCCTGAATCGTCAAACTGCCCACTTGCTCACTATAATAATTTTCCTTTTTGATTTTCTGAATCTCTTTTTCATTCAGCACCAACTCCTTGACCCCCAGACCGAGGTCTTTGGCCATGGTTTCTACCAAGGCATAGTTTTCCGGGTGTACCGCGCTGCCGTCTAAGGGATTGGCCCCCTTTAAGATACGCAAAAATCCAGCGGATTGCTCAAAGGCCTTGGGGCCAAAGCGAGCTACCTGCAACAACTCCTTGCGGCTTTGAAACCCGCCGTGTTGGTCGCGATAATGGACAATCCCCTTGGCGAGGCTCTCGTTGAGCCCCGAGACATAAGCCAAAAGACTGTAAGAGGCGGTATTGAGGTTGACCCCCACAAAATTGACCGCCGACTCCACTGCTTCATCCAGATTGCGTTTAAGCTTGCGTTGATTTACATCATGCTGATATTGGCCCACCCCGATGGATTTAGGGTCGATCTTGACCAGTTCGGCTAAGGGGTCTTGAAAACGCCGGGCAATGGAAATCGCCCCCCGATAACTCACATCCAGTTCGGGGAACTCCTCCCTGGCCAAGTCCGAAGCGGAATAAACCGAGGCCCCGGACTCGCTGACAATAATCGGTTGGCAGGCGGTCACCCCGGCCTCTTTCAACAGCGCGCGCAAAAAAGAAAAAACCTCTCGGCTCGCCGTCCCATTACCTAAACAGATATAGGCGGGCCGGTGCTTTTGCGCCTGGGCAAGAATCGTCTTCTTTGCCTCGGCCGCTTTCTGCGTTGAAGAGGCAACGGGGAAGATGGTTCCATAATCTAAGAGTTTGCCCGTTGGATCAATCACCACCCACTTGCTGCCGGTGCGAAACCCGGGGTCTAACCCAAGAAGGGGCACCTGCCCCCCCAAGGGGGCCAACAGCAAGTCTTTGAGGTTTTGCCCAAAAACCACAATGGATTCATCATCGGCCCGGGTTTTGAGTTCCAGCCGTAGCTCCACCTCCAAAGCAGGCTCCAAGAGCCTCGAATAGGCCCCCTCAATCGCGCTTTCCAACTGCTCTGCATGGCCCAAGGCGGAATCGACCCAATGGGATTTCAACAACTCGAGCATCGCCTCGCTCGGCAGCGCAAATTTCAGCCTCAAGATTGCTTCTTCTTCCCCCCGGCGAATCGCTAAAAAACGATGCGCCGGAATCGTTCTCACCGGCTCTTGGTACTCGTAATACTGCTCGAATTTGGTTTTGACCTCCGCGTAATCCTTTTTCACCTGAGAAAAAATCACCCCCTCCCCCCAGGCCATTTTCCTTAACCGTTCCCGGGTTTCCGCCAATTCTGAGACCCATTCCGCCACGATATCCCGAGCCTTGGAGAGAAGTTCACCAGCAGACAACTCCGGGTGTTCCCGCTGAAAGCCCTCCACCCATTGCGTGGTGGGTTTTTGTTCCACAATCAGCTTTGCCAGGGGTTCTAAACCCAGTTCTCTAGCCAGGGTTGCCCGGGTGCGCCGCTTGGGTTTATAAGGCAGGTACAGATCTTCTAGGCTTTGCTTCGTCTCTGCCTGAGCAAGGGCTTTTTGTAGCTCCGGGGTGAGTTTTCCCTGCTCGGTAATGCTGGCCAGCACCGCTTCTTTGCGTTCGCCTAGTTCCACCAGGTATTCGTATCGGTCCCGCACATCGCGAATCTGGACCTCATCGAGGTTGCCGGTGCGTTCCTTACGGTAACGGGCAATGAAGGGAATGGTACCCCCTTCCTCGATCAGGCTTACCACGGCCTCGACCTGAAAGGGCTTTAATTGAAGTTCTTTTGCAATCTGCTCCAGCATCCCTGAACCTCCATGGAAGGGGATTAAATAAAAAAATTCCGCTCGTTAAAACCGCCTTGGAACAAGGCGACCAGGCTATGATGTCGTCAAACAGACTGCGCCGCAATGGGCATTCGCCAGCCCGTGCCAAAGGCGCGCCCGGAAAGCTTTAACCCCGGCGCGGCCTGCTTGCGCTTAAACTCAGAAATTCGCACTAAATAGGCCACCTTGGCTACCGTTTCTAAGGCAAAACCACAAGACACAATCTCTTCAATACTTTGGCGCCCTTCAATAAAACGCTCCAAAATCGCGTCTAAAACCTCATAGGGCGGCAGACTGTCTTGATCTTTTTGATCGGGCCGCAGTTCCGCCGAGGGGGCCTTATGAAGAATCTCTTGCGGGATCAAACCCCCTTGGGTTTGGTTGATCCAACGGCAGAGGTCGTACACCTTGGTTTTGGGCAGGTCGCTAATTACCGCCAATCCCCCGGCCATATCCCCATAGATGGTGCAATAGCCGACCGACAACTCGGACTTGTTCCCCGTGGTGAGTAACATGGCCCCTGCTTGATTGGAGTAGGCCATGAGCAAATTCCCCCGGATGCGCGCCTGTAGGTTTTCTTCGGTTAAGGTCCCCGCAAAGCCCGGCAGGGCCCCTTTTAAAACCTCTGCATAACCCCGCATGGTCGGTTCAATGGAAAGGGTAATCGCTTGAATCTTTAACCTTTGAGCCAGTTCCAAACTATCTGCGACGCTACCGGGACTCGAATAGGGCGAAGGCATCAACAAGGCGGTCACCTGCTCCGCCCCTAAGGCTCGGGTAGCGAGCACGGCGACCAAAGCCGAGTCAATCCCTCCCGAAAGGCCGAGCAAAGCCTTTTTAAACCCGCATTTGCGCAGATAATCCCGCGTGCCCAAGACCAACGCCTCATAGATTTCTTCTTCTACCGCCCTTGCTTTGACCTCAATGGGCGGCGACGGCTTTAAGTCAAAACAGGCTATCGCTTCCGCAAAGCCTTTAGCCTCATACCATAACTCTCCCTGACCGGAAAAAACCAGACTCCGCCCATCAAAAATCAGATCGTCATTGCCTCCCACTTGATTGACATAGATCAAGGGTTTGCCCAGCCCCCGAGCCACGGTAGAAAGCATGGTTCGGCGCGCTTGATGCTTGCCGATAAAAAAGGGACTGGCCGATAGGTTGATCAACAGGTCCACCCCTTGCCCGCGCAACTCCGCAACCGGATTCTCCTCATAGACCGTGGGCTGAATTTGCGGCGAGTCATTCCAGATATCTTCACAGATTGTCACCCCGATCCTTGTCCCCTTTAGGGTAAAAACCTGTCCATCCCTGCCGGGGACAAAATAACGCCGCTCATCAAAGACATCGTAATTGGGGAGGAGGCGTTTTTTAAATTTTTGTTGGATCTTGCCTTGGCCGAGCAAAAAAGCGGCGTTGAAAAGCTTACCCCCCTCTTGCAACGGAGCCCCCACCAACCAAGGGAGGCCCGACGCGGTTTGTTGGGCCAAATCAACAAGAGTTGCCTGAATCTTTGTTAAAAAGCTTTGGTTAAAAAGTAGGTCTTTAGGGGGGTAACCCGATAAAGCCAGTTCCCCGCTAATGGCCAAATCCGCTTTTTGGGCGCGGGCAGACTCCCACCCCCGCAAGAGCTTTGCTGCGTTGGCGGCTAAATCCCCCACCCGGGGGTTGAGTTGCAATAAAGCGAGTCGCACTTTATTTAACCGGCGCCTTGAGCAAGCTGTTAATCACCAGAGCGAGGTTGTCGGGGCCGCCTTGCACCTTATAAACCCCTTCCACAATAAAGGTAGGGGTGGAATCAACCCCCTTGGAGCGAGCGAGATCGGTTCCGGCCTTAAATTTTGCCGCGATTTCCGGGCTGTCGATTTGTTGTTTGAATTCCTCGGTCAAACCGTTGAGCTTCGCCACATACGCAAGCTTAAAGCGATCTTGATAGAGGGTTTCACCCAAGCCCTTTTCATGAATAAAGTCATACATCATCGCGGCAACGGCCTCTTCCTTCCCTTTTTCTTGGGCAATATAATAAAGCTTAGGGGGGTCGGCACCTACCCAGTCGATGGGCGTATAAATGATTTTCAATTTTTTGCCAAAGCGCTTTTTCAAAGCGGGGATTTCTTTCGAAAAATGATAGCAATGGGGGCAGTGGAAGGCAAAAAACTCCCGCACCGTCACCTGCTTCAAGCTATGCGCCTTGGGCGCGGGGCCCGCGAGAGTTTCATAAACGCCTTTGATTTGGGCGGTTGCCAAGCTAGGCAACAACCAAAGAGCAACCAACAAAAGAAGAATGTTTTTCATGGATTTTCGTGGGCTATTTTGGGGTAATATGCGGAAAATTTAAACTTCGGTGAATGAGAGCCGGTATGGCAACCTTTGCAGAGCATCCGGTTTAGTTTTTCTCTCTTTTCAGGCCAGCCCTTTTCATGGGGGCGATAAAAACCATGGCAGTTTTCACATTGCACCCCGACCAAATCAGGGGTGATTTCTTCGCTAACAAAACCCCGACTTTGATAGCCTGCCGCATGGCAACGGATGCATTCTGGGTCAAACTGTTTGCCCACCGACTTCAGACTATCAAAGGCTTTGGCGTGGCGGGTGGCGCGCCAAACTTTACCTTGGCGCTTATGGCAAGATATACAACCCTCCGCGCCCTTGTAAACCCTTTTCCCTTTCTTTTGGCTCCCCTCCATTTCCGCGAAAAATATTTTTTCAACCGCCTGGTTGTAGGCTTGAAATTTTTTCTCCCAAACTTTGTCATTAGGGGTATCCGCCTTCAACCAATGCACCTGCCCTTGGTGATCGCTCACATCCTTTAACACCAAAACCCCCTGCCCCTTTAAAGGGGGCTTTAAAAAGCGCCTCCCCCCAAGGGTGAATCGCAAAACCTGTTCTTCTTCGCTCTGCGCTTGGTTGCCCACCAAAACCAATTGAAATTTAGCCTGGGCTAAAATCGCCCGCAACTCTGTTTTTGGCCCACGAAACAGCAAGGCCTTGGGAGTTTTTTCCTTACCCAGTTTAGCTAAAAAATTCTGCACATCGCTCAACCAAACGGTTTGGTGAGTGCCCTTACTGAGCAGGCTGGGAGAGAGGTAGCCATACCAACTCAAGCCCCCGCCTTGTTTATTGCGGGCTCCCACGGGAAAGGGTCTTTGTTGGTTGGTAATGAGGTAAGGTAAGGGGAAGCGACGCAACCCATCGACCCCTTTTTGAAATTCCAAAGGGCCGGGCAGCGCCGCAAAAAGCTTGCGCTGACGGAAATAATCGTAGAGCAACCTCGTTTTGAGCTGCCCCTGCTCGGTCGCCTTGGCACTGAAGTTGCCCAAATCAACCCAAATATCTTGGGGCCCTTTGGTTTTTAAAAAACTGCTCCCTCGCTCGATCCCGCCGAGGTCACCCTCTTTGGAACAACCACAGGGTTTGATTTCACCGCGGTAATCGCCGGTCACAAAAACCTGCGGCCCCGCCCAAGCAGCCCCCCCCCAAAAGATCAACCCGAGAGCTAGCTTATAGCCTCTTGACCAGTTCATAATTTAAATCCTCATCTATTTTTAAAACCTGCCCACTAGACTGCCAATCCGGCAACACCAAGCCCATACCGCTTCCTACCGGGGTTTCCAGCAAGGATTCCGGATGAAAATGACCGATACAAAGCAGGTCAAAACCGGGTTCTCGCCGCGCTTGCTCCAAAAAAGCCTGCCACTCCTCTAAAGGGAAGGACAAGCGATGCCCCTGATTGGTTTGTTGTAACTTTTCTTCCAGCCGAGTCATCACCCCCTTGACCCAAAAGGAGGGCAGAAGAGAGAAAAACCAACGAAAAGCTTTCGAGCGAACCCAGCCCCGCCACCGAAGGTATTGCTCGTCTTGACGGTTCACCAAATCACCATGGGCGCACAAGAGCCGCTTCCCCTGTATCGTTCGGGTTAAAAAGTCCCCGCTGATCTCTTGAAAGGGGAGGCCTTGATGCGGGTAATCTTGTCCAAAATCAAAAAAAATATCTCGGTTGCCCACCACCAAATCAACCCGCCCCCCCGCTTGGTCAAAGCGGGTCAGGGCCTCCAGCAGGCGAGTCACCCCCTCGGTGTGGTATTTCTTTGGCCCTGCCCAGATATGGCAAAAATCACCGAGGAGGATCAACTCCGTACGCATCGGGTCTAGACCTTCTAACCAATGGACAAAATGGTCTATGTCCCCTGCCTGGGCCCCAAGGTGCCCGTCAGCCAAGAGATAAATGGTTGGCAAAAAACTCATGCCCTTTTTTCTCAAGATTCTCTCCCTTGGGCAAGGTCTTTTTCCTCTACTCTCCACAGCGCCTCAGCTTGGGAAATCATTGTCTCTTGGCAAAAGAAAAAACAGCATCCTCAACTTGACAAAGGTTCATTATCACCCTAATTTTACTTCTTGTCGTGGCGAAGTAGCTCAGCTGGTTAGAGCGTACGACTCATAATCGTAAGGTCGGCGGTTCGACCCCGCCCTTCGCTACCACAAAACACAAGCCTTTAGAGAAATTGACCTTTTCGCAAATTCCCTCTGTACCAGTTTTCGTACCAGTTTTGCCGCTATACTATCCCCTATCGTGAGTCAGCAGGCATAGCTCTTCTCCTCGCAAAAAGGCTGGACGCTTTTGGGCACAAATGCCCCATAAAAATAAACGAACTATTTAATTTTGCAAAATTGTGCCCAAAAAAAATCGCCCTGGGGCACAAATAATTTTAGAAAAAAATGCTGTTAAAACAGAAAATTAAAATCATGTTCAAGCAAAAATCTTAAAAAGTGGGGCACAACCGTAGGTTGCGTAAAGTGTCCGCCTTA
>JAJRZQ010000027.1 GCA_024275165.1 bacterium | reverse complement strand
GGCACGCCGCGACCCCGCCTCGAAGAGTAATATGCTCCGCGGGCTAAGGGCCAAGGCCCTTAGAACCCCTCGGTTTGTTTCATTAAGTTTTACGACAGGGGTTTGGGGGTTTTCAACCCCCAGCCGCCGGAGGCATTCATTAAAAAAAAGCATATAATATTAAAAGAATAATTTTTCATATGCGGAATTCATCGGCCCCCTTGACCACGCTTTTCCAAGATTTATCCCCCGACTCCAGGGCGGAGTGGTAGCCGTCGTCGATTTTATCAAAAATCGATCCAACCTTCCAACCGACACTAATTCCGCCGACCGAGAACCCCCAATGCCCACTGGGGTCATTGTACATGAATTTATCGTTTCCACACTAGAAACCCAAGAAGAGCGAACAAAACCAAATTGATGGCTAAATTCAGTAGCAGGTTGCAAGCTGTTGGGTTTGGCTATATTCAACCAAGCTAAGTTTTGGGTGCGCAAAAGACCGGTACCATCTGCCCCAGTTCTTTAACTGTTATTAATCTGATTTCCCCGGTATCAGGGCTAATTTCATAATCAAGGTCATAGCGGCGCACCAATTGACCTTGAGAACGAATCCAAATCTTAACTTAAGGAACCTCTGAAAAACTCCCTCCTTGGAGTTTTTCAGAGGTTCCTTAAGAGTGATTAGCAAAATGCTTTTTGATCTGATGATTTGTCTCTGTTTTTAGAAAAAATAAATAATTTTTCACTTTTTTCTTCCTATCGGCCTACTTCATTGAAATTTAAAAAAATAGCCGCATCTCGGCGATGGATAGCATTTATCTATATTAATAAATAATGCAATAAAAACAAAGTTATTTAATACATACTGTCAAGTTTCTTTACAGTTGACAGGTAATTTATTTTCCATGATATTGTGACTAGGGTTTTTACCCTATTTTTCTGTCAAAGATGACCGCAAAAGCCAGGGGCTTGGCTTTGCGAATACAACTTAAGGAAGGCGAGCCTAATGAAAAGCTACGATTAACCGATATCAAAACGAAAAAAGAGGGGAACATGAAAGGGAACCGGATTATTCTAGCACTGAGCATTTTTATCTTAGCAGCCTACCAGACTCCAGCCCATGCGGAAGTTACCGCCAGCGGCAGCTTTACCCAAAGCCTTCCTTTAATGCTTCCGGCAGGAACCCAAAACCTACAGCCCTCTTTAGCTTTAAGTTATAGTTCCTCCGGTGGCAGCGGCTTAATCGGCATCGGCTGGCATCTATCCGGCGTTTCCGCCATTTCTCGTAGTTCCGATGCCCAGGGCGTACGGTTTCTAGCCAGCGATAACTTTAGGGGTCCCGAAGGCAAGTTGATCGACATTTCAGGAAATAAGTCCCTCTATCACTCTGAAAATGAGAACTGGAACAAGTACGAACCGCAGGGAAGTTGCGGTGCGGCAGGGCCTTGCCAATGGCTGCGCACCACTAAGAATGGGACTAAGTATTTCTATGGGTTTACCGCCGATTCCCGCATTGAGGCGAGGGGGAAAAACGGGGCTATACGCCTCTGGGCCTTGAATCGGGTCGAGGATATTTACGGCAACTTTTATCAAATCAACTACCTTGAAGACTCCGGCACGGGCAGTTTTCAAATCCGCAAAATCACCTATACCCTGGGCAATGGCCGCAGCGCAAGCCAAGCCAAAACCGTAGAATTTTTCTATGAAAACCGCCCCGACCACCGACCGATCAATGTACAGGGGGTAAAAGTCGAGAACGCAAAACGGCTTCAGCAAATTCAGATTCGCAGTGCGGGCAGTCTGCTATTAGCCTATAAATTGAACTATTAACTCAGTGTTGATTCGGGTTATAGTCGTTTGGTTACCCTTTCCGAGGTTGGCAGTGATGGCAGCAGTATTTTGCGCACCCATTACTTCACTTGGCAAGATGCCTCTACGCAGGCACGAGCCCCCCTGGCAACAGTAAGCGGCCAATGGGGCACCAATCAAGCCAACTGGGCCACCGACCTAAACAGCCTGTTCATGGGGGACTTCAATGGAGATGGCCGCAAAGATATTTTTTTACAACCCAAAACCACCAATCAACCTGCTAAACTGCTCTTAGCCGACACCCTTGGCGGATTTTCAACCGCCGTGGATATCACCAATGCCTATGGCATGACTGCCGCTGCTTGGGCTCGTTCCAACAAACTGGTTCATATTTTAGATGTCAATCAGGATTCCTATGACGATATTTTACTGCAAGGCATCAATGTTAACGAGTCGACCTTATACCTGCAAGCCGATGGTCAAGGGGGGTTTTTATCGGCCGTAAACCTTTCCTCGCAATACGGCATGAATCAGGCCGATTTCAGTGGCGATTCGGTCACTTGGCATGTGGGGGATTACAATGGGGATGGAATTCAAGACTTCTACCTCAAGGGGATTTTCATGCATCAACGGGGGTTCATGCTCTATGGGCAAGCTGGTGGCGGATTTACCAAAGCGATATGGAACAACAGCACCTGGGGCCTGCCAGAGATGGCGGTACCCGATGTGACCGTCGCCCCCACCCCCAACTTTAGTATGATCCCTGTTGAGGTCAACCAGGATGGCAGAACCGATTACATTTTTACCCCCTACAACGAACTCTACGATACCTACCTTTCCCTTTCCACCCCCACGGGTTACCAAACCTTGATCAATATCACTCAGGCCTATGGGCTCAATAAAAGCATCTGGAATTCGGCTAATTACAGTCTACAGAGCCTGGATCTAAACAGTGACGGTCTTTCCGACCTGGTATTCTTACCCAAAAACACCAGCCTGCCCCCCTACTGGGCAGAACATAACGGCCAAGGCTTTAACAACATCCAAAGCTTGGCAGGCGCCTGGGGGATTGGGGCCGACAAATGGACTACCGATCAATATAGCCTGCGTAGGATCAATGTTCGGGGAGCGGGCAGGCCGGATCTCTATTTTTTGGCAAAATCCGCAGCCAAGCCTTCGTGGGTTGCCAAAGCCTCTGCCGCAGGGGGTTATGAAGCTCTACAGAACCTAGATGGGGTACTGGGCCTTTCCCGTAGTGATTGGAGTGAGACCACTAGCCTATTGACTACGGTAGACCTTAATGTTGACGGGGTGACGGATTTGCTGCTTCGCGGTAAAACCGCCAACGATGCTACCCGACTCTTGACCAGCATCCCCGGCAAGCGGGATGCCCTGGTTACCTTGGACAACGGAGCAGGGGCAACGATCCGCATAGAATACCAAAGCAATTTAGACCATGCCGGGGCTGTCGTGGTTGGGGCCAACCAAGGGCCGGGCCTCCCCGATACCTTTTTTCGCTACCTAACCACCAAGGTCACCCAATCCAACGGGCGGGGTTTACGCCTGACTACCAGCTACCAATTCAAAAACAGCCGTTATCTGCCGGGGAACCGAGACACCTTCAAACTTTTGGGTTTCGCCTCCATGACCCAAACGAATGAAAACTTAGGGGCGATCAAAACCGATTTTTATCGGCAAGATGCCCCCCTGCACGGTCTGCTTGCCTCTACCGAAACCAGGGATGATCAAGGCCGCCTGATGACTTCAGACCACTTTCAATGGGAGAGAGTACAATATTATCCCCAGGTTTTTAGTTTTCACCAAACACAGCGGACCCAAAAGGTCTATGAAGGCAAGAACATCTATAAAATCAACAGCAGCCAAAAGACTTACGGCTCCTATGATAGTGTAATTCGTAGTTTGGATTGTGTGGATCAGGATTGCCGTACCACCGAAACCACTTTTCAAGACGATCTGATTTCCTGGCGATTGCGCCAACCTAAGGAGTTGCTGGTATATGCTGGTGGTAATCTGATTTCCGCGACAAGTTATCAATATAGCGGGGCGCAGGTCACCGCTATTGAGCAGTTTTTTTGCCCCGATGCGAACCATTGCTCTTTAGGCGCGGGGACTTGGATGCCGAGAAGGCAAAATATAGAATATGATGCCAGCGGCAACCTCATTTCCTACGAAGATGCCAAAGGGAACCTCACCCGGTTTGAGTATGATGCCGCGACCAACTCTCTTCTCACGGTCACCATCAACGCTCTGGGGCACCGCAGTAATCGGGAGTTCAACGCCGCCGGGCAGGTCGTCAACGAAACCGACCCCAACGGCAACCAGACCCAATTCAATTACGATGCCTTTGGCCGCTTGACCAAGGTGCTTCAGCCCAATGGTAGCTATATGCTCAAAAGCTATTCATCTTTGGGCGACCCCAATGGGCAGAGCGTGACCACCCGCATGGTGACTTCTTTACCGGGCGAACCCTTGCAAATGGCAGAAAGCGTTGAGTACTTCGACGGTTTTTCCCAAACCTACTTAACCGAACAAACCGGTGATCAGGGAAAAATCATCCAAAGCGAACAACTTACCGCCTACCAAACAGGTCAAGTAGTAGAAAGTCAAAGCTTGCCCCATTTTGTCGGCGACCCCGTTCACTGGGTAACCACCACCAAAGATTTACGAGGTCGCCCCCGACAAACAAAAAGGCCCGATGGCGCCAAGGTGAAATATGCCTATAGCCCGGGGCAGGTCACCCTTACCAACGCCAAGGGGCAAAAGGAAACCCGATATTATAACCCTCGTGGACGCCTGATTCAAGTCAAGAATCGCGCGGGGCAAAACCTTACCTATAGCTACGACGCGGCAGGCAACCCCATTCAAATCAATCTGCCCGGTGGCAAAGTCTTGACCCAACTCTTTGACAGTTTTGGGCAGTTGCAGGTCATGAACGACCCCTCTGTGGGACAGGTCACCTATGAGTACGATGCCAATGGGAATAAAACGGCAGTCATCGACAACCTAGGCCAAGCCATGCGTTTTGAGTTCGACGCCCTAAACCGGATTTCGAGGCGTCGTTCGGCGGATGGAGAGGTGACGAGTTTTACCTACGACGATACTGCTTTTACCAACAGCATCGGTAGATTGACCCAGGTGGCCGACCCGGCTCGCACCATTGAATTTTCCTACAATGCCTTGGGGCAAAAAACTCATGAGGCGGTCCGCTTTAAGAGTCTCCCCGCTATCTTTACCCGCAATTGGACCTATGATTCAGCTGGTCGGGTCCGTAGTGAGAGCTTCCCTCAGTTTGGCCCTGACCCGGCTACCATACAGTCTTATAGCTATACCCCCGGCGGTAATTTGTATCAGGTGGCAGTGGATGGCGACATTTTTGCCCAGTACGACGCCTATAATGCCCTGGGTCAGGCGGAAACCCGTACCTTAGACCCCGGTAAACCCTCGCAGGTGGTCACCAATTACATCTATGATGCGCTGGCCATGTTGAAAGCCACGCGAGTCACCGACAGCCAAGGTATGGAAATTCAAAACTTGGAATACCGCTTTGATCAACAGGGCAACATCAAGCAAATCGATGATTTTACCCAATATAGCGACTCAGAAGAAGAGGACGAGCATGATCAAGGCAAGCACACAGGTTGGGAAAGGAAAAAAGAGAATCAAGAAGACGATGACGACCTTTCCGGTCAAAAGCTTTCTGAAAACCAGACCTTTGAATACGATGCCCTAGATCAACTGCTCAAAGCCACGGGGGCCTATGGCACCAAGTCCTTTGCCTATGACTCGTCCGGAAACATGACCCATATCGGGGCCAAGATAAACCGGGACTTGGTTTATTCCGGCGACCGTCTGATTTCCGGCACTGGGCTGGAGGTCAATTACAATGCTCTCGGCGCCATGATCGGCAAACGGCTGGATAGGGTGAATTGGACTTATCGCTATAACGCATTGGGTCATTTAACCGAGGTCTACAAAAACGGCGACCTGCTGCAGGCCAACGCCTACGACTTCACGGGGCAGCGTATCCTGCAACGGGTTTACCAAGGCGATCGTCACCACAAACTCCATACCACCTTTTACCCCACTCCCGGCGTGATCGTGCGGCATGAGCATCGGGGTAACAAGTTCCTCGTCACCAAGTCGATCAGCGCGGGCAAAATGGGCAAGCTTGCCAGCTTTGAAGAGCGCTTTGCCTATGAAGAGCAAGACGAGGCCGGGCAGATGCTGGCCTATGCCAATATGTTCAATGACCACACCCCTAAGGGGCTGGCTTTGGCCTTGGGTTATCGGGGCTTGGCGCAGCTCTCTCGACCCGAGGTGTTAAGGGCCATCCCTTACTCCTTTTTTGCGGCCTTGTCCTTAATGGTTTTGCTGGGCTTTGCCTGGACGCTGTTCCAAGAAAAAAACACATCTCGGCAAGAAAAAAGCCGCTTTGGTATGGGGAACCGCTTCTTGGCCGTGACTCTGGTCTTGATGATGTTTTGGATGACCTCTTGCGGGAATGGTTCCGGGTCTTCTTCCAATGGAGGCTATAACGATGATGGCATAGGTATTACCGATGGCGGTACCGGCGGTACCGGCGGCACTACCGAGGATTTATCCGACCCCGATGAAGAACCGGCTCCCCCCACCGGCAATCCGACCAACCTGCTGCCGACCTTGATTCAAACCAAGAGCAGGGCAAACAAGGTTTTTTATCATCCCAACCCCATCCAAACAGCCTCGATGATTACCGATAAGGATGGAAGGGTGCAATCGAGAATTCGTCACCTGCCCTATGGCGAGGTGTTCATTGAATCGAAGGTGGGTAAAAAACAAGCGGAGAAATCCTACGCTGCCTTTACAGGGCAAGAGATGGACGAATCCACGGGCTTGATCTATTATAATGCAAGGTTCTACGACCCGGCGATCGGTCGCTTCATCAGCCCCGATACGATCATTGATGGTGACGGCACGGCGGCCAGCAACTTCAACCGCTATGCTTATGTGGCCAATAACCCGATTAATTACAGTGATCCAAGCGGAAACAATTTGGTGCGTTGGTCGCCTTGGGGTAACAACGGGGGATTGCCTACAACATATTACGCTATTACGCAAGCCCAATATGATCGATATCGGGGGGCTAACCCAAGAGATCGAAGGGGATCAACATGCTACGATTGGACTGGTTATTGTAATTATTTGTGGAATGATTACCAAGCTGATCTAGCACAAGCAGAAGCCGATGCCCAGGCAGCAGCAGATGCCGCCGCTGCCGCTCAAGCGGCAGCCGACGCTCAAGCAGCAGCCGACGCTCAAGCAGCAGCCGACGCTCAAGCAGCAGCCGACGCTCAAGCGGCAGCCGAAGAAGCGGCTCGCTTGGCGGAATTAGAACGAATCCGGGTAGAATTAGTCCGCCAAGGGCAGATTGATACGGCCAACCAATTTAAGGCCCAATACAAGGAAATATTGGCAAGCGGGGCCGAAATCCCCGATTTCACCTCCACTTCAACCACCAACGGCACGCATGACGGGAGTGATGGAGTAGAGCTAAGTGGGGATATACGAGATGTTGCACAAAATGAGCAATTTTGGGATGCAGCAGCAGTAGCTCTTTTTGTTGGATTGGCTCTTTGCACAGTTTGCACTGTAGGATATTTCGGTGCTGGGGCGATAGCTGGATTTGTAAACGGCCTAGGAAAAGGCATAAATGTAAAGCATCTATCTGGTGATCAGCTAGATCAGTATATTACAGAACAAATCCTAAATGGCATTTCCGTAGGTGGAATTGTCGGAACCTCTGTAGCAAGTTTTAAAGACACTGCTGCTATAAAAAAAATATTTTCAAAATCAGGATTTAATAATTTTCTCTATGGAAATACAATACAAAACGGGATTTATAGTTACGGAGGTAAAGTAATAGGGCATGCTCGAATGGCGGTTAAAACTGTTGGGCACTTTCTTGGTTTATAGAACACACTATTTTTTAAATTGCGCTGTGAAAAATATAATATTAGTTTTATTTTTGATTTTTGGAATAGTTTTTTTGCATTCCTGCAATATGTACAACTTTCCAATAAGCCCTCAAAGCTATGAAACCTATCCATCAAATTTTGATGCTAATATAGGTAATTATTGTCACTATCAGGTAGTCTTAGACGAAATTAAGCCCGGATTTGAGAGGCCAAACTTTTTGATCTTATTTGCAATTGACGGGTTGATATTTGGAGAAAGAAATTCTGGGATTGGGTACAAAATTTTCGGGCCAAATTCACTCTCTAAAAAAGTAGGAAATGTATATGCTAAGCCAGGACTACACGAACTAAAGGTTCACTTTGAATACGGTGACATTATGCTTTGGCGGTTTCTCTCATTTATTAAATTGCAGAACATGCCCTGCAAAAATAACAGCAATATTCGCATTCAAGTAATGCTTCAAAAAACAAACCCATTTACTATCAGTGATTCAGTATATTTTAAGATTAGTGATGTTGGAACGGGTAAGATTTTACTTGAAAAAACAGAGTATAAATATCATTCAGAATATATCTACCAGATCGAATCAACTCCTTAAGGAACCTCTGAAAAACTCCCAGGAGGGAGTTTTTCAGTTTTTTCAGTTGTGAATGAAATCCACAACCTCAACGCAAATCAATAAGTTGCGCTTTTTGATTTAGCAAGGCATCCCTGCCTTGCTAGAAAACTCCGCGTTTTTCAGAGTTTCCTTAAGAGCCTATCCGACAAACCAGTTTGGCTCAAGAAATTTCTGTTCTTGATGAGAGGCGACAGGGGCAGACCGGGTCGCTTCCCCATCGTTCCAAAGTCGACCTTTCGATTTTCCCTTGGCCCGGAACTGTAAATACCAGG
>JAJRZQ010000003.1 GCA_024275165.1 bacterium | reverse complement strand
TGGAGTGCTGCCCGAAAACGGCAATCGTTTTTTGATTTTGGAAGATGAAACGAGGCTGGAGATTCCCAAATCAGCGGTCATACTCTTTTCTCCACGCCGTTTTTATTTTATCCAAAAACAGATGCAAAAAGAGGCGGGGCAGTAGCTTGTATAGCAAGCGTGGCCCCAGCCAAGCCCTCAAAATAGAGAACAAAAGCCAAGACCACGCCCGCATGTCTCCCCGAGGTGGGGTGATAAAACATAAACATTTGTTCTCTATTAAAATGAATCAGTCAAGAAAAAAAGGGCCAATCCCTTATTTAGGCGGTAAAACACGGCTCGCAAAACAAATTATTTCGCGCATCGAAAAAATACCTCATCAATGTTATATTGAGGTGTTTGCGGGTGGGGCTCAAGTGTTTTTTCGCAAGGAGACAAGCCGCTCGGAAGTATTAAATGATATCAACGGCGACCTAATAAACCTCTACCGGGTAATTCAAAATCACCTCGAAGAATTTATTAGGCAGTTTCGTTGGTGCTTGGTGAGTCGGGACGAATTTGAGCGGCAAAGACAGCAACGAAGCGATTTGCTAACTGATGTACAGCGAGCGGCAAGGTTCTATTACCTGCAAAAATTAGCGTTTGGAGGTAAACTTGGTGGAGTATATGGCATTAGTACAACCAGCCCGCCGAGGCTGAATTTACTACGAATTGAGGAGGAGTTGAGCCAGGTTCATTTAAGGTTGACACGAGTTAACATTGAGCGTCTATCTTGGCAAGATTGTCTGCGACATTATGACCGTCCCAACTCTTTTTTTTACCTAGACCCACCTTATTGGGGTAGTGAAAATGATTACGGAAAGGAAATTTTTAGGCAGGAAGAGTTTACAGAAATGGCGGCAATCTTGAGCAAACTCCAAGCTGATTGGTTGTTGTCACTCAACGATACACCAGAAGTTAGAAATGTTTTTAGCGAGTTTGTTATGCAGCAGGTCGTACTTAAGTACTCTGTTGGTCGGAGTGCAACCTCTGCGAAAGAGTTGCTGATTTCGCCAAAAAAACAACCTTACTGAATACCGCAACTCATAGGGATAAGTCAAGCTATGTAACTAAAAGTTTGCGCAAAATTACGCAAGCAAAATTCGTGTTTGTGCAAACTTTTTTTTAGGGTTACAATGGGGCACCAAAGTGATCCTGAATACCTCTGAGCACCCTCTTTTGCGTTCGCTGATGAGGCCTAAGCATAGACCACAAACAAAAAAGGCCGTTCACGATTTCTCGTAAACGGCCTTGAATGCTGGTTGCGGGGGTAGGATTTGAACCTACGACCTTCGGGTTATGAGCCCGACGAGCTACCGAACTGCTCCACCCCGCGGCTTATCTCGTAAGACTATTGATTTAACCTTGAACTGTCAAGCATAAGCTCAATTTTCAATTGAGCCAGTCCCCTTAAAGCAAACTTACTCTGCAATGAGGGTGTATTTTTTGTTTGCAGAAAAAGCGACACATGAAAAATCAACCCTTAGAGACGATTTTTTAACAAACCTCTTGCAAAGACGCGTAGTTTTTTTTATTCTGTTTAAATATTCCCTGATAGCTCAGTTGGTAGAGCAGGTGACTGTTAATCACCGGGCCGTAGGTTCGAGTCCTACTCAGGGAGCCACTTCTTTTTTATCGCGGCCTAAGCTGAATTTCGCGCGGATGGCGCTCTCTCCACTTCCCCCAAAAAACAACTTTAATTTTTACCTGCTTTGCCCGTTGTCTTGCAAGACAATCAAAAAGAAATTGAATGCCGTCAATCGCTTTCAGGTAAGCTTTTCCCAGCGGGGTGCCAGCCAGCAAGGCTAAGAGCGCGCCTTGTTTGAGACAGGTTATGAGTCAAGCGGGGTCGCAAAGGGAAGAATTTATTTAAAGAGGAGGGGTAGAAAGAGGCGATATGAATTCTTTGCCCTCAAGGAGAGGGCATCGAAAGGGGACAACGCAGACGCGGTTTAGTCTCAGCCGATTGGTAGGCCAAGCGGGCCTTTAATTTTTTAAGCCGCGCACAAAGGTTTCGATTAAGGCAAAAACTTCCTTTTTTTGCTTGGCGGTTAGATCGGCGATGAGTCTTAATACCTTTTCCTCCACCTGCTTTTTTTCTTTCTTTAATTGTCCAAACTTTGCCGAAAGGTTTTCGATATGTTGCTCTTGCCGCTCGATCACCTTTTTAAAGGCGAGGATCAATTTTTGATCCTTCGCGGAAACGCTCATACGGGTGTCACGCGGTTTTCTGGTTTTACGACCTCCGTTTTTTTCCGCGTTCCAAGCGCTAAAATAGGCTCTAAGGCTATTCAGGTTCATATCAGAGAAGTGAGCCTGCGCATCTTTGAAATGAGATTGGGGGTTTTTCCCTAAAAATTCAAAAACAATCTGCTTTTTTGTCAGCCCTTTACTTTTCTCTGCCATAGCGAGTTTTTATGGTTAGTGGTTCTTTTTGTATTTAATTTATTTTAACTTGGATTTTTTCCTTTAGCAATAAAAATACTTCCTTTTTTAAGTATTTTTTTTTACGGTTTCTGTCAATTTTTTTTGCAGGGGTTTTGCTTTTCCAATTAAAATTTAAGTCTTTTTTAAAGGAAAAAATTAATGGGTCTTGATTATTCTTAATTGATATTTATTGGCAAAATTTTCTGTATCTCTTTAAAAAACCTTAGGGTATTAAACCTAACTCTTTTGCGAGTCTGGCTTCATCCTCTACAGCTAACCGATTCCACGAGTACTAAAATTTTTTATATTTTTTTTTTGCAAATCGCATATAGGGACAACACCCTAGACGCATGCCCTGACTTGCTTTCTGTATTGATTTCACACATTTTGCTTCTAACCCCCTTGATTTGATTTTTACCCCCTAGCAAAAAAATAGGGATTTAAGGTAAGCTTAAATTCAGGAACCTCTAAAAAACTCCTTGCCTACCGCTTGTTCAAGCGGTAGGTTCGTGCCCTTCGGGCTGGTTATAGCCCTTGGGGCGCGTCAAGTTTTTTAGTTTTTTCGCGCAGGGATTAAAATTTTGACCTGCAAGCCGCCTCTGAGTTTGTTAGAGGCTCCTTAAATCATTCCTCAAAGTGATTATGTCCAAGTCGAGCAAACCCCCCTTATTCAAAAAGCTTAAAAAACGCCTTTCCACCCCCTTGCTGGAGGGGAACAATGCTTTAATTGATCGGCTTTTAATCCGATTTTTCGATCAATTAAATCACCTAGGTAAACAATTTACCTCAGAAGGGGCAAAAGAAAAGATCTATAATGCCTTGATGGGTTATCTCTTAGAAGTTGTTCCGGGCTATAATTCCGCGCAACCTCTACTGGGCAGTTTTGAGGATGAACAGGTCTTTTTGGCCTATAAGAAAAGGCGACTGTTACAAATCGCTCAACCTTGCGACATCATTTTAATCCGGGGGAACCAGCGAATCAGCCGCATTATTCAAACCTTAACCGCCAGCCCCTATAGCCATGCCGCCTTTTATAAAGGAGAGGGGCAGATCATTGAAGCCGAGCCGAGCGGAGTGCTGGTCAGTTCCATTGACAAATACATTCATTTGGATATCCGGGTTTGCCGTCCGGTGATGTTGACCGAGGAAAACAAACAAAAGGTTTTGTCCTTTATGGAAAAAATGCTCTACGAGCAACCCCGCTATGATGTCACCAATATTGAGCAGCTCTTGTTCAAACATATTTACAGCAAATTTCGCCCAGACGCTAAGATGTACATTGGAGGGAGCACCCGCTTTGAACAATACTACATCTGCTCGGGGATGATCGCGCACGCCTTTCAAAAAGCGGGGTACCCGGTTGCGGCCGCCATGCGGTTTAAACAACATCGCCAAGGCAAGTTGCAATTAAAGCATCGGGAAGATTTTTTGCAAATGGTGACTCATTTGAGAAAGAACTACAGTCAAGTCGTCCCTGCTGATTTCGACAACAGCCCTTTTTTTACGAGTATCAAATATTTGTATTTTGATTCTTGGAATCAAAGCGCGCCCAACGAGCGGGTCGAACTAGAACAAGAAGGAGAGGATGAGGCACCGCCCTCATAGAGCAAGCCTTTGAATTGAAAAAAAGCACCCTGGCTCAATGTGCGATAGGTTGAAACCTTGCCCCAAGGCGTACCCCCCAGTATACCTTAGGGTTTGCAACAAGGCCGGCACAGACTGAGCCAGGGTACAGGTTCTCGCTCAAGGCAGGGTGGAACCGACCTTTGCGCTTAACCTAATTTTTAACCAACTTAGGGCAGAGGCTAACAGATAGATGAAGAAAATTCAAAAAAAATCTCTCTTTTTCCCCAAAAAAAGAGATTTTTTTTAAGGGCTCCCCAGCTTTAGGCAAAAGGTTTTTTTGTTTGACAGTCCCCCCCCGCGGCTGGTAACTGTTTTATGGAAATATTTCAATATACATATAAATAGTAAAATCGTTTCCTCGCATCTTCCCTCCCTGTTGGGCCGCCTGGAGTCAAGTGATCTTGACCTCAGACCCGTTTGCCTTCAGGGCAGGGCAAGCCTGGTTATTTCGATTTGATTACACCGGGGGGCGTGGCTAACCGCTTCCTCACCCAAGGCCCCAAACCCCATCTACGCAAAGGAAGGATGAATTACGGCTTTATTATCAATAATCGCAAGTGTATTGGCTGCCATGCCTGTTCAACCGCTTGCAAAAGTGAAAACCAAGTTCCCTTAGGGGTATTTCGCACCTGGGTCAAATATACCGAAGTGGGCAACTACCCCGATGTCCGCAGGAATTTTCAGGTCAACCGTTGCAACCAATGCGCCAATCCCCCTTGCGTGGAAATCTGCCCTGTTACGGCCATGCACCAGAGGCCAGACGGCATTGTCGGCTACGACTCCGACCTTTGTATCGGCTGCAAGTCTTGTATGCAAGCCTGCCCCTATGACTCCATCTACATTGACCCCGAAACCAAGACAGCGCAAAAATGCAATTACTGCTCCCACCGTTTAGAGGTGGGGATGGAGCCCGCCTGCGCAGTGGTTTGCCCCGAGCATGCGATTGTCGCCGGGGACTTGGCCGACCCGAGTTCGGAAATCAGTCGGGTCTTGGCGAAAGAAAATGTAACCGTAAGAAAACCAGAACAGGGCACCGGCCCCAAGGTTTTTTATGTTGAGGGGCATCAGGCCGCCTTAACCCCCACGGTGACTCAAGGCCAATCCAAACACTTTTTGTGGAGCGATATCAAAAGCGATAAGCTAACCGAAGGGGAAGCCTTAGAGCCCTCCACCCTCTATTTTGGTGGGAGCGAGCAAATGGTACAAAATACCTACAATGCCCAGCACAAGGTGCCCTGGCATTGGCAGGTCCCCAGCTATTTGGTGACTAAGGGGATTGCTTCCGGTATTTTTATGCTCATGGCGACTACCTTTATCTACGGTTGGGGTGGGTTGGATCTTTTGACCAGCTTGATCAGTGGCGCGGCGGTCATCGCCTTTTCCCTTTTAACCACCCTTTTCTTGGTTGCCGACCTCGAACGGCCCGAGCGTTTTTTACGGGTCATCTTTAAACCCCAATTTAAAAGTTGGTTGGTGCGGGGGGCCTATATCTTGATCTCCTTCAGCCATGTGGTGGGGGCTTGGTGGCTCTTGGAACTGGCGGTTTATCTGGGCTTTTTAGACATTTAAATGCTGCTCTGGCGCAAGCTCGCGATGTATTTGGGTTTTCCCTTGGCCATTGGGGCGGCGATTTATACCGCTTACCTCTTTGGTCAAGCCGAAGGCCGTGACTTTTGGCAGAGTCCGCTTTTGCCGTTTCATTTCTTGGTGCAGGCGATCATGGCCGGCGGCGCGGCCCTCACCATTTTAAGCGCCCTCACCCCCATTGAGGAGGGCTTTGCCAAGCTAAGCTTTCACGCCTTTACGATTAGTTTGACCTTGAACCTGTTGATGATCCTCTTAGGCGAGTTCGGTTCCAAGCATTCTACCGACACGGCAAGGGCGGCGGCGCATATGATTACCCAGGGAAAATACAAAAACCTTTTTTGGTTCGGGGCCATCGGCTTAGGGGCCTTTTTCCCTATCGGTTTAATCTACGCGGGTCTGGCTCCCTTAGCAGCCCTGTCTACCCTGATTGGCCTTTATTGTTATGAACACGCCTTTGTAATGGCACCCCAACACATCCCCAATAGCTAGGAATACCATGAACATGGAGAACAAACACGCAGAAGAGGTTCCCCACTTTAGCGATTGTGCCGCTAAACCTTTAGAAATGACCCACATCCGCCAACCCGATGGCCGGATGACCAGCCACCCCCCGCAAGAGCGTTGGGAGGATTGGGTCGAATACGATGCCAAGGCCTGGCCAAAAAAGGTGGCCCGGCATTATCGCTTGATTCCGACGGTCTGCTTTAACTGTGAGTCTGCTTGTGGGCTTTTGGCCTATGTGGATAAGGATAATTTTGAAATCCGCAAATTTGAGGGCAACCCGGTTCATCCGGGCAGCCGGGGGCGCAATTGTGCTAAGGGGCCGGCGACCCACAACCAGATTTACGACCCCGAGCGCGTTCTTTATCCCTTAAAACGAGTGGGCAAGCGAGGGGAAGGGAAATGGAAGCGGATCACCTGGGAAACCGCCTTAGAAGAAATCGGAGAAAAAATGGCGGCCAGCCGAAAAAAGCGCCGCGATGGGATCATGTACCATGTTGGCCGCCCCGGGGAGGATCACTACGCCTTACGGGCCATCAAGGCTTGGGGCACCGACTCCCACAACAGCCATACCAATATCTGTTCCGCTGCCGCCCGCTCGGGCTATTTCCAGTGGGCCGGGTTTGATCGGCCCAGCCCCGACTACGCCAATGCCAAGGTGATTTTTTTAATCTCCAGCCACTTAGAAACAGGCCATTATTTCAACCCCCACGCCCAACGGATCATGGAAGCCAAAGAGGCGGGCGGCAAGTTGATCACCATGGACCCTCGTCTTTCCAACACGGCGTCGAAGTCGGATGTTTGGCTGCCCGCTTGGCCGGGGAGCGAGCCCGTAATGATCTTGGCCATCGCCAATTACTTGATCCAGCATAACCGCTACGATAAGAAGTTTGTAAAAAACTGGGTGAACTGGAAAGAAACCCTAGAACATTTTACCAAGGACGAAAAAGGCCTGCTTGCCAATACGACCGAATTGAAGGCGCTGCAAGAAGAACTCCGCCAAGATGCCGCTTTACTGGATCAATTTGAAACCTTTGATCGGTACTTAAAGGTCAATTACGGTGAGTTCACCTTTGACCGCGCCGCGAAGGAGTGCCAACTCCCCAGGGAGCGCATTGTCGAAACCGCTAAGATCATTGCCGAGTGCGACGGCAGGCTCGCCACCCATGTTTGGCGCGCCGCCGCCATGGCCCACTTAGGCGGTTGGCAGGTGGCCCGCACCCTCTTTTTCTTAAATGTGTTGACCGGCAGCGTGGGCAGCAAGGGCGGGGTGAACGGCAACGGCTGGAATAAATTCGTGCCCAAACCCTATAAGGAGGCCCCTGCCTTTAACGCTTGGAACGAGTTGCACCTTCCCCACGAGTGGCCCTTGGCTTTTTATGAGATGAGCTTTTTGCTCCCTCACTTTTTAGAAGAAGGCCGGGGCGAAGTCGATCTTTATTTCACCAGGGTTTACAATCCCATGTGGATCAACCCCGACGGCTTTATGTGGCTGAAGGCCTTAAAGGACGAAGAAAAGATCAAGTGCCATGTCGCCTTGACCCCCACCTGGAACGAATCGGCTTGGTTTGCCGATTACATCCTCCCCATGGGGCATAGCGGGGAACGGCATGATTTGATGAGCCAAGAGACGCACAACGCCCAGTGGTTTGCCTTTCGCCAACCCGTGCGCCGCGTGGCCATGGAAAAGGCCGGCATTGAGGTCAAGTATACCTACGAAGCCAACCCCGGCGAGGTCTGGGAAGAAAGCGAATTCTGGGTTGAACTCTCTGGCCGCATGGACCCAGACGGCAGCTTGGGGATTCGGCAATATTTTGAAAGCCCCACTCGAAAAGGAGAGCTGATTACGCAAAAGGAATACTGGAGTTGGATCTTTGAAAACTCCGTTCCCGGCTTGCCCGAAACGGCAAAAAAAGCGGGGCTGACCCCTTATGAATACATGCAAAACCACGGAGCCTTTGAGGTAAAAAAGGTGGTCGAGCCTCCCTTTATCCAAGCGGAGTCGACAGAGGGCTGCGCAGAAGATGCCTATGGTCGTATGGTCGCCGCCGATGGCAGCGTCAAGGGATTAATGGTGGAAGGGCAAGGCCGCCACGGGTTCAAAACCCCCTCCAAACGCTTGGAGTTCTTTAGCCCTACCATGGAGGCCTGGGGTTGGCCGGAAAAGGATTACACCCTGCCCTGGCCTCTTAAAAGCCATGTGCATCCAGATCACATCAATCGGGAAAAGGGAGAGATGATTTTGTTGCCCAACTTTCGCCTTCCCACCTTGATCCATACCCGCAGCGCCAACTGCAAATGGCTCTATGAGATCAGTCACAACAACCCTTTGTGGATTCATCCGGTCGACGCGAAACGCATTGGGGTGCAATCGGGGTCCTTGGTGCGGGTGGAAACCGAAATCGGTTATTTTGTGGATAAGGCCTTTGTGACAGAAGGAATCAAGCCCGGGGTAGTGGCCTGTTCGCACCACTTGGGTCGCTGGAAGCTCAATGAGACCGGCCCCGGCATGGGGGCGGGTTTTGCCAGCGTGGTCGATTTAATCGAGCATGACAATGGATAAAGAGAACTAAAGATCAAAAAAACGGGCGGCCCCTGGAAGACTTGGGACCCCGACTCTTCCCGCATCTGGTGGGAAGATGTCGGGGTCAACCAGAACCTGACCCATGTGGCCCAACCCGATCCGGTCAGTGGAGCCCATTGCTGGCATCAAAAAGCGTTGCAGGTAAAAAAAGCGGAAGCGAGCGATTCCTACGGCGATGTTTGGGTGGATACCCAAAAATCCATGGAGCGTTACCGCGCCTGGGTGGCCCTGACCCGCTCGGCTATCGACCATAGCCCTGACGGCACGAGGCGACCGGCTTGGTACAATCGGCCCTTGAAACCTGTTGCGGAAGCTTATAGGCTACCAGAAAAACCTTTTGGTCGCTAAATGTACAATGAGCTTTCTTTAATCGCTTCCTTGCTGGAGGGGAAACTCCCCTCAGACTGGGCGAGTTCTTCTTTACAAGGGGTCTGGCAAGCTCATTACTCGCGTTTTGAACAGGCGGAGGATGAATTTGCCGCGGACCACTACCAGTTGTTCGGCTTGGAGGTCTTTCCCTATGCCTCGGTTTATCTCAGCGACGATGCCCAAATGGGGGGGGATACGGTGGGTCTGGTTGCCGATAGCTACCGCGCGGAGGGCTGGTACCCGAAATTGCAGCCCGACCACTTCGCCGCGGAGCTGCGTTTTTTGGTTCACCTCTTAGACCAAGACAAAACACTGCCCGGGGGAGAATTTCTCTCTCGCCACTTGTTGCCTTGGGTCTTGGTCTTTTCCCTGGCCTTAGAACGGCAGCGGCACCCCTTTTTCAGCGCCCTGGCGCAAGACTTACAGAGCCGCTTGGCCCAACTTGTCCAACAACTTGAGCCCGAGCCCTATCAAGCGATCCTCCATCCTTTTGCCCTCAGCCTTTTAGAGGATGAAGAAGTGGGGTTGAAAGACATTGCCTTGGTTTTTTTAACCCCTGCCAGCGCGGGGTTTTATTTAAGTCGCGCCGATCAAATGGACTTGAGCGTAAAAATCGGCGTTCCCGCGGGCTTTGGCACCCGCAGCCAGATTTTACCCAATCTTTTTCGGAGTGCCGCAGAATATGAGAAAATGCCCGATCTCCTGCAAGCCTTGGAATAAGAACAGGCAAGCTGGGCCGTGGCTTATGGGCAATGGGGCATCCCCTTTGCTCCTTGGCTTGCTCCTTGGCAAGAGACCTTGAAAGCGAGTGGGGCAATTTTACGGGAGATGAAAAAGAAACTCGACAAAAAATAAAACCGCAGCAGGCGAAGGGAAAAGCCCGCATGCCTTGGAAGGGAATCCCTTCCAAGGCATGGGAGTCGCTTTTTTTTTAAGAAGCGAGGGCGGAAAGACCCAGCAAATACAAAGCAACCAGAATGCTAAATTGACTGCGCAAAAACTTTAGCGAATTGATTTGATTTTTCATGCTTTCTCCTTATCCAAGGGGGCTTTGGCAGAACAAAAAAGGGCAATCGGGTTCAATCTCTCCAGAGAATAATTGCCCCCCTGACTGCTCCTTGGTTTGGTGTTTTATAGGGTCAACAGAGTAAGCGCTACAATGGCGTAGACGGCAATAACGGAATGGATGACTTTCATGATTCTCCTTGGTTTGGTGTTTTATAGGGTCAACAGAGTAAGCGCTACAATGGCGTAGACGGCAATAACGGAATTGATGACTTTCATGACTCTCCTTGGTTTGGTGTTTTATAGGGGCAACAGAGTAAGCGCTACAATGGCGTAGACGGCAATAACGGAATGGATGACTTTCATGACTCTCCTCAAGTTTGGTGTGTAGGTTGATTCATTCAACCCATGCCAAGTATATTTCATCAACCGTGCCATTGCATTTAAGACATTGATATAATTGTTTTATTTTATTTGATTAAGGAGAAGGGAATTAAAATTAGGCACAGACAGTGCCGAAAATAAACTACCTTTTGTGGCAAGGAAGGTGGAAAGGAAGGTTGGGTGATTCTAATTATCTTTTAATTTTAGCTAGTTAAATAGTAAATCTGCATTTTTAATGCTTGGTTGGGGGAAATAGGAATTTTAAATGCCGATCTTTCGATGCCATTGCTTTTAGGCCTCTGGTCAAGAGACTTGTAGGGGGGAATGGAAAAATATTTTTTCTCTCTTAGATGCAGACTAGGAGGGTATTTAAAGAAATTCTACTTGTAGGCTTCTTTTTTTAAGTGATGTTTTTGCATGAGTACCCGCAATTGCCGTACGCCCAATCCGGCTGTTTCGGCAGTGAGGTTGACCCGGCCTTTGTGAGTTGAAAGCAATTGATGGAGGTAGGCCTTTTCCACCTCGTCAATTGCCTTTTGCCGTACCTCGGCCAAGGTGTCGCCAGAGGCAAAGCTAAAAATCGCCTGTCTGCTTTCCGGAGCCAAGTCTAAAGGAAGGCTTGTCAAACTTAGAGTTCGCCTTTTTTCCAAAATATAGGCCCGCTCCAAGATATTTTCCAATTCTCGGATATTGCCCGGAAAGTCGTAATTTCGCAAAGCCCGCAAGGTCTCGGGACTGATGCCTTCTAAGCGTTTTTGGTATTTTCCTTGAAGCTTGTTCAAGCAATTTTCCGCTAAAATGGGGATGTCTTCCAAACGCTCTCTCAAGGGGGGTACCGTGAGGGGGAACACATTAAGCCGGTAATAGAGGTCTTCGCGAAAGCTCCCGGCGCGGCTCATTTCCAGTAGGTTGTTGTTGGTTGCCGCAATCACCCGGGTGTCGGTCTCGATCATGCTTTCGCCGCCCACCCGAATGAGCAGGTTGTCTTGCAAGACCTGCAAGAGCTTGGTTTGCGCCGAAAGGGAAATGGTGCCGATTTCATCTAAAAAAATGGTTCCCTTGCGGGCGATTTCAAAGCGGCCCAACTTGCGGCTCGTTGCCCCCGTAAAGGCTCCTTTTTCGTGACCAAACAACTCGGACTCGATCAAGTTTTCCGGAATGGCCCCGCAATGGACATGGACAAAGGGGCCCTGCGCCCGGGCACTGGTCCGGTGGATAAACTTGGCCAAAACTCCCTTGCCCACCCCGGATTCACCGAGTAACAGCACGGTGGAATCGGTCGGGGCAACGGCCTGGAGCTCAAAAAAGAGCTTTTTCATCACCGGAGAGTAGGTTTTGGTGACCTCAAGCTTCTCGTCGCTCCAAAAATTGTTGCGTAAATATTCCAGTTCCCCCTGCACATGGGCCTTTTCCTGTAATCTGGCGATTCCTAATTGCAGGGCTTGAGACTCCAAGGGGGTGGTTAGGTAGCGGTCCGCCCCAGCCCGCACGGCCTGTACCAGGTTTTTTGTTTGCTCGCTGCTCCCGATGGCCATCAGAGGCAAGGTGGGGTATTGGCTTTTCAGTTCTTGAAAGATCCGTTCAAAGTGGCTGGCGGGGATCATTTTATCTTTTGGAATGGGCAGACAGGTGATCTCAAAAAATAAAATGTCATAGCGCCTTTTCTGGGCTTCTTGCAGGCAACTTGGGTAATCGGTTAGGGCGTGAATCTCAAAACGGCCTTCAGTGGCCTGTTTTAAAGCTTCTAAATGCTCTTGAAAAGGGGTGAGAATGAGTATAGATTTCATGGGTACCTGCATTGATCTACCCTTAGTTTCTCTTGTTTCCTTAAGCTCGGTCAACCCGCTTTCCCCCGTAGGTCTGCCCGCAAAAGAGGGAGAGGCTTGGGCGCATAGCTCGCCACGGGCCGACTCATTTTTTTGATGGATATGCGTTATTATATTTTGGATGTTTTTACTGATCAGCCTTTTCAAGGCAACCCCCTGGCGATTGTCGAGGGGCGAGAGGGGTTGGAGAGCGCGACCATGCAAGAAATCGCGTGGGAATTCAACTTTTCTGAAACTTTGTTTCTTTTTCCTCCCGCAAATTCCCAACATGACGCGGCGGTACGCATCTTTACCCCCAAATGCGAAGTGCCCTTTGCCGGTCACCCTCTTCTAGGGGCTGGCTGGCACCTCGCCCAACAAAGCTCCGGCGGCAAAAAAAACATTACCCTAGAGACCCAAGTGGGGATCATCCCCCTCTGGTTGGAGGGGGATCAACTCTTTATGTCGCAACTGTCGCCGGTTTTTGGAGCCAATTTTCACGATCTCATCGCCCTGACCGGGCTTTTGGGTTTAAGCCCCGCTGATTTGTTCCCCGGCCTGCCTTGCCAAGCGGTGAGTACGGGTATCCCTTGGCTTTTTGTTCCCCTGGCAAGGGCCGATAGCCTGTCGCGGATTGAGTTGTCGTTCCCTCCTTGGCAGAAGGTCTTTGAGGGCTTTGAGACCGATAAAATCATGGCCTTTGCCCCCTTAAAGGATGGTTCCGGCTGCCGCTGCCGTGCCTTTGCCCCTTTACAAGGGGTCAAGGAAGACCCGGCAACGGGCTCTGCCCAAGGGGCTTTAGGCGCCTATTTGGCCCAGCACCATCTCTTTGGCAAAACCAACTTGCGCCTTACCAATCAACAGGGTGGGGAGATGGGTCGCCCCAGTCTGATCGAGGTTGTTGTCCACAAAGAAACCCAGGATTGGGTGATTCAAGTGGGGGGCCAAGCCATCCAATTTGCCCAAGGGACCCTGCAATTGCCCTAAATGGGGCCTAAGAATTTTTCAATGACCGCTTTCGCGTGGGTTAAGTCCATGGGTTTGCCGATATAATCATCCATTCCGGCCTCTTTACATTGCTCAATATTTTCTTCGTCCACCCAGGCGGTTAAAGCGACAATCGCGATATGTCCCTTGAGTTCCTCTGCCTTTTCCATGGCCCGAATTAAGCGAGCGCATTGAAAGCCATTCATATCCGGCATGGCGCAGTCCATAAAAATCAAGCCATAGTCTTGTTTTTTCAGGTATTCTAAGGCTATTTTTCCACTGGGGACCTCGTCGGCTTCAATGCCCAACTTTTCTAAGTATTTTGACATCATCCGCTGATTGATCGGATTATCGTCAACCAGCAAGATTCTAGGTTTGGGCGAAGAGGTTTGCGCTTGAATTTTTCGGCTCTGTAGAGAGGGTCCCTGCTCGATTTCCCAGGGCTGAGTCGTGGAGGGGAGGGGGGCCTCCAACCAAAAACAGCTCCCTTGACCGACTTCGCTTTGTACCCCATGACGGCCCTTCAAAAGTCGGACCAACCGATCCACCAGCGTGAGCCCAATCCCCATACCGCTATAACTTCTAGAGTAGGAATCGTCAACTTGGGTGAATTTGCTGTAGATTTTTGTTTTTTGTTCTTCTGAAATTCCAATTCCCTCATCACAGACCTCAAAGCGAGTCCAGTTCTCCTGCCCCTCTAAGGGGAGGGCAGAAAGCGTGACGGTT
Organism: bacterium; assembly: GCA_024275165.1. Classification (GTDB taxonomy): domain Bacteria; phylum SAR324; class SAR324; order XYD2-FULL-50-16; family XYD2-FULL-50-16; genus JAJRZQ01. The sequence continues at coordinate 167,743 of JAJRZQ010000003.1, read as the reverse complement.
CCCTGGGGGCTAAATTTAATCGCGTTGGAAAGCAATTGACTCAAGATGCGTTGCAGGATTTCTCCATCGCCTAGATTATAGGCGGGTAGGCTGTCAGAAAGGTTGACCTCCAGTTTTAGCCCCTTGAGCTCTGCGGAGGCACGAAAGAGTTGCAGGAGGTTGGTCAACACCTGTTGGATGGAAAATTTCTCTTCTCTCGCGGTGAGCTGCGCTGCTTCGAGTCGGCTGAAGTCAAAGATGTTGTTTACAATTTGCAACAGGTTTTTTCCCGATTCCTGCACCACCTGTACATGCTCTCTTAATTGAGAATCCGTGATTTCATCATACATCACCGCGGTCATTCCCATGATTCCATGCAAGGGGGTGCGCAATTCATGCCCCACAATGTTCAAGAAGTTGGTTTTAATTTGGCTCGTTTTTTCAGATAATTCTTTGGCTTGCTTGAGTTGGGTTTCCAACTCCTTTTGTTTGCGAATATCCCGAATAACGGTAACGCACCCCCCGTGGGCTTGGTGATGGATCAAAGGGGTCGTGAGAATGGATACGGGGATCCACTCCCCTGTTTGATGGCGATAAAGCGATTCGGTAAACTCTGTGTCTATCCGACCCTCTTTTTCTCTCTGCCGGCATTGCTCGCATAAAGTTTCCGGGTTTTCTGGGTGGGCATGAAAAATAAAGCAGGGATGTTTGTCTAAAAGTTCTTCTTCTTTCCAACCGAAAAGTCGCTCTACCTTAGGGTTGGCTAAAGTGATGCGATCCGAGGAGTTTTGTACCAGCACCCCTTCCCCCATGGAATCGGTCACCGCTTGCAGCCGATCGGCCAGATTCGAGATTTTTTGCTGGTCCCGCTTCATCCACAATAGAGTTTGCCTTAACCCCAACAGAGCGATAGCCCAAAGCAAGAGAGTGGTGAAGGCTTCTATCCTAAATGTGTTTAACTGCTCGGCCAAAAAGGGTTGCATGGGGAGGTTGATGGTCAAGCCTCCGCGCAGGTCCCCCACTTGATATCCCTGCGCGGCATGACATCGCATGCAGGGTTGTTTGACCCTCAAGGCGCGTATCACGCGTAAATAGGGCTTTCCCTCAAAATCCACAAACCCAATCCATTCCTTTTTTTTTCCTTTTTCGAGTTCCAGCAGGCCTTGCTTTTCCCACTCGTCGGGTTGATTGATGGAGTTTAACGGCTTGAGGCTGGTGAGGTGGCTTTTGGGGCCAAATTGCCCCTGGGCGGCTTGGTACAAGAGGCGCATGAAATAAGCGGGGTTGACGAGGGTCAAATTCATGCCTTGAACCCGTAAATCACGCTTGGCATGAAATTTCAGATAGGGATTGGGCTCGACCTGAGGGCTGGTTTTCACATACACTCCTCCTTGCTCGGCGACCCAAGCCCTTAAGGCTTGGTCTTTATCCAAAAAGTATCTCGCCTGTTCCAGAGCGAGGTTACGGGTATGTTGCCAGCGATGATAAAGGGACCCACCCCAAAGCAGCAGGATCAAGAGGGTGAGGGAGACAGATCCAAATATCCAGTATTTTTTTAAATTTTGCATGAAGGAAATCAAAAAAAGAGAAAAAAGCTTTTACCCTATTTATACTTCAATTCGAAAAAACTACAATGGGGAAAAAATCTTATCTTGCCGGCAAGGCAGGGGGAGCCGTGTGTTTTGGCATGTCTTGCAGGCGGAAGCCATAAGTCCCCTTCCAGGTGTCTGTACGATATTGCAGTTGCAGCCAGCGAGGCTTGCACAATTCCAAACGGCTGGAGGTGGACTCCCAAATGAGGGGTTCCTCCTTTTGATTTTTCGACAGGTGCCGGGCAATCAACCCTTGGTAAGCAAGGTAGAGTTGATTGCCAAAGGCTTGGAAGGGGGTATCGAGGGGTTTGTCATGGTGAAAGCGCACCTTTTTGATGGGGAAGCTCTCAATCGCGAGTTCCATGCGTACAAAAAGAGGAGAACTCTGTTGCGAGAGCTGGCTAAAAGTGGCTTGATCGAGAATTAACTCTAAGGGCTTGCCTTGAAACTCTAATTTCCATTGCATGACTCCTCCACATTTTTTGCCCTGAGAATAACAAAAGACAAGGTAAAAGAGCCAGAACTTTATTCTTTCCGCGTTCTTTTAACTTCAATGGAGTGCTTGAGCATCTCTTGAGCATAGGGGTTCATTTGCCGGGGCTCCTGCACCCCTAGCGATTTTTTCAATTCCAAAACAAACTCGGCATGAAAGCGTTTGAGTTTGTAATTGATTTCTTCTAAAGCAGTATGAAAGGTCGGCCAATCCTGAGGGATTTCGTTTGGTTCCGGGTCGAGATCCCCTTGAAAAATCTGCCGCTGGAAGTAAGCGGCCACAAATTCAATCTCTTCTTGCATCGCGGTACTCAGTCCTTGAGGGAGGGGGCTGCGGGTGAATTGAATCTCTCCATTCGCGGGGGATAAATAAGCTTTAAATTCAGCCTGCTTCGCATACTCTATGGCTAAAGCCACTTCGTTTTGAGCAAATTCCATGGGTATCATCGCGTTAATCCTCCCAAGCCTTTTTTACCGTAATCGCCGCGCGATAGAGCATTGAAAGAATCAAGGCCCCAATCGCCCAAATGCCTAAGGTAATCGCGACTTCATTGGCCGTTACCGCGTATTCGATCACCTCGTCAAAGGGATTGGGGATAAATCCGGCAAGGATTAAACCAATCCCCTTATCAATCCATAACGAAATAAACAAGGCGGCACAAGCCAGGGCCAAGAACTTCTCGTTTTTTCTGGTTTGAGGAAAGAGCAAGAAAAATAGAGCCCCCACTCCCAACAGGGTCGAAACCCACATAAAAGGCACCAAGGCCCCCTTTCCATCGAGCCCGAAATAGAGGTATTGCAAGCTGTGCATATGGCTGGGGATATTGGAATAAAAGGCGGTAAAAAATTCGAGCCCCACAAAGAAAAAATTCGCCAAGCCCGCATAGATCACGATGGTGGTCAATTTGCTGAGCGCCTCTTTCCCCGCGTCAAAGTTCGCCACTTTTTTAACTAACAAAGCAAGTAAAATCAATAAAGAAGGCCCAGCGGCAAAGGCGCTGGCCAAAAAGCGCGGCGCCAAGATCGCGGTGAGCCACAGGTGCCGCCCCGGCAAACCGGCCAGCAAAAAAGCGGTCACCGTGTGGATGGAAAAAGCCCAGGGAATGGAAAGATAGATCACCGGCTTAATCCAAGCGGGGGGGGGCACGCTTTTTTTCTCCGCCGTGAGCGCCACATGGCCGCAGAGGATATTGATCACCAAATAGCCATTTAAAACAATAAAATCCCAAAAGAGCATGGAGTGGGGAGTGGCATAGAGGATCACATTCAAGACCCGCATGGGCTTGCCCATATCCACCACCACAAACAAAAGGCACATGACCACCGCGGCAATAGCTAAAAACTCGCCTAGAACCACGATGCGGCCAAAATGCTTAAAATCGTGCAGGTAATAGGGCAAGACGAGCATCACCGCGCTGGCGGCAACCCCAACCATAAAGGTGAACTGAGCGATATAAACCCCCCAGGAGACATCTCGGCCCATGCCGGTTAAGGTCAGGCCTTGGTCGAGTTGCCGGAGGTAGGCGGCAAAGCCCAGGGCGATGACCAAAGCTAAAAAGCCGACCCAAGAATAATAGGCCACATTGCCTTTGATCGGGGTATTGCTCATGACTCCACTACATAAAAAACGCTGGGAGCGGTGCCCAGCTCGGTTTTGCGCTGCATGGTGCGTTTTTCGCCTAAGAGTTTACGAATTTCAGAATTGGGGTCATTGAGATTCCCAAAGGTGATCACCCCTTCTTTACAGGCCTCTTGGCACAAGGGGTTGAGCCCCTGGTCAATTCGTTCCGCGCAGAAGTTGCATTTTTCCACCACCCCTCGTTCTCGGGTGGGGAAATGGGGGTCAAGTTGTTTTAGGTTTTCACGGGGGTCTCGCCAATTGAAACTCCTGGAGCCATAAGGGCAGCCCGCCATGCAAAAGCGGCAGCCGATACAACGGTGAAAGTCCATCTGCACAATACCGTCAGGCCGCCTAAAGGTCGCCTGGGTGGGGCAAACCCGCACACAGGGCGGCTCATCGCAATGGTTGCAGAGGGTCAAAAAGGGTTTTTCCAGTTGCCCTTGTTGTTGGTAGCGGTGGCTTTTGGAGGTAAAAACATTTTTATAAGGCGCCTTCCAGATCCATTTGATTTCGTCTTTGGCGTTGCCGTGATCGGGTACATTATGCCTGCTGTGGCAAACCTGGACGCAATCGGTACAACCCTCTTTGCATTTGGACATATCCACGACCATGCCCCAGCGGATTTGCGCGGGCTTGTCTTTCACCTCTGTGTTGGCCGTGGCCTCGACTTCTGTAAACTTGCCGAGTAGAGAAATGGCGCTCAGGCCCACGAGGCCGCCGCCCACCTGTTGGATAAATTTTCTTCGGCTTTCGCTCATGGCTCAACAAGCTCCGGGTTGAGGTGACAGTTAAAACAGACCAGCTTGACAGAAGCATAGGCATGGCACTTGTCGCAAAAATCGCTTTTTTGGTGGCAATCCAAACAGGTATTGACCAAGCTCTTTTCAAAGACCTGCCCCCTGGTGGAGGTATAGCTTCGTTCTTGCTTGCGCACCACTTCGTGACGCCAGCGATCTAAAAGCTGCATGTGATTGGCCCGCATCCAGGCGGCGTCTTCCACGCATTGGGCAGCCTTGGCCGGTTTTTGGGGCTCCGGTCGTTGTTCGGTTCCGCCCTGCCAAAAGGGATAGGTCAATACAACCACAAATAGAATTAAGATCGGAAGGACGACCTTGGCGTTGTAGATCATTCCTCCTCCTCCAATTCTAGGTCGTCTTCACGCAGGTCAATGTCTCTTTCTTTTTCTCCCTCCATGATCAAGGCATTGCCCACCAGTTCATGCAGGCCCGACACCTCAACCCCGGGGTTCCAATAGCGCATGGCGGCGGTTAAGGTAACCCGGTCGATAGCGCAGATGGCGGTTAAGAGGTTGACCCCGTTGCGCTCGGCCACATGTTTGACCGCGCTGGCTCGGGGGAAGGCGCCGCGCATGCGGATATCCATGTACTCTTCTGTATTGAGGCCCGAGCCCGAACCACAGCAAAAAGTCTGCTCTCGAATCGTTTTTTCGGGCATCTCATAAAACTTGTTGGCCACCTTGTGCAGGATATAACGCGGTTCTTCAATCATTCCCATGCCCCGACTGGTATTGCAGGAGTCATGAAAGGTGAGGACGCGGTGATCGTTTCGTTTGGGGTCGAGTTTTAGTTTGTTGTTGCGGATTAAATCAGCGGTGAATTCGGCGATATGCACCATCTTGGTGGATTTCGCGAAATCAAAAACAGTGCCGGTAATGGGGTTGATCGGTGTTTCCAAAAAATCGGCGGGGCCGTTCATGGTGTCCATGTATTGATGAACCACCCGCCACATGTGGCCGCATTCTCCCCCCAAAATCCACTTGACCCCCAGTCGCTGTGCCTCGTGATACATCTTGGCATTGAGCTTTTTCATCACCTCGTTGCCCGTAAAGAGCCCGAAATTCCCCCCCTCACTAGCGTAGGTGGAAAAGGTGTAATCCAGTCCGACATGCTCAAATAAGAGCATGTACCCCATCATGGTATAGAGCCCGGGCTCCGCAAAAGCGTCCCCCGAGGGGGTGATGAACAAAACCTCGGCCCCCTTGCGGTTAAAGGTCGGGTTGACGCTCACTCCGGTGACATCCTCAATGTCGTCCACCAAGGATTCCACCACCTGGGTAAAGGTGTGGGGCTCGATTCCCAAATGGTTGCCCGTGCGGTTGCAATCACTGGCGGGTTTTAAGATCCAATTGATATTCACCCCTAAAAGGTGTAAGAGTTCCCGGGCCATCAAGGTGATCTCCGCGGTGTCGATGCCGTAGGGGCAAAAGACCGAACAGCGGCGGCATTCGGTACATTGGTAAAAGTACATGAACCATTCCTTGACCACTTCCGGGGTGAGTTTCCTGGCCCCGACCCAATCTTTTAGGATTTTACCGGCCATGGTAAAATCGTTGCGGTAAACGCTGCGCATCAGTTCAGCGCGCATGACGGGCATATTTTTTGGGTCTCCCGTGCCTAAGAAGAAGTGGCATTTATCCGCGCAAGCGCCGCAGCGCACGCAGACATCCATAAAAAGCTTAAAGGCCCGGTTTTTATCCAAGCGTTCTTTCATTCCCTGGTGAATGCGGGCCTTGTAGTCTGCGGGCAGTTTCCAATCCTCCTCGTCGGGGCTCCACTTCCTGGGGTTGTCGAGCCCTAAGGACTCCACCACCTCAGGGGCCGGGGCATAACACCAGTTGCCGGGGCGAAACTCGGGAGGGGTCTCCATCCAGTCGGATTCGTGGGCTTTTACCTTTTCGACCAGATAGTCTTGATTCATTTGGGCCGCCATCTCGGCAGGCTTGGGGGCAAACTTGGACATGTTATTCTTTCTCCAAAGGCAGGCCCACCGCTTTCATCTTGTCGCGGTAATCCTCTTCATATTCTGCGTAGGTACGAATCTTGATCGTCGGGTTCCAGGGGTTGATATGCCGTTTCGCCCGGGAGTTGTTGGCCAGGTTGCGTGTCGGGCTCATGAAGACCCCTCCGGCGTGCATCAATTTGCTGAAGGGAAAGTAAAAGGCTAAGGTACTGACAAAAAAGAGATGCACATAAAAAATCGAGCCCACCTGAATGCTGGTGTCGGGATGAAAATGTACCAAGCTCTGCACCAGGTTTTTGGCGGCAATCACATCCACTTTTAGGTTGTAGCGCATCAACGAGCCGGTGATCACGATTCCAAGAATCAAATAAAGGGGGAAGTAATCTTGCAAGAGCGAGATAAAACGGACTTTGGTATCCAAAACCCGACGGAGGAATAAAAAGGTCAGGGCCACTAAGATCAAAGCATCGGTGAGATATAACCCGGGGAGGGTAACCGCGTGGATTTCGTTATACCAAACGATCTCAAAAAAGCCGTCCACCGCTTCTAATAGGGGAACGAAAAAGGGGACTTGCTCTGCAAAAATACGATAATGGCGCAAAAAAATAATCAAAAAAGACCAATGGAATACCAATCCGGCCAACCAGAGGCTTTTATCGGAGACATAAACGAGCCGAGGGCCTTTAACCATGCTCGCGCGGCTATTGCGCAAGAGGCTGCGAAAGAAAAAAACCTCTAAAAACATGCGCGCCAAAACGCCGGGGGCTCCTGAAGGGGATTCGAGTTCATTGGGTTTGATCCAGGTTAAGCTTTTCGCCTGCCCCGCTGTGGTAGGGATGCGAAAGGGGACGGGGCTTTTAGCCCAGCTTAGGATTTTAAAGGTAAACCCCACAATAAAGGTAGCAAAAGCCCCATAGGGAAGGACCACTCCAAAAAGGGTATAAAGCCCCAGGCCCGCCGTACCGAACCAGGCGATTAGGCCTAAAAGCACGACCAAGACGAAGGGGGTGATGATTTTCTTCAACTTTGCCTCACGAAGTCTCGTTAATTGCTTGTGCGTTGACCAGTTTGATGAGGGAAAAGGTTTTTCGTTCCATCTCGTCCACCTTGAGTTGATAGATCTCTTCCCTGTTTTTGACTAAAATATCAATGGCCATCCGAATCAATTGATCCATCAGATGTTCTACCTGGTCTAATTCTTCTCGACAGCTCTCCAATAGATGTTCTTCCGTCAGTTGGCCTCGTAAGGCCTTTTTAAACAGAAAAAGAAAATTGAGAGCTTTGGAGGGCAGCCCGTCTTGCAGGCTTGTCGCCTTGATCACTTGAGCGAGCAAGGGGGCCACTTTCTCTGCGCTGGTGCCGTGCAAGAGCTCGTCATAAAGAGCCTCTATCCCGCTGGCCAGAGTATGGCCTAGGGGGTTTAAAAAGGTGTCTTTCTTCCTCTTTTTCAGCAGAGGTTGCGCCTCCATGGGGTATAAGGCGAATACGCCCGCCATCCACCGTTGGATAAGGACTTCGCGCCGCTCTGTTAAAAACCCTTCCAGGTTGACCTTAGCCACAAGAACACCCGGTGCCGCAACCGCCGGCAGGGGTTGCGGAGCTGCAAGAGCTCGCGCTCGCCTGATCGGAGTCATTGGGATTGGCAAAGATGAATTGAGGCGTGCCGTCCATTACCGCGTAATCAATGACCATTTCGGCAACATTCTGATCGGTCTCGGCATCGACAATAATATCCACCCCCTGAATTTGGTAATGAAGGTCGGTATTCTTTGGTTCATCAAAGCCCATATTATAAACCATTCCCGTATTAGGGCGCTTGCGCGCGGAAAGCCGTAGGGCCAATCCCTTTTCTTCCATTTGGCTCAAGGCGTTTAAAATTTCTTGAGCCGCTTTTTCGCTTAGATTCAACATAGATACCTCTAAAAATAATAGACTCGCCCCCAGAGGGGGCGAGGATCTAAAAAAAGACGGATTGCGTTTAAGTCTTGGCCGATCCTTCTTCGTGAGGGATTTCCAGCCAGGTTCCATTGAAATAAGTGTAAACCAATTTCTCTCCATCTACAAGAATGCGAATCGCGTCTTTGCAATCTCGTTTCGAGATGTCATCCCCGTACTTTTCAATCATCTTCTTGACTAAATCGCCGGGCTTATAGCGTTTTTTACCTTCGCCTTCTTTGACGATAACAAACATATCGTCTGCCAGAGTTTGAGTTTCAACAGCCATGATTTCTCCTAAAATCTTAAGTGAGTTGATGCGTTGTAGCTTTTGGTAGCGAGCTTATAGTCATCAATGTGATACTTGGTGAACTCAAAACCGGTAAGCTTGAAAAAACGCGCCCAACCGATGCGGTCGATCATATCGGCCATGCGTTCCCAAGGTTTTCCGTATTTTTTATAGACATCTACAATGGTGCGAACCGCATCGACCACTTCGGGCCAGCGAGGTGGATTATTGGGGATCCAAGGCACGACCATTTTAGTAAAGCGGGGGGTGCTGCGGGCGTTGGCGCATTTCCCCCCCACCCAAATCGAAAGCCCGTCGTTGACCGGATCGGCAATCGGCAATTTGGGGCAAGCGGTGTAACAAGCGCCGCAATACATGCATTGAGCATCGTTGATTTTTAAGGTTTTTTCTCCATCCACAATATCGGCGCGAATTGCCCCGGTCGGGCAAGAAGCGATGGTGGTGGGGATTTCGCAATAGTTGCTGATCGCTTCGTTTTGTACGCTTGGGGGTCGTTTGTGGATCCCTAAAATCGCGATATCCGAAGCATGCACGGCGCCGCACATATTCAAACAGCAAGCTACGGCAAGCTTTAATCGGCCAGGGACCGTGTGACCAACAAAATCTTCATAGAATTCATCCATCACCGCCTTGACCAAACCCGAAGCATCGGTAGCCGAGGTATGGCAATGCACCCAGCCTTGCGTATGGATCACATTGGAGATTGAATTCTTCGTGCCGCCAACGGGCCAGCCATTAGACTCCAAATCTTGAATCATGGGTTCCACATTCTCTTCCTTCTCGGTCATGAACTCCACATTGCTGCGGCTGGTAAAGCGCAGAAAGCCATCACAGTATTTATCCGCCACATCGCACATATAACGGATGGAGTGCACATTGAGCAGGCGAGGGCTGCCGATGCGAACGCTCCACAGCTTGTCTCCCGATTCACCTACATGCAGCATGACCCCGGGGCGAGGCACCTCGTGATAATCCCATTTGCCATAATTTTTTTTGATGACCGGGGGCAGAAACTGCTTGTAGTCCGGGCATCCGATATCGGTTTTTCGTACATTCATGGTTCTTACCTTAATAAGGGCTTTGAAGTTGAGCGGGTTTTAGGTTTCTTCATAGTATTCGTCATAGAATACATAGGGGTTTTCTCGAGGGTGGAAAACCATTTGCACATCAGGCTCTACGCCGATTTGATCTAAGAATTCCCCCTTGCCCATGCGCTCCACCAATTCGCCGATGCGTTCTTTATTTTCACCGTGATCATCCCAAACATCCCAGATGCGCTCTAAGAGGTCGCGAACCTCTTCATAGGGAGGCTCGATTTCCATAAAGGGAATCAAGACCGAGCTGAACAACGCCCCTTGAACAATGGGGGCCTTTGCCCCGAGTAAAATGGTCGCGCCTCGTTCCTTGCCCGGTTTCAGCGCTCGAGGGAAGGCGTTGATGCATTGCATGCAGCGCACGCAGTTTTCATTGTCAATGGTGATTTCCTTGCCGTCCCACTCAATGGCACGGGTAGGGCAGAGCAGAACCGCGCTGGTTAAGGGGTTGGCCCCTTCTTCCACATACTTGCGCATCTCTTCTTGGTTGATTTGAATCTGATCTTTCCAAGTCCCGATGATCGAAAAATCCGCCCGGGCAATGGAAGAAACACAATCATTGGGGCAACCGGAAACCTTGATTTTAAACTTGTAGGGGAACCCGGGGCGATGGATTTCATCTTGGTAAAAGTGGGTCAATTCGTGGCATACATCCAAGCAGTCAAACATGGCCCATTCGCAGCGGGCGGGGCCTACGCAACAAGAAGGGGTCCGCAGGGCCGAACCGGAACCGCCTAAATCCCAACCCTTTTCGGTTAAGGCGGAAAAAATCGGCTCCAACTCATCGGTGGTGGTGCCTAAAAGAATAATATCCCCGGTGGAGCCGTGCATATTGGTTAAGCCGGAGCCATATTTTTCAAAGATATCGCAGAGGTCGCGCAGGGCTTGGGAGGAGTAAAACCAACCGGCAGGTTGATTGACGCGAACGGTGTGAAAGTGCGCCGCTCCGGGAAATTCGTCGGGGCTGTCTGAATAGCGACCGATGATTCCACCGCCGTAACCCTTAACGCCAACGATTCCGCCATGTTTCCAGTGGGTTTTTTTATCGACATAAGATTTTTCCAATTGCCGTAAGACATCGCGAACCATAGGCTTGGTATCGGCCATTTCCTTCATCTCCTTGACGAAGCTGGGCCAGGGGCCTTTTAAGAGTTCATCCAATAACGGTGTTTCGCTTGCTGACATAATTGCCTCCCGAAATGTAAAAATTTGGGGTCAAAGCCCCTTGTTGAAAAAACAATCTCTAGACGCAACCGGTCGGCTTGGGCAATCCGGCGATTTTACAAGCCTGCTTAGCGGGCCCGCTAGGGAAAAGGTTATAAAGCATTTTGGAAGATTCGCGTTTATCAATATTGTTGAGTTTAGCGACTTCCTTAGCTAAAATCTTAACCATGGGCGCGATTTGGTATTCTTCGTAGTACTTGCGCAAGAAATTAACGATTTCCCAATGCTTTTCACTCATTTCTACATCTTCGGTTTTGGCTAGGGCCAAAGCGATATCTTCGTTCCATTGGTTGCGGTCGACTAAGTATCCATCCTCATCGAGGTCAATATCTACTCCGTTTACTTCTAAACTCATGGCTACTCCTGCGTTCAAAAAGGGTTCGTTGAATCAAAGTTTTGGCATATTCTAATATAACGATATAAAAGTGCAAGGATTTTTCTGCTCTTTTCCTGCCAAAAGCCAAAAAATTCCCCTTTTCGATTGATTTTATGTTTTTTTTGATTCTAAAAAAAATCAGACTTCGCAAAATCAAGTTTCCTTGATTTTTTTGCCGAGAAAAGGGTTTGAAGTGGATCTCTTTTTCAACGCCTTCAAGGCAAACAAACCCCGGCGACCGGGGTTGGAGAGGTGATATCCTAATTTTGAGCGAGTTTTTTTTTAAATCTCTGAGCGATGCAGAGGCTGCTTGAATTTAGGGCTTGCGAAAAGCGGTATTCTGTTTATGGATCGGCTTGCAGCGGCCAATCGAGCCCCTGGCGCAGCGGAGCCCATTGGTCCAACGAGCCCCATCAAAGGTCCCCCCTATAAGCCTTGCCCCTTGCAAAACCGCTTGGTTTAAATCCGCGCCCCTGAACGAAACCCCGATTAGGCTGGCTTTCATTAAATTGGCTTGCCTTAAGTTGGCCTGAGTCAGGATCGCGCCCGAGAGGTTCACCTCCGCAAGTAAGCTCCGGGTTAAGTTTACCCCTGTTAGGTCGCTCCCGGCCAGATTGGCATGGGTTAAATCCGCTTGGCTCAAATCAGCGCCGACAAAGCTTGATCCGCTCTGGGTGGAATCCATCAAATTCGCGCCCTGCATTTGCGCTTGATCATAGCGTGCCTGAAAGGCTTGGACTTTAGTCATACTGACCTTGCTGAGGTCGCTGCGCGTGAAATTCGCCTTTTCCAGTTTGCTTTCATCCAAGCGGCTTTCATTCAGGCTCGCTTTGACAAAGCTGGAGAGAGAAAAATTGTTTTTCTGCCAATTCGCTTTGCGCGCCCGGATGCCATCGAAGTCGCTTTTCAGGAACCAATTGTTTTTCATGGTGCTTTTAAATAAATCGGCTTGGGTGAAATTCGCTTCGGGTAAGCTGTTGCGCTCAAACAAAACTCCCCTGAGTCGAGCTTGGATAAAGCGAGTCCCTCGCCCTTTGGATTGACTGAATTCGGCTCCCTCTAAGTTCGCTTTGGAAAAATCCGCCCTCTGAAGAGTAACCCCTTTGAATCTAGCCTTGGTTAAATCAGCTCCCACAAAACGAGCTTTTTCCAAATCAACCCCTTCCCACTTTGTCTTTGCCAGATAAGCCCCGGATAAATCGGCACCGGTAAGCTTAACATTGACCCAATGCACTCCTTCCAAATGGGTCTGGAGGAGCTTTGCCCCGGTTAGGTCAGAGCCCCTGAGGTCTTTGCCTTTTAGGTTTTTCCCAGAGAGGTCAACGCCCTTTAAGTCACAGTTGACGCAGTTTTCGCTTTCCAATAATATTTTCAGGCAACTTTGCGGCCCCTGTTGGTTGCAAGGCGCGGGGGTTTGGTCAAATTGGGCTGTTGCTTTCAGCCGCTCATAGTCTTGATTGGGGGGGCTTTTACTCTGCCCCCAGCCCAGCGGGGCCAGGGCGCAATAAAAAATCAAAAAAACCAGGGGAGGGCGCAAGGGCATGGAGAGTTTTGCTTTCAGTCAGGTTGTAACGGTGTATTGATCCGGCATATTATAGTTCCCTGCCCGGAAAGGAGCAAGGTTCTTTCAGGCGCCGGAAAAATAAAACTCAAGTCCGGACCTTTTTTTTGAAATTTAAAGATATTTTATTTCATGATGATGGGTCAAGTTACCTGAAGACAACCCTAGAGGCGACCTAGGTGAAAACTCCCTCAGCGGAGGGCTAAAATTTATGGAGCGTCGCTGGTGAATAGGGGGGAAAAGAATTGACCCAAGACGGGTGAAGGGTTAAGATTTTGAAAAATTATGACCACTTTTTTTAGGGAGATTTCTCATGCGCCTCTTAACCCGAAGCGATTTCGATGGTCTTGTTTGCGCCGCGCTCTTGGTTGACGCGGGGATTGTCAACGAGTTTAAATTTGTTCACCCCAAAGACATTCAAGACGGTATTGTCGAGGTGACCTCCAATGATGTTTTGGCGAATGTACCCTATGCCGCCGGTTGCGGGCTTTGGTTTGACCATCATTCTTCCGAGGCAGAGCGCTTAGCCCTGTTAGAAGAGTTTCAGTTTGAAGGGGAGAGTCGGGTTGAGTTGAGTTGTGCCCGCGTGATTTTTGATTATTACGGGGGGGTAGAGAAATTCGCTCGTTTTGAAGAAAACGGTTTGATGGAAGTGGTCGATAAATGCGATTCGGGGCAACTTTCTAAAGAAGACATCTTGCGGCCTGAGGGATGGATTCTCTTAAGCTTTATCATGGACCCTCGTACGGGGCTGGCCCGTTACCGGGATTACTCCATTCCCAACTACGCCTTAATGGAAGAGCTGATAGAAGCCTGCCGCTCCAAACGGGTGGAAGAAATTTTAGCCATGTCCCATGTGCAAGAGCGGATCAAGCGTTACTTTGAGCAAGAACGCAGCTATGAACAAATGATTTTAGAAAACAGCCGTACCGATGAAAATGTTTTGATCATCGACCTCCATGAAACCGAAGAGATTCTCACGGGCAACCGGTTTAAAGAATATGTACTCTTTCCCGAACAAAATATCTCCATTCGAGTGCTTTGGGGGAAAAACCAACAAAATATGGTTTTTACCTGTGGTCATTCCATCTTCAACCGTACCTCAAAAACCGATATCGGGGCCTTGATGCTCAAGTACGGCGGGGGGGGCCATTGGTTCGCGGGTACTTGCCAAGTGCCGATCGAGGAGTGGGAAGCCTCGCTCAAGGAGATTATTGATAAAATGAAGGCCGACGGTTAGTTTGTTTGCAGGGGGGCTTTGTTTCTCCCTTTTTGTTGTAGAGCCCTAGGCGGGTTGAGGTTTTTTCCTAAAAAAAATGAATCTTTGAGTTGCAATATATTAGCACTTTTGTATATACTAATATACAATATTTGTATCTCTTTTGGTTTCAATGATTTAGCCTACTCAGGGGGCTGTTCCCTGGGTTTTGAACCGTCAACCTCTCGCATAGGGAGCCTCCATGGCTTTAGTATTAAAAAAGATTGCACGCCCCGTTCGGACCCAAATCCCTGGTGTGGGTAAAAAGAAACAGAGCAGTCTGCTCCCCAAATATACGGGTAAAGTCCCGCCTTGTCAGGATTCCTGCCCCAGCTCAGAAGACATCCGGGGTTTTTTAACCACCATTGCTCAGGCAGACGAATATGGCCGTAGCCCTGAAATGGCCCTCAAGCTGGCTTGGGAAAAACTGACGGACAAAAATCCTATGCCCGCGATCATGGGCCGGGTGTGCCCTCACCCTTGCGAGTCTAGTTGCAACCGGGGTGAGCGCGACGAAGCGATCAACATCAATCGAGTGGAAATGGCGATTGGGGATTTCGGCTTAGCCCATAACCTGCCTTTAGTCAAACTCAGTGAAGAAAGCTCGGGTAAGAAAATCGCCGTTGTCGGTTCCGGCCCGGCGGGGATTTCCGCCGCTTATCAACTCGCTCGCCGGGGGCACGGCGTTACGGTATACGAGGCGCATTCCGAAGCGGGCGGCATGCTCCGTTGGGGGATCCCCGCTTACCGCCTTCCCCGTGATATCATTGAGGCGGAATACCAAAAGGTATGGGATTTAGGGGTCGAATTCAAACCCGACACTTTGATTGGGAAGGATATTGCCTTAGAGGAGTTGAAACAAAACAATGATGCCGTTTATTTTGCCATTGGGGCTCAACGAGGCCGCCAGTTGCCCCTAGAAGGGGCAGAGGCGCCCAATGTAGCCACTGGGGTTGACTTCCTGCTCGATCACAACCTAGGTAAGGTCACCGGTTTGCCGAAGCGGGTTTTGGTGATTGGCGGGGGGGATGTGGCCTATGATGTGGCCCGTACCGCTTGCCGTTTGGGCGCGGAAGAAGTGATCATGGTTTGCCGCGAAACAGCGGAATTGATGCCGGCGACCAAAGAAGAAATCGTGCATGGCGAGCAAGAGGGGATTGAGTTGCATCCCGGTTATACTCCCAAGCGGATTCTAAGCGAAGGGGGCAAGGTCACCGGGGTGGAGTTTTTAAGGGTTGAACTGGGGGAAAAAGGTGAAAACGGCTGGTATCAGGTAAATGAAGTCCCCGGGACCGAGTTCATTGTGCAATGCGACCAACTCGTTACCGCCATCAGCCAATATCCTGACTTCACCGGTTTGGAAGAGTTAAAGAATGAAAAGGGATGGATCACGATACAGGGTAAATTTGGTCGGGTCGCGGAAGACTCGAATGTTTGGGCTGGTGGCGATATCGGCCGTGGCTTGGGGCTGGTTACCGAGGCCTTTGGCGATGGGCGCCTTGCCGCTGAAGAGATCGACGCTTTTGTACGGGGGGGCGCCTACCGGCCCGAGGCAAAGCCTAGGGTCGTTAAGCATACCGAGATGGTGCTGGGTTTTTACCCCACCGCGCCCCGGCAAGAGATCAGTGAATGGGCAGCGGAGGAACGCTTAAAAAGTTTTTCAGGTTATTTGACGGGTTTGGATCCGCAAACCCTGTTGAATGAAGCGAGCCGTTGCATGAGCTGCGGCAGTTGTTTTGATTGCGATACCTGCTGGAGTGTTTGCGGGGACTCGGCGATTAAGAAAATGCCCAAAGGCCAGCATTATGAATTTATTTTAGACAAATGCATTGGTTGCAACAAGTGCGCGGAAATGTGCCCCTGCAAGTTTATTGATATGGTGTAGGGCGGGACACATAACATCAATATGCTCCGCGATCCTCAGTAGGTTTCGTCTGAGTTGAAAAGGGGGTCCAGGGGGTTTGCTCCCTGGCTGCCGGAGGCATTTTTTTGTTCTGCGGGGCGTTAGCAGAGGACTAACCATAAAACAAAGCAACCATGAATCCACAACTCACCTACAACGACTTCGTTGCCCAGGCCCAGGGCCAGATTGAAGAGGTGATGCCGCATGATCTGCCCGAACTCTTCGCCGGAGAGTTTAAGGGCCTCGTCATTGATGTGCGGGAAGAATCGGAATACGCCTTTTGCCATATCCTTGGCAGCCACCTTGTGCCTCGGGGTATTTTAGAAGCCGCGGCAGACAAGGGTTATGAAGAAAGCCTACCTGAATTAATCCAAGCAAGGGAAAAAAAGGTCCTGCTTGTCTGCCGTTCCGGTCGCCGCAGCCTGCTGGCTGGAGTGGTGTTGAAGCAGATGGGTTTTATGCGGCTCCTCAGCTTAAAAACCGGTCTGCGAGGGGCGATGGATACGGGCTTCCCTCTGTTTAACGCCCAAGGCGAGGTGCCCGAAGCAGAGCTGGAACGCTTCTTTTACCCCCATCACCCCGCTGAATCGGCTTCTTCGGCAAAAAAGTAAAGGATTTCATTCGCGTCCTTTTCGCTGATTCCGCTAACAAGGCGCAATTTTTCTAAATTCGCTTCTTTGACCTTGGACAAGGCCCCAAAGTGCTTGAGTAGGGCTTGGCGTTTTTTGGGCCCAATCCCGGGGATCTTTTCAATTACGGATTCTAAAGTCGCCTTGCCCCTTTGTTGGCGATGAAAGCTGATGGCAAAGCGATGGGTTTCATCGCGAATCGCCTGCAAAAAATGCAGCGTTTTGGAATTTTGCTTTAAAGGAATCAGGTTTTTTTGCCCCGGGCGAATCACATATTCAAAATCCATCTCTTCTTTGACCACGCCCCTTTTTTTTTCGCTGCGCCCCTTGGCCAGTCCGATCACATCGGTTTGGGCAAAGTCAAAACGCAAGTGCATTAAAGCTTCGACCGCCGCTCCCACTTGGCCTTTGCCGCCATCAATTAAAATCAAATCGGGCATGTCTCCCTCTTCTTCCATCAACCTGGAATAACGGCGAACCAAAACCTCTTGCATGGCTAAAAAGTCATTGGCCCCGGCAAAGGACTTGATTTTATATTTGCGGTAGTCTGCCTTCTTGGCTTGGTTCTCCTCCCAAACCACCATTCCCGCTACATTTGAGCTACCTTGAATATTCGAGATGTCAAAACACTCCACCCGACGGGGGAGGTTTCTTAAGCGTAAATAATCCTTCACCTCCTTTAAAATCAATTCATCCGACTGGGCTTCTTGCATTTTTAGTCTTAGATTGTCGACTCCATTCTTTGTCCCTAGCTCCAACAGTTTCTTTTTTTCTCCTTTCTGGGGGCTGAGCAGGTTCACCTTGGTTCCCCGCAACTGACCGCAATATTCTTCGATGATTTTTAAGGAGTCATCCATTAAGGGGACTAAAATCTCTTTGGGCAAGGGCCTGCCCCCCTTGACATACAATCGGCTTATCACCGAGCGGAGCAATTCTAAATCCGCGAATCGCTCCCCTTCCTTTACAAAAATAAAATCATCGGCAAGCAGCACCCCGTTGCGGATAAACAGAATCTGTACCCCGGCAAACCCTTTTTGCCTCGCCAGGGTGATCACATCCCGGTCGAGTCGGTCTTTGGATAAAACCCTTTGTTTTTGCAGGGTTTTTTCTACAGCTCGGGCCTGATCGCGCAGGATGCGGGCCTCTTCATAGGCCAGGGCTTCCGCCTTTTCCGCCATTTCTTTTTGCAAACTCCGCAAGAGTTCCTTGGCGTTGCCTCGCAGCAGTTGCAACACCTTGGAAACGAGTTTGCCGTATTCCTCCGGGCTCACCAAGCCGGCGCAGGGGGCGAGGCAACGCTTCATCTGATAGTTCAGGCAGGGACGGTAGGTTTTACTTCCATCCAAAGCCATTTTCGATTGCCGCAGGGGAAAATGTTTGAACAATACCCGCATGGTTTCTCTGGCTACCTTGACCGAAACAAAGGGACCAAAGTAAAGCCCGCCATCCTTTTTGAGTTCTCTCGTCAGCAATAAACGGGGGTAGAGTTCTTGGAGGGTGAGCTTAAAGTAGGGGTAGGTTTTGTCATCCTTGAGCTCAATATTAAACTTGGGCCGATGTTTTTTAATGAGCTGCTCTTCTAAAATCAAGGCTTCGGCTTCGGTTCCTACCAACATCCAACGCACATCCGCGATCCGCGGAACCCAGCTTTCCGTACGGGGGTCGCTCAAGGCGGCAAGGTTAAAATAGGTCCGCACCCGATTTTTTAAGTTCTTTGCCTTCCCGATATACAGCAGTTTCTCCTCTGGGTCATAGAATCGGTAAACCCCCGGCGAATCGGGAAGGAGCTTTAATTTTTCCGCCAAAGGGTTTAGCATGGGGATTGGGGCTTGCTGAAATTAGGTAAATTGGCTATTTTATTGGCTTTCATACCCCTTTAACCCTAAAGCCCCTGCCCGGTCAATCGGGCTGTTTGCACCCAAGGCCTAGATGATCATTACCTGTCTGGATTTAGAAGGCGTACTCGTCCCCGAAGTTTGGATCAGCGTGGCGGAAAAAACGGGCATTGAAGCCTTAAGACTCACCACCCGCGACATTCAAGATTACGACGAACTCATGACCCACCGCCTCAAGGTGATTAGCGAGCAGGGGTTGACCTTGGCCGACATCCAAGGGGTAATCGCCACCCTCTCCCCCTTGGAGGGAGCCGTCGAGTTTTTAGATGGGTTGCGCGACCAATGCCAGGTGGTGATTTTATCCGATACCTTTGAAGAGTTTGCCCAACCCCTAATGCGGCAGTTGAAGATGCCGACGATCTTGTGCCATAGCTTGAGCCTTGATGAGACGGGGCATATTCGAGATTATCACCTGCGTTTGCCCGACCCAAAGAAAAAAGCGATCCAGGCCTTTAAGGGTTTAAACTATAAAACCATTGCCGCCGGGGATTCCTACAATGATGTTTCCATGCTTTTAGAGGCGGATCAGGGGATCTTTTTTCGCCCTCCCCAGGCGATTGCCGATCAGTTCCCTCAGTTGCCGGTGGCAAGGGACTATGAAGCCTTTACAAAGCTTTTGGAACAAAGCATGAACGAGTTGAAATGAACCTCAAAACCGCCATCGGATGGGTCACTTCAGAACCCCATCGGCTCTTTTTCGCTACCGGTACCCTGTTGATGATTTCCTCTGTCTTTTGGTGGATCACCTATCTGGGGCATTTGTATTTTCATTTTATTCCCTCTTATGCTTTTAATCCAAAGGAATTACATGTCTTTTTAATGGTCTATGTGGTGTTGACCTGTTATGGCTTGGGCTTTTTGCTCACCACCTTTCCCCGTTGGCTCAACCGTCCGGCCCTGACCCGCAAAAAGGCGCTGCTCTTTTTTCTGCTCATCCCCTGTGGGGGGGTCTTGGCTTGGACCAGCACTAAATTGGGCACGGGCGTTTTGGTGATCGGCAGCATGCTGGTGACCCTCGGTTTTTTGTTGTGGTTTTTGCATCTGGCCGAGATTTGGGTCCGCAGCGACTCCCCGGACAAAACCCAACCCCTTTTTGCGCTCTTGGCGGTCTTTGGCGGCTTGGCGGGGGCGAGTTGTTTTGCCTTGTATGTGCATCACCGCGCCTTTGACGCGGCCTATCTTGCCGCCTACGGCTTGGGGGTGTATTTCTTTTTCCCGCTTTTGATTTTGACCCTCGCTTGGCGGCTGGTTCCCTTTTTTACCAGCGTGGTTATGGGGTGGGAGGGGATGAATTCCTTAACCTGGGTCTTGCCTGCCTGGGCCCTGCTCTTGGCTTTAAAAACCGCGCTTTTTATCAGCGGGAATCAGCAGGGGTTTGTCCTCAGTGATGGGTTGCTCCTTTTTATTACCCTCTACCAATACCAGAAGTGGAGGTTTTGGCGGAGAAAGCCTAAAATGATTTTAAGCATGCTGTACATCTCTTTAGCTTGGTTCCCCCTTGGTTTTGGGTTGCATTTTGTGGGGGGACTGGTGGCTTTGAGCGAGGGGTATTATTCGTTGCGATGGGAGTTGGCGGGCTTGCATGCCTTGGCGATTGGCTGCTTTACCAGTATGGTCTTTGCCATGACCACCCGGGTGACCTTGGGTCACTCGGGTCGCCCCATGGAAACAGGGAGGTTCGAATCCCGTCTCTTTTGGATTTTGCAAGGGGGGGCCCTCTTTCGTGTTGCTTGTGAACTGTTAGGCCTCATCGACATCCGTTTTACTTTTTGGTCTTTTGTGGCCGGATTTTTTATTCTCATCGCCTTGGTCTGTGGGCTTGGCGCTATCTTCCTATCTATTTCAAGCCCCGGCAAGATCAGCCGTTGGCGCAACCTTGGTAACAACATGACCCGAGAAGAATTTCAAAAGCTCATTGCCGAACAGATTTTAGTGATTGATGGGGCCATGGGCACCATGATCCAGGCCTATGAATTTGGGCCGGAGGTCTATGGGGGGGAAGAGTTTCAAATGCTTTCCGACCTCTTGGTTTTTTCCAAACCAAAAGCCATTCAAGAGGTGCATTTAGCCTATTTGCAAGCGGGAGCCCATGCCATTGAGACCAACTCCTTTGGGGCCAGCCCCTTGCGCTTGGCCGAATTCGACCTCTCTAAAATCGACCTCAGCGAGTACCCGCAACGAGCCGACGGGATTCAGGTCAATCAGCTTTCCTTAAAGGAATTCAGCCGCTTGCTCAGCTACGACTCGGCCCAGATCGCGCGAACCGCTCTGGCCGAGCATAAAAAAAGCAACGAGTACGACGGGCGGCCTTTGCTGGTCTTAGGCAGTCTTGGCCCCTCCAACTGGGTGCTTTCTACCACCCATGCGGATTTGCACAAGGGCGCTTTCAGCAAAATCCAAGAAAATTTTTATATCCAATGCTTGGGGCTCATTGAAGGAGGGGCCGACATCTTGCTGTTTGAAACCCAGCAAGACGCTTTGGAACTGAAAGCAGCGGTGTTTGGCGCCAAACAGGCCATGGAAGAATTGGGGATGGAAATCCCCATCATCTGCCAGGTGACGGTGGATCAATATTCTAAAATGCAGATTTTCCATACCGATATTTTAGCGGCTTTAACCTCCTTGCAGCATATTGGCATCGACGCCTTTGGCATCAATTGCTCCATTGGCCCCGATTTAATGGGGCCGACCGTGGAAAAAATCTGCAAGCACAGCCAAATCGCCGTCTCCATTGTGCCCAATGCGGGTCTACCTCAATCGGAAAATGGGCAAACGGTCTTTAAACTCACCCCGCAAGACATGGCGCAACAGGTCAAGAAATTTGCCGAGATGGGGGCCAATTTAGTGGGCGGCTGTTGTGGCACCACTCCGGCGCACATCCGAGCGATTGCCGAGCAGGTCAAGGGGTTGAAACCCCTACAAAGAAAAATCGATCAAGGGCTCTACATCGCCGGGCCCCAACAGGCGGTTTTGCTCGATTCTAAAGAGGGCCTGATTCGCATTGGGGAGCGGCTCAATGTCCGGGGTTCCAAAAAGGTGCGTGACGCGGTGGAGAGCGGCGGCCCCATTGATCAAGACATTTTGGAAGAGGTGATCAGCGAGCAGATTAAAGACTTAGGGGTCGAGATTTTAGATGTCTGCATGGATTCCAACCAAGTGGATACCGCAGAGACCCTAGTACAGGTGATTCAAGCCCAGACCGTAGATTTTTCCGGGGCCTTTTGCCTCGACTCCTTTGATGTGGACGCTTTGGCCAAAGCCATTGAGGTTTACCCCGGCCGCCCGATCATTAATTCCATCAGCATGGAGGAATGGCAACCGGGGGTGAACAAGGTGGACGCGATTTTAGAGGTGACCAAGGCCTTTGCCCCGCTTTACATTGGTTTGACCACCGGCCCCAAGGGGCCTGCGGTCACCAAGGAAGAAAAGTTAGACCTCGCCCAGCAGATTGTGGCGCGCGCTGCCGCCCATGGGGTGCCTGCGGATTGGCTTTTGATCGATATCAATGCTTTTCCCATTGGCTCCGAATCCAGTGAAGAGATGAACTTCGCTACAGAGTCGCTGGAGTCGATTCCCTTGATTAAAAAAGCCTGCCCGGGGGTGAAGATCAGCATCGGGGTGGGCAATTTGACCAATGGCCTCGCCAAAAAACCCTATATGAGAAAGGTGTTGACCAGTGTCTTTTTGGATGAAGGTCGTAAGCTGGGTCTGGACGCCGCCATCATCAACCCTCACCATTATGTGCCGGTCGAAAGTCTGGCTAAAGCGGATTATGAATTGGGCCGAAAAGTGGTTTTGGAACGGGATATGGACGCCTTTGCCCGTTTAGAAGAAATCGCGGAGGCGAAAAAAGGCGGCCCGGTGAAGAAAAAAACCAACTATGCCGACCTCTCCCCTCCGGCCTCGGTTTGCCAGAAAATCAAGGACGGATTTAAGGAACGCACCCAGGGGGAAGTGAATTATCAAGGTTTTGGCTATGCTTACAGCGACGCCATTGTAAAAGAGGTGGTGGAGTCTTTAGAAGGGGGATTAGAGCCTCTGCAATTTGTGAATGATCACTTGATGGTGGCCATGCAGGCCTTGGGTCAGGGCTTTGCCGAAGGGATGGTGAGCCTGCCGCATCTGTTGAAGTCTGCGGATGTGATGAAGCAGGTAATGGGCTTTTTGGAGGCCTTCTTAAAACACAAAAGCGGCGCTGATGCGGGCGGGGTGAGTTACAAGGGGGTGATCGTCTTGGGCACGGTCTACCAGGATGTCCATTCCATTGGCAAGGATTTGGCGAAAACCCTGTTGGAAAACTACGGCTACAAGGTCTTTGATTTAGGGGTGCAGGTGCCCTTAGAACGCTTCATTGAGGTGGCAAAACAAGAAAAGGCCGATGCCCTTGGTTTATCCGCCTTACTGGTGCAAACCTCCAATCACATGATTACCTTGGCGAAGATGATGGCCGAAGAGGGAATGAACGATTTGCCTGTTTTGGTCGGGGGGGCCCCGGTGAGCAATCGCCACGCCGCCTTTGTCGCCATGGCCGGTCAGGAGGATGAAAGTCAAATGCGGGACAACATTTTTTATTGCCCCTCTGCCATGGACGGGGTCAATGTGATGAACTCCTTGATGGAAGAAAGCCGTAAAGGGGAGTTCTTGGCAAAAAATAAAGAAAACCTCACCCAAGCCCTGCACCAAGGGCAACGCCGCGCCGCCGCGCAAGAAAAGCTTTTGCGAGAGCTGCCGACGCGCAAGGTGGAGGTGGCCGAGCCGGCAACCCCTAAAGACAAGCAAATTCATGAGATTCTCCTCACTTTGCGGGAGTTTCGCCCTCGTTTGCAGGAAAAGCAGCTCTTTGCCTTAAACTGGAAGTTTGGTGGAGCCGGCTCTTGGGGGAAAAAGGGGGAGAGCCTACAAAGCCTTTTGGGCAAGCTTGACCAATGGGTAGAGCGGATTGACAAGGAGGGCTGGTTTGCCCCCAGCGCGGTTTGGCGGGTCATGGATTGCAAGCCGGAGAAAGAGCATTTAATTTTATTGGAGGAGGGGAAAGAAGTGGGTCGCTTGCGGTTTAACCCGATTATCGGCCAGGGGCAAAAAGATCAATTTCAGTTCAATCAGTTTTTTAACCCCGCCGGGGATGTAGTGGGCTTGCAGCTTTCCACCGCTGGGCCGGAGGTGGACCAGGCGATTATGGAGTTGAAGGATCACGATCAAGAGGCCGCTTGGATTGTCCAGGGGTTGTCGGACCGGGTGGCCGAAGACATGGCGGCATACGCTCAAGAGGTAATGCAGGCCGAAGGCTTTGCTCATTTTCAAGAGGCCGCCTTGCGTTGTTCGCCCGGTTATCCGGCGTTGCGGGAGATGGCCAACAACAGCACGATTTTTCATCTTTTGTCGGCAGGGGATAGATTAAGGATTCGCCTCACCACAGCGCATGAGTTTGAGCCCACGGGCAGCACGGGGGCGATAGTCGCCTTTCACCCAAAAGCGAGCTTTCATTAAAGACAAGGCCTTTGCCGCCGAAACCGCCCTGCATGCAATATTCGCAGGGTAAGGGTCAAAGGGGCCTCTGCGCCCGAATATCGTGATTGAGCCGGGGCTTTAAGTGGGCGCTGGAATTCACCCTCCTACCTCTTTCATCCACAGGCCGCTCCCCGTAAAGCGCTGCTCTCGCTTCTCCGCCAAGGCTTGCTTGAGTAGTTCTGGAAGAGCGGCTAAGGCGGCTAAGTCGCTTAAGCCCAACAGGGGGACTAAAGAAAAGCTTTTCTCTGAACTCAAACAACCGACCAGCTCCCCCCTAGGGCTCAAGCGCAAACGATCGCAATCGCGACAAAAAGGTGCCGACTCGTTGGCAATCATGCCAAAAAACCCCCGCTGCACCACCTCATACCGGGTTGCGGTAGCCGCCCATTCACGGTTTAAAGGGCGAATCAAAAAATCTTTTTTGAGCGCCCTTAATATCTCGGCCTGGCCATAAAAAAGCTTGCTGAAAATTGCCTCTTTTCGCAAATGCCCCATGCGCATCAGTTCAATATACCGCAGTTCCATTCCCCGCCCCAAGGCGTAGTTCAATAAAGCACCCACCTCGTTCTGGTTGATTCCTTTTTGGGGAATCATATTCAATTTTAGCTTAAAACCCTGATCCAAGGCGGCATCAATCCCCTGCAGGGTCTTTTTTAGTTCCCCCCCCTGGGTCAAGCGGGTAAAGGCGCGCGGGTTTAAGCTATCCAAACTCACGTTGAGTCGTTGAATCCCCGCTCGGTGCAGGATTTTGAGCTTTCCTTTTAAGAGTTGCCCATTGGTGGTCAAACTGCGCTCCACCCCATCCAAGGGGCCGAGGGCCTCGATGAGCCGCTCCAAGCGATTCCCCAGTAAGGGTTCCCCCCCGGTAAAGCGGATCTTTTTCAATCCCAAGACACGGTGCAGCAAGTTCGCCAGCCGGGCCAAGTCTTTTGGTTTCAACTCTCCGGCCTGGGGCCGTACCTCTTTTGGGGCCACACAATAAGAGCAGGCCAGGTCGCAGGCCGAGCCCAAACTCAAACGAAGGCTTTGGAAGTTTCGCGTAACCCGGTGATTCATCGCCGCCTCCAAGCAAGAAAGGGAACGAGGTCCCCCTCCTCCGCTCTGGTCGCCTCCGCGGGCAGGCGCAAGAGTCCATCACTCAAGATGAGGTTGGAAAAATCCCCACTTCCTGAAATTTTGACTTCTTCTGCCCCACTTTGCCCTGCCTTGGTGATGATTTTGGCGGGAATCAGAGCTTCCCGCTCTGTTTTTTTCTTCACCCCTTGCAGTAAAGGCAGTTTGAGATAAGTCGGCAGGGGGTCTTGATGTCCCAAAAGGCTTAAGATTAAAGGCTCGACAAAGAGTTTAAACCCCGTTTGCGCGCTCACGGGGTTGCCCGGCAGCCCAACGACATGAGTCCCCGCGGGGCCGCGGCCATACCAAATGGGTTTGCCCGGCTTAATCCAAACTCGATGAAAGACCTCTTTCACCCCCAATTGCTTTAAGATCTTGGGCACCAAATCATACTCCCCCATGCTCACCCCACCGCTCAGCAAGAGTACATCCCCCTGCAAGCCCTCGCTGATTTTTGCTTTTAGCGCTTCTGCCTTATCCGGACAAATCCCTAAAAATTTCGGTTGGAGGTTTAAATCTTCTGCCATCCCCTGTAAGGCGGGGCCGTTGGCATCGCGAATCTGCCAAGCCAGCGGGGTTTGCTCAGGGCTCACCAGTTCATCTCCGGTGGAAAGTACAGCTAGACGCAAGTCAGGAGAGGCCCAAAGCCGCCCCTTGCCGATACTGGCGGCAAAAGCCTGCAAAGCGGGGGTGATGAAAGGGCCCGACTTTAAAAAACAATGACCGGCTAGCGCGTCTTCCCCTTTTTGAGCAATATTCAACCCTGGGTCGATCTTACCCACAGAAAAGCTTACCTGATCCCCCTGGACTTGGGTTTTTTCCACCTGGATCACCGCGTCGGCCCCAGGGGGGGCGACGGCGCCGGTCATAATACGAATGGCTTGACCCGGTTGGAGTTGAAATTTTGCCTCTACCCCGGCAGCCAATTCCCCGATGATTTTTAAGCTGGGGCTGGATAAGGCGAAGTCGGCGCTTCGCACGGCAAAGCCGTCCATGGTCACCCGATCAAAGGGAGGAAGGGGGCGGTCGGTGGTGAGGTCTTGGCGCAAAACCCGACCCAAGGACTGAGCTAGATTGATTTGTTGGGGAGGAAGCGGTTCGGCTTGGCGCAGTATTTCCACCAAGGCTTGATCAAGGGTCAGCATGAAACTCCTTTTCAAAATGGAAGGCCTTTTCGTTTCCCAAAAGACCCTAACGCCCTCAAGCCTTAGTTCCCCTTAGGCTTTTCGGGTCGGAGTATGTAAATTAAAGGAAACTCTGAAAAACGCGGAGCTTCCCAGCAAGGCAGGGATGCCTTGCCAAATCAAAAAGCGCGACTTCTTGATTTGAATTGAGGTTGTGGATTTCATTCCCAACCGAAAAGACGGAAAAACTTGACGCGCCCCCAGGGGCTATAATCAGCCCGAAGGACATGAGCCTACCGCTTGAGCAAGCGGTAGGCAAGGAGTTTTTCAGAGGTTCCTAAAAGAATAACAAAAAACCACTTTTCAAGCAAGCGGCAGGCTTTATAAGACCAAGGAACGGGTGAACTCGGTGAGTTGGTCTAGGGTGGCGCATTCGACCAGCTCATCACAAAAGGGTTGGTAATGACGAATCGAGTTGCTGGCGGAATACCAAAATTTTTCCTCTTCCGGGTTGAGCCAGATTGTGCGCGCCGCTTTTTTGGTTAAGGCCTCGAAATGCTCAACCTGGGGCTCATTGAAGTTGTTTTGCCCATCCCCTAAGATCAATAAAGTCGTATCGGGGGTAAGGATCTGTTCCCACTTGGCCCGAAAGGATTGAAAACTTAAGCCGTAATTGCTCGGCTGCCCCATGCCGATTTTATATTCCTTTAAGGCGCGCAACATCGCTTGCTCTAGGGGGTAAGACTCAAAAAAACGGGTGATTTCATAGCTCTGGCGTACAAAAACAAAAGTGCGGATCTTAGAAAAACGATTTTGCAATTTATACAAGAGCAGCACCATGAACTGCGCCGCGTAAGAAACCGAGGAAGAGATATCGCAGAGGGCGACGATTTTCCCCTTGGTTTTAGCTGGTTTTTTCCAATGGAGCTGAAAGGGAATCCCCCCATAGGGGGTAGCCTCGCGCAGGGTTTTTTTGATGTCCATATGCCCCTGGTTGGCCTTGCGCCGTTTGCGCGATAGGCTGTCTTGTAGTTTGTGGGCTAAAACTTCGACTTCTTCTTTCACCCGTTGCGCCTCTCTTTCAGTCAATTGGGCAAAACTCAAGGTGGAGAGGGTTCGTTTTTTTTCCCAGGGCATTAAATTGCGGCGCCCCTTGGGCTGGCTTTGTTTTTCCAGCATTTCCAAGGCTTCTAATAATCTTTGTCTCAGGTAATCGGCGAGCTTTTCCCTTTTTTCTCGTTGCAGGTGAAAACTCCTTGCCGAGAAATCCTCCGCCAGCTCAATCAAGACCTTTACCCGATTGCGAAGCTGTTCTCGCTTGCGAGAGTTCAATTTGCTCGCTGCTTTTTTTTGTTCTTTAAATTCCTCTAAGGGCACCGGTTGATCGGGCTCGACTCCTTCAATATAAAGCTCTTCCAACAGGGCTCTGGCATCGCCTTCTAAGTAATCGGCCAAGATATGATTGACCGCGGTGCCTTCTTTTTTAATCTCCTGGGTGAAGTCTTTCAGGTTGGCCTTAAAAAGTTGGTTTTCCGTGGCGTAAACCAAGGGTTGCTGTTCGATGAAAAAGCGGTGGAAGACCTGCTCGAAGAGTTCGCGTTCCGCCGCGCGCTGCACCAAGGCCGCCTCTAAGGCAGAGCGGAACTGTAGCGGGCTGAGCGGGTCGATATGAGATACCGCCTCTAAGGCAAAGTTTAAAGAAGGGGTCGGCACCATCAAGCCTTCTTGCTTTAGGGCGTTGCAAAATTCTCGAACTAAAAAAATCATCTCATCCCGCTAAAAGCTCCTCCGCCTTTTCTAGAATTTGTTTGGCGTCGGCTTGGTATTTGGCGATCACCCCTAAGGTGGTTTCCAACTCTTCTTTGCCCAAACGGGTGGACTGCAAGGCGATGAGAGATTGCGCCCAATCTAGGGTTTCGGCGATGCTGGGCAACTTCTTTAAGTCCATTTCGCGAATCTTGCTAATGGCGGCAACCATTTTGGCGACCATCTCTTTATTCAAGGTGGGGTACTTTTTTCTTACGATTTCGCTTTCCAGCTCGTTGGAGGGAAAATCAATATAAAGGTGGAGGCAGCGGCGCTTTAAGGCGTCACTTAAATCTCGGGTATTGTTGGAAGTTAAAAAGACCAAGGGAATGCTGGTTGCTTCAATGGTCCCCAATTCCGGGATGGTGATTTGGTAGTTGCTCAAGACCTCCAACAAGTAGGCTTCAAATTCTGGGTCTGCCTTGTCGATCTCGTCAATCAGCAGCACATTGGGGCGGCCTAGGGTAATGGCTTTCAGCAAAGGGCGCGCCACAAGAAAGTTTTTGGAAAAAAAGGCGTTTTCCACCGCCACAATACGCTCTACCGCCTCGTTGAGGTCTTGGGTTCCCGCGGTCAACTCATTGATTTTTTCTTTGAGCATTTGGGTGTACAACAATTGTTTGGCGTATTCCCATTCGTAAATCGCCTTGGTTTCATCCAGTCCCTCATAACATTGTAGATGCACCAACTCCACTGCCAAAGCTTGAGAAAGGGCCTTGGCCAGTTCGGTTTTCCCCACGCCTGCGGGGCCCTCAATTAAAATAGGGCGTTGCATCTGAATCGCCAAGTAGACGATGGTGGCAATCTGGGTACTGGCAATGTAGCTTTGTCGCTCTAAAATGCCTTTCACCTCTTGGGGAGTTTTGACCCTGTTTTTCATGGTCTACTCCTGAGCAAAAATCAAAAGGCGCGCCTTTACGATATCCCCTTCAATCTGGAAGGGAAGGGTGTGGATACCGCGGCTTCCCTTTTCTAAGCAGTCTCCACTGGCGAGATCAAAAACCCACTGGTGACTCGGACAGGTCAAGGTACCCGCTTCCGATTTTTTGCAGGGGAGTTTGTTGCCGGCATGGGGGCAGCGACGGTCATAGACTTTTAAGTCTTTGCCGTTATTGTAGATTAAAAGACCAAAGCCCATGACGCTTTTTTCAATCAATTCCCCTTCGGGAAACTCTTTAAGAGGGCCGATTTCATACCATTGGGGTAATTTTTTTAGGTTTTCCGGTAAAAAGTCGGCCATTCCCAAGCCCCGCACTACATCCAAGGCATCTAAAACCTTGGGCAAACCCGCGGCGGGGAAAGACATTAAGATCGCGTCGATAATTTCATTCCCCGTGGCCCCGGCCCGCATGGCATGGGGAATATATTGCTTTAATCCCGCTGCGGTACCTGAGCAAACCTTGGTGACCACCGAGATGAGAAAACGGGTTTTATCGTCTAAATGGCGGCCCGATTCTTTTAAAAAAGTAAAATAGGCCGTTGCCGCTTCCGGGCGAACCTCGGCAAGATAATTCAAACGCTTTGACATAAAATCCTCTTTGGTCTATTTATAGCTCATGCAGATATTCAAATAAGCGAAACTTTGGTATTTTAAGGAGTTTCCTATAAAAAAGGCAAGAAAAAAGGGGGCAAAACTCCCTCCCTTTGCTTTTCTTTTGTAAGTCGATTGGGCAAGCTGGATGAAGCCCAACCCCGTTTTATTTTATTTTCAGACCCAAGTCCATGCAGGCTCTAGCCCCACGAATCTTTATCAGCGCCCCGAAAAAAAGCTCGGGTAAAACCAGAACCTTTTTAGGGCTCGCCCGCGCTTTTAAAAAGCAAGGCAAGCAGGTACAGGGGTTTAAAAAGGGGCCGGACTTTATCGATCCCCTATGGCAGAGCTTAGCGACAGGCCGCCCCAGCTATAACCTCGACCCCTGGATGATGCCCCAAAAGGTTTTGAAGGCAAGCTTTCTCGCCCGCTCCCAAGGGGCCGATATCAACCTCATCGAGGGCAATCACGGCTTGCACGACGGCTTGAGCGAAATAACGACCGGGGCGGGCTTGGCCAAGACTTTAAACACCCCCGTTTTGTTGGTCGTTGATGGTAGCGGAATGAACCGAGCCGTGGCCGCGGAGGTTTTAGGGCAGATGCGCATGCGCCCCCAGGCCAAATTTGCCGGGGTGATCTTAAACCGGATCAAAAGCAATCGCCAAGAGGCAAAACAACGCTCCGCCATTGAAGAATATTGCGGGCTTCCCGTTTTTGGGGCCTTGCCCCAGAGCGGTTCAGGTTTGATTCCAGAACGGCATTTAGGTCTCATTACCCCCCAAGAGCAGGCCCAAGGAGAACGCGTTATCGAGTCGCTCTCCGCTCAGGTAGTCCAACATTGCGAGGTAGCGCGGATTTTTGAACTGGCGCAAAAGGCATCGTGTTTCACTGCCTCACCTTTATCCTGGCCCAAAACAAAGGGAAAAAGGGTGCCTATCGGGGTACTGCGAAACTCAGCCTTTTGCTTTTATTACCCTGAAAACCTAGAAGCTTTAGAAAAGGCGGGGGGGGAATTGATCTTTTTAGACCCGATTCGAGATCACTCCATCCCTGAAATTGAGGGGTTGGTGATCGGGGGGGGCTTTCCCGAGAGCTTTCTTCTTCCCCTGGCAAAAAATCAACTTTTTTTAGAGGACTTAAAGAAAAAAGCCCGGGCCGGCCTGCCCATCTACGCGGAATGCGGCGGCTTGATTTATCTTGCGGAAACCGCTTCTTGGCAAGGGCGAGAATACCCCATGGCCGGGCTGTTGCCGGGTCGCGTCGAATTCTCTGCTCAGCCCCAAGGCTATGGTTATATGGAGTTAAACCCCCTTCAACTCGGTCATTGGCTAAGGCAAAAAGGCGTGATTCGCGCCCATGAGTTTCATTATTCTCGTCTGGTTGGAGGGGAAGGATTAACTCGGCTTTATGGCGTGGTCAAAGGCGAGGGACTGGGTGAGGGTCAAGACGGCATCTGGCAAGGCAATCTTTTTGCCTCCTATGCCCATCTACACGCTTTAGCCACCCCCCATTGGGCCCCGGGCTGGATTCAATTTTGTCGCCAACAGGCAAGCTAGGTTAAATTTATGGATATCTTTCCCATTTTTCTACTTTTAAAAAATCAGCCGGCGCTGGTCGTCGGAGGCGAGGAAGGCGCGGAAAACAAACTCCGCCTTTTGTTGAAGGCACAGGCTCAAATCACCCTCATCGCGGTAAAACTTCACCCTAAAGTGAAGGCCTTAGGGGCACAACACCCCGAGATTGAGCATCAAGCCCGAAGCTTTACCCCAGACGACTTAAAATACAAAAAATTAGTTTTTATCGTTAGTGAAAATGAACAGGAAGTCGAAACTATTTTTCACCAGTGTCAGGCAAGGCAAATTCCCGTCAACGCGGTGGATCAGCCTCAATATTGCAGTTTTTACATGCCCAGTATTGTAGATCGCGACCCCTTGGTGATGGCGGTTTCTTCCTCAGGGAGTTGCCCCCGCCTAAGCCGCATGGTGCGAGCGAAGTTGGAAACCCTTTTCCCCCCCGCGTATAGCCGTTTAGCTCAGATGATGGCGGAGATGCGCGAAAAAACCCGTGCCCTGCCCGGCACCGTGGCGCAACGAAAAAGCTTTTGGGATAAGATTTTCGCCAGTCCCTTGATCGACATCTTCCTTTCCGGTCAAGAAAGGCAAGCGCGCCGGGCCTTGGAAAAGGAGATGCGCAAACCCCAAGGCGACCTTGAAAATTACGGTCAAGTCGCTTTGGTGGGGGCCGGGCCCGGCGACCCGGAACTCTTGACCTTGCGGGCTTTGCGCCTCATCCAAGCGGCGGATGTCTTGGTCTATGACCGCTTGGTCAACCCCGCCATTTTAGAGTTTGCGCGGCGTGAGGCGGCGCGAATCTATGTGGGGAAAGAAAAAAGCCGTCACATCATCCCCCAAGAACAGATCAACCAAATCTTGGTGGATCTGGCAAAGGAAGGTAAGCTGGTTGTTCGCTTGAAGGGAGGCGACCCCTTTATTTTTGGCCGAGGCGGGGAGGAGATCGAACGACTGTTGGAGTTCGGGGTTGATTTCCAGGTCGTCCCCGGGGTAACCGCCGCCGCGGGATGTGGCGCTTACGCGGGGATTCCCCTAACCCACCGCGACTATGCCCAATCCGTGCGCATGATTACCGGTCACTTAAAAGACGACCACCTGGATTTGGATTGGCACAACCTGGCGGTGGAAAATCAGACCATCGTATTTTATATGGGACTGTCTACGGCCCCCCTCATCAGCCGAGAACTGCTGAAACAGGGTATGGACCCGCAAATGCCGATTGCGGTGATTGAACAGGGTACCCTGCCGAACCAACAAATCCACCTGACCGATCTAACGGGCCTGCCCCAACTGGTGGCGGAAAAAGAGATTCAACCTCCGGCCTTGATTATTTTAGGGCGGGTGGTGAATCTGCATTCGCGTTTAAACTGGTACGACCCTGAAGAAGCAAACGATATGAATTCTGAGTTTTAACCTCTGGAGGCCCCTTGAACAGTTCATTTTTTTCACCTCTTTTATGGTCGCCCGGGTTAACCTGGGCAGCGGAAAACAGTGACGGAGCCACTGCCGCGGAACCCACTTCCAGCCTCATCGCCCAATCGGCGGTGAAGTTGGCGGAAGCCTCGCAAAACCTGGCGCAAAACCCTGTTGGGCATGCCTGGTGGTTTTGGGTCATCTTGTTGTTCATCTCCACTTTTTTGATTGGCATTTTCGGCGTCATGGCGGGGATTGGGGGCGGGGTTTTGTTTGTCCCCCTGGTGGGGAGCTTTTTCCCTTTTCACATTGATTTTGTACGGGGCGCGGGGCTTTTTTTGGCGATGGGCAGCAGCCTTTCCGCGGCCCCAAACCTGCTGAAATCGAATCTTGCCAGCGTGAAACTGGCAATGCCGACGGTGTTGACGGCCTCGGGGTTTTCCATCATCGGGGCCTTTTTGGGTCTCTGGCTTTCTTCGCTCAATCCCGCTTATATTCAAGGGAGCCTAGGGGTCTTGATTTTAATGATCTCCGCCTTTTTGTTTTTTAACAAGTCTGCCGTCAATCCGAAGGTCAACCCCGGCGACCCCTTGACCTTGGCCTTGGGCCTTGGGGGGAACTATTACGAACCCAATAAGGATATTGATATTTGCTGGCAGGTTCATCATTCCAAGAAGGGAGTTTTTATCTTTATGTTTGTGGGGCTGCTGGCCGGGATGTTTGGTCTTGGTGCCGGCTGGGCCTATGTGGCGGTCTTAAACCTCGTTATGGGCACCCCCCTTAAGGTGGCCGTGGCCACCGCCGGGTTTGCTCTCTCTGTCGATACCAATGCCGCTTGGATCTATTTCAACAAGGGGGCCGTGCTGCCCTTGATTGTCGTCCCCTCTTTGGTGGGCATCATCCTCGGGTCTAAAATCGGTAGTCGTTTGTTGCCGAAGGTCAAGCCGGAATTGATTCGCAAGCTTGTTATTTTGGTGTTGGTGATTGCCGGACTACGCAGTATTTCAAAAGCTTTTGGAGTTTAATGATGCAAGATTGCCAATTTGAGAATCTACCGCAACAGCAAATTTACGCCAAGATTCTCCTTTGGGGGGTGCGCTTTGGCCTATTTTTGTTCCTTTCCACCTTTATCCTTTATACCACGGGGTTATTGCCTCCCTTGATCGAAATCACAACGGTCACGGAGCATTGGCACCTTCCTCTGCAAGAGTACCTGGTCCAAACCCAAAGCCCTAAAGGCTGGCAATGGTTGACCTATTTCAATCAAGGGGATTATCTCAGTTTTGCGGGCATCGTCTGGTTGCCCTTGCTTTCGGCGATTTGTTATACTTACTTGGCGATCACCTTTATCCAAAGCAAAGACTATGGATTTTTTTTCATCGCTATTGCAGAATTAACCCTTATTACCATTTCCGCGGGGAATCTGCTCCACTTAGGGTAAAAACCAGTTCATTGGAAGGGCGCGCGACTTTAGGCAGGTCCCTCCAACGCGGTATTTTTTGAGGCATTTTGAAAGATCCTATTTTCGCATTGTTGAACTGGGGCAAAACGCTGGAAGCGTCGCCCTTAGCCAAGGTGGAGACAATGACCGCCTTCGCCGCTACCCCCTGGTGGGGTTGGGTCATTTTACTTTTTGTCACCAGCTTCTTGATCGGGATTTTCGGGGTCATGGCGGGGATTGGCGGCGGGGTTTTATTTGTGCCCCTGGTGGGGAGCTTTGCCCCCTTCTCCATTGATTTTGTGCGGGGCGCGGGCCTGTTTATCGCTTTAGGGAGTAGCCTGGCCGCCGCCCCGAGTTTGCTCAAACACAATTTGGCCAGCTTACGCTTAGCCTTGCCCGTTGCCCTCATCGCCTCCGCTTTTTCCATTGTGGGGGCCTACTTGGGTCTTTGGCTTTCCGCGATCAATCCGGCAATCATCCAGGGCCTTTTGGGCGCTTTGATTTTGCTGATCGTGGGGATCATGCTCAACAGTAAATCTGCCGCCGTGCCCCAGGTGAAACCGGGAGATCGCCTCGCCGAACTCTTTGGCTTGGGCGGCAGCTTTGTGGAAAAAAGCAGCAACCAAGAAATCTACTGGACGGTTCATCATACCAAGCTGGGTTTTGTGTTGTTTGCCTTTGTGGGTTTGCTCGCCGGGATGTTTGGCCTCGGTGCCGGTTGGGCCAATGTGCCGGTTTTAAACCTCTTGATGGGGGCCCCCTTAAAGGTCGCGGTGGCCACTTCAAGCTTTTCCATCTCCATCACCGATACCACGGCGGCTTGGATTTATCTCAATAAAGGCGCTGTCCTGCCTATTTTAGTGATTCCCAGCATCGGCGGGATCATGGTCGGGGCGAAAATCGGGGCCAAGCTCTTGCCGCATGTCAAACCGGAACTGATTCGTAGGTTGGTTATCTTCGTTCTATTTGTGGCGGGGTTGCGCAGTTTGTTAAAAGGATTTGGGATTTAAGGAAAACCAATGGAACAAAAAAAATTCACCAACCTGCATGAGCAGATGGCTTATGGGGCGCTGTTGGAAAAACTAGTCAATGTGAGCATGATTGTATTATTCATCTCCTTTGTGCTGTATGTGGGTGGGTTTTTAGCGCCCTTGATCCCGATTGAGCAATTGTCGACCGTTTGGAACCTGCCCTTAGAGGAGTTCTTGGCTCAAACAGACGCCCCTACGGGCTGGCAATGGGTGAACCATATCCATACAGGCGACTATCTCAGCTTTGCGGGCATCGCTTTTTTAGTGGCCATAACGGGCATTTGTTATCTGGTGCTTTTGATTGGCTTTGCCAAAGATGGGCATAAGATTTATCTTTTCATCACTTCAGCCGAAATCGGGTTGATTATCTTAGCTGCCGCGAATGTGATGGGAGGGAGTGGGCATTAGGCGCTTTGCCATGCAAAAAAATCCGCTGAATCGTGGCTTGTCTGCAAGCGAGCCGATCAATGGGTGAGCTTGGCGCTCTCTTGAGGAAAAACAATCTCTTTCGCCTTTTGCAATTGCTTGGAATCGGGATAGGGAAAGAGGTTTTTTTGTGCGTGAAACTTCAAATGCGGCATGGATTTTAGGTTGTCCACCACCAACTGAATCAAAAGCTCTTCTTTATGGGCGTCCAACTCGGTGGGGTTTTCATCGGTAAAGGCGGCGTGTAGTTCTTGGTTGTTTTTGTCTTCGCTGATCCGTTCGCTCTCTTGGTCCAGCCAAGCCCTTACCTGCTCCTTTAAGTTCATGCTACGCCTTCACCAGCAGGTAACTGCCCAGCAAGGCGGTTCTTCCCACCTCGTTGATCTGCTGAAAACCCGCTTCCGCAAAAAGGTTTTTGACCTCTTTTGCGGGCAGGGGTTTGCTCAATTTTAAGATTCCCTTGATCATCTCTTTGGGTTGGGCTAACTGTTCTGCCAGTTTATCGGGGCCTTGATCCGGCTCCACGACCACCGTGACCAATAAATGCCCCCCGGGGGTTAATTTATTTTTCAGTTTTTGGATATGCTCTAGGTCTGTACCCGGTTCTTTTTGAAAGTGCAATTGAAAGCTGGATATTGCGGCGTCATAGCTCTCGCTGGGGGCTTGACTCAAGGGGAAATCGTGAAACTCCATGCGGCTTTCTAAGTCTAATGCCTCGGCCCGTCGCGTTGCGGTGCGCAAAAAAGCGGGTTCTGGTTCCAGCCCTACCAGGTGCCAATCTTTGTTGATCGCGCTTAAGCTGAACATTTCTTGACCGTGGTAACAGCCGGAAATTAAGATTCGGGCCTGGGGCTTTAAGCTTTGTTCCAGCTTGGCGTGGTTGCCCTGAAAGAATTTGGAAAAATCTTGATCCGCCTTGTTCAAGGCTTGGTACAGGGCATGGTATTGATTGGGGTCGGGAATACGCATCTGCGTTTATGGTTGGCTGTTTTGTGCGCTTTACCGCAGTTGAAGTCGAGTTTAATTTTACCCTATTTATTGGGCTAGAGCAAGGAAGATTCTTCTTTTACAGCTTTTTTTAAGCTTCTTTTTTTATTGTTGATATCTTGATCCATTCAATCATCTTATAAGCCACTGAAAATAAATATGATTTATTTTTTTTCTATACTACAAGCCCTTCTTTTATCATTGCCTTTTTAAATGTAGATTGAGCTAAGTGGTTGTTTTTCCCCCTCAAAATCACAGAGAATCCACATTTTTTTTTGACATGCTTATTTTAAACCCTTTAGGATGTTCCATCTCTTCTGTAATATTGAAATATCACCGGGAGAGACTAAAAAAACGGAAAGCAAATCCCTCCCCGGGTTTTAGGTGGAGGGAGTGAATTTAAACCTATGAGCTCAATCCATGCATGAAGTTGGTGGGGCATTCCGACCCCGCAACCGGCTCCTTTGCATCTCCAAAGGGCTCAACCTTTATTTTTAAGGAATTACCATGAAACGCTTAGTCATTCTCGGGGCTGGCTGCGC
The DNA here is from genome assembly GCA_024275165.1 of bacterium. Lineage (GTDB taxonomy): Bacteria > SAR324 > SAR324 > XYD2-FULL-50-16 > XYD2-FULL-50-16 > JAJRZQ01. The sequence continues at coordinate 130,621 of JAJRZQ010000003.1, read as the reverse complement.
CGGCACAATGGTCGCTAATAAATTACGCAAACGCTTGAGTCCTACGGATTGGTCGATTACTCTGATTGATCGGGATGACAAGCATATCTATCAACCCGGGCTGCTTTTTATTCCTTTTGGGATGTATGGCGCGCAAGATGTGATTCGCAGCCGTCGAGAGTTTATCGGTAAGGGTATCGATTTTATTGAAGCGGAAATCACGGGTTTAGACTTAGAGCAAAAAATCGTTACCACCGCTAAGGGAAAGATCGCCTACGATAAAGTGATCATCGCTACCGGTGTCGGCCTCGCCTACGAGGATATTGACGGCCTTGTAGAAGCTCAGGGCAAAAACGCCTTTGATTTTTACAGCCTTCAAGGGGCAATCGCCTTGGCCGAGGCCATGAAGAGCTTTTCCGGGGGGAAGCTGGTTTTAGATATTGCGGAGATCCCCTTTAAGTGCCCGGTGGCCCCCTTGGAGTTTATCTATCTGGCAGATTGGTTTTTTAGCGAGCGCGGGATTCGAGACAAAGTCGAGATTCGCTTGGTGACCCCTCTCCCCGGTGCCTTTACCAAGCCTAAAGCCACTGAATTTTTTACCAAGGTGGCGCAGGAGAAAAATATTCTCATTACCCCTAATTTTGATCTTGTCGAGGTGCAAGGCAAGGAAAATAAAATTATCGCAGGCAACGGCGCGGAAGAATCGTTCGACCTCTTAGTGGTGATCCCCCCGAATGTTGGTTCTCGGTTTTTAGTGGACTCAAAAGTCGCCATGAATGAGGTGGGTTATGTGCATACCGATAAACAGACCTTGAAGGCGGTTCAGCATCCAGATATGTTTGTCATTGGGGATGGGGCAGACCTCCCGACCTCCAAGGCAGGTAGCGTGGCTCACTTTTCAGCCGAAGTGATGGTAGAAAACCTTATTCGTGAAATCAATGGAGAAGAGCTACGGCCCGATTTTGACGGGCATGCCAACTGCTTTATTGAAACCGGCTTTAACAAGGCGGCCTTGATCGACTTCAATTACACCCAAGAACCGCTTCCCGGAACCTTCCCCCTGCCTGGTTTAGGGCCCTTCAGCCTGTTGAGGGAAACCAAAATGAACCACTGGGGCAAGCTGGTATTTAAATGGTTTTATTGGAACAAACTGATCACCGGCGAAGAAGTCCCTTTAGACCACAATATGCTGTATGCCGGCAAAATCCGCGATTAGGAGCAGCGATGAACAATGAAGAATTGATCTTAGCAGAGCTGAAGGCTCTGCGCCAAGAAGTCCAAGAATTGAAAAACAGGGGCAAACCCTTAGCGGAGTTCCGCGCCACCCTAGAGCCGATCCTGCGGGACTTAATGGGGGAGGCAATTGAAAAACTTGAACATTTAGGGGATAAGGTTTCCATGGAGTCCTTGGAGGATTTGATCGCCAACGGCTTAGCGGCCAGCGGGAGCCTAGCGGAAGGCCTAAAGCTTTTAAACGGGTTGATGGACCTCAAACACACCGCGGAACCCATTGTTCGCCAAGCCTTGGACGAGGCTATCGCGGGCCTGGACTCGGTGGCCTATCGCTTTTCCTTCGACGACCTAGGGAGTCTTTTGCGGCAAAGCCTGTTGAATATGGGCAATCTCGCCGAGGGCTTGCGGCTTTTATCTGCCGGCTTGGAACTCAAAAGCACGGTGGGGGATATTCCGAAAATTGCCTTAGACGAGGTCACGGCCAAGTTGGAAGACTTCCGGCAGCAAGGTGGGTTTGTGGGCTTGGATAAGCTTCATCAGCTTGGTATGACGCTGGTTTGCGGGCTTGCTGAATTGGATTTGACGAAGGTCAAACCAGTGAAGGGGATTTTTGCTCTGCTCGGCGCTTTGAAAAGACCAGAGGTACAACAGGGCCTAGGCTTGGCGATGGAACTCGCTGGGGCCTTGGGACACAACAAGGGGGTGGGTTCCTCCTCTGGTTGAGGTCGCTGAAGGGGTAAAAAAGGCCGGGTGCGCGGCCTTTTTTATTTTACCTTAAAAAACCTAGGCTTTTTTTATCCAAAAGGTAAACTCGCCTTCCTTTTCCTCTGAACTCAAGATAGGGTTGCCGGTTCGTTCCGACCAACTGGGCATATCTTTTTTGCTCCCTTGATCGGTACAGGTCATTTTCAACACTTGCCCAGCAGTCATGTCACTGACCGCTTTTTTGGTTTTTAATACCGGCAGGGGGCAACTCATTCCTCTACAATCTAATTCTTTATCAATTTGAATCTCACTCATGGTTTTCCCTTTAAGAGTTGGTTTAAGTAAATAGTTGAACATCCGCTTCAGAAGCGTAATCCATAAAGGCAGCGGCCCCGGCAAAGGTGACCCCCTCAATGAAATCTTCTTTTTGATAGCCAAAAACATCAACGGTCATCTGGCAAGCCAAGAACTCCACCCCGATTTCCATGCAGAGGTCTCGCAATTCTTCAACTGTAGCTACTCCGTTGTTTTTAAATGTTTTTTTCATCAACCCGGTCGCCACGGACTCAAAACCGGGAACCAGCCCGGTCAAGAGATTCGGCATGGGCCAGTTGATGTTTTGAAACCACTTGGGCCCAAAAGGCATTTTCATGGGCATGGCCGGATTGGTTGCCGGAGCAACTTTCGCCGTAAAATTTTTCGTCAATACAGGTAGCCCGTAAAAGGTGTAAAACATCTTGACCTCCATATCCATTGAAGCGGCAGCGCTTGCCATAATCAACGGGGGGTAGCACCAATCCAGGGTTCCCTGGCTGGCAATCAAGGCTACTTTTTTTTGTTTTTGTTCTCCGCTCATCTGGTCTCCTTTGGTGTTGCCGGCTTACAGCCAGCTATTTACCTGGTGTTGCTCCACCAGTTCGACAAACCCTTCATAGTCCACAGTTTGCACACCATCCACCAAGTTTGTAATGCCTCGGGCAGCTAAATCGCCGGCGAGCGCAAAAACGGGGTTTTTGGCCTGAACTTCTTTAAGAGTTTGGGCGTACTTTCCCGGAGCGGCGGCATATACGCCATCTTCGATCAATAAGATCGGGTCACCGGGCTGAATGAATCGCAGGCAGCTTGTGAAGCTGTCGGATTGAAAGGGGGATTTATTGATTGTATGTAGCATAGCTTTGTTAAATGAAGTTACTGGGGGACGATAACATCTTGCTCGGTCATCAACTTGCCGATTTCTGTAGAAGTCAAGACCTCAACGGGAACGAAAAAATCCCCTTCGCGGATCCCTCTTTCTTCCATGGATTCTGCATCGACATAGAGTTTTTCCACATCGTAGTCTTCCAAAACGCCTAAGGTTTTCATGAAGCCTTTGATTTGGATGTCCGTGGTATCTTGATCTTTGACCAGGTTATAGATTCCGTCCCCGATAAAGGCCATGCTGATATCTTGATCATAGCTGGCCATAATTAAAACCATTTCCAAGCCTTCGTAGGCGTAGATTGTGCCGTGAGGGGCTTTGCGCACAATATGCATTATTTTTTTAGCATCTTCCATGTTGTTTTTAGTCTCCAAAGGTAACGAGTCGGTCTACATCAATCGCAATGTCGGTGAGTTGGCCTAATCCGGTAATTTCGCTATTTTCAACCAAAACCTCATCGGTAATGCCTCTGCGTTTTGAAGCGGCGATGCAGGCTAGAATCGCCACCCCTTCCCCGCCCAATTCGCTCCAGCGATTGGCGATGTGGCGGTCGTCTTGAGGGGGGTCCATCAGTTTTGTGGCATTGTACACGCCGTCATTGTATAAAAATACGCTGGTCACTTGGTGACCTCGTTGGATGGCCGCCTTAGCGAACAGGTAAGCCGTATCCGCGGCTTGATGGTTGTAGGGGCCTTCTTTTAAAAGGATACCAAATTTCATGGGCGCTCTCGTATTAATTTAGCGAAATATGCAAATATGCTAATATTTTAGATGGAAAATCTTTGCACTATCTTCACCCCTTTGTCAACTCCTTAAAAATCTCCCGCAGGAACTCTACAATTTAAGGCTCAAGCTAGATCCATCAAGGATGTGTTTTGCTATCTAGGGAAACAATTCCGCAAACTAAGCTGTTTTTTTAAAAAAAAACCTTGTTTGCCAGAAAGTAAATCAGTTGGGTCTTAAGCTTAAATTTATCATAAGGTTCAGCTCGGGGGCAATCTCTTTTTGGTGGCTTTGTAGCATGGAAACAGCGGACGCAAGCTCACTTTATAAATATACGCGTCATGAACGCGGTTTTCGTGCCCTGCGGGCTGATTATGGCCCTGGGGGCGGATCGAGTTTTTCAGTTGGTTTTGCTTTGGTGATTGGGGTTGTGCGGCTTTTATTCTAGTGTCATTGCCGGCTTGCCAATGGTGATGAAAAATTGTTATGACCAACAGAAGGAAAATAATGCGGATTCGACCTATTACCGCCTAGGGGAGTTTATGAGAGACTGGATCAAACGCTACGATATATTTGCCACTATTCTGATTTTTTTGTTGATGATTCCAGCAGAGAGAGCAGAGTGGTTTTCTAGTTTAGAAAATCAAACGCTTTCGATTCGCCATATTTTCCGCATGACTCATGGGGATGGGGCCAACATGGCTTTTCCCGCGGATCAAGTGGGAATCGTCTACCTAGACGAACAATTTTTTGATGAGTACGGTAGTTTCCCCTTACGGCGAACCGATGTGGGGATTATCGTAGAAAACCTTAGGATATTAGGCGCTAAGGTGGTTATGGTGGATATGCTGATGGACTTTCCCAGTTCCTATAATGAAGATCCGATCATCGCCAAAAGCCTTACCCGAGCGGGGAACAATATTTTAGTCTCCATGTTGGCTTTACGGGAGGGAAAGATCAGCAAGATCAACTATCCCACCGAGGTTATTAAAAAAGCGACGGTTACGGCCTACTCCAATCACACCAAATCGGGCAATATGCTCAATCGCTTGCGGGTCTACCCCGAGGCGGCGGAAAAATATAACGAGTGGCCCGCTTCGGTGTTGTCCGTGGCCATGGCTTTGGGGGTGGAGCCAAAAATCAAAAAGGGACTGCTCACCATCGGCCCCCACCAGATACGGCTAGATGGCTTCAACGACTTCATCAACGATTATCCCCTTTTGCCCGTGGGTTATCCCTTTTTGCACCGTGTTCCCGAGGTTGGGGTGGATGGGATGACGATTTTAGAGCTGGATCGAGAGGATGAAGATGAAATCGCGGAACTCAAATCTAGAATCGAGGGCAAGATCATCTTGTTGGGAGATACCTCCGAGGTGAGCCACGATATTTTCGATACCATCATCGGAGAGGTGTATGGGGTTGAAATTATGGCCGATGAAGTGGCGACGATTTTGAAAAACGCCCCCCTGGCCCCGGTCTCCACCGGAGGCGAGGTCGCCTTAGCCCTGTCTTTTATGATCCTTTTGATCAGCCTGCACTTTATCAGTGAGCCTAAATTAAGGTATCTCGCAGCCGGCCTTTTGTTGGCGGTTTATATCTTTTTTGCGGGGCGGCCTATGTCTATCTTAATGTGGCATTTTCCATGGCCTATACTTTAGTTGCGGGCCTGCTCGGGTTTATCTTGATCAATGTCTACCTTTTTATTCAAGAAAGACAGCAAAAAAGTTTCATTACCAACGCCTTTGGGCAATATTTAAGCCCCGCGGTGATTGAGGCTTTGGTCAACGACCCCACCAAACTAAGTTTGGGGGGAGAACGCAGGGTAATGACCGCTTATTTTAGCGATATTGCCGGTTTTTCAACCATTTCAGAGAGCCTCACCCCCGAAGAGTTGGTCGCCCTGCTCAACGAGTATCTCACCGAGATGTGTAATATCATTTCCGCTTACGACGGCACGGTCGATAAGTTTGAAGGAGACGCGATCATCGCTTTTTGGGGGGCTCCCCTAGACCAACCCGATCACGCGGTGCGTTGTTGCCATGCTACCGTTGAGATGCAGACCCGGCTGATCGAAATGCGTAAAAAACTCTTAGACGAGGGCCGCCCCTTGTTGCATGTGCGGATGGGGATCAACTCCGGCCCCATGGTGGTCGGCAACATGGGGAGTCAAAGCCGCATGGATTATACCATGATGGGGGACGCGGTAAACCTTGCCGCCCGTTTGGAAGGGGCGAATAAATTTTATAAAAACTACAGCATGATCAGCCAGGCGACCTATGACATGGCCAAGGATCAGATTGATGTCAGAGAGTTGGATGTAATCACCGTGGTCGGTAAAGACGAGCCCATTACCGTCTACGACCTCATCGCCAAAAAGGGGCAGACTCCAGGGCCTAAGGCCGACCTAGTGGCGCAATATCTAAAGGGCTTGGAAAAATACAAAAAATTTGATTTTGCCGGGGCTTTGGCGGATTTTGAACAGGCCTTAAAGCTTGATCCCAAGGATGGCCCCAGCTTGACCTATGTCGTCAGATGCAAAACTTTCTTAGAAAAACCTCCTGCCGCGGATTGGGATGGAGTATACCGTTTAACTGAAAAGGGGTAGTCAACGACGATGCCTGAGGGAGCGAACTCGATTTGGCTAAAAATAAAAAAGCTTTTATTTCAGGGCAGGGGGCGGTTTATTCGGCACGCGACCTTATGGATGTTGGGAGTGGCTCTTTTACTCCCTGGCCGCCTCCCCGCGGCAAAATTGATTCCTGTCAGCACCAGCCCCATTCGGGTTAGCTGGAACGCGGAAAACCAAGATTTCGAATTTTTCTTCACCATTAAAAACCAAGGGAGCAAACCGGCGGAGCTGCAAGCGATTCTTTTGCTGAAGGGAGGGGTTGAACGCAGGTGGCGGGGGGTGAAGCTGCCGGTGGTTCCGCCGAAGTCGGAATTGGACTTTTCCTTTTCCTTGCCCGCCGCCTTTTTGCTCAAGGCCCCCTTTCGCCAGCTTATTTTAAAGGTGTACGGGAAGGATTACAATATTTTTGCCGATAAAAGCAGCAACTACCAGAATTTAACCATGGATTTTTTCAAGGATAAACAAAAGGTAGTGCTTTCGGATCGGTCGGCCGGAAAGGATAAAGAAATTCACTTTGGCAGCAAGCAGGAGTTGAGCGATCTTTTAAAAAAGCAGAGAAATGATTATATTCAAGGCGTAGGGGTTTGGGTTAACGGCAAATTGGTGAAGATTACGGGGGGGCATATTTTTACCAAACTTCCGGCGCCCATTTTAATCGCCGTGGGGGGGAATAAAAAAGTATTGCTTTCCTACAACCGAATTCAAGGGGCGCGGAGTTATACCCTGTTTTGGTCCAATCAGCCGGGGGTGAGCGCGGAACGGGCAAAGCGGATTCAAAACATAGAAAACAACTTTATCCATCAAGGGTTAAATAACGGCAAACCCTATTATTATGCCATTGCCGCTGTAGGGGCCGCTGGCTTGGGCGACTTGAGCGATGAGGTCGCGGTTACCCCGAACCCCAGACCCCCAAGGGGCCCCAAGGCCAAGGTCAAACCCGGTGATGGGCGCTTAACTCTGACTTGGAAAGAGGTCAAGGGGGCAACGGGGTATAACCTGCGCTGGAGCCGTGATAAGGAGCAAAAAGCGCGGGAATGGGAGCGCGTTCCCCAGGTCAAAAGCGGATTCGTCCACCAGGGGCTGAGCAATAAGGTGACCTATTATTACCGCCTTTATGCCTTGAATCAGTATGGAGAGGGGCGTTCTGGAGCGGTTTTCAGCGGGGTGCCCGACCTGCCTAAACTCGCCGAGGCCCCGATAGAGGAGTTGCTTTTAGGGCTGAAGGTAGCGGATTTTGTACAAATCCCAAAGCTGGGGGCCTTAAGCTTAAATATCGCCGATCCCAAATTAGGGGCGAAAGCAGGCCTGGCACAGGCAAAAGAGTTAAAGGCGATGGATTTGGCCCAGCGAGATCAGGCCATTGCCATGTATATCGCCCAGGGGCAAGCCGGGGAGGTGACCAACGCCTTGAACGCCCAATTGGAAGAAGAACCGGAAAACCTAAACCTTTCCTTGTCCTTATCCAAGGTGTACGCAGAACAGGGGAACGATGCGGCGGCGTTGAATGTGTTGACCGCAAGCTTAGGGCGGATCAGTCTTTCAGCGCGCTTAGCCCTCAATCAAGAGTTAAAGTCTCAGATTAAGGCAGGGGCGAGCCAGCTCACGGGGCAGTCTGATGAGGCTTTTTTGGCAGAGGAGTTTAAACGCCTGGGGCTCTCTTTACTGAACAAGCAAAAGTACGGCGATGCCTTGAGCGCTTTTCAGTCCTTAAAAAACCTCATGCCCGGCTACCCCTTGGTGGAGTATTATTTAGGGTTGGCCCGTCGAGGTCTCCAGCAACATACCCAAGCGGTCGAGCATTTCTTGGCGCAAAACACCTTGGAGACCCCAAAACCGGACCTCTTAAAAAACCTGGATATCTTGACGCAAGAACTGTCGCTTACCCGAGACTTAAAGTCAATAGGCTCTGCCTTGGAAGCTTATGAAAAGGTGAAAGACGAGGCGGATTTAGATGAAGGGGAGGCGCAACAGGTGGCGACGAATCAGGCCGCCTTACAGGCTCTGTTTGCGGCTATTGAAAAGCATCGTAGAGAGGGGTTGCCCGATTTGGGCATTGCCTTTGCCACCCCCTTTCGCTTTAAGGGGTTGCAGCCGGGCCAAGAAATTTACCTCGACTTCATTGTCAACAACAGTGGGAAAAAGCCCTCCAGCGATTTTGTGGTCAGCTATATTGTGCAAAACGAGGCGGGAATGAATTTTGACATCTTGGAAAAAGATCGGTTTTTATCCTTAGCGGCGGAGGCCGAGCCCTTTAAGTTTCAAAAGAAGTTGACCCTGCCCGTGGGTTTGATCCCGGCTAAGTATAGGTTGATCGTCCATGTTGAGCAGGTGGAAAACCGAGGGGAGTGGAGCCTGGAAGACAATAAATTAATCAGCGGGATGGACTTGGAAGTCAGCGAGCCCTTGCCTGATTTATACATCCAGGTAGCGGCCAAAGCTCCGCCTCAGGTACACCCCGGAATGGATATCGAGCTTGCGATTCGCCCCTTAAACCAAGGCTTGGCCAAGAGCAGCCCCTATCGAATCCGCTATTTTTTGGAAAGTGAAAAGGGGGAAAAAATCCCCATTTTTAAAGAAGAAGAATTCCCCGCCTTATTGCCCAAACAAGCGGCAAGGGAAATCAACAAAAGCTTGCGTTTGCCCGATCTTGCCGCGGGGCGTTACCAGGTCATCGCGGAAGTAACCACCCAAGGTGAAGAGGCGAGCCGAGAAAACAACCAAGGCAGTAGCGGCTTGGTGATTTATATTGCTCCGGTTCCCTTGGATTTGGCCATTGATTTAGAGGGTCGCCCCCGGCGAACGACCTTGTGGCCCGGCAAGAGTTTTGAGCAAGATTTTGTGTTGAAAAATTATGGGATAGAGCAAGCCGGGGCCTTTAGTGTTTCTTATCAACTGGTGGCAGCAGGGGACGCGCGAACCTCGATTGGGTTGGAGCGGAGATTTGACTCTCTGCGATCTAAAGGGGATGAGGACTGGAGTGAAGAGTTTACAATTCCAACGGATTTACCCCCGGGGGATTACCGCCTAGAAGCGAGCGTGCAACTTGGGGAGGGCAAAGACTATAACGATAAAAACAACTTTGCCCAATCCAGTTATTTGTTGCGGATTCTAACCGAGGAAGAGGCTCGACTGGCCGGAGGGATCGAAGACCCGAACGCCTGGGTGAGCAAAGAAACAGAAAGGACCCTAACCCGGCATGTGCCCCCCTTGCTTTTGGCCTTTAGCGGGCTTTACCTTTCTTTATTGGAGCAAAAAAACTATCAGGCCGCTCAAAGCGAGCGGGAGCAGCTTTTTGCCGCCTACGCGACCGCCGGCTCCCCCGCAGAGGTGCAGAGCGTGCGATCTCAATTGGCAAGCAACGCGAGCCGACTGGAAGGCAGCGTCCAACGAAACAACAGCTATGACGCCTTGCTGGTCGCCGGGTTATTGTGGGAGGGCTACACCCTCTTTTTAGGCCCCGGCCCCGATGAGGCGACCTGGGGGGACGACCTACCCCAAGGTTTTTGGAAACATGTGGGTACGGGGTCTCTCCTCGCTTTGGGGTTGTACCAGGGCCAACAGGAACAAAAATTGGCAGCACAAAAACAAAGCGAAGCAGAGCAACTGGTCGCCGGATATGCCACCTTAAGCAGCCCGACCCAATTTGCCGGCCAGGCAGCGGCCCTTACCGCCGCTCAAGAAAGCGAAAAGCGGCACCTGGCAAAGGCAAAAATTTATGATGCTTTCACCCTGCTGGCTTTGGGGGTGGAAGCTTGGTGGATTTATCAAGACCTATGTGGAGAAGATATATTGGCTTTTCATAACCCTCGGATGCCGCAGTTATCCCTTACTCCGGATTTTTACCAATTAGGCTGGAACATCGGCTTGCAATGGCGGTGGTAAACTGGCTATGTTAAACCCATGAAATTAGTCAAAGACTTTATATTTTTACTGCTTTGTTTGGGCTTATTTTTAGGCTGCCGCAAAGCGGCCGTTACCGCGGATGATCAGCCAATCGCCTATTTGGAGGTGAGCCCCGCCTCAACCAGTATGCTGGTGCAAGAACAAACGCAATTCAGTGCCAAGGCGGTGGGTAAAGACGCGAGCGAAACGGCCTTGACCACCGAGGCCACCTGGTGGACCAGCGATAAAACCGTAGCGGAGTTTTCTTTGGTAAAAAACGGCTTGTTGCAGGCTAAAGCGCCGGGCAAAGTCGTGGCTTACGCCAGTTATCAGGGAGTGACCAGAAGCCTTCCCCTAACGGTTTACGGCGTGACCGGCCTGAGCGTGAGCACAGACCGCAGCAGCTATTATATTGATCAAGACGCCACCTTGACCGCGGTCGCGGTATTGAGTAACGACGCCACCCAAGATGTCTCGAATTTAGCGAGTTGGTCGAGCAGTGATACAACCGTGGCCAGTGTTTCCGACAGCGAGGGGAACAAAGGCCGCTTAAGCCCTTTGGCTCAAGGCTCGGCTGTGATTACGGCCGATCTCTTCGGTTTGCGGGCGACCTTGACTTCTACGGTGACCCAAGCGGGGCTGTTGTCCTTAACCCTAGAGCCTGTTTCAACGCTTTGGATTGAAAAGATTCCAGAACGAGTGCGGGCCATAGGGGTCTATGCGGGCAATCAGGTGCGGGATTTATCCGACCAGGTGGATTGGAGCGCGACCGGCGGCGCGCTCAGTTATACCCCAAAAGGGAACGCTTATTTTACTCCCGCAGCTGCGGGGGCCATCAGTTTGAGCGCCTCCATCGGCGGCTTGAGCGCCAGTTTGACCGGCACGGCAGTGGCGGGGACGCTGCAAGAAGTGGAGGTTTGGCCCCAGGCGCCCCAATGGGTGGTGGGGAGTCAAGAAAATTTAAGGGCCTGGGCAGTGGTCTCGGTGGGGAGCGTCTATTACGCTAAAGAGGTCACCGAGCAATCGACTTGGACGAGTTCCGCGCCGACGGTAGTGAGCATGGGCAGCATGAACCCCAGTTTGACTCAAGCCAAAGCAACGGGAAGCAGTACCCTCAGCGCCAGTTTTACCCAAGCCTTGACAGTTCCGGTCACCCTCTCGGGGAGTACCTAAGCAACGGTGAACACAGGGACGCACCAACGACTTGAGGTCAGCCCGAAAGAGCCCAAAGTCATGCTTGATTCCTTGGTCTCCTTTTCCGCTTTTTTACTCGATTCGAATGGGTATAAACAAGCAGTGGGGCATTTGGCCCAGTGGACCAGCTTAACCGCGGCGCTGCAACCGCGCCCCTTTGAAAAGGCCGGAAGTTTTATCCGCAAAGGCAATGGGGAAGGGCAAATTTTGGCGGGAACCACCAACCGCAGCGGGCGCATGGCGGTGAGAGAAATTTCAGGGGCCTTGAGCCGCATTGAGATTCAACCCTTAAACCCCGTGACCTTGCCGAACCTATCCAAGCAGTTGAAAGCCATTGGAGTGTTTTCCGATGGCAGCACCCAGGATTTAACCGCGAGCGTCTTGTGGAGCAGCTCCAATACCGCGGTGGCCCAGGTTCACTTGAACGCGAAAGAGCGGGGGAAGGTCTACGGGTTGAGCGCGGGCACCGTTACGGTGACGGCGACTTTAGGGCAGGTTGCGGGAAGTGCCACCTTGAGCGTGAGCAGCGCTACGGTTTCCAGTATGACTCTTTCTCCCCCGACCTCCCTACCGGTGGGTCATGTGGTGCGCTTTAAGGCCTTGGCTACTTTAAGCGACAACACCGTGCTGGATGTGACCGACGCGGCGACCTGGTACTCTACCGGGGCGGTTTCGGGGTATGAGGTCGCCTCTGCGGGGAGCCTGTACCTAACGACCGCGGGAGTGAAGACGGTAGCGGCCTATTTGCCGACAACCTATGCCTTTGCGAGCTATACCCTGACTTCGGCCAGTCTCTCTTCGATGACGATTTTGCCCTTGGAAACGCGGGTTCCCATTGGGGCCGAGGCGCAGCTTAGTTTACATATTGCCTTAAGCGACAATACCAGCTTAGATGTGACCGAACAGGCAACCTGGACCAGTTCTGACGACCAGCTTGCGCAGGTGGCCAATGACTGGGCTCATTCAGGTCGTTTAACGGCCTTAAAGGCCGGAACAGTTACCCTTACCGCCCGTTACAAGGGCCAAGTACAAACCAAAGTATACACGATTACCGAGTGAAAAAGAGGACGACATGAAAAAGCGCGCTAACCGAACCGGAAAGCTCTTTCGCCTTTTGGGCTTGATCCTGGCCCTGGCTTTGGTCTTTTCGTGTAAGTCCTCCTTGACCAAAAAGGAAGACAAACTAGATAGCATCTCCATCTCCGCTTCTTATTCCATTGTGCCCAAAGGCATTCAGGTGCAATATACGGCAACCGCGGTTTATACGGTGAGCGCGGACGCGAATGTAACCGAGCAGGCAAGCTGGAGCGTTTCGGATACCCAGCTTGCAAAGATCGTCAATGTAGCGGGGGGCGACCACCTCAGGGGAACTTTATTCCCTCTACAGCCCGGCACGGTAACCATTTCCTCCACCTACCAAGGCGTCACGGGAACCACGACCTTAGAGATCACCGATGCCGCGCTCAGCTCGATTGAAGTCTCTCCTTACCAGCCCAGTTTAGCCTTATCCTTGACCCCGGAGGTTCAATTTAGCGCCACGGGGGTTTATTCGGATGGGCTCACCGTGGATTTAACCCCCTATGTCACCTGGAGCAGTTCGGCTGTAAGCGTTGCCTTGATCGGCAACGCTTATGAAGACGCCGGTCGGGCGACTTCGGTGAGCGCGGGAACGACCGAGATTACCGCAAGCTTCAATCAGATTTCCGGCACCAGCAGCCTCACTTTTAACAGCGATACCCTCTCCAGTCTCGGGCTCACCCCTAGCTTTAGCGATGTCGCGGCTCAAAGCGCGGTACGGTTTAAGGCCATGGGGATTTTAGCGAGCGGGAAAAAACAAGATTTAACCGAGAGCTCCCTATGGAGCAGCGCGACCCCAGCCACTGCAACCGTCAGCAACTTTCGGGGGTATCGTGGCGAGGTAACGGGCTTGGCTGCCGGAACCTCGGTTTTAAGCGCTGCCTTAGGGGCGACGAGTGGCTCTGCAACGGTGAAGGTCGGGACTCAAAGCTTAAGCTCCATTGCCATTGAACCGGCTCTTTCGGCTTTGCAGGTGGGCTCAACTTTTTACTTAAAGGGAGTGGGGATTTATTTTGATGGGGTTTCGAGCTATACCCATCAAGAGATCACCTCTTCTTTAAGCTGGACCAGCTCGGACTCCACCATCGCGACGGTGTGCAACGCGGCCCCCTGCCAGGGGGCGGTTACCGCGGTGGCCCCGGGAACGGTGGTCATCACGGCAGCGGGGGCCAATACGCTCAAGACCATCAGTCTAACCCTGACGGTTTTACCTACGACCGCTCAATTGGTTGACTTGAGTGTGACTCCGAATGATCGCAAGCTTACCACGGGCTCCGTGCAACAATTGCGCGCCTATGGAACCTATTTGGACGGTACGGCTCGCTATAAGCTTGAGGTCACCGAACGGGTGGAGTGGAGCAGCAGCGATAAGACGATTCTCCATGTAAGCAACCAAGGGGGGCACAAAGGAAAACTCACTTATCTGGGCGCGGGAGCGGTTTCCATCCAGGCCATCAGTCAAGGGGTCTCGGCAAAATCAAATTTCACGGTCTCAAGCAGCGGCTATAGCCTGACCAGTTTAACGGTGGATACTCCCTCCAGCCTAATGAGTGAAAAGGGGCTCATGCCTCTAAAAGCTATAGGGATCTACAGCAATGGCAGCGATAGTTACGCGGTCGATATGACGCCAGCGGTGAATTGGTCGAGCAGTTCCGCTGCGACCGCTAGGGTGAGCAACGCTGTAGGGCGTGAAGGCTTGGTGACGGGGGTCTTGGCGGGAACTTCGACCATGACGGCGACTTCCGGCACGGTAACGGGGACGGCCACGGTAACGGTCAAGTCAGCGGCAAGCTACGCCTACAATAATTTATTCCTTACCCCTTTGGTTTCCACCCTGCCGGTTGGGGTCACCTTGCGGTTTCAGGCTCAAGGAGAGTTTATCAATGGAACTACCTATTCCCACGAAGACTTGACCCAAGAGGCAACCTGGTTCAGCAGCAATCCCGCGGTGATTCGGATCAGCAACCAGCCGGGGAGCCAAGGGGTAGCCCAAACCCTAGGGGCGGGAAGCGCGACCCTTACGGCTTCTTGGAAGGATAACGCCTCGGTGACCAAAACAGCGAGCCTGGCCGTTACCGTGGATGCGAGCAGCCTCAGCAAGATTCATCTGACCCCTCAGTATGATCGGCTTTCCGCGGGGTTTCAGCTCCCCCTGCATGCTTTAGGTGAATTCAAGACCTCCGGCGGTTTGCTGTGGGGGGTGGATCTAACGAGTAGCGTGGCTTGGTCGAACTTAAACCCCGCTTTAGAACGCACCGATGTGCCGGTGGAAAACGGCATGGCCGAGGCGGGCTTGGCGGTATATCGCAAAGCGGCTAGCGCCGCCTCGATTACGGCGAGCCTGGGAACGGCGCAGGGAACAACGACTTTGAACGCCGATGGGGCAACCCTCTCTTCGATTCAAGTAACCCCGACAAACTTCAACCTTACGGTTGGGAGTCGGGGCCACTTCAAAGCCCTGGGAACCTTTTCCGATGGAACCATTCGCGACATCACCGATTCGGTTTTATGGACGGCCTCCTCCACCGCTGCCAAAGTCTTGCACGGTAAAGGGCAAAAGGGGGTGGTAGAGGCTTTGGCGGTGAGCAGCTCGTTGCAGGTTCAGGCGCGGCATGGGGCTGTTTTATCGGCTAGCGGTGGCGTGGTGGCTATTAAGGCGCCGACTTTAAGCAGCATTGAAATCACCCCCGCGGCCGGAACCTTTCCCTTGGCGCTGTCTCACCCCTTGCACGCTGTGGGGGTCTACAGCGATGGAACCGTGCAGGACCTCACCGAGGTGGTAACCTGGTCCACCACGGCACCGACAGTGGGGGTCGTCTCCAATCAAGAGGGGGAGCAGGGCCTTTTGTACCCCCTCGCCGCCGGAACGATGCCCGTGCGGGCAGACTGGGGCGGGGTGCAGGGCTCAGTCAGCCTTACTTTAGAAAGTCGTAATTTATCTGGTTTGAGCATCAACCCTCAAAACGCCAGTCTGGCCGAGTTGCGCCGGTTGCAATTAAACGCGACAGGGACTTTTACCAGCGCCGGGGGGATGATCAGCAGCCTCAAGGTCAATGAGGCGGTTATTTGGAGTAGTTCGGCCCCAGAGGTTGCTTCGGTGAGCAATCGCCCTGGGGAAAAGGGTTTGGTTTCCGGACGGGCAAAGGGAAGAGCGACCATTACCGCTCAATGGGGGAACCAAAGCGTTTCCACGCTGGTCGTGGTTTGGTAGGTGGTTTGTTGGTCGCTTCCCTTAAAGGGGGAGCAACAACAAAGCTTGGTACAAGCTTGCGCTCAGGGGGGGAAGCTTTTGGTTTTTCCCACCGAAACCTACTACGCCTTAGGTTGCAGGGCAGACGACGAGATTGCGGTAGAGCGGGTTTATCAATTAAAAGCCCGTCAAAAGACAGAGCCCTTGCTGGTCTTGGTGGATGGTTGGGAGCAGCTGCGTGCTTGGGCTTTTTTTCGAGAGGAGGCTGAAGCCGCCGCGGCGCGAAGTTATTGGCCCGGGCCCTTGACCTTGATTTTGCCGGTAAAGCCTGGTTTGGCCGCGGGGTTGAATCAAGGGGGCAAGGAATTGGCCTTTCGCATGACGGCGGACCCGCAGGCGCAAGCCTTGATTCGTTTGTGCGGGGTTCCCTTGGTGGGGACGAGCGCGAACCGGAGCGGGGCAGCCCCCCAGAGGGAGATCGCCCCGATTTTGCGTGACTGGGGTGAAGAAGTTGATTTTTATTTGGATGGAGGCCAAACCCCAGGGGGGCCGCCGAGTAGTTTAGCCCGCTGGAGCGGGCAGGGTTGGAAAATTCTCCGCCAAGGCGCGGTGCATTTGGAATAAGGTATGTTGAAAGCTTTGCGAAACATTTCTCTGTTGTGGGTTTTCTTCGGTCTTTTGCTGGGGGCAACGGCCTGCAAGCAAAAGGCGAAGACGCCTCAAGGCAATGCTACGGGGGTGGTGCTGGTCAGCCTCGTCTTGGCCGCGGCGCAGACCACCTTAGGGAACCCGGGGCAGGTCCAGGTTACCGCTGAGGGGGCCTATTCGGACGGCAGCAAAAAAGATGTGACCCAAAGCGTGACCTGGATCAGCACCGCGCCCTATATCGCGATGGTGAACAACACCTCGGCTAAGGGCTTGGTGAGCGCGAAAAGTCACGGGCAAACCCTGATTTCCGCCAATTTAGAAGGCGTGGTGGGGAGTTTGCCTGTCACGGTTACCCCAGCGGAGTTGCAGGCGATTCAGGTTGAGCCCATCAATCCAAGTTATGCCCAGCCCATTACCCCAAATACCGAGTTCAAGGCCTATGCTTTTTTTGCCGATGGGATTAAGTCGGATGTCACCAATTTTGTGACTTGGAGCAGCGCCAGCCCAGCAGTCGCTACGATTGAAGCGATGAGCGTGACCCCCGGCAAAACAACCAATCTGGCCGCCGGCAGCAGCGTGATCAGTGCCACCTATGGCGGGGTTACGGGCAGCAGCACGCTGAGCTTGACCGCCGTCAACCTCAATACCGCTCATTATTCGGGGGGGGTGAAGGCCTACCCTTTGGAGTCCTACCGGCAAACTGGGGATGAACTGCAATTTACGGCCCTGGCTTTTTTAAGTGATGGCACGATTCAAGAGGTAACCGACCAGGTTACCTGGGCGGTGGACAACAGTTTTTGGGCGGTGAGCAACCAAGAGGGGAGCAAAGGGCGAGGGGTTGCCTTGGCAAACTCATCGGGAACCCCCTCCTTGATTACTCCAAAATTGGGCAGTTCCATCAATAACGGAGCCGCGACCTACGCAAAGGTCACCCCCCAAAGCCAGACCTTGACCCGCATCAGCATTGCCCCGGAAAACCCCCTGCTTGCCGCTGGAATAGGCTTAAAACTAAAAGCCTTTGCCGCTTTTAATCAGGGGGGGCAGGTCAACTTGATGGAGGTGACCGATCAGGTCTCTTGGGAGAGTAGTGACAGCTCCATCGTTACGGTTTGCAATGATGTAAAATGCAAGGGGGAGGTGTTCCCCAGCTTGATTCCCAGCAATATCTCGCGCGCGGTCACCGTTACCGCGAGGCTGAATTATTTGACCAGTCAGGGGTCAACCCAGCTTGCGCTTCGCTCTCACTTAGAGGGCTTGGAGGAAATCCAGATCACCCCTTTAGAGACCTCTTCTCAAATCGGCAGCCATCTTAAACTCAAGGCCATAGGGCGATTTGCCAGCCCGGTGGGGGCCTTTACCCAAGATTTGAGTGATCAGGTCACTTGGCGCAGCTCGGATTCTTCCATTGCCAAGGTGAGCAATCTACCGGGCCAGGGGGGGCGCTTGGTTCAACTCAAAGCCGGCACAACGCAGATCAGCGCGACCTATGGCGGGGTTACGGCAACCCGAGACTGGAGCGTTGTGCCCAGCAGCTACAGCTTGACCAAGGTGGAACTCTTTCCCCCTAGCCCCACTTGGCCCAAGGGCTATGAGGGAAGGCTGCGCGCCTTGGCCACCTGGAGCGACGGCACAAAACTCTTTAAGCAAGAGGTCACCGAAGAAGCGGTATGGACAAGTGGGAATACGGCATTGTTCCAGGTGGATAACCGCTCCGGGCACAAAGGGCGCATCCATGGCGCGGCCACTGGAAGCGCGACGGTTACGGCAAGCTTTGCCGGGGTCGTGGGGACAACGCAGTTGACGCTGGCCACCTATAGCTTGAGCAGTTTAGAGCAATCTCCGGTGCCGAACCCCTTCCCCATTGGGGCAGAGCAAAATTTAAAAGCGATTGCCCGCTATACGACCACGGGGTCCCAACTTTTATTGGATGTCACCGATCAGGTGGATTGGCAGCCAGGCGGCACGGCGGTGACGATCCAAACGGGAGGCAAAAAAGCGGGAGCTTTAAAGGGGATGCAGGCAGGCAGCCTGACTCTATCCGCTTCTTTTACCCATGATCCCTTGGGTACGCCTTCTACCGTAAAGAGCACCCAAAGTCTTACGGTGAGCGATTTGGCTTTGTCCTACCTCAACCCTCATCCGAATTTGCCGGGGCATGTCTTGGGGGAATATCAAAAGTGGGGGGTGGAAGCGGTGTATCAAAGTGGTTCTTTTTTACAAAACCTCGATGTCACCCCCCAAGCGGTATTTTGGCAAGAGGACGCGCAGGGCGCGAGCCTCAACCCCATCTATAATGAGGGGGATTATCGAGGCTGGATGGCCTTAACCCAAAACCAGGGGGGTAAGGTCTATGCGCAGGTGGGCAGCGAGCGGGCGGCGAGCTACTTGAAGCCCAATCAGGCGACTTTAGTCAGTCTGGCCATGGAAAGCAGTACGCTGGCGGTTTTGTCAAATACTCATTATCGGTTAAAGTTGCTGGCTACCTACAGCAATGACGCCACGGTGGATGTAACCGAAGCGGCGCATTGGGACTCCAGTGCCCCCACTCTGATTCAGGTGAGCAGCGTAAGGGGAGAAAAGGGAAAACTCTACCCCTTAGTCAACAAGGCCAGCGCGACGATTACCGCCTATTTTCAGGGGAAGACAGCCACTGCCGTGGCGACGGAGATGAATCCCTCCAGCGTTGCCTTCAGCAAGACGAGCCTGACCTTGACGCAACAAGGCGAAGGCCTCTTAAAACTCTATGCCACGGCGAATGGGGTACAGTATGAACTCGGTGAGGCGGTCTACTGGACCAGCAGCAATCCCACGGTGGTGGCGGTGGACAACAGCCCGGGTCAGCGAGGCCAATTGCGCGCTTTGGGCATAGGCAGCGCCAATATTACCGTGACGGGCCCCGATAATGCGGCGCTTTCCTTAACCGCGGCGGTAACCGTCTTGAGCAGCGATATCACCAAGGTGGAACCCTCAGGCACAACCGGGGTGATTTTTTCTCCCGGCGAGACAGCCTCGCTCGCGGTGAAGGGCTTTTATTCTGCCAGCGGTACAGAAGTCAGTTTTGAGGCAACCCAAACCGCCCAATGGCGTTCCAGTAATCCCTCAATCGTTGCCGTAAATAACCGGTTGGGCAGCAAGGGGCTGATCACCGCCATGGGGCAAGGCGCTGCCACGATTGAGGCAAAGCTGGGCGCAAAGAGTTACTATTTTTCGGTTTATGTAAAATGAAGTTTCCATCCTTCTTCTTTTTAGCGCTTTTTACCTGGGTTTTAGTCGCTTGTTCCGGTTCGTCGCCCCAGCCCGAGGAGACCGCTCAGGTAAAGCCCCCTGCCGAGGTGGCGCTTTCTTTTCCCCTTACGACCCTGCGGGGGAGGTTTTCTCTTTTTCGTGCCGGAAAATTAATCCGCGCCAAGCCGAAGACCAAACTTTTTATCGGTGACTTGCTTTGGCTCCAGCCGAAAGCGGCAGTCGAGTTGACGCTGCCCCAAGGGGGAAAGCTCACTTTAGGGGGCAACTCGATTTTATTGGCGCAGCCTTGGCAAGGGCGCCAAGAGGGTCATTTGGTTTTGGCGCATGGGCAAGCCTTGATGGAGCTCGGCGGCGAGGAGGTCCAGCTGAAAACCCCTTTTGGGGTCTTGCGGGCCTTTGGCGGCAGCGCGATTCGTTTGGCTGTTGGCCCCGGCAGTACCCTGGTTGTAGGGAAAAAGGGAAAGTGCCAGTTACGGGCTACCCGAGGGGGGAGCCAGTCTCTCCAACCGGGGCAGGCTGCCGCGATGGCCGGGGTGACTCGGGTGCGCTTGGCGGATGAAAAATCCCTACAGATCCCAAAAAGCCTTGACTCCCCCAGTATTTGGGAGGCGCGTGGAGTTGGCTTATGGCCCCTAGAACGGCTGACCGCTTTGCGCTTGATCGATTTGGAAGATTGGAAAGAAGATCAACTCAAACGGAAAAAGGAAAAAGCTCCCTTTGCGGAGCATGCTTTTTTCACCTTGGTTGAGAAGAAGGAAAAAGAAAAATTGAAAAATGTGGTGTGGCTCAATGACCAGCTTCTTTTCATTGACCCTCATCGAAAGGATTGGAAACAACGACCGCTGAATGACACGACCCAGGTCTTGATTACCTTTGAAAAATAATATGAAACGAGGTTGGATCATCATCGCCCTTTGGGCCTACTTGGGTACGGGAACGCTCTGGGCCGCCGCGCCGAAAATTCAGTCTTTGGGGCTGCGACCGCTCTCCTCGGCAAAAGATAAGGTGCTGCGCGCCCTGTTTATCATTGAAGGGGATCAAGAGATTGTCGCTCTAACCTTGAACGGGAAACCCGTGCCCTTTGACAAAGGCAAACGGGTGGTGATTGGGGGGGCTTTCATCTTGGTTCAAGGCAACAATCGGATTTTAATCACCGCCAAGGACCGCTCCGGGGCGCAGAGCGTCCAAAGCTACGATGTGGCTTATTATCCTTTGTTGGGGGAAACAAAGAGTTTCTGGCCCAGTCTGCGGGTCAAGGATTACACGACCAACTTGGCGTTGTTGTATGACAGCAACCCTGGGTTGGATCAACTCGGCGACGGGGTCACTCTCAACTCCAGGCAGGCCGATCAACTTCTAGAAGCCTCGGCCCAAGCGAATTGGGATGGATTGTGGGGGTTTGGTGGAGCGTTGGGCCTGCAATTGGATTATTACTCCAAGTACCATCCTGATTTAGCGAGCGAGCAGGTTTTTTTACAGGCCGAGCAGGGTTTTGAACTCGCTGATGGGGCCGCTTGGTTGTTTGCCTATGAGTTTCGCAAGCAAAACCGGGGGGGGTACGATTTTTTGATGCGCAATAGTTTTGCCACGGGGATGCGTTATCTTTCCTTAAATCGTTATGGGAGTAAGCGAATCTTGATGCTGATCGCCCAGGTCGATTTGATTGATTTTGCCTCCCCTCTGCGGACGGATGGGCGTGACCTCAGTTTAAGGTGGGACTTAAAAGAGGTGGAGCGCGGGCGCGTTTACAGCTACCGGGAGCAATATGCCCTGGGAACCCGTACAGAAGGCATATTTCGAGGGGATCATCAATACCTCAGCGCGGATTGGTCCTGGCGGGAAAAAATGCTTCCCTCCTGGAGCCTAGGGCTGAATGTGGGGCTGGAATATCGGCAGTATCAAGACAACCCAAGTACCGGTTCGGCGCCGCGCCATATCGAAACTCCGATGGAATTGACCTTAAAGTCATACCATGATCTACCGCAGGGGTATAAACTGACGGGTCAAGTTACCTATGTAGAAAACAGATCAAACTGGGCTGTGTACCAAAGGCAGGTGGTGGGAATCAGCCTGGATAAGGATTTTTAAGATGAACAAGTTATGGTGGATTTTTCCTCTGCTCCTCCTTGTTGCTTGCAAGGGGTTGAATGACCAACCGGCAAAGCAAACCTTGACGGTGGATGTCACTCAGTTGCAAAGACAGATGCAAGTGGGGGGGGCTTTGGTCCCGGGGGTGAATATCGACCCGGAAGTCAAAGCCTTGATGATCGGCCCTTTGGTGTTGAACGAAGGGGCCATTCCTTGGAGCCTGGATCAAATCCAAAGTGATGATATCTATCAGATATTTGGTCAGGCCATGGTCAATTCCCAAAACTATTTTACCATCTATGATTTACCCCTAAACCAAAGCGTGATTACCATAGAACTCCCTCCGGTGAATTCAAAACGCTTTCAGGTTCTTGCCGTGGGGTTGAGAAAACGACCGGCGAGCGTTTCCCAAGTCGGTAAGGGGGGCAACGCGGGGGCGGGAATCTATTTTGGCCTTTCTGAAAAAAGCTACGCTGTCAAAGAATTGGCAAACGGGTCGATTGCCATTCAGATGAAGCGAGTTTGCTTAGTGCGGCCCACTCCCGCGGGTTGTGCCAGTTTTGGCAATAGCTTGACCGATACCCCTCGGGTGGCCGCCTCGGTCGAGATTGTGGGTTTTCGCCTGGATGGGGCGGACTATACCACCTATGCGGCTCCGCTGCCTGTGCTGGTCAGCAATACGACAGAGGCGGCTCAAGCGGTGACTTGGTTGACCGCGGTTCGAGATGAAATCGTAGCTCGAGGGCTCAAGCCCGCAACCCTTTCTGTCTTGACCACCCACCGCACCTCGGTCTTGGAGACCGAAGCATGTAAGGCCTTGGCAGGGCAAACCGACCCTTACAACACCCTGCACCGCAGCCTTTGTACCCTAACCGAGTTTACGGTGCGTTATTGAGCGCCGGTCGAGCAAAGTTCCCGCGCCGCGACCCGCGCGGAAGTTTCAGGGTTCAAGCCTCTACAACTCAATTCATTGCGGGTTCGATTGGTTTTTCGAGGGGGTTTGCATGGCCCTTTCAATCTTGGCCCGCAAGGCCTTCCAGAGAGGGTTCTTTCGCTCCTTGGCTTGGGCTTTGACCGCGTAGCAACGGCCCTTGGAAAAATTTTCCATGGCAAAATAGCAGCGGGCCAGGGTGCCGAATTCTTCTGCGGACTTTGTCCTTTGGGTCGTGGAGCGGAATAAGCAGTCCAGGGCTTGGGTTGCTTCACCTTGTTCCAGCAAGAGCTTTGCCTTTAAGTTGAAAAAGCGATGGTTTTGGGCGCCCTTTGCTTCTGCTCGGGATAAATGGGCCTCTGCTTGGGGCCAATTGGTTTGTTTCACGGCCAATTCGGCTAAGGCGAGGTCCGGGTCGGGGCAAGCGGGTTGAAGCTCGGTCCAGGTTGCCCAAGCTTTTTTCGCCTCTTCCTCCCTTTGGTTGAGGGCATGCCATTCCCCGGCGATTTGCTGATGGACCGCTTGCTTGAGGTTTGCCTCCAGTTGTTTTTTTATCCATTGCTCCAACTGTTCGGGTTTTAGTCTTTGCATGTTGGAGCGGAATTCCAGGGATTTGGTTAGGGCCGAGTCGTCTCCTTCTTGCAGCAGGAGGTCGATAAAGGATTGAGCCAGTTGCAGGCGGCCTTGGCGCAGCCAGTAGGCGGCCCAGGCCCGCCGTTCGCTCCAAAGGCCGCCCCAGCGGTTAAAAACTCGGTCAGACCAAGCGGCTAAGCGGTCTTTTTGGTTGTAACGACGAAACAGGGAAAGGTATTTTTCCCAAAGCCGAGGGGAAAGAAGCAAAAAAGGCCGTTGCAGTTCCAAGAGGCTAAAGATGGCCTGCCATTCTTGAAGGGGGAAGAGCGCGGGAAGGAGTTGATCGGCAAACTCTATATCCCGCACTTGAGACCGCTGGAAGTAAAGCCACGCTTTTTTTGTCAGTTTTTGCCGGAGGGTGATTCTCGCTAAGGCAAGCCAGGCCAGGTTAAAGCCTTCATCGAGTTTTAGAGTCTCTTCGAGGCAATCGAGTTCTTTTTCCAAGTTGTTTTCAAGCTTAAACCCCACGCTGAGTTGGAACCAGAGGTCGGCAGCAGCCTTGCCTTGTAGGGGGAGGTCTTCTAAAAGGGATAAGGCTTCGTCGCGTTTTCCTTCTTTTAAGGTGAGTTGCAAGAGGGCTTGATTGTTTTCTAAATCGTAGGGGTTGGCCTTGGCCAAGCTGGCTCGGGTGGTTTTCTCCTTTGCGGCCTGATTGGTGCGTCGGTACAGACGGGCTAAGGCGGGGATGACTTCCGGGGTGGATTTCCCGGCCTGCAAAAGCTTTTCATAACTTTGAATCGCGGCTTGAGGCTGCTTTTCCTCTTGGGCCTGCGCCAAATAATAAAGGGCTTCCAAGTCGTTGGGGTTGAGCTTGCAGGCATGACTCAAGGCCTCTAAGGCGGCATGGGGGGAAGCGTACAAAAAGAGCAGTTCGCCTAGATTATACCAGTAATCCCCCTTTTCAGGAGCAAGCCGGAGCGCCTTTTTATAGGCTTCTTCCGCGGCTTCAATCTGTTGCAGCTTTAAATGGCAATTGCCGAGATTGTTCCACAGGCCTGGGTTATGGGGGTTGATGGCTTGGGCCTCTTGGTAGGCCTTGAGGGCTTCTTGAAAGTGGCCTTGGCGCATGAAGGCCATGCCTAACCCCTCTAAAGCGGCGGGATTATTTGCCTCTACGCTTAAGGCTTGTTGGTAGGCCTTTAGGGCCCCCGCAATATCGCCCAAACCAAGCCGTAAGGAGGCAATGCATTGCCAAGCCTGGGTATGGGCCGGTTGGAGGGCGATCACCTTTTCCCAGCAGGTTAAGGCTTCTGTATCTTGCCCTCGTAGGCTTTCTAGTTCGGCCAAAGCAGCCCAACTAGGAAGGTGTTGCTCATTGGTGGTGATTGCGCGCGCCAAATCGGTGCGGGCGAGTTCCCGGTCGCCTAAAGCCATACGGCAGCGGGCAGAGATGTAATGCCCATCCGTGTTCAAGGGGGAGAGCCCCAGAGCCTTGCGGGCCGCTTCCAAACCCTGTTCGTATTTCCTAAGTTGGTACAGGCACCAGGCCATTTCCAAAAAGGAGTTGAGGTCATCGGGCTTTTGCTGGGTCAGCCTGCGTAATTGGGAAAGCTGGTGGAGGAGGGAAGTTGTACTCATGGCGCAAGAGGGTGAATAAAAATAGTATTACAAAATAGCCCTTTAGGGCGTGAAATCCAGGTGAGAAAGCAACAGATTGTGCAATCGTGGGCGGAAATTACGGATTTTTTGCGTAGTCTCTTGGATATCGATCTGAACTCGATGGGTCAAAAGAATCACGGAAACCCCTGAAGAAGGGTGAAACCAGCAACTCGTGCCCGTAAAGCCCAAATGCCCCAAGCTACCCAAGGGCATGAAGTCCCCGGCGCTCTGGTAGCCTTGCTGGTGGCGGTAATCCCATCCAATCGCCCGAGGGAAAAGGGGAAGAGGGTTTTGGTTTCTTTTGGCCAGGGCTTGACCGACAGGGCTGAAAAGGGGTTTGGCGAAACGAAAGGGTTGGTCAAAATAAGCTTGTGCCAAATCCCAGACCCCCAAAGCCGTACCAAAAAGCCCCGCGTTGCCCGCATCCTCACCAAAGAGGGCGGCATTTTGATCTTGCACCTCGCCTTGCAAAAGCCGTTTACGGTGGCTGCAATAAGAAGTGGGCGGGCAATCGGCCCGAGGAGGGGCGAAGCTTAACCCCTCCAGCTGAAAGGGGAGAATGACCTTTTGCTTAAAATATTCCTGCAAGCTCATCTTTGTTACCTTGCGCACCACTTGGGCGAGTAAAAGGTAATTCAGGCAGGAATAAACCACCTGGCTCCTTGGTTGACTTTGCGGCTGAAGCTTCATTAACCTGGCCAAAGCTTCGGTTTTATTAAAATGAGGCTCAAAAAGCGGCTCCCAAGCGGAGAGGCCCGAGCGATGGGTGATCAAGTCCATCAAGGTGACATCGTGCATGGGCCCGGTGTTGAAACTGGGAAGAAAATGGGCCAAACGGTCGGATAAAAAGAGTTCCCCCTCTTCTGCCAACAGCAATAAACTAGTTCCCGTAACCAAGGGCTTGGTCAGGCTGGCCAAATCAAACCAAGCCCCCAAGCGGAGTTCTTTGTTGTCGCTTAAGGATCGCTTGCCCCAAGCTTGATGAGCGATGACCTCTTTGCGGCGGGTAAACAATAACTCGGCACCGGGAAAGACTTGATCGGTCAAGGCCTGGGTAAAGAGGCGATCTAATTTGTGGGCGAAATCGCTCATGGACGGCTCCCTTCGTAGCTGCTAAATTTTTTTATCATGAAAAATTCTCCCAGGAACGGGCATCTGCTTCAAGTAAAAAATCTAGTGACCAGCTTTCAGGTGGGGGGGAAGGCTGTGCCTGTTGTGCGAGGGGTGTCTTTTTCTATTCGCGCAGGAGAGGCCCTAGGGGTGATCGGGGAATCGGGTTCCGGGAAATCGGTCACCAGTTTGAGCCTGATGCGTTTAATCCCGACACCCTTAGGCCAAATTGAAGCCGGAGAGCTTTGGTGGGAAGGGGAACAAGAACTTTTTTCCTTAAGCCCCACCGCCTTTCGGAAGTATCGGGGGGCCCAGATGGCGATGATCTTTCAAGACCCCATGACTAGCCTCAACCCGGTACTCACCATCGGGGCTCAGCTCGCAGAAACCATTGCCCGCCAGGGCTTGATGGGCCAAGAGGCCAAGCGGCGGGCCGTGGAACTCCTCACTCAGGTGGGGCTTTCAGACCCCGCCCGCCGTTGGAGCGCCTTTCCCCACCAACTCTCGGGGGGGATGAAACAGCGGGTGATGATCGCCCTCGCCTTGGCGGGGAACCCGAAACTCTTGATCGCCGATGAACCCACTACGGCCTTGGATGTAACCATTCAGGCGCAAATATTAAATCTTCTGCGAGACTTAAGAGCGCAACAGGGGATGGCCTTGATGATGATCACCCACGACTTAGGGGTAATCGCTCAAGTTTGTGAGCGTGTTTTAGTCCTGTACGGGGGGCAGATTGTAGAGTCGGCTCAGGTGGAGGAACTCTTTGCCCATCCCCAACACCCCTATACCCAGGGGTTGATGCGCTCGATTCAAAGCCTGACTGCAGGCAGGGCGGCTCGTTTGGAGGTGATTCCCGGCACCGTGCCTGCTTTAGGGGAGTTTCCCCCTGGTTGCCCTTTTCAAAATCGTTGCGACCGAACCCAAGAAATCTGTAGGCAAGTCGAGCCGGAAAGTCGCTTTTTCGGGGAGACCCAGCAAGCGGCCTGCCACTTCCCAGGAGCCCCCCAATGAATCGACCCCCGCTGTTAAGGGTGGAAAACCTGCACAAGGCCTTTGAGCTTAAGGGAAGCTTTTTGAGCAAAAAAAAGGAACGGATTCACGCGGTGAATGGGATTTCGTTTACCTTAGCGGCAGGGGAGACCTTAGGTTTGGTGGGGGAATCGGGTTCGGGAAAATCGACCCTCGCCCGCTTAGTCATGCAGCTTTTGCCGGCCGACCAAGGGGAGGTCACTTTTTTGGGCCAGCCCTTGAGCGGGTTGAGCTTTTCTGAGATGATCCGCCATCGCCGCGCCATGCAGATGATTTTCCAAGACCCTCAAGATAGCCTCAATTCCCGGATGACGGTGGAGGATATTATCTTAGAGCCCTTAGATATCGCCACCAAGCCCAGCCGGGCCCAAAGAGCCAAGGAATTGGCAAGACTGCTGGAGCTTGTGGGGTTGGATGTGCGGGTAAAAAGTCGCTTTC
The DNA here is from genome assembly GCA_024275165.1 of bacterium. Classification (GTDB taxonomy): domain Bacteria; phylum SAR324; class SAR324; order XYD2-FULL-50-16; family XYD2-FULL-50-16; genus JAJRZQ01. The sequence goes on along the minus strand of JAJRZQ010000003.1, from coordinate 103,086 downwards.
CCCATGAGTTTTCGGGGGGGCAAAGGCAACGCATCGGCATTGCGCGGGCTTTAGCCTTAAACCCGAAGTTGATCATTGCCGATGAGCCGGTCAGCGCTTTGGATGTCTCGATTCAAGCCCAGGTGCTGAATCTATTGAAGGACTTGCAAGAGAGGCTCGGGGTCAGTTACCTTTTTATTGCCCATGACATTCATGTGATCTTTTTTATCAGCCAGAAGATCGCCGTGGCCTATTTGGGGCAAATTATGGAGCAAGGCAGTCGAGATACGATTCGAGACCGGGCGGGGCATCCCTATACCCAGGTGTTGCTGGATTCTATCCCTAAGCCGGACCCGGCTCAGGCGCAACAGCTCCAGGGGGTACAAGGAGAGATCCCCAGCTTGATTCAATTGCCTTTAGGCTGTAAATTTCACCCTCGTTGCCCCCGGGTAGAGGAAAAATGTAAAGGGCTTGAGCCCTTGCTCCAACCCTTGCGGGGGGACTCGGCGCACCTTGTTGCCTGCCATTTCCCCCTCGAGGCCCGGTAAACCAAAGCGTGGCAATTTACTTGCATTGCTTTTACAGATAAGAAATTTCTGGAAGAGCCCCTTGGGTCTGTTTCAGTTTTTAAGGAGGGGGAGGTTTATTTTAGCTTCTGAACTCAATCCATTCCCTGTGTTTATTGATTTGGCGGGTTACTCTAGGCCCCTTTTCAGGGTCTTTGTGTTTAAAGGCTCTATAACTTGAACCAGAGGGGCTAGGCCGACAAAAGCCCCGAAAAAGAATCGACTTGATGGAGATCCATATGAAAAAGATACTGCCTGTGCTTTTGGCCGCGTCGCTCTTTACCGCTTCCTTGGTCATGGCCCAAGAAAATGCCCAAGAGGGTTCGGTAAGCTTAGATACCTTTGAAAAGTGCAATAACTGGGCACGGCATTATTGCCAAAACGACAACCAAGCGGCTGCGGTAAACGCCGAATTACTGCGTTTAAAACAGTCTGGATTGGCCATCACCTTAGACCGCATCAAGGCGGTCGCGATGCGCGTGGGCCCGAATGTTCCCCCTCCTGCGGCAAAATAATTCAAGGCGATTTTTACAACCTCAAAGGGGACTTAAAGAAAGCAGGGCAAGATAAAACCTGAAAAAAAGTTGACCCCTGTTTGAGGGCTCGCTACGCTGAATTTTAGCGGAGGGAGATTGTTATGTTGAGCGTCAAAGCTAAATATCGTCAAGGAAAGTTGATCATTGAAGGGGCTCAGTCCCAGTTGCCGGAGCGGGCACAGGTCTTAGTCACTTGCTACAGCCCGGGCGGGTTTGATTCCCCTGGGCTCGAAAATAAAAGCGCCTCTTCTGAAAACCGTCATCGCCAGCACGAGCGATTTATGGCCGATGGCATGATCGCGGTGCTTCATGAGGGGGCGCACAAGAGCTATCCTCTTTATGATTACTCGCAAGGAGGCTTAAGTTTTACGGCGCCTAGTGACTTTGCCTACCAAGGGGTTGTGCAGGCGGGGATTACCGACCCTTTTAATCCCGATACAATTTTGATGGAAATTGATTTAGAGATTCGCAGCCTGCTCCCGACCGAAAAAGGAGTGCGGGTTGGTTGCCGTTTCCTCGATCAATTCGATGAAGACCTATGGCATGGGTTGCAAATGTTTTGGGGTTGAGACCGCTTTAAAAAAAAGGGCCTTTATTCGGTAGAATCTGGCGGTTGGGCCTCCGCCTTGGTGAGGGTAAAGCTAAAGCGGCTTCCCTCCCCGAGTTGAGAACTCACCTGGATTTGACTCCCGTGTTGGGCCGCGAAGTTTTGGCACAGGGTCAGCCCCAGCCCGCTGCCGGCCTCGTTGTTTGTTCCTCGGGTGGTGTTCATTGCCGCTTGCGGAGAAAAGAGGTCGGCCTGCCTGGCTTCGCTGATTCCCGTCCCGTTATCTAAGATGGCGACTTCCCATTGATCCCCTTTTTCTTGGATTTTCACCTCGACTCGGCCCCCCTGGGGGGTGAATTTAATGGCGTTGTGCAAAAGGTTGCGCAGCAGGGTGGAGATCATAAAGGCATCGGCTAAGACGCTGTAGTTTTCCCTGGGATGAAACCGGCAGACAATCGACTTTTCTTGGGCTTGGGGGCCGAGGGTTTCTAAGGCTTGGTGGATTAATTCGTTCAAACTGACCTGGGTGGGCTCAAAGGCCAATTGGCCTCGTTGGCTTTGCACCCATAAGAGGACTTCTTCTAAAAGGTTGTAGGTCGCCTGCGCGGTGTTGCAGGCTTGGTGGTAGATCTCGGGGGAAAAGTCTCCAGCGGCATCGTGCTGCAATAAGGTGGAGAGGGTGCCGATGGGGCCGCGCAGGTCGTGGGCTAAGAGGGCAAAAAAGCGATCTTTTTCTAGGTTCGCCTGTTCGAGTTCACGGGTGCGCTTTTTGACTTTCTGCTCCAGCCCTTGGGTGTAGCTCTGAATTTGCTTTGCCATCTTGTTGAAGTTTTGGCTGAGCCGACCCAGTTCGTCGGGGGTGGGGTCGATATAGGTGAGGTCGTAATCGCCTTGGCTGATTTTGCGGGTGCCCTCCGCTAAGTGGCGGACTCGATCCAAAACCAGCCACTTGCTGGCCCAGGCCGCTAAAAAAGCCAAGAGCAACAAAGCGGAAGCCATCAACAAGATTAAGGGGATATAAGAGTGAATATCATGCCAGGAACCCATTTCCAAGAGGGTGACATTATACCATCCCAATTGAGAAAGGTAAGCGAAGCCCGCCATGTGGGGTTGTCCCTCAAAATGGAGGATGAGGGTCTCGACCTGTTTATTGGGGTTTGTTTTTAGGCCCTGGAGAATCTGCCGCACCTGTTGCCGCTCCTCTGGCAATTCGAGGAGGTGGTAGAGGGTTTTTCGCTCCACAATACTTTTAGAGATCGAACGAAAATCAATGAGGGAGATGTCTTTATGGGTTTGAATGGCCCCTGAGGCATCAATAAAAAAATTACTGATTCCTTTTTGGGAGTCATGGATAACCTGCTGGATGAATTGGGTTAAATCCAGCCCCGTGCCGATGACCCCGATGGCTTTGCCTTTGGAGCGGATAACGCAGTTGATCCATACCTTGGTCAGGTCAAGGCGCTCATCATAATCCACATTGAACAAGCAGGGCTGGCTTTGCCGCAGGGTTTTAAAAAACCATTGATTTTCAGGCGCGTCTTCATGCAGGCGATAGCGAGTGGGGGAATTGTGTTTTTTTGCGTCGGCAAAGTAATAATTTTCAGAAGAGGCGATGCCGATAAAATAGCTGCGATCGCTAAAAAGTTGACGATAGCCCTCAAGTTCCCTCAGGGCTTGTTGTTTTAAAAGAGGGTTGTTTTCTTCTCGCACCCAAGAGTGGATGAGTGGGGATTGGGCTAGTTTTCGAGCTAGGGTGAGTTCTCGTAAAGTAGGTCGCAGGCTGCGTTCTCGGTCATATAAAACCTGTTTTTCCGTAAAGAGGGTGCCTAGTTCGTTTTCGATACCCTGCAGTAACCTCTCAAAGGCAAAATAAGCCAGGGCTGTGGTAAAGAGTACCAGCAGCGTCATCATGAGCATAAATTTTGCTTCAAGGCTATTGAGTCGAGGCATGGGATATTCAAATTTCGGGGGAAAAATACTTTTTCAAAAGCTAGCAGATGCGGTTTTTTTAGCATAGCAAAGAAATAAAATAATAAACGGTGTGCCCTGAATGCGCCTTGAAGTTATGACTTCTTCCGGTTATATTTCAGGAGTCTTTTTTAACCCTAAGGAGTAGGAACCCCCTTTGTCTCGTTTCGCCGCCTCTGCAAAAACCAATATCCAAAAGCTTTTACAAGAGGCGCAAAGCTTAACCGGCTTGACCCAGCCCGCCTTGGCTCGAAAATTAGGGGTCTCCTTAGAGTTGTTGGAGCGGGTGAGTGAGGGGAGCTTCGCTTTACTTCCCGAGCCACAAGAGCGCCTGCGGCAGTTTTTAGCGCAAATCGGGAACCAGCAAAACAAACCTGTATCCCTATCCCCTGAGGCAGCCGAGGGGGTTTGGCAGGGGGACAGTATCCAATTGCTGGCAAGTTTACCGGAAAACTCGGTGGATATGATTCTTTCGGATATCCCTTACGGGATCTCCTTAGAGGAATGGGATGTATTGCATGAAAACCGCAACCGGGCGTTGCTGGGGCAGAGCAAGGCGCAGCAGCAGGCGGGGAAGGTTTTTGCGAAACGGAGAAAACCCATTAACGGGTGGTCGCTCAAAGATAAAGAGATTCCCAAGCAATATTACCAATGGTGCTTAAGTTGGGCGAGTCAATGGTTGCGAGTCTTAAAACCCGGTGCTTCGGCAATGATTTTTGCGGGGCGCAGATATGCCCCGCGCTGTATCGTGGCTTTAGAAGACGCGGGCTTTAACCTGCGCGATCAGCTCGCTTGGGTCAAGCCCAAGGCCCCGTTTTTAGCCCAACGGTTGGCCCAGGTTTTTAAAAAAAGGGGAGATTTCGCCTCCGCGACTCAGTGGGAGGGCTGGCGAGTCGGTAATTTAGCCCCCCTCTTTGAGCCCGTGATCTGGTGTTTTAAACCTTATCCCACTACCCTTGCCGACAACATGCGGCAATATGGCGTTGGGGCGATGAATTCTGCGGGTTTCAAAGAGGGCACAGGAGGTTACGACAATGTGATCTACGCTGGGCTGGCCAAGGGGGAAGGGGGCCTGCACGCCGCGCAAAAGCCCGTTAAATTGCTGCAAACCTTGATTCAACTCACTTGCCCGGAGGGGGGGCTGGTTTTAGACCCCTTTGCGGGTTCCGGCTCCACCGGGGTAGCTGCCTTGGCCTGTAAACGGCGTTATTTGCTGATGGAACAAGACAAAACCACCTACCGGCAAGCCTTGGCTCGTTTGGCGGCCCTGTTGTAAGGGCGGTCTGGCTTATGTTTTTGCGGTGCGCTGGTTCAACTAGAGACAAAGCGGGAAAGGAGTTGTAAACTTCTTTTCTGAGGGCAAAACTCAAATAACGATACTTTAAAGAAGAAAATTAAAATGACAGAAATCAAATTCAACACCAAATGGCTGGATAAGTTAAACGATCCAAAAAGATTGGAAATTCAACCCACTCAAACTATGTGGGAGGCCTTAGGGGGGGAGGAATCCTGGACAAGCTTAATTGATATTGGAGCGGGCACGGGGTTTTTTTCCAAGGAATTTTTAAAATTCATGCCCCAAGGCAAGGTGCTGGCCTTGGATATTAAAGACACCATGCTGGAGTGGATGGCGGAAAATTTAAAAGAGGTGAAAGAAGGGCGCATCATCCCCTGCAAGATGCAAGAAGCCGCCACCCCCCTAGAGGATGAAGTGGGAGACGCCGCAATGATGATCAATCTGCACCATGAGCTCCATGAACCGGCGCGGATGCTCCAAGAGGTTTTGCGGATTTTAAGGCCCGGGGGCAAAGTCCTGATTGTCGATTGGCTCCCCATTGAGACCCCTATGGGGCCACCGCAAAAAATTCGGGTTACTCCCCAAGCGATTGAGGCGCAACTCACGACGCAGGGTTTTACCCAGGTAGAGGCCCATGATATTTTACCCATGCATTCTTGTGTGGTAGGGCAAAAGCCCCCTTTGACTTGAAGGCCCTTGCCGGGGTAGGTTGGGGAAACGAAAACGAGAGGATTTATGTTTTCCATTAAGGGCACCTACATTGAAGGAAAAATCCATTTACATGAGCCGCTGCGCCTCCAGGGACGCTATCCCATTATGATCACCGCGGTGGAGCCCACTTACCTACAAAAGGTGATGGTTGAAGGATTTGATTTTGAAGACGAGGCCTTAGCCGAAGAAGCCTTTGCCGGGCATCGCAATGACCAGCGCTATCGGGCCCGGGGCAAAATCGCCCTTGTCGAAGGTTATAAAGAACATCTCTACTCCTTGTATGATTACTCTGCTGGGGGCTTGAGTTTTCTTTCTAAAGAAGAAATCGAGCCCGGTTGCCTCTTAACGGCTTCCATCAAAGATGAGCATCAAGCTGGGGGTTCGGTATTGGATTTTGAATTTGAGGTGATGCGGGCCATCCCCTGCAAAGGCGGCTTTAAAATTGGTTGCCGTTTTACGGAGCGCGCGGATGAAGAACTGTGGCACAGCTTGATGAGTTAACCTATCATGGAGGCAGTTCAACTTCTGGCGACCGCTGTAGAATGGGGGATACGATTTTATTTTTGGTTGCACATCGCCGCTTTTATCTTAAGTTGGGTGGCGCCAGACCCGAATAACCCCCTGGTTCGTTTTATTCAAGCTTACACCCTGCCTTTATGGGACTGGGCAGGCCGTATCAGCCCTCGGGTTTTGCGTCCCCTAGCCGCTTACTTGGCTTTGATGACCGTGCTGTTTGGGGAAATTGTTCTTCCCGGTTTGATTCGTAGCCTGGGGGCCTTTTTGCTGGGGGAGTTGGCAGTCCAGGCTAGTTTGTTTAATCTATTGATTTATCTTGGTTTTGCTGGATTTAAGGTATTGGGGCATTTGGCCTGGTTTTTCTTTTTTTTAAGTATCCTTTGGTTTGGGTTGGGCTTAGTCGGGCCTTCGTTGAACAACCCGATTCTACGCAGCCTTTATGTTGTGCTGGACCCTTTTTTAACCCCCTTGCAGCGCTTCTTGCCTCGCGCAAAAATTGACCTTTCCCCCTTGGTTTTAGCCTTGGCTTGTTATTTGGCCAGTCATTATTTGGCTCTCGCGGCATATCGTTTGAGCCAGTTGAGGGTGATCTGAGATGTCTTTGCTCGAACGCCTACAGGCCTGGATGGGGCTGGAGGCCAGTCCAGAGGGCTTTGCCTTTTTGGCCCTTGCCGAGGAGCGTTTTTTCTCGGCCAGCCTGTTGCCGATTTTCCCCCCGGGCCTGTTAGACCTAGCAGGCGAAGACCGCAATCAGTTTTTTTTCCTTGAAGTGAATGCTGAATTGGGCAGTAATTTCTTACTCGACGCGGACGGGCAGTTCGCTTGCTGGAGCGGGGATGAGGGCTGGCCCAAGGTTTTGCTGCAATGCGTTGGAGAAGGCCCCTGGCCGTTGTTTGCCTGGGGGGAGGCAAAAGCGCGCCAGCGCTGGGTCAAGGCATTGGAATCCTCTCGCTGGTTGCAGGCCTGCCGCTTGGATCATGCCGCCTTACTGCGGGTAGGCAACAGCCTGAACTTAGAAGAATTCCATTACCTTAAAGAACAACCGGGGCAACAAGGCGAATTGGGTTTTTCCCTGAGAGGGCAGGCAAAAGGCTCCCTTGCCGCCGAGTTGTTGAGCCTTTTGGCGGCAAACCAGGGGGACGCCTTGAACCTGACCTCGGTGAGGGGGCGTTTGCAAGCCGGAGGCCTGGGCCGCTTGCGGGTGATCAGCGAAGGGTGGATTTTTGGTGAAGGCTTGCGCTTGCGAGAGTTCTACGAGGTTGTAAAGCCCTTGCACCAAGCAATGAGGCAAGAAGTCCAAGCCTTGGTTGAGGCCTTTTGCTCTTTTGAGCCCCAGGGGCGGTCGCTTCAGGTGAAGGGGGAGGGGTGGGTTTTTTCCTTTCCGCGCCCGATGTACCGCCTCGATGCCCTGGTAAAAGCCATGACCTCGGGGCAAGGCCCCTTGAAACTCTTTGGTAATTTCCAGCGCATGGGGCGAGACCTTTGGCGGGTTTTATGCGTGGATTTGCGTCGCGGTTGGGAATTGGAAATAGAACTTACCAGTACAGAGTTGCGGATTTTCCCCCAAGGGACTGGGGGCCTCGCTCTCGCTTTTCGCTTAGAAAAGTATTTAGCGAGGCAGATTTTAGGCTGGAGGCAAAATGTTTGAATACAACGGGGATGAGGGGCGGCTTGCCAGTTGGTTATGGAGGCAAAATCGGGCCGATGGCGAAGGGATGTTTCCCCCGCAAAAGGGATGGAGTTGCTGGCTGAGCTTGGCAATGCTTCCCCCGGTGGGGAAAAGCGCGTTGCAGTGGGATTTTTCGACTCCGGCAGGGGAGGCGGTGCGTTTTTTGGTCTTGCAACTGCTTCCAGACGATACGCTTGACCTGCGTGACTGGGGGAAAAAGAGCTTGGCGGAAGGGGTGAGTCAAGCCTTGGTTTTAGGGAGTGAGAAGCAAGGGGCCGACCTGTTTGCCCTCTGCCAGCGAGCAGGCCTGCCCTTGATGGTGATCCGGCAAAACAGCGCCGCCATGTTGTTGGGGGAATGGAAGAATAAACGAATCGAATACCGGATGCTGCAACAAAAATTAGACCCTGAATCCATTCCCCGCCGCTTGCCCCCCTTGCCCCATCGGTATGCGGGAGGGCAAGAGGCGATCCCTTTTTTTCAAAGTCTGTTGCACCAGTTGAACCTCGCCTTGGCAAAAGAGGAGGTACAGCTACCTTTGAGTCAGGCGATTCAGGCTGCCGGCCCCTACAGCGCCATTTTGGCCAAAAAAGAGCGCAAGGAGTTGCTTCATCTTGCCCAAGCGGTCTTGCAAGAGATGGAGAATTTATTTTTTACCCCCTTTTGGGCTCTCAAAGAGGAGAAGAAAAAACAGGAGAGCCGCCCTCAAATTTTTTTGGTCTTGAAGGTGAACCGAGAAGATAAAAAGGCATTGTCCGCTTTTTGCAAGGCTCAGAGCGAGGCCTTGCGCTGGCTGCGTCACCAGCAAGGGCAGATGTGTTTAGAAGACTCCCAACCGCCCTCTTTAGCGGTTGACCAGTAGATGGATCTCATAGGCAAAGCTTGCCATCACCACAAAAAAACCGCCGATTGCCCATAGGGCGGCGGTTTTTAAGCTCAAGCCTTGAATGCTCCGGTCCAGCAAAAAACCGGCATAAACCAGCCAAGTCAGTAGAGGCAGCCCTTGACGGAGGTTTAGTTCTGGAGGTGCCGCGTGGGTCAGCACCTTCATCGTGATCCCCACCAACAGACCTACGGTGATAAAAACAAAGCCCGTGGCGATCACCCCATGGTTGAGCCGATCTAAAAATCCGAGGCTTGGGCCCTTGGAGTCGATGAGATGAATGGTTTTCGCTTTGATCTGCCGCTCCGCCACTAAAAAATAAATGCTTGTCATGCTCGCCACCCCAAACAATAAATAACCCAACATGGTTAAGCCCGCGTGAATGGAGAGGATGAAATGCCCAAAAACGGGAATTTCTTCTAAAAAGGTTTCGGCTTGAATCCACTGACTGGTCAAGAGCATGGAAAGCAGCATAAAAAAGAGAGTCAAGGGAGGAAAGATCACCTCAAAGATGGGATTGGCAAAAAAGAAATCCAAGAGAAAATAAAGAAGGAGGACTAAAAGACTGCCGAACAAAAACAGTCCGGCAAGGTTTTTAAAGGGGGTTAGATCCAACTCGATATAGGCGGCCACGATGTAGAGCAACTGGGCGGCGAGCCCTGAAAAGAGCAGCCGCTCCCCTAAGGCGTGCCAGCGTTCTTTAAGCTTGTAAAAAGCTACGGCAGAGAGCAACCAGCCGCTAAAAATCAAAAAGACAACGAGCCAAAAGAGATAAGACAAGTTCAAGGCTTACCAGTTTGATGGGAGTTTTCCAGCTTGAGCAAGGTTGTGCAAAAGATCCTTGCGCATTTCACTGGCTGCCCAAGCCGCGGCTTGGGCAAAATTTTCGTCCCCCTGTAAGGAAGAGGGCAAATCAGGGCGTTTATAGGCGAAGATAATGCCTCTGGAAGAATTGATCAAGGCCCCATAGCCTTGGGGGTTAAAACTAGGCATCACCTCTTTTCCCTTAGCCCCTTGAGCCCCGTACCCGGGAACGAGAAAAAGGCAATGGGGCATTAATTTTCGTAACCGGGTTTGTTCTTTTGGCCAGGTGGCCCCCACCACGGCCCCGAGGGGAGAAAATCCCCGGGCCCCGAGCCAATTTTGGGCACGCTCTTCTAAGTCTTGGGCAATCGCTTCATAGAGGGGGCCTTTGGGGGTCCTGGCTTCTTGGTATTGCGCCGCGCTGGGGTTGGAGGTTCGTACCAGCAAGAAGAGGCCTCGGTCATTTTTTTTGCAGAGAGCGAGAAAGGGGTCGATTCCGTCCCAGCCCAGGTAGGGGTTGACGGTGGCGAAATCAGCGGGGCGATCTTTCCCGAGTAGGGCTTGGGCGTATAACCCCGCTGTGGAACCGATGTCCCCTCGTTTGGAGTCGTCAATAACGATTAAACCCAATGCTTGGGCTTTTTTTGCGGTCTGCTCAAAGCAGTCGATCCCCGGCGCGCCATAGACCTCATAGCAGGCTTTTTGCAGTTTAACTGCGGGCACTAAGGGGGCGAGTACCTCTAAAAGGCTTAGGTTAAAGGTTAAAAGCGCGGCTACAACAGCGGCTTGATTGTCTCCGAGGCGGTTTTTCGCTTTTTTGAGCAAAAAGGGAGGGATTTGCTCTAAAACCGGGTCCAATCCAGCGACAACGGGGCTGGTTTTTTCGTCGATGCAGTGAAATAAACGCTCAACAATCAAGGTTTGCCACCTTTTTTCAGGCTTTGCACAAATTGACTGACCCGTTGGGTAATCATCTGTTGCAGTTCTTCAAGGCGTAGATCGTTCATGTAATTCCCCTGCACCTTGGCTTTTAGGTTGCCTAGGTTTTCTTCTAAATCCTTTAAAACCTTATCGAGGGTTCCCGTGGTTTGGGAAAGCATATCTTTAAAGGGGTGTTTGTTCTCGATGAGTTGACCTAAGCGATTCACTTCCTTTTCGAGTTTTGCTAAGCGCTTTTCCAGGTCGTTTTTGGGTTTGGCCGATTTGGCGGCAGCGGCGTTGGCTTGGCTGTGCGCCTTGGTCGCTTTTTTGCCTGGCGTGGTTGGAGCTGTTTTGGCCTTGGGGTTGGCTTTGTTACTCGCTTGGGGGCCTTGAAACTTTGATTTGTAATGGCGCAGGGTGTTGGAGCGCACTTGGGGGAAGGCAGCGTAAAGCTCTTGATTGTCCGTTTCTGGGTGCTTGGTCAAATACTCCGCTACTTGTTCCGCGATGCTTTTAGCCATGTTGCCCTTTGAAAAATTGGTTTTTTGATTTCCATGCCTTACTGAATAAGGCAGATTTTTCTTGATCCAATGCCATGAAAGCAATTAGCCTATTAAAAGAGGCTGAAGGCATACATCTATGCTTCAGATTCTAAGATAGCAATGATTGCTTTAAAAGACAAACCCAACTTGATTCCTCATTTATGGAGTTTTCCCTTTTTGAAGCCAGTAACGGCGAGTGCCCCTACCTTGAAGGCAAAGAATGGATCAGCTACCTGATTCAGTCGAGGTTGCTGGACCCTTATGCCTATGAAAACCTGCTCAATCAGGGGTTTCGTCGCAGCGGCTCGATTTTTTATAAAAACAATTGCCAAGATTGCAGTGAATGCATCTCCTTGCGGATTCAATCCGAGCGGTTTACTCCCAGCAAGTCGCAACGGCGCTTATTGAGGAAAAATCAAGATCTGGTGATTTTACGCAGCCCCAGTTGCTTTGATGAAGAAGCGTTTCAACTTTATGTGAAGTTTACTCAAGAACGCTATGACAACGCTGGGAGTGAAGAGGAGTTCCGAAATTTTTTATCCAACACCGCCTTTAATACCTGGATGATGCGCTATGAGTTGGAGGGTCGTTTGATCGGGGTGGGCTGGGTGGATATTTTAATCAACTCCATGAGCAGTGTTTATTTTGCCTTTGACCCCGCCTATCAAGACCGCAGTCTGGGCACCTATTCGATTTTACGGGAGTTGGAACTCTGCAAGGATTTAGAATTGGATTACCTGCATTTGGGTTTTTGGGTGCAAGATTGTCAGGCCATGAGTTATAAAAATCGCTTTCGCCCCTATGAGCTCTTAATTCGAGGCCAGTGGGCCCCTCCTGAGGATGAAAGCGAATAATGGGGAACAGTTTTGGGAATATATTTTGCCTCACTACCTTTGGGGAGTCGCATGGCGGGGGAATTGGGGCGATACTCGATGGTTGCCCGGCGGGCTTGGAAATCAGCCGAGAAGAGATTCAAGTTGAATTAGACCGGAGAAAGCCCGGACAGAGCAAAATCACCACCGCTAGAAAAGAAGCGGATCAGGTGCAAATTCTTTCGGGGGTAAAAGACGGGGTGACCCTCGGCACCAGCATTGGCCTGCTGATTTTAAATGAGGACGCTAAATCCAAATCCTACGACAACCTCGCCGAACTCTTTCGCCCCAGTCATGCCGATTATACCTATCAAGCGCGTTACGGTCTGCGCGATCATCGCGGGGGCGGGCGAGCGAGCAATCGGGAAACGGCGGCGAGAGTCGCTGCCGGGGCGATTGCCAAAAAACTTTTGTTCACTCTAGTCGGCTCCACTACTTTAGCTTGGGTGGAGGTCATTCACCAGATTCAAGGGGAAATCAATCCCTTGCAGGTAACCTTGGATCAGATCGAAGCCAACGCGGTGCGCTGCCCCGACCCCGTGGCGGCGGAAAAAATGTACGCTGCCATCGCGCAGGCAAAGCGAGAAGGAAACAGTTTGGGCGGAGGCTTGGCCTTTTTGGTGCGGGGGCTCCCCGCGGGGTTGGGCTCCCCGGTATTTGATAAAATAACGGCGCGAATCGCCCAGGGCTTGATGTCGATTCCCGCGACCCGCAGTATCGGCTTTGGTTTAGGCGCGGCAGCGGCGCAGATGAAAGGGAGCGAGCATAACGACCCCTTTATCTTAAAGCAAGGTCGGGTTACTACCCCAGACAATAAGGCAGGTGGTGTTTTAGGGGGCATTACCAGCGGGGATGAGCTTTACGGGCAACTTTTTTTTAAACCGACCGCCACCCTGTTTATGGAGCAGGAAACGGTAACGCAAAGCTTAGAGCCCGTCCGTTTTATTGCTCAAGGGCGTCACGACCCCTGTGTGCTGCCTCGCGCGGTTCCCATTGTCGAGGCGATGATCAATCTTGTCTTAGCCGATGAGTTGTTGGGTTTTGCGGTGGCGAATACGGATCGCTTAAAAAAGGCCTTGGCTTAAACCCTATAGCGGCCTTAAAAAGGAGCTTTTCGGTAGAAATGCCTTGCCTTTTGGGGGGGAGGTTTTATATAATATTTCACATTGAATCGGCCCCCTGATCAGAGATGAGGAGAGCCGAAATCTCCCTTTGGATAGAAATCATGAAAGACATCAAAGCAAAACTCATTGAAATGCAGCAAGAGATCATTCAAGAAATTGAGTTGGATCGGAAAAATTCTGATAATTCGATTACCCATGATGTCGGCGATAGTATTGATTACGCCTCGGAAGAGCGTGATCGAGAGCTTTATCAACTCCTTGGCGAACGGGATCGGCTAAAATTACAGCAAATCAAAGAAGCCTTAGAACGCATTGAAGACGAAAGCTATGGCGAATGCAAAGAATGCGGTCAAGAAATCGGGAAGCCCCGTTTGATGACCCTCCCCTTTACCCGTCTTTGCATTGAGTGCAAAAGCGAAGAAGAACGCACCAAAGGGAACGATTTGGTTGTCGAGCTACCTACCCCGAAGCTCGGGGTCAGCAGCAGCATGGAAGGTTCTGACTTTTAACCCCCTCTCCTTGATGAGGTTTGGGATATGACCCACCTCCTCGATTTTACCCCGGAACTCTACCTGAACTTCTTTTTGGTTTTGGTTCGTGTTTCGGGGTTGTTCATTACGGCACCCATTATCAGCGCCCAGAATGTGCCTCGGCCCATTCGGGTTTACCTGATTTTCATGATGTCTTTAGTCATGGCGAATGTGGTGTCTCCACTCCATCTTACGGTCAATTTCTCCGTTGCCTTGTATGGGCTTTTGGTTTTAAAGGAATTGATGATCGGGTTGCTTTTAGGGATTGTTCCTCGGGTGTTTTTCGCCGCCGTTGACTTTGCCGGAAGCGTCATCGGGTTTCAGATGGGTTTTTCCATGGCCAATGTAGTCGATCCCCAGACCCAAAACCAGACCAGTATTATCGCGAGTTTTAAGACTTTGGTGGCCACCTTGATTTTTGTGACCATTGACGGTCATCATTATTTTATTGAGGCCCTATCTGCCAGTTATGACCAGATTGCCCTGGGGGGGTTTGTCTTTCAGTCCCAGACCAAGGTAGACTACCTGATAACCCTCATGGGAGAGATTTTTTTAGTCGGCCTGCGCTTAGGGGCTCCCATTATTGTTGCCCTTCTTTTAGCCAACGCCATTTTAGGCTTTATGGCGCGCAGCATGCCGCAGTTTAATGTATTTATCGTGGGCTTTCCCTTGACCATTACCTTAGGGATGCTTTTGCTGTTGATCACCATGCCCTATATCGTCATGAGCATGGTGGGGATTTTTCAGCAGACCGGTCAAGGCATTGTGGATTTGCTGAGTATCATGGGGAAGTAAATGGCTGAAGAAGCTCAAGAAAAAACCGAAGCCCCCTCGCAAAAACGGCGCGACGACGCGAGGAAAGAGGGGCAAGTAGCCTATTCCAAGGAGGTGGCCTCCGCCTTTTTGCTCGGCGCTTTTTTGCTTGTTTTTTGGGCTGGGGGGAGTTTTTTTCAAATCACCTGGGAAGAGATCATGAGAGAGTCTCTCCAGGGGATCAACAAATACGCGGAGCTAGACAACAACCTGGTAGGGCGGCTCTTTAGCGATGTCTTGGGCAAAGCGGCGCTGATCACCGTGCCTTTTTTTATTGCCGTACTTTTTGTCGGGGTCTTTGCTAGTGTGATTCAGGTGGGGGTGAACCTCACCTTAAAACCCCTGGAGCCGAAATTAGATAAGCTCAGCCCCATCAAAGGCTTAGGAAGAATGTTTTCCTCCCAAGCGGTCAGTGAGCTGGCCAAGTCCTTATTTAAGATGGGGGTGATCGGCTATATTGGGTATGTCACTTTTATGGAAAACTTAGAGCCGATGAAGGCCTTGATTGCCGCTGATCCGAGGATTTTACTCCATGAGTCCATGAACCTGATTGGGATTTTTGCCTTTCGTCTTTTTTTGGCCCTGGTGGTGATGGCCGCTTTTGATTTTATGTTCCAACGGTGGAATCTAGAGCAAAAGCTGAAGATGTCCAAGCAAGACCTTAAAGAGGAGATGAAACAATCCGAAGGGGACCCGCAAATCAAAGCCCGCATTCGTCAGGTTCAGCAAGAGATGAGTAAGGCGCGGATGATGCAAGAAGTCCCTAAGGCGGATGTGGTGGTGACCAATCCCACCCACTTTGCCGTGGCCTTAGTCTATGACCGAGAGGTGATGACCGCTCCGAGAATTATCGCTAAAGGCGCTGATTTTATAGCTTTGCGGATTATTGAAATCGCTCGGGAGCGGGATGTAGTGGTTTATGAAAACCCCTTGGTGGCTCGGGGGGTTTATTATCAAGCCGAGATTGGGGACGAGGTTCCCGAAGAATTTTACCGCGTCATGGCGGAAATTCTTGCCTTCGTTTACAGGGTGAAGAAAAAGCGTTAGCTTAAAATGATTGTCTCAAACCAAAAGATAGAAAGAAGATATGGCTGTATTAGCCAAAGAAAATAGGCTATTTAATGCCGATGCCTATCTCGCTACGGGGGTCATCGGGATTTTAGCGGTGATGATCTTGCCCTTGCCGGCAATGGTTCTCGATATTCTTTTTGCCGTGAATATCACCTTTAGCGTATTGATTCTCTTTGTCGCTTTATACAGTCTCAAGCCGCTTGATTTCTCTGTTTTCCCCAGTGTTTTACTCGTGACCACCCTCTTTCGCTTGTCCTTGAATGTCGCCAGTACCCGGGCGATTTTAACCAATGGGAAGCAAGGCACCAGCGCGGCTGGGCATGTGATCGAGGCCTTTGGCAGCTTCGTGGTGGGGGGAAATTATTTTATTGGGATTATCGTCTTTTTGATCTTGGTTTTGATCAACTTCATGGTCATCACCAAAGGTTCGGGGCGGATTGCCGAAGTAGCGGCCCGTTTTACCTTAGATGCCATGCCCGGAAAGCAGATGGCCATTGACGCGGATTTAAACGCAGGCATCATCAGCGAGCAGGTTGCCCAAGAGCGTCGTAGAGAAATTCAACGGGAAGCTGATTTTTTTGGGGCCATGGACGGGGCCTCGAAGTTTGTGCGGGGGGACGCCATTGCCGGCTTGATCATCACCGGTATCAATATCATCGGTGGTTTGATCTTGGGGGTGATCTATTACAGCATGGAAATCGGTAACGCGGCGCAAACCTTTACCAGTTTGACGATTGGGGATGGTTTGGTGAGCCAAATCCCCGCCATTATTATCTCGATTGCGGCGGGGATCGTGACGGCCAAGGCAGGGGCGCAAAACCGTTTGGGGGTGGATTTAGGGATTCAGCTTTTTGGCAATCCCCTAGCCTTGGCCATGGCCAGCGGCACCCTTACGGTATTTGGCATGGTTCCGGGAATGCCCACCGCGACCTTTTTGATCATGGCTTTGGTCACCGGGGTTTTATCTCAGCAGGGCTTTAAGGCCAAAACCCGATTGGTTGAGGTGGAAGCAAACCGGGTGGAAAGCGAAGAAACCTCCGCCACGGAAGAGTCGGCAGAAAGTATTGCCGATCTCTTGCCGATTGATACTCTAGGGCTAGAGTTAGGCTATGCCTTGATTCCTCTCGTTGATCCAGAGCAAGATGGCGAGCTTTTAGACCGGGTAAAGGCAATTCGCCGCCAAATCGCGTTGGACATGGGTTTTATCGTCCCCCCGATTCATATTAAAGATAACCTGCAATTAGAGCCCGGGGCCTATTCGGCGATTATCAAAGGGATCGAGGTCGGCAAGGGGGAAATGATGATGGAGCATTACCTGGCTATGGAGGCAGGCGGTGTGGATGATCAAATTGACGGGGTGCAAACCCTAGAGCCCGCCTTTGGCTTGCCTGCTCTGTGGATCTCCGAAGCCGACCGGGAAACGGCCCAAATCGCGGGCTATACGGTGGTGGACATTCCCACGGTGATCAGTACCCATATCACCGAAATCATCAAAAGTCATGCCGCGGAGTTTTTAGGGCGGCAACAGGTGCAGAAATTACTGGATAAGGTGAACGAAAACGATCCGAAATTGGTCGAAGAATTGATTCCCGATATGCTGGGGCTGGGCATTGTGCAGCGAGTGCTGCAAGGCTTGTTGAAGGAAGGGGTCTCGATTCGTGATCTGCATAGTATTTTAGAACTTTTAGCGGACGCGGCCCAATATACCAAACTGCCCGATCTTTTACTCGAAGAGGTTCGCGCTGGGTTAGCCCGCAATATTACCCGTCAATATCAAAATGATGAGGGGGTGGTACCGGTGATGACCTTAGACCAAGAGATGGAAAATATTCTTGCCGAGGCCGTGCAAGAGACCGCCCAAGGCAGTTATCTGGGGTTGGATCCCAGTTCGGCCCAGAAGGTCATTGATTCGATTCAAGGTGGAATCGAAGCCTTTAACATGTATAATTATCAGCCCGTTCTTTTGGTGGGGTCGAAGGTGCGACCTCATGTAAAACGGCTGACCGAAAGAAATATTCCAAACCTGGTGGTTTTAGCCCATACTGAAATCAGTCCCGAGGTTCAAGTGGAGTCTTTAGGAACCATTGAAATGGCCTATTGAGCGCCGCCCCCTCCCTTAAATCGTAAGTTATCGCGCTCAAGCTAAGCTTTGTATCTTCTATTGAAATTCCTTGGCCAATCGGGTCTAATGAATTAAACAGCATAAAGGAATCATGCTCGAAGCGACCTTTCAGATTAGCATAGAAGCCCAATATAGTATTTTAAGTCCTATTTTAAACCAGCATTGCGAGCGTTTAAGAGAAGCGTTCAGTCAAGTGGTGAAAATGAACTTAGAAGGTTGCAAATGGACCTATATTCAAAATGAGCGGATCGCTAAGGATTTGTCGAAAGCTTTTGTCTTTGAATTGGATTGGGCCAATTTTCAGCATTACTTTCAGGGGAAGAAACCGCTTTATGTTTTTTTGGAAAAACCCATCATTGGTTTAGCCAATAAAAAAGGGGTTTTTTGGGTATTTTTTGATCCCCGATTAGCGCAAAACTACTTCTTTCGTCAGGCGGAAAAGCCGAAAGACTTCAGTAAGGCAGAGATCAAACCCTTTCCCTCTATTGATTTAAAAAAGGCCTTTGCGGAACGACTTGGCGAGATTATCCGCAAAGAGGACCGGATCATCAATAAGATCCGTCAGGTTGAAGAATTCTTTGCCATGTCGGACCACTTTTTAGATTCCGCTTCGGCAGCTATCTTCAATCAGGTTGTGCGCCAGCTCATCCAAGGGTTGAGTTTAGAAGAGATTCGTCTCTTGCGAAAGGATATTACCGACCCAGGCGCAAGCCCTTCCTTACTGGAACGCCGCCTGAAAGCGATTTTTAGAATTTGCTTGAGGTTGTACGGGAAGAATCGAGAAGACCATGAAAAAGACAGCCTCCGCACCCTGCTGAGCAATCGGAGTGTGGTGCGGGCAAAGGCCTTGGAATTGGTGGAAACCAAGATTGCCGCGGACCTGCAACAAAGCCGAGCCTAAAAAAGCCGACTTTTGTCGGTTTCAGACTCTTGACAAACCCCGCCTTGAGCGGGGTTTGTTGTTTTTGGGGAGGGCTCAAGTTGTCAGAACTGTTGCGGGTTCTTTGGGCGCAAAATCCGCCGCAACAGCACAAACTATTTTGTTGTTTAGGCTTTGAAGCTCTGAAGGTACTCTTTTTGAGCTTGGTAATCCTCATTTACAATCCCTGCCATGCTTTGCAGCATATGCCAGTTCTTGCGCCGTTCCACGCAAAACAGAACCATCTGGCGGCTCAAGCCCATGGGGACCATCTTCTCTCCCTGTTCCACCATCATATAAACCCCGTTTAAGGGAATATAGGCGCGATGGTTCGGGTCCAAGAAGTAACGGAAAATCACATCATTTTGAGTGATTTTCTTTAAAATATCATCCAGGTGGATCATATTTTTTTCCTCTCCATTTTTCACCTTGAACAGGTGCTTGCGAAAACGAGCCTCGGTCGCGGCCCAATGGGCAACCGTATAGTTGTACTTCTCTTTGCTTTTGGGGACGGTTTTCTGCCGCCAGTCGCGAGTCGCGTCTGGGTTGCCTTTGAGGCTTAAGGCCTCGTTGTACATTTCACCCTGACTGGGGTTGAAAACATATTCCGGGGCCCCGCGAGAATCACGAATCATTTGCGCCTGTTTGGTCGCCATGTCGTCGCCTACTCCGTGTTCCGGCTGGCAGGTGGTGAAGCTCTGAAAGTAGGCGCTGCCGCGATAATGCAACCCATCTAAGATGGCTTTATAGAGGTTGGCGGAATTGGCCATGCTCACCGAAGCGATATAGGGGCTGCCGTGACCGGACATAAAGATACTCGCCAGTTCCTTGCGCTCTGTGAGCTTGCCCTCGGTGGCGTGACCAAACTGATTCATGTCAAAACCGCCGGGCATCACTGAAGAATCGGAATTTTGCCCCCCCGTATTGGAATAAACCTGGGTGTCGAGCATTACAAACATGACATTGGGGCGATTCTGCAAGATGGATTTAGAGAGGTTTTGGAACCCGATATCTCCAAAAGCGCCATCTCCCCCCACGGCCCAAACCTTGGGCAGTTCATTGACCTCTAAATCGGTCATATGAATATCGCTAAAGTGGGTGAACTTGAAATAAGTGCTCTCGTCCATTTTCCCGCCGCTCAAGAGCAGGTCGGTTAAGCGTTCGGGCAAAACACTTCGCTTGGAGTGATCCATGATCATGGTTTCCCCTAAAATCCAGGCCAGGGTGCTGGAGTCTTGAAAAAGACTGTTCATCCAGGGGTAAGCATGAGGGTTGTTGGGATGGGTGGAGCCGTACACGGTGTTGCAACCGGTGGCCCCCGTCATCATCATCACCGACATCCCGTTTTCATGCCGACCGTCCAGCGCGCGTAAGTCGCGATGGTTAAAGGCGTCTTGTTTTAAGACCAAGCTCAAGGCATTGACGAGGTCTTGATCCGTGCCTTGAAACAGGGCTTCTTTGCGGGCTTGACTGTCTTGGGTCGTTTCCCCGCCCAGGCCCATCAGTAAATGGGTGATGGCGAGGCTCCACCATTGGTAGCTTTCGGGGTCCTTTTGCTGCATCGCTTCCAGCGCTTTGAGCCCCTTTTCCTTTAAGGCCTTGGCCTTTTCATCCAAGCGGTTTGCCTTGGTATGGTAGAGGGGGCGCATATAGGCTTCGGTGATGCTGGCGACCGAGCGCAAAATGGATTTTTCTCCGCAACCGGCGCAAGCACCGTCTCCAGAAACCAAAGCATCGTAGTTGGTGCGCACCATGAGGTGATTTTTCAACTGCACCGCTTTGACCTCCATGGGGTTGGCGGCGTCAAATTTGCCCAAGAATTTTTCGCTTGTATCGGGTAAGAGGTCCAAAAAGCGGATTTGGCTTGCGTGTTTGCCGTTGATTTCTTCGGTTTCCTCCACCATGGCCAGGGCTTCTTTTTCTCCGCACTCCACGACGCATTCGCCGCAGCCTTTGCAGAGGTCGCTCACCATGATCATAAAGAGGCCGCCGTCTCCTTTTTTCTTTTTCTCCGGGATTTCAAAGATGCTGCGTGATTTTGCGTAAGCCAAAGGAAGGCTGACCATAATCTGGTTGAGTTCGGCTAAGCCTTGCTCTAAGGAGGAATCTGCGGCAAAGTGACGGGTCAGTTCTTCTTGGAGTATCTGGGCAAAGGGTTTTGCCTCCTGCTTGTTTTCAGTCACCTCGGTGAGCATACGGGTGCGGCAGGCACCGTCTAGGGAGTCCACGGCTTCGAGCAGGGTTTCTCGCTGTTGGGCGTCGCTGACATAATGGGTGATGGCGGTTCGGATCACCTTGGAGATATCTTGAGCGCCGTTGGGCAGCGCGGTATCGGGGCAGGACTCGATACATTCCATGCATTGGGTGCAGTTTTCGGGAAAAAAGATCGGCACCCGGCGGCGCGCGACATACTTAGAACTGGTCGCCGCCGTGGCCGCGGCCATAGAGCCTGTCGCCGCCAAGGCGGAAGCCGGTTGATTGTAGCCGTAACCGGAGCGGAATTCACTATCGTATTTAGCGAGGCTGAACACCGGAGCCCGTTCCGGCTGGCCCTCATTGCTGGTATTGAAACGGCCCAAGCCACTGGCGGGCAAGAGGGATTCACCCCGCATGGAAGAGCGATCCGGGGCGTCAATGGGGCCTGGGGTCACTTCCCATACCCGCTTGAACCCGTTGTTCATGACTTGCATGTTGGAGGCCACCACGGACTCGCCAAAGCGACCGAATTTTTTATTGTATTGCGCCTCAACCGTGCTTAAGAATTCTTCTTCTGGGATATGGTTGTCCTTTAAAAAGCTGGAAACCTTAAAAAAGGCCCCTAAAAAACTGTTGCCCTGCATGCGGTATTGCAGGTCGGGGCGATCCGTGGCTTCATAAGCGACCTGAAACCCGGAGAGACCAAAAACCCGAATTTTTTTATCGTAGATTTCTTGGCGATATTTTTTGGGGATGCGGCTCCACATCCCTTCGCTGGTCGTTTCGTTGGTTTCGAGGATCAAGGCTCCGCCGATATCCATTCCCTCTAAGGGGTTGGTATGGGTAAAGGCTTTAGGGTCACAGCAGAGAACGGCGGTGACATGCTTTAAGTCGCAATTGACCCGAATTCGTTCTGGCCCGGCGGCCAAAAAGTAATTGGTGGGGGCTCCTTTCTTTTCCGAACCGTATTTTGGGTTGGCGCTGATGTGGTAGACCTCTTCCAATTCGCCAAATTCATTTTTCCGGTCATCCCGTTTGGCGATGTAGCCTGAGAGTTCACCAAGAATTTCGCCGAGGTTTTTCCCCGTGGTGATGGCCCCCCAACCGCCGATGGAATGAAAGCGGATGGCAATGGAGCCTTCAGGCAAGAGGCTGGGGGTTTCTTTACTGATCACCGCGTAGGGGTGATTCACCCCCACATAAAAGAGGCTGACCCCTTGATCGGCTCGTTTCCCGTCTTGGCGGGGGATTTTTCCGGTAACAAACTCATAGGCGCCAAAAATACCTTCGGGGCGGAAGTCGCGACTTCCCAAACCATAGACCCCTGAAAAAATCCGGGGGGTTTCTGCTTGGGTCAGGGCCGGTAAGTAGTCGTAAGCCTGCTCGGTGGAGTTGGTGAGGGCTTTGCCGAGAGCGGTGCGGATATCGCGAGCCATGGGGTTGTCGCTCGACATTTGATCATCCATGCGCTCTAAGACGATGACATTTTTTTTGCCTCGTAAAGCCTCGATAATCGCTTTTTCAGGGAAGGGGCGAATGACATTGAGATGGATCACTCCCACCTTTTCCCCTCTGGTTTCTCGAAGGTGATCCACAGCCGCCTCAATGTTTTCAGCGCTGCTTCCTAAAGAGATAAAAACCGTAGAGGCATCCTCGCAGCGATACTCGCTGATCAAGCCGTAATGACGACCCGTAAGCTTCGCAAAATCTTGATAGGCTTCTTCTAAAAAGCCCAAGATGGGCTCAACAAAGTTGTTGCGCCGGGCAATGACCCCGTTCATGTAATGTTCTTGGTTTTGAACCGAGCCAATCAAGAGGGGGTTTTTTAAGTCCATCATGATGGGAATTCGGCGGCGCTTGGGGCCGAAAAGTTCTTTTTGGGCCGGTGTGGGGCAATTGATGATATCTTCGGGGCGACCTAAAAACTCACGCAACAGTTCTGCTTCTGGGATGTGAAAGGTCCGCTCTAAGTGACTGGTCAAAAACCCGTCTTGAATATTCATTCCCGGGGTTAGGGCCAGCTCGTTGACCCGGCGCAAAATAATCGCTTGATCCGAGGCTTGCTGGGCATCCTTGGCAAAAAGCATGGTCCAGCCCGTATCTAAGACGGAGTAAACATCGTCGTGACCGCAATGGACATTCAAAGCGGATTTGGTCAAGGCGCGAGCCGAAATGTTCATGGTCATGGTAACGAGCTTGCCGGGGGCGTGATAATATTGCTCGCTCCCATAGGGGATGCCTTGACCGCTGGTAAAGTTGACGGTTCGTTTTCCCGCAACGGCAGCGGCGATGGAGCCGCCTTGAGCCGCGTGTTCCCCCTCGGCCTCAAGGGCGATTTTAGCGACTCCAAACACATTGAGTTCGCCGTTGGCAAAGGATTGCTGGAAGACCTCACCCATTTCCGTAGAAGGGGTAATAGGGTAAAAAATCCCGGCTTCGCACATGCGGGCTTCCGTGTAATATGAAACCAGGGTATTTCCGTTGGTGGTTATCGGTGTGCCCGGATACTTGGGGCGCTGGCTGAGATCGCTTTGCGGTTTGGTATCGCTCTTCTGCTTCAAGGAGTACTTTTGGATGGGGTGATTGGAAAATCCGCAGATTCTTTTTGGAAGGGGTGCGGGTTTTTTTACCGAGTCGATTTATCTTAGGTTTTCAGCCCGCTTTAGTCAACTCTTTCCCTGGTATTTACATAGGTTTTACTATAAAAAAAAGAGCCTTTCGACTCTTTTTCTTTGATATCAACGAAATAGTAAAATTCCCTCTGCCCAGTGGAGTAAGGGGTTCCAATAGATGCCGAAAAAGACCAAGGGAACCGATAACATGCCCAATAAGGTCAAGGGAATGGGTTTATGCTCAACGAGTACCGTATTTTGGTCCGGATCATCAAGAATCATAATCTTTAAGATATTGACATAATAGACCAAGCTGATTACGGAATTGGCCCCGCCAACAAAGACCAAAAGCCAGAGGTTTTGGCCCATAGCCGCCTTAAAGAGATAAAACTTGCCGATAAACCCGGCAAAGGGGGGCACCCCCACTAAAGAGAGCAGACAGATGGCAAAAAAGGTCACTAAAACAGGAGCTCTTTTGATCATTCCCTTATAGTCGGAGAGGTCAAAATGTTCATCTTTCGCCATATAAATCAAGGCGAGGAAGGCGCCTAGATTCATTAAAATATAAATGGGGATGTAGAAATAAACGGCTTGCCGCCCCACCTCGTCCATGCTGGCCACTCCCATGAGGAGAAAACCGGCGTGACTGATCGAGCTGTACGCCATCAGCCGTTTCATGTTTTTTTGCCTTAAGGCCGCTAAGTTCCCTACGGTCATGGTCAGCATGGCGATGAGGGAGATCATCCCTCCTAAGCCCGCTTGTTGAATCCCGTAATGCTCAAAGAGCAAACGCAGCAAGAGAGCAAAGCCGGCGAGCTTGGGAGCGACCGACAAAAAGGCGGTAATCGGTGTCGGGGCCGCTTGATAGGCATCGGGACACCAAAAATGAAAGGGAACTGCCGCGATTTTAAAGGAGATGCCTCCCAAAGTCATAAAGAGGGCTAAAATATAGATGGGGCTGTTGATCAGCTCGACCTTCAAAAGCCCTTTCCAGATTTCAGAAAAGACTAAAGAGCCCGTTAGACCAAAGAGCAGCGACATGCCATAAAGCATGATCCCGGTGGCAAAGGAGCCAAAGAGAACATATTTTAAACTGGCCTCTTTACTGGCGAAATCCTTGCGGTTGACAGCGACCAACAAATAGCTCGGTAAGGAGACCAATTCAATCGCAATGACCGCCATCAACAAATGGGTTGCCCCGGTCATGAACATCATGCCCAAAAGCAAGGTCGAGAGCAGGCCGAAATTTTCCCAGTCGTTGCCGCGGTCCATTTCGCCGGAATGCTGGATCATAAACAGAATCAAGGCGCTCACGAGAAAAAAGATCTGATTGAACATGCGGGAGAAACTGTCAACCTCCATCATCTCAAAAAAGATGGAGTGACTCCCCTCTTGCAGGCCTTCTAAAATAAAAGCGGCCAAGAGCACCAGAAAAAAGAAGGGGGCGGGCGAGAATCGCTTCAAGCCCGGGATGGCTTTGCCGATAAAGAAAAAAAGCACCGCCAAACCCACCAACAGGTGGGAGGGGATGAGTGCGAGATAGGGTAGCGTATTGATCATGGTGTATGCCTTCGGTTCTTCCTTAGGTCAGCTTAAGGCAGCAAAAGCCGCGAGATGTGGTTTAAGGAAACCTCGAAATAGGCGATGATGCTGTTTGGAAAAATCCCCAAATAAACGGTGATCACCACCAAAGGGGCCAGACTTAAAACCTCAACGAGCTTGACATCGGTCATTTCTTTATATTTTTCGTTGATGGGGCCAAAAAAGACCCTTTGGTACGACCAGAGCATATAACCCGCGCCTAAGATAATTCCGGTTCCGGCCAAGATCGTCGGTACCTGATAGACCTTAAAGGAGCCCGCTAAAATCAAAAATTCACTAATGAATCCGGAGAGACCGGGCAGACCAATAGCCGCCATGAAGGCGATACTGGTCAAGGCGGCATAAACGGGGGTTACGGCGGCAAGGCCTCCGAAGCCGTTGATTTCTCGGTGATGGGCGCGGTCATAAACCACCCCAACCAACAAGAAGAGCATGGCGGTAATGGTGCCGTGGTTGAACATTTGCAACATGGCCCCGTTGAGCCCTTGGGGGGTCGCGGCGGCCAGCCCCAGCAAGATAAACCCCATATGACTGATCGAGGAATAAGCGACCATCTTTTTTAAGTCCTTTTGCGCCAAGGCGCATAAGGCCCCATAGATGATATTGATGATCGCTAAGGTGACCAGGGTGTCTCGAAACCATTCAAAGGCATCGGGAAAAAGGGGAAAGTTGATCCGTAAAAATCCGTAGGTACCCATTTTGAGCAAAACCCCGGCTAAAATAACCGAAATGGCGGTTGGAGCCTCCACATGGGCGTCGGGCAACCAAGTATGGAAGGGGAAGATGGGCACCTTGATGGCAAAGCCGATAAACAAGACCACAAAGATCACCTTGGCAAAGGGCATCCCAAAAATATCGGGTCCCGTAAAGACGCCGCCTTCGGCAACGCGAGTCATGATCTCAATGATATCAAAGGTACGGCCCCCTGGAGCAAAATACCACATGGCGATAAAGGAGAGCAACATGCCCACGCCGCCTAAGAGAGTGAATAAAAAGAACTTGATCGCCGCGTAAACGCGTCGCGGCCCGCCCCAGACCCCAATGAGGAAGTACATGGGGAAAAGCATGAGTTCCCAAAAGAGGAAAAACAACACTAAATCCAAGGCGACAAAAACGCCCAGCATGGCACTTTGCAAGAGCAAAAACATCGAGAAGTAACCCCGTTGGGACTTATTGATGTTCCAGCTCGCCAAGGTAGCCAGGACCCCGATTAAGAGGGTCAAAAGAATCATGGTGATGCTCAAGCCGTCCACTCCAACATAGTAGAATGCTCCCAAGCTGGGAATCCAGTCGTGGCGTTCCACAAATTGCATCTGCTGGGCATTCGATATCCCGGCAATGCTTTTGTTGAACCCCGCAAAGAGAGGCATCGCTATAATGAAGTCGATTAGAGTAACCCCCAAGGCGACCCATTTACCCTTGTCCTTGGGTAAGGCGAAAACCAGGGGAATGCCCAAAAGAGGCAAAAAGACAACCCATGAAATGATATGATCCAGCATCATAAACCTCGGTTTTTCAACGATCCAGGGCGCATCAGGCTAACCCAAAAAGAGAATCAAAAGAGTTATAGCAGTCGCGAACAAGAGCATGGAGGCCCCCACCAGGGCTTGAATCCTGCCCGACTGCATCAGGCTAAAGCCTCGCCCACCGAGTTGGCAGAACCATGCCACCTCGTTGACGATGCCGTCGATGATTTTATTGTCAAAAAGTCCGACAACCTGACCGGAAATTCGGCCTAAGTGCCCAGCTCCGTTCACCATTCCATCCACAACGAGTTGGTCGAACTTGGCTAAGAAGCGATAGAGCTTTTGCAAGGGCTCTACAATAATGGTGTCGTAGAGTTCATCCACGAAATACTTGTTGTTGAGCAGGGTAAAAAGTGCCTGAGGGCTTGCCTTGCTCATCAACTTCTCGCGGGCTTGGGGGTTTTTCAGATAAAAATACCAAGCCAGAAAGGCGGTGAAAAAGGACCAAAGAACCGTCGCAACCGTCAAGCTCCATTCCAAGGTGGTGTGGTCGATGGGGCCCGGGTGTTGGGTGAGGTCGTGATCCTCTAGAGCGGGTTGTTCTGTTGAGGTGGATGGAGCCGTCTCCATGGCCGCATGCGCCGGTAGAGGGGGCGCTTGATCCTCTAAGTTGACCACTACCGGTTGCAGGTACTTGCTAAAGCGTTCGCCGCCCCCCATGAAATCGGGGACATTGAGAAACCCCAAAAGCAAAGCGGCGGCAGCTAAAATCGCGATGGGCAGCACCGTTTTTTTCGGTTGTTCTCTGCAACGCTCATAGTCTTGCTCTTCGCCGCGATATTGCCCGAAAAAGGTCATAAATACAAGTCGCCACATGTAAAAGCTGGTAATTCCCGCCGCGATGAAACCGAGGGCCCAGATCCCTACCCCGGCCTCGGTAAAGGCGGCTTCTAAAATTTCGTCTTTGGAAAAGAACCCGCTGGTCAAGGGAAACCCCATAATGGCTAAGGTCGCGGCGATAAAGGAGTAACCGGTGATCGGCATTTTTTTCAATAACCCGCCCATCTTGCGCATATCCTGCTCGTGATGCAAGGCGATGATCACCGAGCCGGCGCCCATGAAGAGGGCGGCCTTGAAGGCGGCATGGGTCAGGAGGTGAAACAGGCCATAGCTGAAGGCGCCGGCCCCCATGGCAATGAACATGTAACCGAGCTGGCTCACCGTGGAATAGGCCAAGACTTTTTTGATATCGTGCTGGGCCATGCCGATGGTGGCGGCGAGCAGGCAAGTGATGCCCGCGATGAGGGCGATAAAGCCTAGGGCATGGGGGGCGGCACTATAAATAAAGAACATCCGGCCAATCATGTACACCCCGGCGGTCACCATGGTGGCGGCGTGAATGAGGGCAGAAACAGGGGTCGGCCCTGCCATGGCGTCGGGGAGCCAAACATAAAGCGGAAATTGGGCCGACTTTCCCATGGCGCCGATGAAAAAGGAGATGGCCACCACTTCCAGCAGGGGCCATTGCCAGACCGTAAATCGAGCTAAGACGCTGGTGCGGTCTTGTAATTCGCTAAAGCTTAAAGTAACGACATCCCAATTTAAGGAACTGTACAAGACCAGCAATATCACCCCAACAAGAAAACCCAAGTCCCCAATTCGGTTGAACAAAAAGGCTTTTTTGCCCGCGGCGGCGTATTCTGTATGGTCGAACCAAAAGCCGATCAAAAGGTAAGAACAAAGCCCTACCCCTTCCCAACCCAAAAACATGACCAAGAGGTTGTCGCCCAAGACCAAAAGCAGCATGGCCCCTAAAAAGAGGTTGATATAGGAGAAAAATCGCCAAAAGGAGCGGTCACCCTGCATGTAACCCAAGCTGTAGATATGGATCAAGCTGCCGATTCCCGTGATGATCAAGAGCATAAAGGCGCTCAAGGCATCGTAGCGAAAGGCCCAGGCAATCTGAAAATCAGCGACGCTGACCCAAGGGGCCAAATCCACTCGGATCAAGCGACTCTCGATAGGGAGCCCCAAGAACAGAAAAAAGCTCGCAAAAGCCAATGCCGCGGCAAAGAGGGGGGCCGCGCAGCCGAGTATCCCAGTGAGGCTCTCCCCTAAGCTCGCTTGGATTTTTTTGCCGAAGAGGCCCAAAATCAAAGCGCCCCCAAGGGGGAAAAGGGGGATGAGAGGAACGGCAAATTGGATGAAGTCCATAAATCCCTTGATCGTTCTAAAATTATCCCTTCAAGGCGACCAATTGATCGGCTTGAATGTGGCGATAGGCCTTGTAAGCGGCCAAAGCGATTCCCAAAGCCACCACTGCTTCGGCGGCGGCGAGAAGAATAATGAAAATGGCAAAAATCTGCCCGTCCAGTTGGCTGGCCTGAGAGGGCGTAAAGTAAGCAAAGGCGACGAAGTTTAGGGCCGCGGCGTTTAAAACCAGCTCCACCCCCATTAAAATAGCGATGGTGTTTCTTTTCGAGACAAACATAACCGCCCCTAAAGAAAACAAGACGGCAGAGACGATCAGATAAGCTTGCAATGTCATTGTTCCTTGCCTCCCTTAACCACCATGATTGCCCCTACCATAGCCGCAACCAATAAAAAGCTGATGACTTCAAAGGGGAGTACATATTCTTTCAATAAAAGCTTGCCAATATCAATGGTCGTGGGGCCGACCTCTGCGGGCTGCTCTAAGAGAGGCCAGGTGGTATGCTCAAATACAGCCAGCAAAACAGCGGTAAAGGCGACCCCTGAAAAAAAGGTCAAGACGCCTTGGAAGGAGAGGTTGGAGCGTTCGGGCTGAGCCACATCGGCAGTCAACATGGTCCCGAAGATCAACAAGACATTGATTCCCCCCGCGTAAACCATCAATTGTACCATGGCGAGAAAATCACCCCCTAAAAGGGCGTAGAACCCGGCCATAAAAAAGAGCAAGAAAAACAAGGTAAAGGCAGAGTGCAGCAGGTTGGTGGAAAAGGCCACCACCACCGCGAACCCTACGGTTACCCCGGCAAAGAGGTAGAAAAACAGCTCAGGCAGGTTCATGAGTCTTCTCCTTTGGCAGCGGCTTTTTCCTTGGCCAGGGCCGCCTTTTTTTCCGCTTGTTCTACCGCGATTTCCGCGGCCCGCTTGCTGGCTTTTTCCGCTTCTTCCGGGGCGACAAAGCGCAAGATCAAACCCTCTAGGTTATCTCGATTCATCTCAAACTCATTGGTGTGGAAAATCGCCCCCGTGGGGCAAGGCTCCACGCAGAGGCCGCAAAACATGCATTTGGCGATGTCGATGTCAAAACGGGTCGCCGCTCTGGTTTGCGCTGCCGGTTTGCCGTTTTTGCCTTGCAGTTTGCGCTTGTCGCACTTTACATTGGTGATGGCGATACAGTCGATGGGGCAAGCCTTCATGCAGATTAAGCAGGCGGTGCAGATGGACATGTCCACATCTAAAATCCCTCGGTAATTTTCGGGCATGCCACGCAGGTTCCCCTTGTAGCCCCTTTTCCCCTTTAGGCCGACGCGAATGCTGTCAACGCTGCGCACATCGACATCGGGATATTCCACGGTTGCCGGGCCCTGAAACATACTGGCCAGGGTAATGCTCATCCCTTCAAAAACGGTTTGAATGCCGTTGATCATGTTATGAAAATATTGGTTCATGCCTGTTATTCCGTAACTGCTTGGGCCTCTGTCTCAACTGTCGGTTGAGCGGGAGCGACAAGGTCGCTGGCCGGTGAATTAACTGGGGACAATTGTTCTCGTACATTGAGCATCACTCGCCCAGTAAACTTAAAAAGAACCAGCAAAAAGACTAAAAACATACCGTGACTAATTATCTGCTGCGCCATGGCCGATTCATAAGTGAGCATCATATAGATTGCCTGCCCAAAAAAGGCGACAAAGGCTAAGGGCAGCATGTATTTCCAACTAAAATCCATCATCTGGTCAATGCGGAAGCGGGGCAGCGTCCAGCGAATCCACATGAGTAAAAAAACCGCAAACAGGGTTTTAGCGGTGAATACCACCAGGCTTAAAATCGCGCTCTCCCCAAGGAACGCGGGGAGGTTGCCGCCTCCTAAAAACACCGCGGCGGTCACGGCCCCAACGACCCAGGTATTGCCAAACTCGGCGAGACTAAAGGCGGCAAACTTAAAACCGGAGTATTCGGTAAAGTACCCGGCGACCAGTTCGGATTCCGCCTCGGGCAGATCAAAGGGAATTCGGTTGGATTCCGCGATGCTGCCGATAAAAAAGAGAAAAAAGCTCAGGGCGGCAAAGGGGTTTTGAAAGGCAAACCACTCCCAGGGGGCCCACCCCTGCGCCGCCATCAAATGCCCCATCTGGAGGCTGCCCGCTGCCATGATGGCCGGTAAGAGGCCCATGGCCACGGGGATTTCATAAGTGACGATTTGGGCTGCCGAGCGCATCCCCCCCAAAAGAGCCCATTTGCTGTTGGAGGCCCAACCGGCCATGAGAATGCCAATCACCACCAAGGCGGTGATGGAGATGAGGTATAAGATGCCTACATTTAAATCAGCGGGAATAATAAAACTACCCCAAGGCAGTACCACGAAGGTGGCAAAGACCCCGCAAACCATCAAGAAGGGGGCTAAGTAAAACATAAAGCGATCCGCCCCCTCGGGGTCGATGGATTCTTTTAAAATCAGTTTGACCCCGTCTGCCAACCACTGCAAAATCCCCTGCGGCCCCACTCGGTTAGGGCCGACGCGAGATTGCATCTTGGCGGCGACCCGCCGCTCCACCCAGGAGGTAACCCCGGCGTAAATGGCGAGAAAATGAATGAGGAGAACCGCCCAAACCGTCATCGCCAAAAAGCTGGAGAGGGTGTGGGGTAAACCTAAGTCCAGGAATAATGTTTCCATTTTTGTGTTCTGCCTTTCTTAGCGGTCCAGTTCAGGCGCGACAACATCCAAAGAGCCGATAATCGCCACCAGATCGGCGATGAAGGTTCCCTTGGCCAGTTCGCCAATGATGCTCATGCCCGTAAAACTGCCGGAGCGAATTTTTAAGCGATAGGGTGAAGTGGTTCCGTCGGATTGGATAAAATAACCGGTATCCCCCCTGGGGGTCTCATGGCGTACATAATAATGGCCAGCCGGTGGCTTGATGGTTTTTTTCACCTTGGCCATAACCTCCCCCTCGGGGATCATCTTGAGGCATTGGCGTAGGATGCGCAAGGATTCTCGAATCTCTTCCACCCGCACAAAGAAGCGATCATAGCAGTCGCCGACCTCTCCTTCGAGTCCTTTGCCCACGGGGATTTCAAAATCCAGCTCCGGGTAGACCGAATAGGGCGCATCGCGGCGCACATCTCGTTTGATCCCGCTGGCTCTCAGGTTTGGCCCGACTAAGTTGTAAGCTTGCGCCATTTGGGGGGAGACCACCGCCAAGTTGGCCATGCGGTTGATAAAAATCTGGTTGTAGGTGACCAGGCGGTTCATTTGCTCCATGGCCAGGTCAAAGTGATGGATGAACTCCTCGCATTTTTCGCTCCAACCTAAGGGCAAGTCGGCCATGACCCCGCCGATGCAGATATAGTTGTAGGTCAGGCGAGCGCCGGAAGCCATTTCCAGTAGGTCGTTGATGTATTCTCGCTCCCGTAGGAGTTGGATAAAAGGGGTAAAGGCCCCCATATCCATCGCGGTGGTGCCGATGGCGATGAGGTGACTGGAAATGCGATTGAGTTCGGCGACAATCACTCGGATGAACTCCGCTCGACGGGGCGCCTCGACTCCAATCATCTTTTCCACGGCCATGGAATAAGCCCAATTGGCGTTCATGGCGCAGAGGTAATCCACCCGATCCGTATAGGGGACAAAGCCCTGCCAGGTCACCTTTTCGGCGATTTTTTCAATGGAGCGATGCAAATAGCCGATATCGGGGTCGCAACGATGGATGATTTCGCCGTCGGTGTCGATGATAAAACGAATGACGCCATGGGTCGAGGGATGCTGCGGACCCATGTTGATGGTCATGAATTGCGTGGTCAGTTCCTTATTCATCTTCTTTCTCGTCGCCTTTGCTCAAGTTGAAGCTCTGGGTGATCGCGCTGGGGCGGTTGTCAACGGTTAGATCAAAACCGCTGTCATGATAGGAGGTCGGGGTCACATAGTCTTTTCGCAAGGGAAAGCCTTCCCAATCTTCGGGGAGCATGATCCGGCGCAAGTCGGGATGGCCTTCAAAATGAACCCCCAACAAATCATAGGTTTCTCGCTCCAGCCAGTTCGCCGCCGGCCACAAGGAGGTCACGCTCGGCGCCTTGGGGTCGCTCAAGGGCACAGGGCACTCAAAAACAAAGAGGTGGTTTTGCTCATGGCTTAAGAGGTGGTAAAAGAGCCGAATTTCATCCTCTTGATGGCTCCCGGTTTGGCAGGTTAGGACCTGGCAGTCGAGTTGGGGGTCTTCTTTGGCAAAGGTCAAGACCTCGACCAGCCCTTGCGGCCGCACCAAGATGGAAGGGGTCGGGCCTTCGAGCAGTTGAATCGGCGCTGAAACCTTGGCTTGAATCAGTTGGAACGCGTCTTGGGTATTCATGACTAGGCTTGCTTCCTTAGGTATTTTTCCGCCTTGATCTTTTTTTGGATCTCGATCAAGGCGCTGGTCAAGGCCTCGGGGCGAGGGGGGCAACCGGGCAGGTACACATCAACGGGAATCACCCGATCCACCCCGTGCAATACCGAGTAACCGGGTTGAAAGAGCCCGCCGGAATTCGAACAGCTCCCCATGCTGATTACATATTTCGGCTCCGGCATTTGCTCGTACAGGGCCTTGACTCGGGCCGCCATTTTCAAGGTCACGGTACCCGCGACAATCATCAAATCCGCTTGACGAGGGGTGGCGCGGGGCACGGAGCCAAAGCGATCCAAGTCGCCTCGGGGGCCACCGGTCTGCATCATCTCGATCCCGCAGCAAGCGAGGCCAAAGAGCAGATAAAATAGACTGTTGGCCCTAGCCTTGTTCAAGAGGTCATCCACCGTGGCAATCACCACTCCGTCGGGCAGGGTGTTTAATAGATTTCGTTTCATGGGCTTAGCTTCCCTCCTTAGTACCGGTTTCCTTGCGGACCCAATCCAGGCCGCCAACGCTCCATGCGTATACAAAGCCAACCAAAAGAATAATGACGAAAAGGGAAATCTCCACAAAGGCGAGCCAGCCCCAGCCGCTAAACAGCATTTCCTTAAAGACGGCGGTAATGGGGTACATGAACGCGATTTCCACATCGAAAATCACAAAAACCAAGGCGACCAGGTAAAATCGCATATTGAACTGGACAAAACCGGTTCCAATCGCGCGCTCGCCGCAATCGTAAATCTTGCTTTTCTCTTCGCTGGGCGCATAGGGGCTTAAAAGGATGGCGATCACGACATTCAGCCCCACAAAGGCGGCGCCGACCAAAAGAAAAATGAGGATGTAGCCAAAATTTGCGAGCATGATTCCCTATCAAAAAAGGTCTAGTTTCAGTTTCGTATGAACAAGGCTCAAAACAGTGGCGAGAATATAGGGTTTAGACAAGTTTGGCAAACTTTTGATGAAAGGTTTTTTATATTTTTTTACGGCTCGGTCAAAATAGAAGGGGAGTTTATATTGGGTTGCGTCACCATGCGGCCTGTAATGGGGCTTTTGGCGGAAAGGCATTCATCGCAAAAAAGACGGCGATCTTGACCAATCGCCTTATACAGCCCCTCTAAAGAAAGGTAATGCAAACTGGTGGAGCCCAACACCTTTCCGATTTCTTCTTCGCTGCGCCCATGGCTGATTAAGCTTTTGGGGTCTTTGGTCTCAATGCCGTAGTGGCAAGGGTAGTCGTAGGCCGGCGCGGGAATGCGTACATGCACCTCTTTGGCGCCGGCGAGAAAAAGGCTTTTGACCAAGAGTTTGGCCGTGGTACCGCGGACAATGGAGTCGTCAATGACCACAATCCGTTGATCCTTCACCACATCGCACAAGACGCTATATTTCATGCGGGCAAAGGCTTGGCGGTCTTTCGCGTTGGTGATGAAGCTTCTCAACCCCCCGGTGATGGGTTCTTCTAAAATGGCGATGGAATAAGGCAAACCCGATTCTTTGGCGTAGCCCACTGCCGCGGGGATTCCTCCCTTAGGCACCGCGGCGACGAGGTCGGCGTCTATCGGTCTTTCACGAAAAAGCTCTGCCCCCATGCGCTCGCGAACGACCTGAAAGCTCTCGTTTCTCATTTTGCTGTCTGGGCGAGAAAAATAGATGGCCTCAAAAACACAACCAATGCTTTCTTTACGGGCTTGAGCAAAGGAACTGGTACTTTGCGCCCCCTCGGCCCCCAAAACCAAGATTTCCCCCGGGCGCACCTCGCGCGCCTTGGCTTGAACCTTTTGTTCTGGATACTTCGCCAGATTAAAGCGTTGGATGATGTCAAAGGCGCAGGTTTCGCTGGCCACCCCCCAAGAGCGGATGCCGTTGATCTTAAAATCACAAAGGTGCAGGGGGCGAATCCCCCAGGGGTCGCGAAAGGCATAAAGCTTTTCATCGTCCTCATTCATCACCAAGGCGGCATAACCTCCCTGGACCTGGTTCATGACCGCCTCAATCGCTTCGGGCATCTGCTTGTTGTGAAGGCGCATCTCGATATTGATCAAGGCGGCGATCATCTCGGCGTCGTTGCGGGTATAGACCTTCACTTTCTGGCGGGCGACATGAGCCCGCAATTCATCCATGTTGGTCAAATCCCCGTTGGTGACGATCACGATCCGCCCCATCATGGATTGCGCCCAGTGGGGGTGAATCTCCCTAAGGCTTTTGGCCTCATTTCGGGTCGAATAGCGGGTATGCCCGATAAAACCCTTGCCGATAAACTTTTCTAAAGCTTCGGTGGTTAAAATATCGGAAATTTTCCCCGCTCCCTTGACCGTGTCAATGGTGTTGGGGTCGCGGGCGACCAAGCCGGCCATGCCTGCGGCGTCATGCCCCCGGTGTTGCAGCGACATCAATACGGAAGGAAAGATCTGCTTGCCTTCAGGGTGACCAATTATACCAAATACACCACACATAGGACCCTTGAACTGAGCTTGAAAAAAGAAGGTCAGTTTGGCAAACTTAGGAAAAATTGCCAATCACCGAAACTCCCTTTTAGGGATTTTATTTTTTTTGCCCTCTATCATTCGGGGCAATGAAGGATTTTGTATGTTGGATCTTGCGGGGAAAAGTGTTTTGATTACCGCCGCGGCTACGAGAACCGGCGCCGGGCTGGCCCGCTACCTTTTAGGTTGCGGGGCGGAGGTCTTTTTAGGTTATCGAAAAAACCGCTCAGGGATTGACGAAATTTTAGCGGAATTCCCCCAAGCGCGCCCTGCGCAAGGCGATGTTACCGATCCTGCGCAGGTGGAACGGATGAGGGCGCAAGTCGAGCGAGAACGGGGCCGCCTCTTTGCCTTGATCAATGTGGTCGGGGATTGGCACCAAGCCCCAATTTTAGAGACTTCCTATGAGGAGTTTCGCTCCGTGATCGCCAACAACCTCGATTCGGTTTTTTTGCTTTCCAAAGCCTTTTACCCTCTATTAAAGGCCCAGGGCAACGCCCGCATCATCAACTTTGCCTACGCCTACGGGGAGCGGGTCGCTTCCGCGGAAGCCTTTGCCTATCACATCGCCAAGCTGGGCCTGATCAGCCTGACAAAAAGCCTGGCCAAGCAATGGGGGCAAGATCAAATCAGCGCCAATGTCATCAGCCCGGGGCACCTGTTCAACACCATCGTCACCGAAGCGGGCGACCCCTGTGACTCGATCCCTCAAGGCCGTTTAGGCACCTATGAAGACCTTTATTGCCTGTTGGATTTGCTCTTGCGGGATGAATCCGCCTATCTCACCGGCAGCAACCTGATTGTCAGCGGGGGTTATAATCTATAACCCTCTGAGCGAGGTTTTATTCCTCTTCCCAGTCCTCTTCTTTAAACAATTGATCCCCTTTGGGTTTCCAGGCGACCTTTGCCTCACTCCGAAAGGGCATTACCACTTCACAACCGTAAACAAAAAACTCCGGTACTTCTAAATCTTCTTTGACCATCGTGATCTTTCCCGGATTGCGAGGCAAGCCGTAGAAGTCGGCGCCGTAAAAACTCGCAAAAGCCTCGAAGCGATCCAAGGCCCCGCGTTGCTCAAAGACCTCTAAATAGGCCCCGAGGGCAACGGGGGCGGAGTAAACCCCGGCGCACCCGCAGGCCGTCTCTTTAGCGGCTTGGGCATGGGGGGCCGAATCCGTGCCGAGAAAAAATTTCGGGTTGCCGCTCGTGGCCGCCTCAATCAAAGCCTCTTTGTGCTCTGCCCGTTTGACAATGGGCAGGCAATAAAAATGGGGGCGAATCCCGCCGGCCAGCAGGTCGTTGCGGTCCAGGTGCAGGTGATGGGCCGTAATGCTGGCCGCTATGGGGCCCTGGGCCTCGGTTACAAAGTCGACGGCCTCTTTGGTGGTGATATGCTCTAAGATGATCTTTAAGGCGGGGAAGTCGGCCCGCAAAGGGGCCAAAACCCGCTCTAAAAAAACCTTCTCCCGATCAAAGATGTCAATGGCCGGATCGACTACCTCGCCGTGAATCGAGAGGGGCATCCCGATTTGCTCCATGACCTGAAAAACCGCGTCGGTTTTTTTTAAATCACGCACCCCGGCTTCCGAATGGGTGGTCGCTCCTTGGGGGTAGATTTTTACGGCGGTGACCAAGCCTTCTGCGAAGCCGCGCTTGATTTCCATAGGATCACTTTGTTCGGTGAGGTACAGGGTCATCAAGGGGGTGAAGTCATACCCTTCGGCCGCGGCTAGGATGCGCTTTTTGTAATAACCTAATTTTTCCAAGGTCGTAATCGGCGGTTGGAGGTTGGGCATCACCAAGGCGCGAGCAAAATGCTTGGCCGTTGGAGGTACGGTTACCTCTAAGAAGGGTTGGTCCCGCAAATGGAGGTGAAAGTCATCGGGTCGGGTTAGGGTTAAGCTTTTCATAGCTTCTCTTCTAAAATTTTTAAAGCTTGGTCGAGTTGCTCGCTGACGATATAAAGCTGATGCACCTCAATGCGTTTGGGCTGGGTGCCCAAAAGGCTGCTGCGCTCGGCTAAAGGGGCAAAACGCCGTTTGCCCAACTCCTTTTCCACCACCATCACGCTGTGGGGGTTGACGGCTTCGCCTTGGAGTTGACTGCTATATTGATTATAGCTGTGAACGCTGAAACATTCCAGACCCTGCTGGAGTAAAATCTCTTGGGCTTTGCGTAGTTTTTCCAAACGAGCCGGATCCCCATTCTTGACCCGCAGCAGGGTTTTGGCAGGGGTTCTAAACTGAATCCGTCGTGCCCATTTTTTGCTTTTCGCTGCTTGGCGGATTTCTTCTTTCAAGCCGTTTTCATTGATGGAAAGGTAGTTTTCCAAGGTGCCGTCAAAGGCAAGGTCGATTTCTTTTTGGGCAAAGACTTGGGTAATGTAATGGGTAAAGGCGCCCAGGGTTTTGTGAAAGTAAATCTGGTAGAACATGTGCATCCTGGCGAGCATGAAGTTTTCGTAGGTGGCGATGTCTTCAGCGTCTAAGGTGAGTAAAAAGCGGTTGATGGAAGGCTCTAAAGAGCAGGAAAAACTACCGATCAAGCGTTCGAGGTCAAATTTCCCGTAGGGCACCCCGGCATATAAGGAATCCCGTTGCAAGTAGTCCATGCGGTCAACGTCAATCTCTCCGTTGATCAATTGGCTGAGGAGAGAAAAAATCAAGGGCTTGCCCCCCTGCGAAAGCATCCGTTGGCTTGGTTTGACCTTGTTGGATAAAATAGAGATTACATCGTAGGCCTCTTCTTGGGATAAAAGCCCCTCCCCCTTGGCGAGTTGCCAGAGAGTCGCGTAGGTGAAGTCTTCATGCGTGGCTTGCCGATTCGCCTCTGCCTGTAAAAAGTCGGGGAGAGAGACTTTAGCCAGGGCCGGCAAGGCCTGCTCCGCCGCGTGGGAAAAGGGAGGGTGCCCTACATCGTGCAGCAAGGCGGCATAGCGCAAAAGCCGTTTGAAATACTGGAGAGAATCAGAAGAGTAATGAGCTTCCAACTCCTCTGAAGTGCTTTGCAGGAGTTGATCAAAGACCTTGCCGGCTAAGTGGCAAGCCCCCAAGGAGTGGGAGAAGCGGGTATGGGTCGCCCCGGGAAAGACCAAACCCGCAAAGCCCAACTGGGTAATGCTGCGCAACCGTTGCAGATAACGGCTGTTGATCAAGGCCATTTCAGCGGCGGTAAAGGGCATGGTCCCGTGAATGGGGCAACGGATATGGAAGGTCTTTTTCATCAAGAACAGTCCCCCTTGCCTATGGAGCTTGGTAGGGCCGCACTCCAGTCAGGCGGTCATGCCAAGGTGGACCAAAGGGCAGGCTCAAAATCACCCCAGGCAAAAGCAGCCATAAAAGCAACTCCCGCCCCAGGAGCCGCGACTTAGAAGGTAACGGGTTTTGGGGGCGGGGCGACCACCAAAGGGGGGGCTGTGGCTGTGGCTTGGCGCGCAGTCGCAAGCGGAGCAAAAATCGCCCCAGGCTGAGGCCGCCAAAAAGAATGCACAGCCCCTCGTAAAGGATCCAAGCAGGCCAAGCAGGGGGAGGCGTCAACCCCGTTGCGGCCTGAATGAGCGCCAAAACACAAAAGACAACCCACAAGTTCAGCAAACGAGCGGCGAACCGCTGAGCGAGTAAGGGGTTTGGTTCGTTCATAAGAAGTCCCCGGCACGCACGACCGAATCCAGTCCCGCCTTGCGCGCCCCCTGGCAAAGCTCGATAAAGGATTTGGTGTTGCAGCCCGCGACCAGATGCAAGAGCATTGCTAAGTTGAGGCCCGTAATCACTTCAATGCGGTTTTTTTCCAGGTAGGGAATCGCGAGGTTGGAGGGGGTTCCCCCAAACAGGTCGGTTAAGATCAAAATCTGGTCTTCTTGTGGATAGTGTTCGATCATTTTTTGCAAGGCCTTGGAAAACTCTTCTTGGCTTTGCTCCTCTTGAAAACTCAAGAGGTCGATGGCAACCGATTTTTTAAGAATCCCCTGCGCCACCTCGACAAAGACCTTGCCTAAGTCCCCATGGGTTATTAAGAGAATGCGCGTCATCCAGACTCTTGTTTTTCTTGTTCGACAATGAAGTCGAAGAGTTCTTGCGGCGTGGTCTTGGATAACAGTTGATCCCGAATGCCGGCGTCTTTGGCGTAGCGAGCGATTTTCGCCAAGGCTTTTAAATGCTCAGATTGCGAGTCCTCAGGGGCAACAAGAAGAAAAAAGAGATGACAGGGTTGCTTGTCTAAGGCGGCGAAGTCCACCCCT
The DNA here is from genome assembly GCA_024275165.1 of bacterium. Lineage (GTDB taxonomy): Bacteria > SAR324 > SAR324 > XYD2-FULL-50-16 > XYD2-FULL-50-16 > JAJRZQ01. The sequence goes on along the minus strand of JAJRZQ010000003.1, from coordinate 63,513 downwards.
TCAGGGGAACAGGCCAGCAAAATGACCAGATCCTTGACCTGCGGGCTTTTGCAATGGGGCACGGCAACGCCGGCGCCGATACCGGTCGTGGAGAGCTTTTCTCGCTCCAGCAAAGCGTTGAGCAGGCTCCCGGGGTCGATGATTTCAGCCTTGTTCAGGGCCAAGGCGCGTACCATTAAGGTGAGGGCTTCTTCCTTATTGCCTGCCTGCAGGTTCGTTACAATCAATTGGGGGTTTAGGTATTTATGGAGTTGCATGTGCCTTAGAAAATTAATTTAGGCCCCTAGGGGCTTGTGGGGGGTCCGGGATTGAATTTCCCGCCCCGAAAAGCTGAAAAAGTTTAGGGATGGGGTTTTTGGGGGATTCTTCATTCAGTTATAGTCTTATTTTTTTCTCTTGAAAACCCTGAATTACAAAAGGGGGCTGGGGTAATCTCCCCTTTGAACCCTCTGGGCTAAAGCCTTTTTTGCCCTTGCTCGGTCCGCTCGGTGGGTGACCCCAATCCAGCTTTCAGGGCTTTGCAGCAAGCTTACCTGGGCCGCGCCGGTTTTTAAGGCCTGATCCACAACGGCAGGAAGAAAAAATTCACTGTTTTGCTCCCTCCCTTGAGTTTTTAAAAACAGAGAAAATTCTTGTTCCAATAAAGTAAAGAGTTTTAGGCTAAAGCCCCAGCAATTCATCGAAACCGGGCTGTCTAGGGGCCAAACCCGCCCCTGTTCGTCTTGTGCTTGATGGTTTACAAGCTTTAAACCGATGGCCTCCTCTATGCCCGTCACCCTGCCCGCTTGATGCTGAACAATCCCCCGGTTTACGGGGTTCTGCTCGCTTAAGGTTTGCTTGAGTCGGTAAGCGGCCAGCGCAAACTCGGGGCTATGCGAATCCTGCGGACTCAAAAAATCAGCGAGGAGTTGAAAGGATTGCGACCCGTAGAAATCATCGGCGTTGATCACCGCAAAAGGAGCGCTTAGGGCTTTTTGGGCGCACCACACCGCATGCCCGGTCCCCCAGGGTTTGGTGCGGTCGGAAACCGGAGCGGCCCCGGGGGGCAAGCGGTCGATGGATTGATAAACGACTTCGGTTTCTAAAAGCTTAGAATAAGGGAGGGCGATCTTCTGCCGAAAGGCCTCGGCAAAGGATTCTTGGATAACAAAGACTACCTTGGAAAACCCCGCTTTCTGGGCATCGTAGAGGCTATATTCCATGAGGGTTTCCCCTGCGGGGCCGAACCCGTCCAACTGTTTTAACCCCTGGTAGCGGCTGCCCATTCCGGCAGCAAGAATCAATAACTGTGGTTTCATGCTTTTTTTTCTATGCCCCGTTATTTGCAGGTTCCAATGCTATTGTCCCCACAGATTGTTCCATCGCTCCAAACCGCTTGACTCAAATCCGCTCCGGCAAAGTCCGCCCCTTGAAGTTGCGCCCCCGTAAAATCGGCGCTGATCAGCACCGCGTTTTTAAAATTCGCCCCTTGTAGGTTGGTGCCCATAAAGACCACCCCGGTTAAGGTCGCTTTTTGAAAGTTCGCCCCCATTAAGTTGGATTCCCTTATATCATACCAGGCCAAATGACTCTCTTTTAAATTGGCATAGGGCAGGCTGCAAAGTCTGCAACGCTTTTTACTCAAGAGTTCTTTCAGCGCCTTTGTGTCACAGCGTCCTATGGAGGGGCTTTGGCAGAGCTTGCCATCGGCCCAAACCGCGTGATTCAAAAGAGCCCCCGTTAAATCGGCAAAGGCGAGGTCGGCGTTTTGCAAGTCCGCCTCTTTAAAGGAAGCTTTGCCGAGTTTTGCCCCTCTGAGGTTGGCCCCTTTGAACTGGGCCCGATAAAAATCAGCTTCCTGCAAATTCGCTTTACTTAAGTCTCGACCTGTAAAGTTGGCATAGATCAGGCTGCATTTGGGGCAGCTTTTATTTAAGCTTCGCTCTACGCTCTCGGTGATGCAGGCGCCTTTAGATCCCGGTTTGCATCGCAGCCCGTTGATCCAGGTCGCCCCGGTCAAGCGCGCATCGGCAAAATCCACCTTTTCGAAAGTCGCTTTTTCTAAATTTGCCTTAGAGAGGTCCACCCCCCGCAAACTGACGCCTTCAAAGGAGGCCTTTTTTAAACTGGCGGCTTGCATGTCCGCCCCTTGGAGCTTGGGTTGTCTAAAAACCGCTTGATCTAAAATCGCGCCATTCATTTTGGCGTTGGAAAGGTCGGTATGGATAAATTGACTGCCCTCAAGTTTTGCTTGGTTGAAGTTCACCTTAACCGCTATTACCTGATTGAATATCCCTTTGCTCAAGTTGGCCCGCATAAACACGCTGCCCGTTAAATTGGCCCCCGTAAAATCGGACTTGGAAAAATCACTATCGGAGAGTTCCCCCTCAAGAATCTGCGCTTTTTTAAAATCTTGCCCTGGTTTTTTGACCAAGGGCAGCACGCATTGATCGCATCTTTTTTCTTTGATGAGTTTGCCCCATTCCTCGGTGAGGCACATCCCTTGAGAGCCTTGGATGCATTTACTCCCGGTCACCCAGATGGCCCCTTTCAATTTCGCCCCGGTTAGCTTTGTCCTCCGTACCGTCGCCCCTGTTAGATTGGCTTTTTGCAGGTCCGCCCCGGAGAGGTCCGCCTCGGTTAAATTGCTGTTGATTAAAATGGCCTGATTGAAATTGCTGCCTCTTAAAATCGCTCGGGGTAATTGAGCCCCTTGCAAATAGGCCCCTTGCAGGTGAGAAAAAGAGAGGTCGCAGCCCGGGCAGGATTTTGTTCCCATCAAGCGGCTGAAGGATTGGGTAAGGCATTTGCCAAAACTCCCTTTTTTGCATTCTTCTCCATTGACCCAGGTGGCGTTTTCAAAAAAGGTTTGCTCGTAAGTGGTCCCCATGAGGTTGGCGTTTTCTAAATTCACGCCCATCATGTTTGCGTTGTCCAAGTTGGCTTGAGAGAGGTCTTTGCCCCTCAAGTCGAGCTCTTCCAAAGAGGCTCCGTTCAAGTCGCAGCGGGAGCAATTTTTGCCCGCCTTGAGCTGAGCTACCGCTTGGGGGTCGAAGGCAAAAGCAAGGGAGAGGGGGAAAGCAAGGGCCAACCCGAAAAAGTACAACCATTTCATGATGAGGATTCCTGGGGTTTTTCTCGATGCTAAAGCAATACCCCCCCTCAGGCAAGTGCCGGAAAATGAGGAATGAAGGATTTTTCATTTTTGCTTCATGTAGATTCCATTTTAGGCTTCTAGCCTTGCTTTGATCGGTTACAATTTGTTGAATCAGTTTATGAAGAGATTTAAGACCTTACTTTTATTTTTTATTGTTTTCTCCCTTTTCACGGTGACGGGATGCAAAGACCTCTTGACCCAGCACAACATTGATCAAAAAGGGGTTCAGCATGGCAAAAAACTGTACAAGGGGGTCAAGAACTGTACGGCCTGCCATGGGATCAACCTCAATGGGAATGGGCCGATTCCGAGTTGCTATGCTTGCCATGAAGCCATTTGGAGCAAAGACGACCATACCCGAGTCAAATCCGGGGCAAGCGACCCGACCGCCAATCGAAGCGGGGTAAAGCACAAGCCCTCCTTGAATTTCAGCGGCGATTGCGTCAACTGCCACGGCGCGGACTTGAAAGGTTCGGGCAGGCGTCCTTCTTGTTACGCTTGCCATAACTATGACAACTGGAGCGAGTTGCAAGCGCGCCATCCGGTCAATATTAAGGGGCGCTATCATGGAACCGGGAGAACGGACCCCGATAGATTCTGCGCCGGTTGCCATGGGACAGGTTTAAGCGGGGCCAACAACGCCCCAAGCTGTTATGGCTGTCACTATGCGAAATGGCTGGATACCTCGGATCATACGGCACTCAAATATGGCGTGGGGCATAAAGCGGCACCGGCGTCCGATTGCGCCCAATGCCATGGCCCGGATTTAAAAGGAACCCAAAAGGCCCCCAGTTGCTACCTTTGTCATGGAGCCAAGTGGTTGGGTGGTGATTGAGATTTGCCTTGCTGAAGAAACTCAGATTGGGTTAGGGAAACTCTGAAAAACTCAGAGGCTCCTTAGAAGTGTTATGGATTTGTTCTCATCGGTCATCCCCCCCCCAGGCCGATGAGGGCAAACCTGGGGGCCTTCGGGCCCTCAGGTTTTTTTGTTTTTGTTTTTTTTGAGGTTTTTTAGGCTGAAATTCATTCCAGTTTTAAGGCCATAAATTTGCCCGATGAACCCAAGAAATAATTCTTTCTGCGCCCAGCCCTGGTTTGATTTTGGAGCCGCTTAGGAAGGGGTCGCCCCCCTAAGGGGGGGCAAAGGGTTCCCCCTTATTTGGTGAGCTTGCGAATACGGTGGTTGTATTGGTCGGCAATATAAAGGGCAGTACCGTTATTGGTAATGCCCCGAGGGAAGTTAAACTTCGCGGCCGTACCCGTGCCATCGGCAAAGCCAGAGGTAGCGCTTCCAGCCAGGGTGGTCACCAGGGCACTGCGATCCGTGCCGGGGGGAAGGTTGGCAGTGATGGCTCGATTGTTTTCATCTATCAAGGCTAAGACATCGTTGGTCAAGGCGGAATTGTCGCTCGCTAGAAACTTAAAGGCAGTCAGGGCCTTCGCGCTACTCAGACCCGGAGGAGGCGAATCCGTCGCCCCTCCCGTGGCGGGGTCTGTGGTGGGTTTACAGGCCATGACTCCCAGGCTTAAGAGCAAGGCGAACCCGAAACGGGTTACAAGTATCTTGAGGTTATTTCGTGTTTTCATCCCCTTTCTCCAATTTGTTTTTTCCAGGGCGGGAAAAGGCAAAATTACCGCCCCTTCGGTTTTGTGAATTTTGGGGTCAGTGTAGCCCTCTTGGTGATTCAGGCCAGAAAAAGCAGGGGTAAAAGCTGGGTAAAAGTTTACTAGTATTTTGTTTTAACAGCAACTTTGCAGGAATAAAGGGAGAAAGCATGAAGGTGGCCGCGGCAAACACCAGCAACCTGGAATCGGCTCTAAGCTTAGGAGCCTTTGCAAAACACAACGCAGAGAGTTTTTTAGCCCGGAAGAGCCGGGAAGGCAATCCATAATATTTAAATAAATCAAACTTCTACGCTTATTTATTTGGCGGAACTTCTTCCCTCTTATTATAATGGACTAAGGGCAAAGCAAGGGGTTTTTGTAAACCCAGGCCCGGCAGAAGGAGCTTTGGCAAAGCAAGGGGTCTTGTTGCAGTAGGGCTCGGCAATCTTGGCTTTGGCATAAATGAGGATCCTGCTGTGCCCAGGCCCGGCAATCTTGGCTTTGGCATAAAAAAGGATCTTTTTTTAGGGCAGCTCGGCAATCTTGGCTTTGGCACAAAAGAAAGTCTTGCGCCGCCAAGGCCCGGCAGTCTTGCGGTGAAAACCCGAGGCCGATCGCCTGGGCCGTGACAATCCCTCCAAAAAGGTGATAAGCTAGGCAGAATAACATTCCATAAAAAGCATAGCGGCGCATGGAACCTTTTTTGCGTAAAAATAAACTTGTGGAGCCTCTGAAAAATTCCTTGCCTACCGCTTGTTCAAGCGGTAGGCTCATGCCCTTCGGGCTGCTTACAGCCCTTGGGGCGCGTCGGGTTTTTCTGTCGTTTCGGTGGGGAATGAAATCCACAACCTCAACGCGAATCAATAAGTCGCGCTTTTTGATTTGGCAAGCCATCCCTGCCTTGCTGGGAAACTTCGCGTTTTTCAGAGTTTCCTTAAGCCTGATCTAGACTGATGCCTGAAAAAACATTACCCTATATTTTCTCCTGCGCCAAGCAACTTTCATGTATCCTGGTTCTTCATTTTCATGTTTGAGTCTCTTCACTTTAGTCGGTTGATTCCAGAAGGCGTTGGGTTATACTTTGTCTATCTTTGCCTTTACTTTTTACAGGGCAGTTTATTTTATTTCCTGGCCAAAAAGTTGAAGCTTGTCCATCGAAGTTTTTGGACAGCCATCGGCGTTTTTATCGGCCTTGCCGCCTTGCCGTTGATGTTTTTCGCGGAAAAAGAGCCCTCTTTTTCAGCTCAGCCTCCCCCACCTCTGACGGAGGTAGCGCAACCCAAAGAAAATGATCTTGAGCAGGACGCCAAGGAAGGATAATCCTTCCTTGCCAAGCGCTTTTTTCTTTGTTAGGCTGCGTACCTACTTTTGGCTCTTCGTAAAAGAGAAGATTTAACTTGAATCGCCTTCAAAAATCAGGTATCTTGCCTTTTCTCAATGTTTAAGCCCGTCCTACCTTATCCGTAGGCGAGAACGAAAACGAATACCCAAGCAGGTTCCTATGCAGCAGATCACTGAGCTTCGCAATGCGCCCGTATCTCAATACATGATTCGGGAAGTGGCGACCATCGACGGCAGTATGACCGTTGCCGATGCCATTGTCAGGATGAGTAAGCACTCGATTTCCAGTCTGGCGGTCAACCCCAGAAACCAAGACGACACCTGGGGTATTGTCACAGAGCGCGACATCTTATCGAAGGTCGTTGATCCAGGGGAACAAACCTTTAAGGATATTTGGAATACCAAGGTGCATGAAATCATGACCAAACCGGTGGTGAGTACCTACCCTTCCATGCGGGTGAAATACGCGATTCGCATGATGCATCAATTTCGAATTCGCCGCCTTTTGATTGTAGAAAGCGATAAATTGGTGGGCATCATCACCGAGAGCAATATCCTCAACGCGGTAGCGGCGCTCCCTGTTCATCATGACACTGCCTTGTAAAATAAAGGAACCCCAATGTACGACATCTTAATCGTCGGAGCCGGCGGCGGCGGGCTTTACGCTGCCATGGAGGCCATCCACAAAAATCCCCAGGCCAAGATCGCCGTTGTATCGAAGGTGTATCCACCCCGTTCGCATACCTCTGCCGCCCAAGGGGGCGTTAATGCCGCCTTGGCCAACAAACACAAAGACGATACCATTGAACTGCATACCTTTGATACCATCAAGGGGAGCGACTATCTTGCCGATCAAGACGCGGCGGCTTATCTTTGCGAAATGGCGCCCAAGGTGGTGCGCGAGTTGGAAAACTTAGGGGCTCCCTTTTCTCGTTTTCCCGACGGCTCCATCGCCCAGCGCCCTTTTGGCGGGGCGAATCGGCACCGCTGTTGCTACTGCGCCGATAAAACGGGTCACACCATTTTGCAGACTCTCTATGAGCAGGCCTTGCGCATGGGGGTGGAGTTTTACAATGAATATTTTTTGCTTTCTCTAGAGCATCAAGACGGGGCTTGCAACGGAGTGGTGGTGATGAGTCAGCGCAATTCCAAGGTGATGGCGATTCCTGCCAAGGCGATTATTATGGCGACGGGGGGCTATGCTAAAATGTACTGGCATAAGAGTTCCAACGCCGCCGGTCTTTCCGGGGATGGTCAAGGGGTGGCCCTACGCGCCGGGATTGGCTTAAAGGATATGGAGTTCGTCCAGTTTCACCCCACGGGTTTGCGCAAATCGGGCCTTTTGGTCAGCGAAGCGGCGCGCGGTGAAGGGGGATACCTGATCAACAATAAGGGCGAACGCTTCATGAGCAACTATGCCCCGGAAAAAATGGAACTGGGCCCCCGCGACTTGGTGAGCCGTTCCATTGAGATGGAGATTCGTCATGGCCGTGGCTTTGAATCAGCGGCAGGCTCGTTTATCAAGCTTGACCTGACTCATTTGGGGAAGGACTTGATTATGGCCCGTTTGCCGCAGATTCGAGAATTGGCCATTGATTTTGAAGGGGTTGATCCGATCAAAGAACCCATTCCCATTCGCCCGACCGCGCATTACTCCATGGGGGGAATCGACTGTGATGTTTCCACCCGTACGGAAATGAAAGGATTATACGCCGTGGGGGAATGCGCCGCTCCGAGCGTGCATGGGGCCAACCGCTTAGGGGGCAACAGCCTGTTGGAGATCTTGGTTTTCGGCAAACGCGCCGGTTTGGAACTGCAAAACGATTTGCCCACCCTCAAGCCCCGCAGCATGAACGAAAGAGTGGCAGTAGAGCGCCAAGAGCGCCGCCTTGCCCAGTTCTACCAGCCCGATCACCACGAACGCCTAGATGTGCTGCGCAATGAAATGGGCAAAACCTTAGGCGAAAATGTAGGGATTTACCGGGAGAAGAAAAACCTATCCAAAGGGGTGGAAGAGATTGCCGCTCTGCGGGAACGCTTTAAGAAAATTAAGGTTCATGACAACTCTCGGGTCTTTAACACGAATTTGCAGCAGGTCTTGGAATTGCAAAACATGCTGGATTTGGCCGCTTGTGTCTCCCAAGGCGCTTTAGCCCGTGAGGAAAGCCGTGGTGGCCACTCCAGGGAAGACTTTCCCAAACGAGACGATGCCAACTGGCACAAGCATACCATTGCCAAGTTCAACGCCCAGGGCGAGGTGGAACTTTCCCACAAGCCCGTCACCATGGGGCTATACCCCCTTGAAGAAAGGACATACTAATGGAGCAACGCAGAGAACTGACTTTTAAGATTCGCTGCTTCAACCCCGAAGTAGATCAAGAGCCCCATTACAAAAACTATAATGTAGAGTTGGAACAGGGGATTACTATTTTAAGAGCGATCAATTACATCAAGGATCACATCGACCCGAGCCTGACCGTGCGCTTTTTCTGTCAGGCGGGGATCTGCGGTTCTTGCGCGGTCAAGGTCAACGGGGTTTCTAAGCTTGCCTGTACGACCCAGGTCTGGGACGAGATTCCCTTAGCCGAGGTTGAAGGCACGATTGTCATTGAGCCCCTGGCCAATTTTAAGGTGATTCGCGACTTGGTGGTGGATATTGATCCCATGATTCAAAAATTGAAAAATCACAAGGCTTGGGTTGTCCCTACTACGGCAGATGAAAAAATGGGGGAGAAAGAAGTCGCGGTACAGCCGGAAGAGTTTGAACGCATCAACGCGGCGACCGATTGTATTTTGTGCGCTTCTTGTTATTCCGAGTGCAGCTTGTGTGAGGTTTCCCCCAACTTCATCAGCCCCTTGGTCATGTTGAAAACCTTTCGCATGAATGATGACAAGCGCGATACCATCAATGACGAGCGCTTGGAAATCGCCAACCACGATGGCGGGATTTGGGATTGCACCCATTGTTATCGCTGTGTTGAGGTTTGCGTAAAAAACATTCCGATCATGGACGCGATTTCGGGCCTACGGCATGAGAGTTTGCAAAAGAATCACGATTATACCGATGGCGCGCGCCATGCCTTGGCCTTTAAGCAAGATATTGAGCAAGGGCCGGGTCGCTTGAGGGAAATCACCCTCCCCTTGCGGACCCTAGGCCCTGTGGGGGCAATTTCACAAATTCCCTTTGCGGTCTCCATGGGGCTGAAGGGGAGGGTTCCCCCGATGTTCCCCCATACGGCTAAAGACCATGATGGTTTGAAGCGCAGCATTTTAAAGTACCGGAAGGATCACCCTAAGGATAAGGAATAGAGGTCGGCCCCATGAGCAAAAAATACGCATATTACACTAGTTGTATGAATGATTCCATGACCAAGGAACTCGATCAGGCCTTGGTCTTGTGGAAGTCGTCTCTTGGGTTGGAAATGACCCGCATCGAAGAAAGCACCTGTTGTGGCGGCAGTAACTACGACTTTGTGGAGCCGGAACTCTTTTTACTCAACAACGCCCGCAATATTGCCTATGCCGAGCGCATGGGAATGGATATGGTCACCACCTGCAATACCTGCACCCTGGGGCTTTTGGAAGCGAAGCACCGCCTTGACGCTTCGGAAAAGCAAAGGGAATATGTAAATCAAGCTCTGGCGGAGGAAGGGCTGGAGTACAAAGGCACCAGTGAAGTCACCCACCTGTTGTGGGTGCTCAACGAAGCCATTGGCCTAGACAGGATTAAAAGCAAGGTGGTTAAGCCCTTGGAAGGGGTGAAAATCGCTCCCTTTTACGGTTGCCATATCCTGCGGCCCAGCCACTTGATGGGGGGCCGTGACAACCCCAACGCCCCAGCCAGCTTAGACCTCTTAATCGGGGCCTTGGGCGGGGAAGTGGTCGAATATAAATCCAAGAACAAATGTTGTGGCTTCCATACCCTCTTGGTAGCGGAAGAAGAATCGTTGGAAATCAGCGCCAACGCGGTGCAAGACGGGCTGGATTCAGGCGCCGATTACATCGTCACCCCCTGCCCTCTCTGCCATACCTCAATGGACGCCTATCAACCCAAGGCCTTAAGCGCGAGGGAAGATAAACGCCGGATTCCCATTTTACACCTCTCGCAGTTGGTCGGCTTGGCGATGGGCTATACTCCGGCTGAATTAGGCATGAATCGGCATGTGATTCGTTGATTTTCCCTCTTCCTTTATCAAGGCCAATCGGGGTAAAAGCCGATGTGCCTCGCAAGAAATACCCTATTGCCGCCAAGCCCTGAAAAGAGTAGAATTGTGAAACCCTAACCCCAGCTATGACGGTTGGCGGAGGGGATACTCTTGATGATGTTGCATGGACCTACTCAGTCTCAACGGCCCGGAAAAAGAAACTCAGCCCCAAAGCCTAGAAGAGCATCTTGAGCTTGCCTTGCAAAAGATTCAAGGCAAGCTCTATAAAGATGCCCTGCAATGCTTGCTGAAGGCTTTGAAATTTGATCGCCCAAAAATGGAGAAGTATATTTCTCAACGATTTCAGGCGTGTATTTCAAAATCAGATTGGGAGCCCGCCTTAACTTGGGGGAGCGCCTTGTTTCGCGTGCGCGGAAGCGACCCAAAAATCGCCAACCAAATGGGAAACTGCGCCCGCCAGTTGGAGATGTACAGCTTAGCCAACAATTATTATCGTCATGGACTCAAGCAGGATAAAGAAAATCAACTCCTCCGGCTCAATCTGGCTGCCAGCTTGGCGAAGTGCCATAAATACGACGAAGAAGTCGAAACCGCCTTATCCCTGTTCAAGAACTTATCCGCCCCCTATTTCCCTGAATTCACTAAAATAGGGCAGCCCCTTGCCCGCTTAATCGAGGGGGATGAACCGGGGTTTGAGGCTCTAGAGCAAGAAGCGCTTCGGCTGCTCGGCTCCTTAGAACTCCCTCCCCTTGAGCAGCGCCTTGATCCGGAATTGGCTGAAAAAGCCTACAATTACGCTCTTTTTTGCTTAAAATCCAAAGAGGGAGAATCGGCTTTACCCTACTTAGAGCGCCTGCTGGCCGAGCGCCACCTCTTTAATGGATTAGAGTTGCTCAGTTGTTATGCCTTGATTTTTATGCAAGCCTGTGATCGACGCCAAACCATTGAAATACTGAAAAACACTTTTGCGACCAGCTCCAAAAACCGCTATTTGGCGACCAATATCGGGCTGCTCTACCAAGAAGAAGGGAACTGGTTGCAATCCATGAGGTTTTTGCTCGTTGCCCTTTCTTTGTTGGAAGAATCTCAAGGCCTTTTTGGGATTGCCGAGCAGATGCAAGTGGCGGAAAAACAACTCGCCGCGGGGGAACTAGAAAAGGCCTTGACCTTTTTTCAGGTCGTTGCCGAGCAGGTTGACCGAGTGGATTGCCTACAACGATTGGGGCAAATTTATTATGAGTTGGAAGATTTTACCCAGAGCGCGGCAATCTGGCTCAAGCTGAAACAAGCCTTTCCCGAGGATGCCGCGGCAAAAGAAATTTTATCTCAAGCCTATCGGCAGTTTGTAGATCAGGCAGAAAAATTCCGCGGGCGGGGGAAAACCCAAGAAGCCGTTGATCTATACGAAAGCGCGGTCCGGTTTAAAGAGACCGCGACAGCCTATAAGGCGCTTGCGGCACTCTATGGCTTGATGAAAAATAAGGATAAGGTCTATGATTATGAAACCAAGGCCGCTCATTACCAACAGCTGGAAGAAGAAGAAGAGCTGATGAGTAAAAGGGAAAAGCTGATCACCTTGGGTAAGGCCATGATACATCAAAAAAAATACAATGAGGCCCTCGACTTTTTAAAGCAGGCCTTTATTTTGAAGAAAGATAAAGATGTTTTTGTTTTGCAGGCCTATTTACTCAAAAACCTCAAGCGCCCGAAAGCTTTATCTGAATTAATGGTCAGTTGGAAAGCCGGTATGGAATCGACCGAGAGCGAAACGAATCAGAACGATCAGTAAACGAAAAAGAATAGGCGATTATGCCCGAAGTTCCGAAAAATATGCCGCCTTCTGAGGGGGATGACCTAAGCGGGAAGAGTTCCGTCGATTCCTTTGCCGAAGAATACGCTAAAAAAGTTAAGCTTTTAAAACAATCCAAAGGAGATGCCAAGGCGGGAATCGAATCCATGATTCGAGAGCTCGAGTACTTGGTCAACGCTTGCCCCATGGGCCCGCAATTTTTAGGTCGCCACCTCAAATATGAGGTATCCAAAGGCTGGTTCGGCAAAAAAAGTTCTCGCGTCAACCTAACCCCCTTTAAGCAAGCGATTCAAAACACGGAAAAGGCACGCATCACCACCATTCGCCAAGAATTGGAGGGGGCCTTAAAAAAACATCCGAGCAATGCCGAGTTGCATGCCCTGCATGCCATCCAGGTCTATCAAGACATCAATCAGGCCGGAGTTCGCACCAACAAGCTGACGATCATGCGCACGGCCCTGATGGAAATCTCCTTAGCGGTGTATAATGGCGCGGATCAAATCACCTATGCCATTTGGCTGGTCAATATCTATCTTGCCTATTTGGAATACCTAAAAGACCGCATCCTGCGCACGCTCAAAATGGCGGGACATATCCCGAACCCTCGCATTATCGAGTTGCGCCGCATTTTGCAAGGTCGGTTGTTGCAGTTGACCTTTTTGCAGGGAGTGAAAGAAAAAATGGTGGGGGTGAATCGCTTGGCCACTCTGCTGAAGGGGACGATCTATGTCAATGAGTCCGTCACCATTTTTGAGATCAAAGCAGCGGCCCAGATGCTGTTGAAGGGGACGGAATCGCAAAATGTGAAGGATACCAAAAAGAAAGCCAGTCATTTGCTGTACATCTATTTCACCTTGACTTTATTGTATGCCAATATGCCGATTTTTAAAGAAAAGGTGAAGGAAAACTTAAAACTGATGCCCGAGATTCACCGCGACATTATTTTGCAAAAACGCATGATTATTGCCGCTGATGGTATCAACGAGTTTAAGGCAGAGCTGTATTCAGGGTACAACAAAGAAGCCAAGGAAAGCGCCTCGAAGCTGATTCGGTTTTTAAACGAAACGATTAAAGAGCATCTTGAAACGGCGATCATGACCAAGCAGTTTGAGATTGACCCCTATATTAAAATTGCCTGGCTCACCTTAGAGGCGAGGGATCTCTTCCCCTTGCCGGATTTGCAAGAACTGTTGGGCGCCGCTCGGGAGGGGCTGGAAGTGTTGTTTACCAAGCGCTGCCAGATTAAGGGAGCGAGCGAGCAAGCTCGCGAACTCTACAACGCCTTAACCGACCTCGAACTGCATGAAGAGTCGCGCAAACGCAATTATGACCAAATCCAGGCGCAACAGGCTCAAGAAGAAGCAGAGCAAGTGGAAGCTAAAAATGAAAAAGACGGATTTGATATGCCGATTAGTTTGCGGAGTTGATTGATTTTTTGTAAGGATTTTTGAGGGTAGAGAGCTTCTTGAAAAGAATGAGAAGCTCTCTTGTTCAATCGGGCGCTGCCTGCTAGGTTGATTTATCTAGTGAGGTACCCCCGTGAAAATTTTCCCCCTGCTCTTTTTTTTCTTTTCCCTTTTTTCCAGTGACCTGTTTGCCCAAATTCATCTTGAAAAGCTGTTGGAAGAGCGGGTTGATTTATCCAAACTCCAGGTTGGCAAGGCCGTCTTTTTCGACTTTGTGGCCGGAGAGATTCAAAAAATGCCCTTAGGGGTTGGGGCGAACAGCCAAGTTTCTTTTGATGTTTGCCATTTTCCCTACAAAGGTCAGCCCTTGGAAAACTTAAAAACGAAAGCGGGAAAGGATATCAAATATCTTTCCACTCCCAGTTGCCAGCAATTGATTTTAAGAAAGCTGTTGGTGCAGGGCTATGGATATAAGCCCTTTCGTCTTTCGCCCTACCGTGACCGACAATGTATGCTCAACATCATTAAATTGATGCAGCCGCTCTTTGTGGTCTATAGCCTGCAAATTGAAGAACCGGCAAAGGGGAAATGCGACTATTGCGTGGCCATGTCGAAATACCAAGCGAAAAAGGTGGTGAAGCTGCAAGATACGCTCAATAAGTTTTGTGGAGTCGAGGCCGGCAAGGTGGGGGATTTTACCGCGGACTTAAGCCAAACCGTTGAGGCCGCGATGCGCAAAAAGGCGCAAGCGCTCTCTTCAGCGCCTTAAACCCCACCCCTTGTGAAGGGGGCGGGTTTCTGTTTGCTGCGCCTAGGTCGGATAGATATGCCGTTCCCGTAAGGCGCGGCGTAAAACCTTGCCCACATTGGTCTTGGGCAATTCATCAATGAATTCGATATATTTTGGTCGCTTGTACCCGGTAAGGTGCTGTTTGCAGTAAACCTGCACATCCTGCTTGGTGAGTTTGGGGTCTTTTTTGACAATAAACAGCTTAACCACCTCACCGCTTTTTTCATCGGGCACGCCTAAGACAGCTACTTCTAAGACTTCCTCCATCTCGCTGATTACATCTTCGAGTTCATTGGGATAGACATTAAACCCGCTGACTAAGATCATATCCTTTTTTCGGTCAACGATCTTGACATAACCCTGCTCGGTCATGGTCGCGATATCCCCGGTTTTCAGCCAACCCTCTTTAGAAAAGAGGTGGGCGGTTTCATCAGGAAGGTTATGATACCCTTGGGTTACCTGCGGCCCTTTAATGCACAGTTCTCCCCGCTCTCCCAAGGGGACTTCTTTCTCGTTTTCGTCTAGGATGCAGACTAAAGTCGAGGAGATGGGTAAACCGATATAGCCGTTATACTCTTTTAAATTGACCGGATTGATGCAGACCGCGGGGCTTGTTTCGGTTAGGCCGTAGGCCTCTAAGAGTACATGCCCGGTCACCGACTTCCATTTTTCGGCCACGGCGTGGGTTACGGCCATGCCGCCACCGAGGGTGATTTTTAAATGACTGAAATCAACGCTCGCAAAATCGGGCTGATTCAACAACCCCGCAAACAGGGTGTTGAGCCCCGTAAAAAAGGTAAAGGGCCACTTTTTTAATTCCGCGACAAAGGTCGGCATATCTCTAGGGTTGGTAATCAACACATTGAGGCTGCCAAGGGTGGTCATGAACAGGCAATTCGCGGTTAAAGAAAAGATATGATACAGGGGAAGAGGGGTAATGGCAATTTCCTTTCCCTCTACAAAGGTATGACCGATCCAGGTTTTGGCCTGGAGTACATTGGCCACGATGTTCCCATGGGTTAAAATAGCCCCCTTGCTGACTCCCGTAGTGCCGCCGGTGTATTGCAAGAAGGCGATATCTTCCTTTTTTGCGGTCACGGGCTTAAAGTGCTTTTGTTTGCCGAGCTTGAGGGCGGTGAGAAAGGGCACCGCTTTGGGCAGGTTATAGCTGGGCACCATGTGTTTGATATACTTTACCACAAAGTTGACGAGAGTTTTTTTCACCGGGGGGAGCATATCACCGATTTCAGTCACCACAATGTGTTCCACCATGGTTTTTAAGAGGCAGCTTTCTAGGGTATGGGCGAAGTTGGCAACCACGATAATCGCCTTGGTGCCGGAATCTTTTAATTGGTGTTCCAATTCCCGTGCCGTATACAGGGGGTTGACATTCACCACGATCATTCCGGCGCGCAAAATACCAAACAGGCAAACGGGGTATTGGATCAAATTGGGCATCATAATGGCGACCCGTTCCCCCTTTTTTAAGCCCAATTCAAATTGAAGATAGTTGGCAAAAGCCATGGTCAAACGGTCGAGCTCTAAGTAGCTGATCGTGTGACCCATATTGGAATAAGAGGGTCTTGCGCTGTATTTTTCAAAGGCCTCTTCCAAGATTTCATTGATGGATTGATAACGATCTAATTCAATCTCTTCAGGCACATCCGAGGGGTATTCCTTGAGCCAAATTTTCTCCATGCCTACTCCATAGATCGGTTGGTTAACGCGACAGTCTACCGCGTTATCTAATTTAGTTTATCACGCTTTTTTTTTCTCCGCAAACTCTACTTGAAAGCATGCGCGGCAGGTTCAACTTTAAATTTAAGGTGATTGATACGAATCGAATCCGCCTTTAAAAAGAGGGTGAAACTGGCTAGGTCTTTGTCTTTCAGCACCGTGGAAGAATCAAAAACCAAGGTCATTTCGTCTCGTTGATCTTGAGGCGGGTTTTGGTAGAGTTCCAGCAATACCTTGGCTAAGCGGCGCTCTACCCTGATTTCGACTCGCCTGGGGAGGCGCAAGGCGAATTGAACCCGAGAGATTTCCCTGGGGATGCGGTAGGTGCCGGATTCATAAGCCACATTGAGGTTTTGCAGGTAATCTTCCATCCGGCGGATTTCGGTGTTGATCAGTTCGGGGCGCCAGGTCAACCGCAGTAAACTGGTTTTGCCTCGATGAATCTCTTCAATGGCCGTCCAGTTTATCTTGGCGATAACTTGGTTGGAGATGTGTCTTTTTTTCTTTTCGATGCGGTAGTGGTCTTGCTGGCAGGTGGATTGCGAATTCGTACCAATTGCGCAGGCTAAGATTTCAGCTTTGATTTTTGCCCGCGCTCGAGCGGGGTTGCCCCGCAACTCAACGAGTCCTAAAAAAAACTCGCTCACCAAGGGAGGGTGAAAAAGATAAAAGTTTTCCCCCTTGGCAAATCGCTGGGCATAGTTTTCCGCTTGCGATGCAGTAGGGGTTAAGAGGGTAAAAAATAGAATGAAAAAAAATAAAATCAAGGGCAGAGGCCGATGCTTCCCTAAAGGGGATGGCAAAAAAACTTGATCCTTTAGCCCTTGCGGGGTATAATATAAAAAGTTAGGCATAATCCCTATATAAAACAAATGAAATCGATCTCCAAGCTTTTTTCTTTTTTTCTCGCTTTTGGTTTTATCGCGCTCTTTTTTTATTGGTGGATTCGTTTATTTCAGTCCCCCCTGCAAGAAGATGATCCTTATTACTTCTATGGCGATTCTCAATATCGCGGTGAGGATGGAGAGCCCATTCAATATGAAACCGAAGAAGAGGAAGATCAAAACCAGGCTTTAAAGGAAAAC
Source organism: bacterium (assembly GCA_024275165.1). Classification (GTDB taxonomy): domain Bacteria; phylum SAR324; class SAR324; order XYD2-FULL-50-16; family XYD2-FULL-50-16; genus JAJRZQ01. The sequence goes on along the minus strand of JAJRZQ010000003.1, from coordinate 46,437 downwards.
CAACACATCCCAGCCGGTTACTCGCAATTAGCCAATTGAGTTTGCGCTGTCTGTTTTGCTATTTTCTGTAGCTACGCACAAACCCAGAGATTCCATTGGCTTTCAACTTCCCGCTAATCTTTGCGGCTAGGGTTCTTTCATCATAAGGCCCGGCTACCACATGCCAAGAGCCCCTTTTAGGTTGATCCACCAAGAAGGGAATCGCCCCATAGCGACGGCTCAACTCTTCTTTTAAGCGCATGGCGCGAGTTGAGTCGGTAAAAACCGCCACCTGCACCACCACTTGTTTATAAGGTTCTAATCCCTTTGCGGGGTCGTAGCCCTTAGGGTATTTTAATACCCTTAAGCGCACCGGGGCCGTGCCTTGGTTAAAAAAGCCCAGGGCTTTTGCCGCCTCTTTGGTTAAATCCAAGATGCGATTTTTTTTATAGGGGCCTCGGTCATTGATGCGCACAATCGCCGTCTTCCCGTTTTGCTCGTTGGTGACCTTGACCCAGGTGTTCATGGGTAAAAACTTATGGGCCGCGGTCATCCCGTTTTGGTCGTATTCTTCTCCATTGGCGGTTTGTTTCCCATGAAATCCGGGCCCATACCAGGAGGCATAGCCTTTCATCTGTTCTTGGGGTTCTGTGCCTTTGGCTTCAAAGCGGGGAGTAAAGCCTTCTCCTTTGCTGTAGGGCGAATTGGACGCAAAAGCCGGAGCCAACCAACCCCCTTTGGTTGGAGAGGCCGCAAAATTGGGGGCAAAGTTTGCTGGTTTTTGTTTTGCCGGGTTCGCTTCATAGTCTAAGGGGGCCTCCCACCTTGGAGGGACATAAAATTCGTCTTGGAGGTGAGCTGTTCCCGCTGGGCGATAGGCGGTGCAAGAGGCGACCAATAAAGGGATCAACAAGGTGTAAGTCAACTTTGCTTTCATGAAGTCATACCGATTAAAAATCAAGAGTTGCCCCAAGGCTATGCCAATTCCTTGCCAAAGAAGTCAACCTTAAGCGCTTGTAAGAATGGATTTGGCCCATTATGATGCCTTCAACCCTTTTTACCTATGGTCATGTCAAGTCATACCCTCAGTATTATTATCCCCTGCTACAACGAAGAAAATACACTCCGGGTTTGTGTGGATCGGGTTTTAGCCATTGCCGAGCCCGGGTTGCGACTGGAGTTGTTGCTCGTCGATGATTGCAGTAAAGACGAGAGCTTGCGCATTGCCCATGAACTGGCCGACGAGCATGCCTCGGTGCGTGTTTTTCATCACCCGGTCAACCAGGGTAAGGGCGCGGCTTTACATACGGGGATTAAAGCGGCAACGGGGGATTTTATCGCCATCCAAGACGCGGATTTGGAATATGACCCCCAAGAATTAAAGATTCTGCTCCAGCCGTTGATCCAAGAAACCGCCGAGGTCGTAATCGGCAGCCGCTACCTCTCGGGCAAGCAGCATCGAGTGATGTATTTTTGGCATACCATGGGCAATAAGTTTTTGACCCTTTTGTCCAATATGTTCACCGATCTTTACCTTTCGGATATGGAAACCTGTTACAAGGTTTTTAAGCGGGAATTGCTCCAAGGTTTAGATTTAAAAGAGAAGCGTTTTGGTTTCGAGCCCGAAGTGGTCGCTAAGGTGGCTCATTCCAAGGCGAGGGTTTATGAAATTGGGATTAGCTATTCCGGGCGGACCTATGAAGAAGGCAAAAAAATCGGGATGAAAGACGCCTTTCGCGCCCTCTACTGTATTTTTCGCTATAATGCCCACCAGGCCCCGCTGCCCATTCAGCTTTTGATTTATTTCTTTATCGGCGGCACGGCCGCGCTGGCGAATTTAGGCATGTTTTTAGGGATGCGCGAAGCCGGGGTTCCTTTGGTCGAGGCCGGAGTGAGCGCCTATGTGGGGGCCGCCTTGGTCAATTACCTGTTGTGTATCTTGCTGTTGTTTCGTCATAACGCCAGTTGGAGTACCCCGATTGAGCTATTGATGTATCTCTTTGTGGTGGTCATTGGGGGAGCGGTGGATGTGTATTCGGTGGTTTTTTTGGCGAACCTGGGCTTTGCCGAGGGTTGGTCGAAAGCGATTGCCAGCTTGATTCTTTTTGTAATCAATTTCTTTTTACGCAAGTATCTGGTCTTCCCTGAACGCAAGCTTTAATTTCGAGGTTTTGTGAGGGCTTTCAAGATTTGCATTCGCGTCCCCAATCACTTAGGGGATCTGCTCATATCCACGGCCTTTGTGGAGCAAGTACTGTTGCGTTTTCCTCAAGCTCAGGTGGACTTGATCGTTCCAGAGGGGCTGCGCGGGCTTCCCCTGCCGCAGCGGGGCGAAATCCTCGGTTACAACAAACAAATTCAGCGCCCCTGGGCTTTTGGGCGGGCCTTGAAGCAGCGGGGCTACGACCTGTTTTATCTCCTTCCCCCTAGTTTTTCTTCCGCCTTAATGGCCTTTGCCAGTGGGGCGCCGGCCCGAATTGGGCACCGGGAATCGTTCCGAGGTTTTTTGCTCACCCAGGCCGTGCCCTATCGGGCCGAGGCGAGGAGTCGGCACCTGATCCAAGAGTATTTAGAACTCCTGGGGAAAACAGGCCCGGCCCAGCCTCGCCTAGAGCTGACTCCAACCTGGGTAAGGGAGCATTTAGGCGGGTTGAGCTTGCCAAAAGGCTTTATTGTCTTGGCTCCCGGGGCGATCTACGGCCCGGCGAAGCAGTGGCCCTTGGCTTATTGGCAAGCCCTGGCAAGTCGGCTCACCCAAGCGGGGCACCCGGTGGTGGTGGTGGGGATGGAGGGGGATTATCCCTTTGCCGAGGCAAAAGGGGTGCTGAATTTAACGGGCAAGACCAAGCTGTTGCAATTGGTGGCCCTCTTGAGTGAAGCCAAGGCTTTGGTGAGCAATGATTCGGGGGCCATGCACCTAGGGGCGGCCTTGCGTTTGCCGCAGGTGGCTTTATTTGGCAGCACCAGCCCTATTTGGACAGGTCCGCTCAACCCCTTGGCCAAGGTGGTCAGTTTAAACCTCGATTGTTCGCCCTGCTTTAAGCGGGTTTGCCCCTTGGGGCATACGAATTGCCAGCGGAGCCTAACCCTCGATGCGGTATGGGGGGAGTTGGCGGCTTGCTGGTGATGGAGGGCACAGGGCACGCCTTAGCGCCCCTTCTATTGACTTACGCCAAGTCAGGGGCTAGGCTGTTTCATGAGGTACCTCTAAAGATTTAACAAAACAATGCGCAATCTGATTATTCTGTTCGCCTTCGCTTTATTTGCCTTCATTCCCCAGGCTTGGGCTGCGGAGCCTATTTTAATCGGGGTAGCCGGTTCCTTCAGTGGCGACCTCGCGCCTTATGGTATTCCTCCTAAAAATACGGTGATGCTCGCCGCGGAGGAACTCAACAAAAAAGGCGGGCTCTTAGGGCGCAGGGTAAAAATCATTGCTCAAGATGATGTTTGCCAGCCCAACGCGGCAACCATTGTGGCTTCTAAGCTAATGGACCAAAAGGTTATCGCCGTGATCGGGCATATTTGCTCGGGGGCCACCAACGCCGCCTTAAGCGTTTATCGAGGGAAAAAACTCCTGGTCATCAGCCCCAGCGCCACCCTGCCGAGCCTCACCCTAAATGGGCAAAATCCCTACTTTTTCCGCACCATTCCCCACGACGCGGTGCAGGCAATTCGCCAGGCCGACTTCATTGTAGACAAACTCAAATACAAGCAAATCGCTATTGTTCACGATAAGGGCGATTACGGGAAGGGCCTTGCCCATCAGTTGAAAGAAGCCTTAAAAAAGCGAGGGATCACGCCTTTGCTCTTTGAGGGGGTGACCCCCGGCGCGGTGGACTATTCTGCCTTGATTCATAAGCTAAAGCGCCTGCGCCCCCAAATCGTCGCCTTTGGCGGCTACCACCCCGAAGCGAGCAAAATTGTTACCCAGGCCCGTAAAAAAGGCCTGAAAATGGACTTCATCAGCGGGGATGGAGTCAAGGACCCCAGTTTTTTAAAGATTGGCCGTCAATTTGTTGAAGGCTACTACGCCACCAGCCCCGCCGATATTTCCACCCAGCCCCTAACCCTGGAGGTCTTAAAAAAACTCAAAGCGCGGGGCCAAACCCCCGGCAATTTTGGGTTGCAAGCCCACGCCGCCTTTACCGCCTTGGTCAAAGCCATTCAAGCCGCTCACAGCACCGACCCAGACCAGATTAAAGCCGCTTTGCAAAAAAACGAGGCGCAAACCACCTTGGGCAAGATCCGTTTTGACGCAAAGGGAGATGTGATTGGCAGCGGGTTTTCTGTTTATCAGGTTAAAAAAGGTGCTTTCATCGCTGTCGATTAACTCTACACCATAACCGCCCGTGGACGGCCAATACTTCTTTGAGCTTGCCTTTAGCGGGTTGACCCGAGGCAGCATCTACGCGCTGATTGCCTTGGGCTACACCATGGTTTACGGTATCTTGGGCCTCATCAATTTCGCCCATGGCGAGGTCTATATGATCAGCGCTTTTGTGGGATTGACCGCTGCCGCGATTTGCAGCCTTTTAGGTTTTTCCTTGTGGGCCGTTTTATTGCTCACCCTGCTTTTTGCCGCCGCTTATGGGGCCGCCTACGGTTACACCATTGAAAAGGTGGCTTACAGGCCCTTGCGGGGGGCCAATCGCCTTGCTCCCTTGATTAGCGCTATTGGAATGTCGATCTTTCTGCGCGAATATGTCATCTTAGCTCAAACAGCGGACTTCGTTGCCTTTCCCAGCCTGTTGTATAATCTGGTTGAAGTTGATTTCCTCAGCGATTACATCGGGTCGGGGGAATTGATTCTCACCTTGGTGAGCCTTACCGTATTGGGGGGGTTGTTTCTCTTTTTACGCTATACCCAAACGGGCCGCGCCATGCGCGCCATTGAGCAAGACCGTGAAATGGCGATGTTGCTGGGGGTGAAGGTGGACCAAGTGATCAGCTTGACCTTTGTCATCGGCAGTGCTTTGGCTGCCGTTGGCGCGGTTTTGATCTCGAGTCACATGGGCCAGATCAATTACAATATCGGTTTTTTAGTGGGGATTAAAGCCTTTACCGCCGCGGTATTGGGCGGGATCGGCAGTGTCGCGGGGGCGGCCTTGGGGGGGCTTGTTTTGGGGCTGGTCGAGGCCTTTGCGGCTGGTTATGTCTCTTCCGACTATGAAGATGTTTTTGCCTTTGGTTGCCTGGTTTTGATCTTGATCTTTCGCCCTGCCGGGATTTTAGGCCAACAGCAGAGCGAAAAGGTGTGATGCGCAAAGAACTACTCCGCCACCTCAGTACGGCCTTTGGTTTGACCTTGCTCGCTCTACCCTTGGTGGGAATGAAGGTCGATTTTATTGAAAAAACCTTAGACTGGCGTTGGGGAAGGCTGATGGGCGTTTTTGCCCTCACCTTTTCTCTTTCTTGGCTCTGGCGTTACCTATTGGTGCATCGGCCTCAACAGGCGCGCAGCAGCCCCGCTCCGGGGGTTTTGGCGGCTCGGGCCCATTTGCTTGTCAACCAACGGGTTTTGCTGCTTTTGTTTCTGGTTTTAAGTCTGGTTCCCTGGGTGGCCGGCGGGTATCAGGTGAATATCCTGATTACCGCGATGGCCTATATCACCTTGGCCCTGGGATTAAATATTGTGGTGGGAATGGCGGGCCTGCTGGATTTAGGTTATGTCGCCTTTTACGCTATCGGGGCTTACAGCTACGGTTTATTGCATCATTACCTGGGCTGGGGTTTTTGGCAGAGCTTAGGGGTTGGGGGGCTGCTCGCGGCGGCGATGGGCATCTTATTGGGGATTCCAGTCTTGCGCCTGCGAGGCGACTACCTCGCTATTGTCACCTTGGGTTTTGGAGAGATCCTCCGCTTGCTTTTGGAAAACGAAGCCGATTTCACCTTCGGGGTCCAAGGGATACCCAACATTCCCAAGCCGACTTTTTTCGGGTTCCGGTTTGATTATGAGGGGGGGATTGTCTTTCTTTTTTATATCATGTTGGGAATCTTGCTTTTGGCCATTACCGCCACCAAACGCTTGCAATATTCTAGGGTGGGCCGGGCCTGGATGGCGATTCGAGAAAACGAGCTCGCGGCCCAGGCCATGGGCATCGACCTCACGAAAACCAAACTCAACGCCTTTGGACTGGGGGCTTTTTGGGCCGGGGTCGTGGGGGTTGTTTTTGCCGCTAAAACCAGTTTTATCAATCCCGCGAGCTTTCAATTCTTTGAATCGGCGATTATTTTGTCCATTGTGGTTTTAGGGGGGATGGGGAGTGTTTTGGGGGTTGTGTTGGCCGCGATTTTGTTGATTTTACTCCCCGAATACCTGCGTTTCTTAGCCGAATACCGCATGCTGCTCTTTGGGGCCTTGATGGTGGCGATGATGATTTTTCGCCCCCAGGGTTTGGTGCCTCGTTTGCGCCCCCGCTACGAACGCGATAAAGCGAGCAAGGCATGACCCCGCTACTTCAGGTACGGGGGCTGAAAAAAACCTTCGGAGGCATTCAAGCCCTAGACGGGGTCGATCTGCAAATCGCCTCAGGAGAGATCAAAGCCCTCATCGGCCCAAACGGAGCGGGAAAAACCACCTTATTCAATTGCCTCACGGGGATGACGCGCCCTAGCGAGGGGCAGATTTTTTTAGATGGGGCAACCCCCCTCAAGGGGCTTTTACCCCACCAGATCACTAAATTAGGCTTGGCCCGTACCTTCCAAAACATCCGCCTTTTTGACTCCCTCACGGTGATTGAGAATGTCATGGTGGGGGCTCATTGCCGCTTTAAGGCGAACTTTCTGGACGCTTTTTTCCATACCCGTCGCCACCTTGCGGAAGAAAAGGAGATTAAAGAAAAAGCCTATTACTTTTTAGAGGTCATGGGCCTGCTCCAGCAAGCCTTGAATTCGGCTAAAAACCTAGCCTACGCGGATCAACGGCGTTTGGAAATCGCGCGAGCCTTGGCGAGCGAGCCTCGCCTGCTGTTGCTCGATGAGCCGGCAGCGGGGATGAACGCGGCGGAAACAGCAGAGCTGGATCAGTTGATTGTGCGCTTAAAAGAAGAATTTTCCTTATCTTTTCTCTTGATTGAGCATGACATGAAACTGGTGATGAAGATTTCGGATTCGGTCATTGTCATGGATCGTGGGCGGAGTATTGCCGGCGGCAGCCCCGAAGAGATTCGAAAAAACCCCGCGGTGATTACCGCCTACTTAGGCGCGGAGGGGGGGCATGCTTAGGCTGGAAGGGGTCAAAAGCGGCTACGGAGGGATTGAGGCCCTCAAGGGGGTGGATTTGGTGGTGCGTCAAGGGGAGATTGTCGCCTTAATCGGGGCAAACGGAGCGGGAAAGAGCACCACCTTAAAGACGATCAGCGGCTTACTCCAAACCCGTGAGGGCCGAATTGTCTACCAAGGGGAAGAGATTCAAAACCTCCCTCCTGAAGAAATCGTAAAAAAAGGCTTGATCCAAGTCCCGGAGGGGCGGCGGATTTTTCCTAAATTTACGGTGCTGGAAAATCTTGAAATAGGGGCCTATCTGCGCCGTGACGCTTTAGGGACGCAAGCGGACCTGCGTTATTGCCTGGAGCTTTTTCCTATTTTAGCGGAACGGCGCCAACAAAAAGCGGGTACCTTGAGCGGAGGGGAGCAACAAATGCTGGCCATTGCCCGTGCCTTGATGGCCCGGCCCAAGCTGCTCTTGTTGGATGAGCCCAGTTTAGGGCTCGCCCCCTTGATTATTCAGCAAATTTTTGAGATTATTAAGATAATCAATCAAGAAAGGCAAATGACCATTTTTCTCATTGAACAAAATGCCTCTCTTGCCTTAAAGTCTGCAAACTGTGCCTTTGTCATGGAAAATGGGCACATTACCCTGAGCGGTAAAGCCGGCGACTTAGCTCAATCTGTTGAGGTGAAGCAGGCTTATTTAGGTATTTAGCCCCTGGAGGAGAGGAGTTTTTTGAACAAAAAAAGAAAACAAGGGGGGGAGATGGAACTCAATCAGCTCCAAGCGGAGATTGACGCGATCACCCAAAAGTTTTTTGTTGGCCCCGGCGATGACGCGACCTTTAAAAAATGGTGCGAAATCGCGGTGGATATCGCGGTGGATTGGGTAAAAAATCCGGAGCAGAAAAAAATCCACGCAGATATCACCTTGCCTGAATTAGCTCGCCTTTTCTCTGAGGTCGCCCCTCCCTTAGAGGGTCTCCCCATTGAAACCGTGTTCGCCGAGTGCCGGACGAAGATTTTAGACAACTCCGTACGGATCAACAACCCTCGTTATATCGGTCACATGACCACGGCCTTGCCTTGGTTTTCGGTGGTGGTCGATATTTTGATTACGGCGATCAACCAAAATCAGGTGAAGATTGAAACAGCGTTGGCCTCGACCTATATTGAGCGGCAAACGATCAGTTGGCTTCATCGCCTGGTTTATGATCTGCCGGAAGCCTTTTACAAGCGGGTGATCCAGCACCCGGGGATCGCCTTGGGCAATACCACCAGTGGGGGAACTTTAGGCAACCTCACGGCCTTGGCGGTAGCGCGCGAGTCGGTTTTACCGGGGATCCGCAAAAAAGGGGTCTATCAGGTCTACCGTGAGCAGGGAATCGAAGGGGTAGTGATCTTAACAAGCAGGCGGGTGCATTATTCGGTGACAAAATCAGCGAGCATCTTAGGTTTAGGCGAAGAGTCGGTAATCCAGATTCCCGTGGATCAGCATAACCGTATTGATTTGAAATTATTAAAGCAAGAGGTTAAAGGGCTCAAGAAATCCAAACTCAAGATTTTAGCCCTCATTGGGATTGCCGGCACCACGGAAACGGGGAACATCGACCCCTTGCCCGAAATGGCAGCTCTCTGCGAAAGGGAAAAAATCTGGTTTCATGTCGATGCCGCCTGGGGTGGGGCTCTTTTAGTCAGCCCGCAGTTGCGCGACAAGCTTAAAGGGGTCGAAAAGGCGGATTCCGTGGTTTTGGATGGACACAAGCTCTTTTATTTATCCATGAGCCATTCGGCGGTGTTGTTTAAGCAGCAGGCGAGTTTAGAGGCCTGGCGGCAAAACGCCAATTATATTATTCGCAAAGGCTCTGTGGATATCGGCCAGACCAATTTTGAGGGGAGCCGCCGCTTTAATGCCTTAAAACTTTGGTTTACCTTAAAAATGTTGTGCACTCAAGGCTATCACAACCTTTTAAAGCGGGCCTTAAGCCTTTCTGAGCGGTTTGCTTTGCTCATTGACGCTCATCCCTGTTTTGAGCGGACCAGTATTCCCGAGGTTTGTATTTTAACCTATCGTTTTTGCCCCCCTGAGTTGGCTAAGCTTTTAAAAAACAAAAAGCAAACCCGTGACATCAACCTTCTTTTAAATCAGATCAATGTTGAGTTGCAAAAACGCCAAAGGGAGGCGGGAACAAGTTTTACCAGTCGAACTACATTAGAGTCAACCGGATACGCTCAAGATATTGTTGTCTTGCGAGCGGTTTTGACCAATTTACTCACCCGCCCTGAATATCTCAACGAGATTTTGGCAGAGCAACAAGCAATCGGCGAGGCGGTTTATTTGGAAATGGCTCCAGGGTTTGCCTCCCTCCTTTCTTCCTGATTGAGGCGGCCAAAATGGCCGCCCTCCCCCTCAGCTTGCAAAATTAACCTGCTTGCCCTATTATAATTCTTTTCTCTTACCCCCATTGTGAAGCTCCTTGAACCAAGCAAAGCAAAAGCCCCATACCCTGCCTAAGCACATTGGTATCATCATGGATGGCAATGGCCGGTGGGCGGAAAAGCGACATTTCCCCCGCATTATGGGTCACAAGTCGGCCATTAAAATCGTGCGTGAAACCGTTGAGGGCGCACGGGAGTTGGGCATTGAGGTTTTAACCCTCTACGCCTTCTCTACCGAGAATTGGCAACGACCCGTTACCGAGGTCAACGCCTTGATGCAGCTCTTTGAGGAATATTTACGCAAAGAGTTGAACAACCTAATTCAAAACGACATCCAATTGCGCCTTTTGGGGCGCCGGGACCGCTTACCTGAGTTTGTACAGACCCCTTTAGCCGAAGCCTTGGAAAAAACGAAAAGCAATCAAGGGATGACCCTCTGCTTAGCTGTTGATTACGGGGGGCGAGATGAATTGGTGCGCATGACCCAAAAAATCGCCCGCAAGGTTCAAGAAGGGAGCCTCGACCCGGAGGCCATTAAGGAAGAAACCCTCTGCGGGTATTTAGATACCAAGGGGTTGCCTCAATTAGACCTCGTGATCCGCACGAGCGGCGAGTTGCGCCTTTCCAACTTCCTTTTATGGCAGGCGGCTTACGCGGAGTTTTATTTTACCGAACTCCTTTGGCCCGATTTCAGCAAAAAAGAACTGCTCAAAGCCATTGAGGTATATGCCATGCGCGCCCGTAGGATGGGGAAGGTGCATGCCGGTTAGCGAACTCCGTTTGAGGGTCATTTCCGCCGCCGGGCTGGTGGTAGCGGCGGGGGCCTATCTTTTTTACACCCCGCGACCCACTTTTGTCCTCATTGCCGCGGCTTTAGGGTTGATCGCCACGCGTGAATACGCCCAAGCGGGCGCTCGTAAAGGCTTGCCTCTGCGCCCTACCGCCTTGTACCTGCATCATTTTTTGGCTTTTGGGGCCGGGTGGTTTTATCAAGAGGGTAATCTCAATCTGTTTTATCTGCTCTCTGGATTTTTGCTGAGTACTCTGCTCAGTTCTCCTTGGATCGTGCGGGGGGGGTATAAAGAAGGCTTGCTCTGGCAGACCTTGCCCTTGCTTTGGATCACCTTCCCTTTTTACATTTTGACGGTTTTGCGCTTTAATCGTCTGGATGGGGAATGGATTCTGCTGTTTATCATTTTAACCGCCGCCATTAACGACAGCACCGCCTATTTTGGGGGCAAGCGCTTTGGCAGGCATAAATTAGCCCCCGCGATCAGCCCCAATAAAACCATTGAGGGCAGCCTCTTTGGCTATCTCGGTGGGCTGCTTTTCGGGCTGGGGTTTGGGGGTTGGTATCTTAAGCTTATGCCTTGGCCTCTATTGGTCGGCCTGATTTTGCTTTTGGTTTTTGCCGCCCAGGCAGGGGATTTGTTCGAGTCTAAATTCAAGCGTTTTTGCGGGATTAAGGATTCGGGGAATATTCTCCCCGGTCATGGGGGGATTTTAGATCGTTTCGATGCCTACCTAACCTGCTTGCCTCTTTATTGGCTGCTCACCCTAAGCGGATCATGAAGCCTCAAGGAATCGCGATTTTAGGCTCTACGGGCAGTATTGGGGTTTCCACCTTGGAGGTGATTGCCCGCAACCTAGATCAATACCAAGTGGTGGCTCTCAGCGGGAATTCGCGCATCGCGGTTTTAGCGGAGCAGGCTCTGCGCTTTCGCCCCTTCTTGATTGCCCTCGGTTTGGGGAAGACCGCTGAATTTATGTCTTTCTTGCCCCCTGATTACCGCCCTCGGATTGAGGAGGGAGAAGCCGGGTTAATCGCCGTGGCACAATGTGAAGAAGCCACCCAAGTGGTGGTCGCTCTGGTGGGGGCTTGCGGAATTCGGCCCGTGCTGGCCGCGATTGCGGCGAAAAAACGGGTGGCCTTGGCGAATAAGGAAAGCATTGTGATGGCCGGTTCCTTGGTGATGGCAGGGGTACGCAACAACAAGGTCGTTCTTTTGCCCATTGACTCCGAGCATAACGCCATTTTTCAGGCCTTGCAGGGGAGCGAACGCAAAGATGTGGCCCACATCACTTTGACCGCTTCAGGGGGGCCCTTTCGCCAGTTGGCCAAAGAAGAATTTGCTTCCATTACCAAAGAAAGGGCTTTAAAACACCCCAATTGGTCGATGGGGGCAAAGATCACCATTGATTCGGCGACCATGATGAACAAGGCCTTAGAGATCATTGAGGCGCATTGGCTTTTTGACCTCAAAGCAGAACAAATCAAGGTGGTGGTGCATCCCGAATCCATTCTGCACAGCTTAGTGGCCTATAAAGACGGCAGCCTGATCGCTCAAATGGGCACCCCGGATATGCGCACTCCCATTGCCTACTGCCTCGCCTTTCCCCAGCGCATTGCTTCGGGGGTGGCCCCTCTCGATATGGCGCAATTGGGGGCCTTGCATTTTCAGCCACCGGATTTGGAACGCTTTCCCAGCATTGCCTACGCCTATCAAGCGATTGCCTTGGGGGGAGGGGCTCCCGCGGCCTTGAACGGTGCCAATGAGGTTTTAGTGGAACTTTTTTTACAAGATCAAATCCCCTTTATGAGAATTTTAAGTTGTTTAGGCGAGTTGATGGAACGCTTAAAGCAAGAAAAATCGACCACGGGTAGCCAATTCCCCTGGACGCTCGATACACTAGATCAAGCCCTTGCCGCCGACCAATGGGGGCGTAAATTCGCTCAGGAGCAAGCCCCATGTTAACCACCTTGATTGTTTTTATTCTTTCTTTGAGTTTTTTGGTCTTTGTTCATGAGTTGGGGCATTTTACGGCGGCCCGTTTGGTGGGGGTGCGGGTTTTGGAGTTTTCGATTGGCTTCCCCCCCAAGGCCTGGGGGAAGGTGATCGGGGAAACCGAATACATGTTGAGCTGGATTCCTCTCGGCGGCTTTGTGCGGCTCAAGGGTTTGGATACGGAAGAAGAGGCTTCGGGCGACCCCGATTCCTACACCAGTAAAACCCCTTTGCAGCAGCTTTTTGTTTTGCTTGCCGGCCCGGTGATGAATCTCGTGCTCGCTTTTTTGCTCATGCCCTTGGTGTTTATGATGGGGCTCGAACGCCCCCAATACCTAGAGCAGCCCCCCTTAATCTGGCAGGCGACCCCCGACACCCCCGCTTGGAAGGCAGGCCTGCAAAAGGGAGACTTGATTGTCAGCATCGCGGGGCAAGGGGTGCAAAACTTTCAAGAGGCCCATGAAGCTTTTTTTGCCCACAAGGGGGAGAAGGTCGAGCTGCGGGTTCGCCGGGGTAAAGCCCTAGTCCCCTTGCAAATGAACTTGATCGGTTTGCCGGATTCAGGCTCACCGGGCTGGCTCCCCTGGATGGAGGCCCGGGCGGGGGCGGTGACTCCCGGTAGCCCCGCGGCCTTGGCGGGAATTGAAAAAGGAGACCTGATCCTTCGTTTTCAAAATCAGTCCCTGACCAGTTGGTATGAACTCACTCCCTTTATTCAAGAAGGCGCGGGCGCGCCCATTCGCCTGCTCTTGAAAAAAACCAGCGGAGAAACCCAAGAGGTGATGGTGGCGCCTTCCTTTTCCGAAACCCGGAAAATCTGGTATATCGGCATTGCCCCCCCGAGCACGAAAAATTCGGTTCCCTTTGTCCAGGCGATTGGGCAGGGGGTTAATCGGGTATTGGACCTCGGTCAAAAAACCTTCCACTTTGTTTTTCGATTGTTTTCTGGTAAGGCTGGTAGCGATAGCATTGGAGGCCCGATTATGATCGCGCAGGTGATGGGGCAAGCCGCGAAAAACGGGATGAGCGACCTCCTCGAACTCTTGAGTTTTATCTCTTTGCAATTGGGTATTTTTAACCTTTTTCCCATCCCCGCTTTGGATGGAGGGCATATTTTACTTCTCGCCATTGAGCGGGTTAAAGGCTCTCCTCTTTCTTCAGCCTGGAAAAATCGGGTTACCCGAACGGGTTTTTTATTGTTGTTGTTTTTAATTTTACTTGTCTCCGTTCAAGATAGTTTGCGACTTTTTAAATAATGAACAAAGTTAAAATTTTAGTTTATGGTGCCGGAGCAATCGGGGCCTACTTTGGGGGCAAGCTTGTTCAGGCCGGTCATGAGGTCATCTTTATCGACAAGCCGAACCGGGTCGAAAGCCTGCAAGCAAAGGGGTTGAAACTGCGCTTGCTGGATCAGGAATATGATTTTACGCCCAACATTCATGCTGATTTGGATGGCCTTCCCGTGCAAGATCTGGTTTTGATTGCCGTCAAGGCCTTTCATACCTATGAAATCGCCATGAATTTGCTGCCGGTTTTGACCCCCTCCACGCTCATCGTGAGTCTGCAAAACGGGCTGGATAATGAAAAGATTCTAGCTGATTTGTTGGGCTCGAATCTGGTCATTGGCTGCGTGCCTAGTTTTTCCGGGTTTTTTTCAGAGCAAAATACCCTGCTCCAGCAAGCTCCGGCGCACCTCACCTATGGGGAGATGGATCATCAGCCTTCCCGCCGTTTAGAGTGGCTGAGCCAGATTTTAAGCCATGCGGGGATTGAGCATAAAATTTCCAACAACATTACCTTAGAGATTTGGAAAAGTTTTTTGTGGAACAATAGTTTTAATTTGATCAGTGCCTTGACGCGTACCGATATGAGTCAGATTTTAGCTTGCGATACCCTGCGGCCTACTTTAGACCAGATGATTTTAGAGGTGCAACGGGTGGCCTTGGCCGAAGGGGTTGAAATCCCTGAAGAAACGGTCGAAGACTTACGGCATAAGGCGCTGCGTTTAGGTCAGGTTAAATCCAATATGCTCAAAGACCTAGAAGCAGGCCAACTCCCTGAACTCGACCCCTTGGCAGGCACCTTGCTCCGAAAAGCGCAGCAATACGGAATCTCGATTCCCGTAAATCAAACGGTTTTTAACCTCATGCAGTTGACCATGATGAATTACGGCTTGATCGAGGGGGCTTGATGGACTGGCAAGACCTGAGCCATTATTTCGCTCGGCCCGTTTCCGGGCCGGCCCAGTCGCTTTTTGTTGATTTAGCAAACCTTTTTACCCCTTTAGAACGCTTACAACCCTTTATTCAAGACTTTTTTCAAGATAAAAAGGATGCAGGCAGCGTCAAGGCCGTCAAACAACGCTACCGCACCCCCTCAGGCAGTGAAGAGCGCAGCCTCTTTATCAAGGAAACCCGGATCTTAAAGCAGGATTTTTGTGATAAAAAAGGCAAAATCTTCATCCAAAAGGGGGTGATGCTCGAAGCGGGCAGCACCATCAAAGATCACTGCATCATTTTAGAGGGGAGCGAAGTCCGCCAGGGGGCGTATCTGAGGGGGAACTTGTTTATCGGTCCCAAATGCGTGGCCGGACACACGACGGAGATGAAAAACTCGATTCTTTTAGAGCATGTGGAAGCGGGTCACTTTTCCTATATTGGAGATAGTATCTTAGGGCGCAACATCAACCTCGGCGCGGGGACAAAGATCAGCAACCTCGAATTTCGCAGTCTCGCCCAAAAAGAGGCCTTGGAGTTTCCTGAAATGAGTTTGAAAATTGGTGGAGAAAAGCGTTTGAGCGGCAAGAACAAGTTCGGCGCCTTTTTAGGGGATGGTTTGGAGGCAGGCTGCAATAGCGTGATCTCCCCCTTAAGCTTTGTGATGAAAGAGTGCTGGCTTTTGCCCAATCTGACCCTGCCTAAGGGGGTGTACCCGCCTCGCTCAATTTTAAAAGATTTGGCCGACTGCAAAAAATTGAGAATTTAACGAGACTGCTGGTGGCGATGGATCAGGGCGCGGAAATAAGAACGGTTCCCGTTATAGGCTTTGAGGGCTTCTTCTAGCGCCATTTCCAACGAGTCAAAATCAGAAATCGCCAAGGCCCCGGTCAGGAGGGTCAATACCCCCTCTTCGCTTGCAAGCAGGCGGGTGACCTCTGTCAAGACCAATTGCTTTGAAACCTTGCCACTCATAGCTGTATGGGTTTTTTGGTTTATTTAATCGTGCAGATGATTTAGCCTTGGGTGCAACCCTGTTTTGGGGTGGGAATGCGTCCTAAAGCCTGAAAACAAATCAATCTCGAGCATGGATTGATTGATGGGTTTATCTTAGGCTCGCTGAGAGCCGCTGACTTTTTAAGGGTTCTTAGAATTATAGCCTCGCAGTTAAATGCAGTTTTTAGACCTAATTTTAAAAAAAACATGACAGAAACCTTGCTGATTCAGCTTCCTTTATTCGTTATTGCGATCCTCATGCTCTGGAAAGGTTCGGATTGGCTGGTGGAATCGGCAAGTTCCATTGCCGCTAGTTTAGGTATTTCAGACCTGGTTATCGGGTTGACCGTGGTCGCTATCGGGACTTCCGCCCCTGAATTTGCCGTTACCACCGTGGCGGTGATCTATGGTAAAAACGATATCTCGGTTTCGAATGTCGTGGGTTCAAACATCTTCAACCTCGGTTTTATTCTCGGGGGCACGGCCATGATCCGTTCTGTGCAGACCAGCCCCAAACTGGTTTACCGGGACGGATTTTTTTTGATCTTTGTCACCCTTTTGCTCTCTTGGTTTCTTTTTGGCCCTGCCCAGCTCTTCGCTTTTTTAAGCGGGCAGCCGGAACTCCAAGGTTCGCCCATGAACCTAAGTTTTACCGAAGGGGCGGTGATGATAAGCTTGCTCATCGGGTATATGCTGTTTCTTTTTATCAAAAAAGAACAACTGGAAGACGATGAGGTCTCCCATGAAAAGGTAAGCTTTAAGGTCTATGCCCTGCTGCTGCTTGGGATAGCCTGCGTGGTTGGTGGGGGGGATCTGCTGGTGGATTCCGCTTCGGAAATCGCTCACGCCTTTGGGGTGTCGGATTGGGTGATCGGGGTGACCATTGTAGCGGCGGGTACCAGTGCGCCCGAACTGGCAACCAGTTTGATGGCGGTGGCGAAAAACAAACACGGCATGGCCGCGGGCAACCTGATCGGCTCAGACCTCTTTAACCTGCTTGGGGTTTTAGGTTTGGCCGGGATGCTGGGCAGCCCTCTTGAAGTCTCCTATGAGGCGCAAAGCAGCATGGTTATTTTGGTGGCTATGGTTTGCATGGTGATCTTCTTTATGCGAACCGGTTGGCAGGTAAGCCGCTTGGAAGGGGCTTTATTGGTAGTGATCAATCTGATTCGCTGGATTGCTGATTTTTCCAGCAAGTCGGCCTGATTTGTGGCTTTACGGGTTTTTTTCTTTTTTTCAATTTAAATCCGCCCTTTTGCTTGGCTTGAACAGCCTTTAAAAGGGAGCTTTTTAGAGCCTTCACAACTCCCTTTGAGGGGAATTAAGGATAAAAATAGTATGATTTGGCATTCTTCTTCCGCGCGACCTGCGTCCTTTGTAAAACGCCACCCCCTGTTGGTTCCTTTAGGGGTGTTTTTTTTGCTCACGCTGCTTCTTTCCCTGCTCCGGGGGAGTTTCATGCGAGCAAAAATTGGGGTGGTCGAGGTCAAGGGAGTGATTTTTAATAGTGAAGCAATCTTAGAGCGGATTCAAACTTTAAGTGAAGATAACCGGGTTCGAGGCGTTCTCTTGCGAGTCGATAGCCCCGGTGGCGCGGTTGGGCCTTCTCAGGAGATTTTTGCCGCCTTGAACCGCTTGAGGGGAAAAAAGAAGGTTTTTGCTTCTTTGGGGTCGGTCGCGGCGAGTGGTGGATATTATGTCGCGATTGGCGCAGACAAGATCTATGCTTCTCCAGGTACCTTAACCGGCAGCATTGGGGTTTTGATGGAGTCGGTGAATGCGCAAGGACTGGCGCAAAAGCTGGGTTTGCGCTTTGAAACTTTAAAAGCCGGTAAAAACAAAGATATAGGAAACTCATTTCGCCCCATGCGCCCAGAGGAACGCTCTTTGCTAGAATCCCTACTGCAGGAGACGCATCGGCAATTTTTAGCCGATGTATTGTCTCGCCGTCCCATTGAGGCAAAGTTACTAGCTGAAGTGGGGGATGGCAGAGTTTTAACCGGTAGCCAAGCCAAAAAACTGGGTTTGATTGACGACTTGGCAGACTATAAAAAAGTGGAACAACTTTTAGCCCAAGAATTGGGTTTAAAGGATTGGGACCTAGACCGTCCCGAAGAATCGGGCGTCGCTTTTTTAAAGACATTGCAAAGTTTGACGGGGTTGGACGAACTTTCTGCCCGCCAGGGCATTTTTTACCTTATGGATTGGACTTTTAAATGAATGATATGGCGTTTCCTCAATTGAAGGTCAACTTTTTAGGGGTCTCCAAAGACCCGATTGAAGTGTTGTACTCCGCCTTTCGCATCTGTTATTCCAAAGACAACGCAGAAGAAATGTGGAGAAAAATCCGCGCTGGAGAAATTGAGCGCGCCAAGATGGAGAGCTTTGTCGCGGAAAAACTCAGCACCGGGCATACCAGTCCCTTAAGGCAGGTTGTTTTTGTCTTTGTGGTGGATAATATTTCTCGGGCTTGCACTGCCCAGTTTAATCGGCATCATATCGGGGTAGAGCGAGAGGAGATGAGTCAACGCTATGTGGAGTTTAATCAAGGCATCAAAGCCTTTGTCACTCCTCCAAGCATCCAGGAAAACCCCCAAATTTTACAAAAATGGCAAAAGCTTCAAAAAGAGACGGTCCAATTTTACGATGAATGCCTTGCGGAGGGGATTCAAAAAGAAGATGCCCGCTTTGCCTTACCCATGGCCACCCTTAGCCGAGAGCAGTTTGCCATGGGGTTTCAGGCCATGCAGCAGTTTTTGGATGTGCGGATGTGCGAGCGGGCTCAGTGGGAGATTCGGGAGATGGCCAAACAGATTTATAAAATCATGAAACATGAATTTCCTCATTTAGCGGAACGATTGGGCATTAAATGCTGGGAAAACCGTAATCTTTATTGTGATGAGGATTACAAGGCCTATCAAGCCTGCTTGTGGAGCAAATCCAGGCCGCACAAGCAAGATTTAGCTGATTTATGGCAAAATGAAAAATTAAGCCATCGCAAAGCCCTCAAGGATGAAGGCGCGGGTTCATAAGTCGGAAGCCTCAAGCATAGAGGTTTTTTGTTGGATCTATTTTACACAACTCAAGGATGAGATCAATTTGATAAATGTAGCACAGGGCCCCTAGGCCATGGAAGGGAAGCTTTTCCCCTATCCTTTTCCTTAATTTTTTTCCGCCTTTTTTGGGTCATTTTGGTCTAAGGGGAAAGCTTTGCCGAAATTGAAGTGGCATTCGTTTTTAACTTCTTGGTTTAACGCATAATTGCGTCTTTGGCACGGGTCTTGAATTATTACGATTATGATTCAGAATCTGAACCTTGCTAAAGGCGGCGAATCCCATCTGGATTCAAGGCAACCCCAAAAAATGGAGCAAAAAATGATTGAGAAAACCTTACGCAGCATCGCTCTTCAATTAGAGGCGATTACCTCACGCGGTATTTCTTTAACTCGCGCCTTAGACCTCTTAGAAGCCTCCACCAACGAAGTGGAAGAAATCATGGCCCTGAATATCTTGCGTGAAAGTTTAGAAGAAGACGGAATTCGCCCCGAGAAAAAGAAAAAAAGGGTTTTTTCCTTCTCTCAACCTCCCTTGCCCCGGGAATCCCTTTTGGGTTTGGTTTAAATTGGGCTCCGCAAGGCAATAAAAACCAGAGGACCCGGTTTTTATTGCCTTATTTCGCAGCGCTTGACGAGGTCGAGGTGTTTTTATTCCAAAAGGGAATAAGCTTTTTCCCCGCTTTGCAAGAAGGTCGCGACGCTTAAAAGTTGAGACCGATGGAGAAACGGGTTAGGTCTTGGCTGACATCGGTATTCCCCACGGCGCCGCCAAATTTTAAAAATCCATTTTCCGTGAAGCGGGTTTTAAAGTTGATTGCCGTGTAATGTTGTGTGATTTCTCGCTTTGTGGTGATTCCTAAATCACTGTCTCCAATACCGCCGAATAATTCAAGCCCGATGGTCAGTCGCTCCGAAGCGGCGTAATTGAAGCCTAGAGCGTACCCATAGGCAATGATGCCGGTATCCAAATCATTTTCATTAATCCAGTTAAAGCTGACATCCATGTGTTCGCTGATATCTTCACCTAGGATTAAACGGGTCTCAAAAACTCGTTCCCGAGGCCGTTTTTTTTGCAAGGTGCGGGCATCTTCCCTACCGCTCATTTCCATGAGGTATTTGGTGTCTTCGCTAAGATCTTCATATTCCATATAAACCACTGGATTTAAAAAAGCGCCATAGTCAAAGAGCCGGAGGCGGTTTTCCCACCTGAAACCCGTATTGCGTTGGCCCCCGCTGGAGGGGGTGTTTTGCCCCTCGATCATGAATTCCGTGGTCCAATAATCGGTGAGGCCGTATTCGGCTTCAATCATTTGCGCTTCGTACAGGGTTTTATCCGGTTCTTGGCCTAGGTCATACATCAGCATGACTTCGCTTTCTCCCGCTTTGGGGGTATGGTGGTTGTAGAGTACGAAGTTGGCCCCATTCCCGGCCCAAGCGGGCGAGGCTTGGATAAAACTGAAGAGCAGCAACCAGAGAGGGAGGATTTTATACCGAGCAAGTCTAAATTTCATTGTATTCATCATGATGCGCATTTTGTTCCTTTTGTACATCCAGGTTGAAGGAGGATAATTCGTCTTAACGGAAAAATAAATTACCATTAGCAAACTAATATAGTTAGTATGTACTAAAAAGTATCTCCGTCAAGCGATACCTGCAAGGAATCCATTTTTTTTACGGGGGAGTGGAAACAACAATGAGCTGGATTAGAGTCGTTCCGGTACGGCGGGGTAGGCTTTCTCCGCGTCAGCGGAGTTTTTTTAGGGCTTGAATCTAACCTAAAGCCTCAAGTCGGCTCACCGCCTGGGGCGTGCCTGCGACCACCAAGAGGTTGTCGCTAGGCTGAATCTTGTAATCCGCTTCAGGAAAGGCCTGGAGGTGGGTCAGGCCATCGCGGGTGCTTTTAATGCTCAAAACCATCACCCCATAGGTTCCGCGCACCTCCAACTGCTTTAGGGATTTACCCACAAAGCTGGGGGGAATCGGCACCTCGGCCAGGGCGACCCCCTGCGCCACCACTTTTTGCAAACTTTGACTGCCGTAAAGATGCTCGGCCAAGTCGGAAGTGATATCACGGTGGTGTACCTCTTGCTGGTAGCTATCGAGTAGGTCTTTTTGCCAGATCATCCCGATGAAGGTTTGTTCTTTCGCGCCGCTTACAAGGGGCAAACCCATTAAATCAACCTCTTCCATGATCCGCAAGGCGGTATAGAGCGTCATCTCGGGGGTGAGCCAACGCGGTTGCGCCATCGCGATATCCTGCGCCACAATCAGATCAGCGAGAAAATCCTTTTCCAAGAGATAGCTCTTGATATCATGTAGGCTGATCATGCCCACCAAGCGTTTTTTTCCTTCCAGTACAGGCAGGTAGGGGCTTCGTTGGTGGGTCAAAATTTCCGTAATGAGGGGGAAGGGGCTATTTGGCTCCACGGTTGCGACTTCGGCGGGGTATAAATCCCGCACAAAAAGACTCTTTAAGAGGTTGCGCTCCAACCCCTGGGCGAGGTTGATTTTTTTCTTGGCAAGTTTGATCGAATAAATGCTTTCCTGCTGCAAGCGCGAACTGATCAGGGCAGAGAGGATGCAAGTCAGCATCAAGGGGAGCATGACATCATATTGATTGGTCAACTCGAAAATGGTTAAAATTGCCGTAATCGGGGCTCGGGTGGTGCCTGCCACAATTCCCCCCATGGCCACCAAGGCGTAGGCCCCTGGTGAGAGTTCCCATTGGGGGAGTAGGTTCAAGCTCAAGTTGCCAAAACCCGCGCCCAGCATGGCCCCCACAAACAGGCTGGGGGCAAAAATCCCCCCGGAACCGCCAAAACCCAGGGTTAAGGCGGTGCCGACAATTTTAATCAAGACCAAAATCAGAGCCAACTGCCATAATACCTCCCCCTGCAAGGCGTGGTTGATGCTCCCGTAGCCCACGCCCATGATTTGCGGGAAGGCGATCCCGATCCCGCCGATCCATAATCCCCCCAAAGCGGGCATGAGCCAAGAGGGGGCGGCGATTTTTTTTTCAATGGCCCAGTCCAAGCCTTGCGCCGTCTGGATAAAGGCAGCGGAGACAATGCCGCAGAGTACCCCTAAGAGGGCGTAAAGGAAAAATTCCTTAGCGGAATGCAATTCATAATGGGGTACGGAAAAGGCGGCGAAATTCCCCTCGAAGTGATGACTGATCACAGTGGCGGTGACCGAACTGATCACGATGGGGCTGAATTGGGCGACGGCGAAATCCATCAAGATGATCTCCGCGGCAAAGAGCGCACCGGCAATGGGGGCGTTGAAGGCAGCGGCAATGCCGGCGGCGGCGCCGCAACCGACTAAGGTTTTGGTGCGGGTTCCGGGAACCTTTAAAACCTGCGCTAGGCTGCTGCCCAAGCTGGCCCCGATTTGAACGATGGGCCCCTCTCGCCCGACGCTGCCGCCGCTCCCAATGGTGATGCTGGAACAAATCGCTTTTACCAAGGCCACCCGCTTGCGAATCTTTCCCCCTTGCACCAACACGGCTTGCATGACCTCGGGGATTCCCGTTCCCTTGGCTTCTGGGGCAAAGTAATGGGTGATGGGGCCGACAATCAACCCGCCCAAGGCAGGGGCCAACAGGACCCACCACCAAGGCAGGGCCGCGATGTTGTCCACCATTTGTCCCGGCCCGGGGAAGGCGAAGAGAGAGATCGCCTGAATGCTCCAGCGGATACCAATAGCCCCTAAACCAGCGAGTACCCCGATCAAAATAGCCAAGAGCACAATGAAGACATGTTCGGTGGCCCGTGCCTTGCTCAGCCAATTCTCCCATTTCTGGCCTAAACTCATTTCAGGTCCTCAATTGGGGGGCCTAATCCCTTTAAGCTTTTGACATGTCGATGCCCGCTGAAGCGGAGCAGTTCCTGTAAGCCCTTTGGCCCCTCCTTTTTTTGCTGAACTTTTTTCCGGATCACCCCCTGGCGCAGGCTGCGGGGGGTCATCTTGATTCCGCTCGCCTCTCCCAAAGCCCGGATGATGCGGTAGATACTGGTGCCGCTCAGACCCTGCGCCTTCCCGGCGTGATCAAAATTGTCGAACAAAGGCCCGGGGTCAACGCATCGAACCTCCACCCAAGCCTTTAAGGCCTGGCGTAACCGTTGGTTCAACTTCAACGGGGGGGTGCCGGGGCGGTGCAAGAGCCCTAAAAATAAATCGAGTTGCTGTAAGCGTAAAGAAGAGAGTTCAGAATTTGTGAAGGCAAGGTCTCGAATCAAAAGCACAATCGCTAAATCTCGGCGCAGAAGGGGGCGGTCGGCTTGATCTTTAAACCAGGCAAAAACCTTTTTGATCCTTGCCGGATCGGTCACGGTCGGCGCGTTTTTCTCGCTTTCCAAGGGGTCAATTTGCAAGGCCCAAGGCGCGAGCCCCTTGCGCAAGGCTGTTTTGCTCAAGGCGCGCAGCATGGAGATACGGCGATTGATGGAACTTTGTTTCAACCCTCGTTGTTCCATTAAATGGCGATAATGCATCGCCTTTAAGTTCGCTTGGCTGTGGGGGCTGGAAAAAAAATCCTCTAAGGCTTCGCTTAAGCTTTCCGTGCCTTGGTATTGCTGAAAGTCCCGCAAATCTTGCAAATAGGCCCGCTGGGTTGAGGGGCTTTTTCCCGATAAAAACTCATCGAGCAAAGCTTGGTAACAGGGGGTTGCAATGGGGGGGGGCGGCGTTGTCATGGCAGATGAAAAGGGTTCATCTATCTTTACTCCACCTGGGCCTGATCTTCAAGCTCCTTCAACTGGGCTCCGACGGAATTGCCTTGGGAAAGGAGAAAAGCCATGTAAAAGTTTCAGCAAGAGTTGAATTTCGCTGGCCTTGTTTTGGTCCTTTGCTTTGGGTCAGCGAAAAAAACTAAGCAATAGGGTAAAAAGTTTATTCTCTACCCGTGATTTCGGTCTGATTTTAGCATTTAGACTTGGCAATCCATCCGGGGGTTTCTGAAGATTTGCTTTGAACAAGCGGAACAAAACCAGGGCAAGGTCCTGTTTTTGTTTTTTTTAAAGGGTCGTTATTTCTATGCCTGCGCGCTGTTGCAAGCCAATTTTAAAAGGACTGAGGTCGTTGATTTTCTCTTTTTTCTTGCTCTGTTGGGGTTTTGGGTTTCCTCTGCAAGCCCTGGAAAGGAGCGAACCACAGCCTTTGCGGCATGAAAAAAAGCTGTTCCAAAGCCCAGAGGGTAAAATTTACCTGCCTCAGGGATTGCCTTTATATCTTTCTCTGTCGACCCATCCCAAAGGCCCAGGAATGGAGTTGCCCAATCAAGAGAGTCTGGATAAAAAACAATCCATTCCCCTTCTGCTCGATTCGGTGGAGGGGCGGCATAGTTTGATCCACCCAGAGCATTACCAAAAGGGCAAGGGGTTCACCCAGCAAAAAAAAGCCAACCTATTTTATCTGCACCTGGACGCCACTCCCCCCCGCAGCGAGGTCAGCGCGTCGAAAGGGAACAAGGTTAGGCTGAAAAACCGGATGGTTTATGGGAATCCGGTCAGCCTTTCCTTAATGGGGAAGGAAGTCTCCAAGGTGCGTTCCGGGGTCGCCGGGGTTTATGTCTCGGCAGAAACAAAGCGGTATCAACTCTACACCAGCCCCTTCTATTATGAAAGCGAGGGGGATTATGAATTTTATTATTACGGGGTGGATCAGGTGGGGAATGTGGAGAAGCCAAAACACTTCCGCTTTAGTTTGGATTTTACGCCGCCGACTTCTCAATTGACCGTTTTAGGCCCCAAACAAGAAGACACCTTCAGTAGACGAACCAAAATCAAGCTGCAAGCCTCTGATGCCGTAGCCGGGGTAGCGCAAATCCACTACCGTCTCCAAGGGCCGACAAAGCAAAAAGGAATTTACCGAAAACAACCCTTGAGCTTCGCAAAGCTTAAAAACGGCCCCTACCAACTCTCTTATTGGGCCCTAGATCGGGTGGGTAACCGTGAGCCCACCCAGGAGTTCAGTTTTTATCTAGATCGTTTAGGCCCACAGGTTCAAGTCAGCGCCGAGGGGCCGAGCTGGCGATATAAAAACAAACTTTTTTTAAACCCCCAAAGCCGCTTGCTACTCACAGGAGTTGATCAACGCTCCGGAGTAGAGCGTATCATGTACCGTTTAGGTCGCCACTTTGTTCCCTACCAAGGCCCCTTGACACTGCCCCAACAACGGCGTTCGCAAATCGCCTATTACGCCTTGGATCAGGTGGGAAACCGTTCTTCCTTAAAAAAATTAACCCTCGTGCGGGATGACTCGATTCCTTATACCTCTCATGTATTATATGGGCCCATTCATCGAGAGGGATTAAAAATCTATGGAAGCCGCAAAACAACCATCAAACTGGAGGGGGAGGATTCAGGGAGCGGAATTGCCTCTATTTTTTATCAGGTAGACGAAGGGGCCGAGGAGAAATTTCAACGCAGTTTCAACTTAGAGACCGAGGGGGAGCATGTGATCCGCTACCGCGCTGTGGACCGGGTGGACAACGCGGAGGCGACCAAACGCCTGCGTTTGACCATCGACAACCAACCCCCTGAAATCGCCTATCAATTCGGCAGCCCCCAGGTGAGCAGTGAACTGGACAAACCGGTTTACCCCTTAAATACGCTGCTTTTTGTGGTCGCCGTGGATCATGCGGCAGGGCTCAACCAACTCCGCTACCGGATTAACAATCAAGCCCCTCACCCCTTTAGTGAGCCCTTGCGTTTTCGCCGGCGGGGCTCTTACCAGGTGACCCTTGCGGCAGAAGACCGGGTCGGGAACATCAAAATGGTGCAATTTAAATTTTTGATTCGATGAAAGCGAGCCTTTTCTTTTTTTTCCTTTGCCTTTTCGGCCCTTTTTTGCAGGCGCAAGAGGCTCAACTCCAAGATTGCGTTGCCTGTGACTTTTCGGGTCGTCACCTACCTCGGGCTAACGGGGCGGGGTTGGATTTACATAAGTCTATGTTTTTTAAAGCCACTCTGGTTGGGGCGAACTTCATTGAAGCCAACTTAGCCCAAGCCGATTTTACTTTGGCCAGTTTAAGGGGGGCCAACTTCAATCAGGCCAATTTAGAGCAAGCTGACTTGACCCAGGCGAGCCTAGTCAAGGCCCGCCTGATCCAGGCCAACCTAGACCAAGCGCAGCTTGCCCAAGCGAATCTGGACGAGGCGATTTTGTTGCGGGCCAGCCTGCAAGGCGCGAAGCTTGAAGGGGCGAGCTTGCAAGGCGCTGATTTAAGGGATGCGGATTTAAGCGGGGCTCTGCTTTTTCGGGCCGACCTGCGCTGGGCCGACCTGCGGGGGGCAAATCTGCAAGGCGCGATCTTAGATCAAGCCGACCTGACCGGCTCTAGGCTGGGTAAGGCTCAACTGCAAGGGGCCTGGTTGAGTCGCGTGACCTGGAAAGATGTGGAATGGGAAACCGCCAACCTGTCCGGAGCCCGCTGGATGGATGGCCGCCTCTGCGGCAAAGAGAGCATCGGGGTTTGCAAACCCTAAACAAAAGGTTGTAAATTCACCTCCAAGGCCTCATCTAAAATCCCCTGACTCTCTAAGGCTTGGTACAGGGTTTGGGGGGTGGCGATAAAATCCTGAAAAAAACGCAATTCCCCGATTTTCACATAGAGTTTAAAGTATTCTTTGGGTCGCAGATGCTGGGGAAATAGTTGTTGTAAAATTTCCCAGTCACCAAGCCCTTTTTTTGTTAAGGGCAACAGCTTTGCCGCCCTGGCGATGGTTTTATCTACATAAAAGCGAATCTGGGCGGCCACCGAGTCGATATAATCGTTGTGGCTTGGTAGAATCACCTGATCTTGCAAACTCATCAATTTAGGAATAGAGGCGCAGTAGGCTCGGTAGTTGGAAAAACGGCCCTGACCGGTTACATCCATATCCAATAAAGGGGCGGTGAAGATTTTTCGGAGTAGGGTATCCCCGGTAATGGCCCTTTTTCCCAAAAGATAGACAATATCGCTTTGGCTGTGCCCCGGGCAATCGAGCCAGCCGATTTGCAACTCCTCGAGCAACTGGGCGACCTCTTCTAAAGCGTGGTACTGTTTCGGAAAGGGGATGTCCCCTTGAAAGCGGGGGATCAAGCCCGCAAAATAGGCCATCAATTCGGGAGGAAATCCGATTGCCTGAAACTCTTTTTCTAAAAACTCGATTCGTTCCCCAAAGCGTTCAAAGAGCAAAATATCCCGCTGGCACAAGATCACCTGGGCCGGGCTGTTTTCTTCAATAAAGCGAGCCAGACCGTAATGGTCGGGGTGGCAATGGGTAATGAAGAGGTAATCTAAGCTCTCCAGTTTGAGGTGTTGGCGTAAATAGTTCATGGCCTCTGAGGTCTGGGGGCCGGTATCGAAGAGCAATCGTTTCCCTTGGGTGGTGACCTCGAAGATATCCACCGGCCCTACCAGGTAAGGGGTGGGGATTTTATGTTTTTTGAGTTGAAAGGTCATGGGGTAAAGCGGGGCCATGCCCCACTTTTTTATAGAGGGTATTTGCCTTGCTCAATCACCGATTGGGCCAGGGTTCGTTTTGCCTGCAAGAGCCCGCTCGCGTCGTACTTGCCGTAACGACGAATCCCGCTCAAGAGGAGGGTCAGGTTATCGCCTTCTTCGATGTAGAAGGCGCCCTTTTTTGCGGCCTGGGCTAAGGCTTCTAGGTTGTTGAAGGTAGAGACCTTCACCAAGGCGGCGAGTAGTTTTTTGCGCTTGTCACTGGCCTGGTTGTAATGTTTGGCGGCGCGCAATAGGGCGGATTCCAAGGCATAGATGTAAATTGCCACATCCGCGACGGCCATTAAAACCTCTTGTTCCTTCGCCAAGGCCATTTGAAATTTTTGCACCGCTGCCCCGGCCAAGACTAAAAAAATCTGCTTCGTATTTTTAACGACTTGGAATTCTTTGGCAAATAGAGTCTCTTCCGGTAAATCAAAGCTTGGGTTGACCAATCCTTCAAAAGCTTTCATGGCGAGGCTTTGCAGGGGGAGTTCTCCTTTGAGGGATTTTTTTAAAATCGCGTCGGGCAAGAGCAAGCGGTTGATCTCGTTGGTGCCCTCAAAGAGACGGTTGATCCGTTCGTCACGGTAAAAGCGTTCTGCCGGGTAATCTTTGATGAAGCCGTAACCACCATAGATTTGCAAGCCCTCATCGACCATAGCGGCGAGCTGCTCGGAGCAATAAACCTTGGCAATCGCGCATTCCCCATTGTAATCGGCAATGATTTTGGTGTAGTTCTTATAGTAATTTTCATCTTGAGGCACCTCAGCTAAAGCAATGTCTAAGTCTCCCGTGATGCGATAGATCAAGGATTCCGCCGCAAAAAGCTGCGCTGTGCGATCGGCGATTTTTTCTTGAATCGCCCCGAAATCGCTGATGGGGTGCTGGAATTGTTTTCGCTCCTTGGCATAGGCCACCGAGGTTTTTAAGACCTCTTTGGCCGCCCCGTTGACCGCGGCTCCCAATTTGATGCGACCGATATTGAGTACATTAAAGGCAATATGGTGCCCCTTGCCGATTTCTCCCAAAAGGTTTTCTTTGGGCACCTTGACTTGATCAAAGATCACCTGGGTGGTACTGCTTCCCTTGATACCCATTTTATTTTCTTCTGGGCCGATGGAAACCCCGACAAAGTCTTTTTCCACCATAAAGGCGGTAAAGTGTTCTTTATCCAAGCGGGCAAAAACGGTAAAAAGCTTGGCAAAGCCGCCGTTGGTAATAAATTGCTTGGTGCCGTTGAGAAGGTAATGATCCCCCTCCGTGGTCGCTTGGGTATCTACGGTCATGGCGTCGGAGCCCGCGTTGGGCTCGGTGAGGCAAAAGGCGGCGCCCCATTGCCCGGTGATGATCTTTTCTAGGTATTTGTCTTTTAAGGTCTGGCTGCCGTAATAGACTAAAGGCAGGGTCCCGATTCCCGTATGGGCGGCAAAGGCTACCGAAAAGGAACCGGTATGGGCTATTTCTTCGGCCACCAGCATCACCGTGGATTTATCCAGCCCCAAGCCGCCGTCTTCTTCTTTGGGGTCCATCATCAGTAACCCCAGCTCCCCCGCCTTGGCCAGGAATTCCACCACCAATTGATGATTGGGGCTGTCGATCTCTTCTACTTGGGGAAGGATCTCGTTGTCGACCAAATCGCGGGTCGTATCTCGAATCTGTTTCTGCTCATCGCTAAAGTCTTCGGGGGTAAAGACCTCCGAAGGCAGGATCTCTTTAACCAAAAATTCGCTCCCTTTCATGACCATGATATGTCCTTTATAAGAGTTCAAAGATTCCGGCAGCGCCCATGCCGCCGCCAATGCACATTGTCACCATTCCGTAGCGGACCTCTCTCCGCCTCATCTCCGCCAGCAAGGTAGCGGTCAATTTAGCTCCGCTGCAACCCAAGGGGTGGCCTAAGGCAATGGCCCCTCCGTTGACATTGATGATTTCGGGGTTGAGCCCTAATTTGCCGATGACCGCCAAGGATTGGGCCGCAAAGGCTTCGTTGAGTTCGATGAGACCGATATCTTCTAAGGTCAACCCCGCTTTTTCCAAGGCAGCGGGAATGGCGACAATCGGGCCGATTCCCATGATCTCTGGGGCGCAGCCCTTGACCGCGAAGCTTACAAACTTGGCTAGGGGTTTTAATTTATGTTGTTTCGCGTAATCGTTGCCGGCGATCACCATTGCCGCCGCTCCATCGGTAATCTGGCTGGAGTTGCCCGCCGTGACCCGACCTTTTAGGCGGAAGGCGGGTTTGAGTTTGCCTAGGCTCTCGATGCTGGTATCGGTGCGGATGCCGTCATCGTAATCTACAATCTCGGTGGTTTTTTTCACCTTGTTGTTGGCAAGCTGGCTCCATTCCACCTCAACGGGAATAATCTCTTCTTTAAAAATACCCGACTCGGTTGCCTTTGCCGCCTTTTGGTGGCTCTCTAAGGCGAATTGATCCATGGCCTCGCGAGTGATCTCGTATTTATCGGCTACCAGTTCGGCGGTAATACCCATACTGGCAAAAGATTCAGGCCATTCGTTCATCAAGTCTGGGTTGACCGAATATTTATTTCCTCCCATGGGGACGAGGCTCATGGATTCCACCCCGCCAGCGACCAGCAGCTCGTTGCTCCCCGCTTTAATGGCGTCTGAGGCGAGGGCGATGGTTTGCAGGCCCGAAGAGCAAAACCGATTGACGGTAATTCCCGGCACCGCTTGCGGCAGCCCTGCCCGCATGGCCGCAACGCGGCCAATATTCATGCCCTGTTCCCCTTCGGGGAAGGCGCAACCTAAGATGACATCCTCCACTGCCGCAGGGGTAATGCGGGCGCGTTCTATCGCGGCTTGAACGGCAATGGCGGCGAGGTCATCGGGTCGAATATCCTTCAATTTGCCCTTGTTGGCCCGACAGCCGGGGGTGCGTACCGCTGAAAGAATGACTGCGTCCTTCATGGTCTCTCCTAGTTGCGAAGGGGTTTGCCTGTTTTGAGCGTATGTTGGATGCGCTCAAAGGTTTTTTTGTTGCCGCAGAGCTTTAAAAAGCCTTCCAATTCGAGTTCTAATAGATAATCTTCACTGATCAAGGTGCCTGCGGCGACATCTCCACCAGTGATGGTATAGGCGATCTGCTGGCCCAATTGGTATTCGTACTCCGTGGCAAAGCCGCCCTTCATCATGTTCCAAAGCTGGCTTTGGATGCTCGCCGCCACGCTGCGCCCTGGGGCGGGCAAGTTGGTTCGCTTGGCTTTGGGTCGGTAGTTCGCGGCCAGACTCAAGACCTTCTGCTTGGCGTCAAAGACCAGGTTGTCTAAGTTCATGGTCACCGAGTCCCCCGTCCTCATATAGCCTAGTTTAAAGAGGTTGTCGGCGCTGGTGGAGACGCTGGCCATCCCGATCTGCTGGAAATGCTTAAAGATAAAGGGGGAAATGTCACAGTTGAACCGCTCGGCCAGCTCAACGGCCCTCAGGGCCATTTCCTTGGTACCGCCCCCGGCGGGGAGTAATCCTACCCCGATCTCGACCAGCCCCATCCAGGTTTCGGCATAGGCGTTGATGGCATCGGCATGGAGGCTGAATTCGCAACCCCCGCCCAAAGCCAGGTGAAAGGGAGCGGCCACCGTGGGCACCTTGGAATACTTCAAGGCCATGGTCGCCCTTTGGAATTGGCGAATCATCAAGGCGATGTCGTCCCATTCCCCTTCGGCGATTGCCATGGTCAAGAGGGCCAAGTTGGCCCCAACGCTGAAGTTTGCCCCCTGGTTGGCGATCACCAGCCCGACACCCTCTTGTTCCGCCCGTTGGACCGCTTTTAAGGTCATCTGTAGGATATCCCCCCCCAGGGTGTTCATTTTGGAGTGAAACTCCAAGCCAAACACCCCGTCACCGAGGTCGTGCACCGAGCAGTTGGGGGTTTTTTCCACTACCTTGCCGCTGTGGCGTAAAATCTCGAATTGAATTTCATTGGGGCGGAGGGGCATGGGTTGGTAACTCTTGTTGACCAAGTCCCAATATTCCTTTACCCCCTTTTCAAAGCGGTAAAAGGAGGTCACCTCCTTTAATCCAGGGGGCAGGGCGGTGCCTTCCTTTTCGGCCCGTTCGCAAAACCACTGAACCCCCAAGGCATCGAAGACCTCAAAGGGCCCCAGTTCCCAATTAAAGCCCCAGCGCATGGCGCGATCAATATTGACGATGTCGTCGGCGATTTCAGGAACGCGGTTGTAGGAATAGATCAAAGCGTCGCGCAGGGTGGCCCAGGCAAAGCGACTCGCCTCATCGTCGATGTTGAATAGGGCCTTGATTCTTTTTTTGGGGTCATCTTCCAGTTTGGCCGCGCCAATGGACTTAAAGCGGGGTTTTTCAGGAGGGCGATAGGCACCGGTCTTCCAATCCAAGTGGGTGATCACCCTCTTGCCTTCTTTGTCCTTTTCTTTTTTATAAAACCCCTGGCCCGATTTATCGCCCAAGTGCCCTTTTTCAATCAATTGGGTCACAAAGGGGGGGACCTTGAAGGTCTCCCTAAACTCGTCCTTGGGCAGGGTGTCATAGGAGTTGTTTCCTACATGCACCATGGTGTCGATCCCGACCAAGTCCGAGGTGCGAAAGGCCGCTGACTTAGGCCGGGCAATGGCGGTACCGGCTATGGAATCAACCTGTTCTATGGAAAGGTCCATCTCCATCATGTGCCCCATGGCGTTGTAGATGGAAAAGACCCCAATGCGGTTGGCCACAAAATTGGTGGTGTCTTTGGCATAGACGATTCCCTTGCCCAAGCGGCTGGAGATGAATTCGGCCAAATCCTGCAGCGCCGCCGGGTCCGTGGCCTTGCAGGGTACCAGTTCCATGAGGCGCATGTAGCGGGGTGGATTGAAAAAATGGGTGACCAAAAAGTTTTTTTGCAATTCTGCGGGCAAGGAGGCGGCCATCTCGTTGACCGAAAGGCCGCTGGTGTTGGTCGATAAAATCGCGCCTGGTTTTAAATAGGGGGTGATTTTATCTAAGAGGGATTTTTTGACCTCCATTTTTTCCACCACTACCTCAATGACCCAATCGCATTCTTGGAGTCGTTCCAGGTCGTCTTCCAAATTCCCCGGGAGGATGCGGCTTGCGTAGGCGATGTCGTACAAGGGGGCGGGCTTGATTTTTTTCAAGTGCGCCAATCCCGCTGTTGAAATCGCGTTGCGCTCTTGCCCCTCTTTGCCGGGGAGGTCGAGCATATAAACGGTCAGGCCCGCGTGGGTTAAGTGAGCGGCGATGGTCGCCCCCATAACCCCAGAGCCTAAAACGCAAGCTTTTTCAATTCTTCGCATGTTCTTTTCTCCCAACTTAGGTTAAAGGCCGCGACCCTCGGCCACAATCCCCTGTTTTCGCTTTAGAAATCTTTATTATAAAATAGAGGGGCTTCTGCCTCTAGTCAACCAATTTCCCGCAATAGTTTCGCATCTGCAAGACTCCGCTCAAAACTAAGAAGTATTTCTTTAGCCACGACTTCACCGATAACTGGAGGAACAGCATTGCCAATCTGCAAATTTTTCGACCCCTTTGAACCAACAAAAATAAAATCATCTGCAAAACCTTGTAACCTTGCCCCTTCGCGAGTACTTAATGCTCTGTTTTGAAAAGGATGAATACAACGTGAAGAAGAAGGAGTGCCAAAATTACGCGTTATCGTAGGAGAAGGAGTATGTGGTAGTAACCTTGCGTAAGTATTGCTAAAGTAATTTTTTGGTTTCAGTCTATCTGGAAGATCCTTCACGCTTCCTCCACTTGGTATAAGCGATAATATTTCACGCATTTTTGAACCGTAATTAGCACAATTATGCTCAGTGAGTTCGCTGACTTGACTTCGTAATTTTTCTTGGTAAGGATTTTGAGGTTCTGAGGCATAACTTTTTACAAAGGAACCTAGTTCTAATTCAGGCAAATCTGAAATCGCCTCCATCAGAGTTATTTTTGGTTTCAAACCTAAAAAATTTGGATTCTCGCAATGATTAGGTTTAGGAAAGCAAACTGGTGGTAACTGTTTATTCCAGCCTATTATAATAGTCCGATGTCTTTTTTGTGGCAGTCCAAACTCCGATGCTTCCAATACCCCGCTAATGACATTATACTCTAAAGCATCCAACTCTGACAACAAGGTACGGTAAGCCTCTCCTTGATACATCTTTGAAAACCCGGCCACATTTTCAAAGAAGATATAAAAAGGTTTTATTTCTGATAAAGCTCGTAAAAACTCAAAAAACAAACTATTTCTAGGATCTTTTTTGTTTTTCGCGCCAACTGTACTAAATCCTTGGCAAGGAGGGCCACCAGCCACAAGATGCACAGGGCTAGAACCCAACGCTTTAATTTCTTTGGAAAAATCAACTTGATGAATATCTTTATTTATCATCTTTACGCCTGGGTGGTTAAGTTGATAGGTTGCAGCGAAATCTTTTTCAATTTCGTTAGCCAATACTAAAGAAAAACCAGCTTTTTTTAAACCAACACTTAAACCGCCTGCACCGCAAAAAAGATCAATGGCAATATACTTATTCATTAAAACAACTCCAAGTTTTTTATAGCAGGAATTGAATCAAGGAGCCTCCATTTAAAATAGTTTTGATCTATTGCAAAAACACTTTGTCCCTCCATTTGTTGTCTTGTTATCCAGTTTAGGTCGTTTTCTTTAATTTTATCCAAAGGTACGAAAGCGACTTGCCCGTTGAAAAGGTCAAAATGTACACAAATAGTTTTTTTGTTTTTTTGCCTTGCAACCTTTTGCGCCTCTCTAACTTTATGTTCTTTAATATCATTAATTCCTTGAAATCCCGCTTGCACCTCAACTCTGAGTTTCCCATGATACTTACTTGAGATTTCTATATCAGCGGTAGGAGTTCGTTTAAAAGTTTCCAAAGAACTTATATCGTCGTCACCTACAAACTTAATATCCTCTAATTTACATTGAAATATTTTTGCTAGTGCTGGTGTAAAATACTCCATCATCACAAATCCTCGCAACCAAGAAAAACACACTTTTTCTGGTCTTCTACCTTGATTATTTAACCGAGGAAGTAAGCTGTTTTTTTGAATTTTTACATAGGTTTCATATAGTTTGTCCCGTAAAAAGACTTCTAATTCTGCTTGTTTGAGTTGGTAGGATTCATGAACAGCTTTATTCAACTTTTGAATAATCTCATCTAACCTTGTATTTAGTTGCCCCATGTAGTCAAAATCAATTTTAGGAAAAATATTTTTTGCTGTTAAAAATGCCTTTGTATCAGCTTGATTTGAAAATCCAAGCAAATCTCGATATAATTTAAAATATTGTGCAGGAGTTAAATTGTTATCTTCCATTACTTGAATCAACAATGCAGGTTTTAAATATAAATGTTATTTATCTTTATTTTTGCGTCAAGGTAAAAACATCTGGGTAAATTTTTCCGGCAACGCCGTGGGTTGATTTTTTTTCTGATCAAAGGCGACCATGACGGTTTTGGCGGTGGCGTAGAGCCGACCTTGCGGGTCTTCGATCAGGTAGTCCACCTCAAAACTGGTCTTCCCCACTGTGCTGACCCACAAGCCGATTTGAACGGCATCTTGCAGGCGAATGGGTTTTTTGAAGTCGCACTCGGCCCGCACCACGATAAACAAGACCCCTTCGTTCATGAAATCGACGAAGTTTTCCAGGAACAATTTGGTTCTCGCTGTTTCCAAGTAGGTGAAATATTTTGCGTTATTGACATGGCCATAGGCATCGAGGTCGGCAAAGCGCACTTCAATAGAGCATTGAAATTTTTTAATCTTCATTGTTGTTCATCTTGAATATCTTTGACAATTCGCACCCGGTATTGGGCTATTTCTTTGCGTAAGGCAGTAATCCGGCTGATTTTTTCATCAATTTTTTGCAAATGCCCATCAAGCATTTGCACCAAGCGGGGCCAAAGTTTTTGCGGGCTCTTGACCTTTTGATAAATCAGGGCCAGTTCCCGCATTTCTTCTAGGGTAATACCCAGTTCTTTGAGTTTTAAGATGAATCTCAAGCGCAAAATCTCATCGGGGCCGTAGACTCGGGCCCCGCCGCGCAGCCGTACGGCAGGCGGCATGAGGCCGATCTCTTCATAGTAGCGAATGGTACGAGGGGTGATTTCCAGTCTTTTGGCCAGTTCCCCTATTTTGACGCTTTCACTCTCTTGCATAACTTAACCTTTACGATAGAGTAATGTTAAGCTATCATTCTTCTTAAAAGGCGTCAAAAGCATTAGCGAAAAAAGGAATAAGGATGAAGGTTTATTTGGTCGATGGCTTGCGTACTTCCTTTTGTAGTTTGGGCGGGGCCTTAAAGGAGCTCTCCGCCCCCCGTCTTGCCTCGCCCTTGATGCGGGCCTTGGTCCAAAGACAAGGGTTGGAACCCGCAGAGATTGACGAGGTTATTTTGGGGCAGGTGATTCAAGCGGGTACGGGTCAAGCCCCGGCCCGTCAAGCGATGCGTTACGCGGGGCTTGAAGATGCCACCCCCGCCATGACGATCAACAAGGTTTGCGGCTCCGGCTTAAAAGCGATCATGCTGGCCGCGGACGCGATTCGCTTGGGCCAGGGGCAAATTTTTCTTGCCGGGGGGATGGAGTCCATGAGCCAAGCCCCTTACGGGTTGCGCAACCTTCGTTTTGGGCAAACTTTTGGCGATACAACGGCTCAAGACCTCTTGTTCTGGGACGCCCTGACCGACCCCTATACAAGTCAACCCATGGGCCTGCTCACCGAGGCCCGGATCAGTGAAAAAGGCATTCGCCGAGAAGAGCAAGACGACTTTGCCCGTCGGAGTTATGAAAAGGCGCAAGCGGCCCAAAAGGCGGGGCATTACGAAGAAGAAATCTTACCCCTGACTTTAAGGGATAAAAAAGGGGAACGCCTGATTACTGAAGACGAAGAGCCAGCTCGGGCGCGCTTTGAAAAAATCTCTAATTTAAAACCCGTGTTTCTTCCCGAAGGCAGTATTACCGCCGCGAATGCCAGCAGTATTGATGACGGGGCAGCGGTGTTATGCGTTGCCTCGGAGCGGGCAGTCCAGCAAAAGGGGATGCGTCCCTTAGCCGAGATTGTAGCCTATGCCCAGCACTCCCAAGCGCCGGATCATTTTTCCCTCGCTCCTGCGGGGGCCATGCAAAAGCTGTTAAGGCAAAGGGGATTGCGGGTCAACGACATCGACCTTTGGGAGGTCAATGAAGCCTTTGCCGCAGTGCCCTTAATGGCGGCAAGGGAGATGCGGATTCCCTTAGAGCGGATCAACCTTCTTGGAGGGGCGGTTGCCTTAGGTCACCCTGTCGGCGCCAGCGGGGCGAGGCTGGCGCTGACTCTGGCCAAACAGCTCCAAAGGCAAAAAAAGCGCTGCGGCATCGCCAGCATTTGTATTGGTGGAGGGGAGGCCGTAGCCATGCTACTGGAAAACGCGGAATTTTAAGGTGGCAAAGAAAGGGAATTTTGTTAATTTAAGGAACCTCTGAAAAACTCCTTGCCTACCGCTTGCTCAAGCGGTAGGTTCGTGCCCTTCGGGCTGATTATAGCCCCTGGGGCGCGTCAAGTTTTTCCGTTGTTTCGGTTGGGAATGAAATCCACAATCCCAACGCGAATCAACAAGTTCCGCTTTTTGATTTGGCAAGGCATCCCTGTCTTGTCGGGAGACTCCGCGTTTTTCAGAGTTTCCTTAAAATATCTAGTGTTTTCATAAGGGAAAAATGGATTTTGCTTTAACCGAAGAGCAACGGATTATTTTAGAGGCCGTGAAAGACTTTGCCCGCAACGAGGTGGCCCCCTTTGCCGCCCAAAGCGATCAAGACCACGCCCTGGCCCCCTCGATTTTGCCTCAACTTAAAGAACTGGGCTTTTTAGGCAGCTATCTTCCACAAGAGTATGGCGGCGCGGGAATGGATTTTTTCAGCTACTGCCTGCTGGTCGAAGAACTCTCCAAGGCCTGCGCCAGCACCGGTGTTTTGGTCAGCGCCCACACCAGTTTAGCGGGCGACCCCTTGGCGCGCGCGGCAACCAAAGCGCAAAAAAAGCAATACCTCTCTTTGTTAACCCAGGGGGAAAAGATCGGTTGTTTTCTGCTCACTGAACCGGGCGCGGGCAGCGATGCCGGGTCGATTCAAACTCGATATATGGACCAAGGCGACCATTATGAAGTGAGCGGCAATAAGATTTTTGTCACCAATGGGGGCTATTTGGGGCTGGGGATCCTCTTTGCCACCCAAGACTCAAAGCTCGGCCATGAAGGAATCTCCGCCTTTATTTTAGACTTGCGAAGCGAGGGGGTGACCCTGCTGAAAAATGAAGAAAAAATGGGGATTCGCGCCAGTTATACCAGCGCCTTTGCTTTGGAAAAGGTAAAAATCCCCAAAGAAAACCTACTGGGTAAGGAAGGCAAAGGTTTTCACCTCGCCTTGGAAACGCTCAACGGCGGGCGGATCGGCATCGCCGCCCAAGCCTTAGGGATTGGCCAAGCGGCCTTTGAGCTGGCTCGAGACTACGCCTTGGAACGAAAACAATTCGGTAAGGCCTTGTCTCGCTTTCAGGCGATTCAGTTCAAACTGGCCGACATGGCCTTAGGGCTGGAATCAGCGAGGTTGCTCACCTACAAGGCGGCCTGGTTGAAAGATCAAAAAAAAGACTATAGTTTGGCTTCCGCCATGGCTAAAGTCAAGGCGAGCGAAGTGGCCAACGCCTGCGCGAAGGAGGCCTTGCAGATTTTTGGGGGCTACGGCTTCACCACCGACTACCCCTTGGAACGGCTCTACCGAGACGCGAAGATTACCGAGATTTATGAAGGCACCAGCGAAATTCAACGCATCGTAATGGCCAAAGAGATTTTAAACCCCACTTAAAACAATATGGAAGCGACAAGAGAGATTTACTGGAATATCGGCACCGAGGCCTTGACCACCTTGTATCTGCTCACTGCCTTAGCTATCGCGGTTTTTATCTGGGGGATGGCTGCCCAGGTAAAAACCTTGAAGCTTGGCCGCCCCTTAAAGCGAGATGATCAATTCTGGAAACGGCTTGCCTATGCCTTGAGCCAAAGCTTAGCCCAGAGCCGGGTCCGCTCCAAGCGGACTGTAGGCGGGCTCCATAGCCTGTTTTTATGGGGTTTTGTGGTTTTGTTTATCGGGACGACCCTCATCTTTATCCAGGCCGATATTTTGGCCCCCCTCTTTGGGATTACTTTTTTAAAGGGTTCTTTTTATCTTTTCTACTCCATTGCCTTGGATTTATCCGGCTTCATCGCCCTCATCATGATTTTGGGTTTGGCGGCGCGTCGTTATATTGCCACTTCCTTGAACCTACCTAAAAACCCCGGTGATTTTTGGTCGCTTTTCCTGCTTTTTGTTATTTTAGTGACCGGCTTTTTGATTGAAGGGCTGCGCATTGCCGTGACGGAAGTCAACCAAAATCCGGAACTGGCTCGTTTTTCCCCCCTTGGATTATTGGTGGCCAAGTCCTTTGCAGGTGTTGACGCAAGGGCCTTAAGGGGGCTGCATGCCCAGGTTTGGTGGGTACATATGGTCTTGGTGATGAGTTGGATCGCGAGCGTTCCCTTTACCCGCTTGCGCCACCTGGTTTTAATCCCCCTCAACGCCTTTTGCGCGGATTTGGGGCCGAAGGGAAAGCTTATCACTCTCGACTTAGAAGATGAAAGCCAAGAGACTTTTGGCGCCGCGGAGATTCAAGACCTCACCTGGAAGGACATGCTCGACGCCGAGGCCTGCGTGCAGTGCAAACGCTGCGAGGATGCCTGCCCCGCCTGGAATACCGAAAAGCCCTTGAGCCCCATGAAGGTGATACGGCAGATCAAGGAACTGGCCCAAGAAGGCCCTACGGCCAAGCTTGTGGCAAAAATCGGGGCCGAGGCCTTGTGGGCCTGTACCACCTGCCGCGCCTGCCAGTCGGGCTGCCCTGCCGAGGTGGAGCATGTGCCGAAGATTATCGAGATGCGAAGGAATTTAGTCTTGATGGAGGGGCAATTTTCCGGCGACGAGGTGGCCCAAGCCATGGATCAGATGGAAGTCAACGGCAACCCCTTAGGGGCTGCCCCGGCTACCCGCGCTGATTGGAGCGAGGATGCAGAAGAGTTGTTAGTCCCCCTAAACGAAGCGGAGGTGGTTTATTTTACGGGCTGCTATGCCTCTTTTGACGCCCGCAACCAAAAGGTGGCCAAGAATCTAATTCAACTCGCAAAGGCCGCTGGGGTCAAGCTCGCTATCTTGGGCAAGGGGGAAAAATGTTGCGGGGAGCCGGCGCGCAAGATGGGCAATGAATATTTATATCAAGCCTTGGCCGCAGAAAACATCGCGAGCCTACAAGCCGAGGGGGTAAAAAAGGTGGTCACCACCTGCCCCCACTGTTTTGATACTCTCTCCAAGCAATACCCTGATTTGGGCTTAAGGATTGAGGTCGAGCATTACGCGAGCTTTTTGGATAAATTGGTTCGAGCGGGGAAGCTCAAACTCAATCCCCAAGCGGAAAGCGTGGCCTATCACGATTCTTGTTACCTGGGTCGTTATAATGATCAATACGAGGCCCCCAGGCAGTTGCTCGCGCAAGCCGGGGCCGAGGTCAAGGAAATGCGCCTGCGCAAAAAAGAAAGTTTTTGCTGTGGCGGGGGCGGGGGCCGGATCTTAGCAGAAGAAAATCAAGGCACGAGGATCAATCAAAAACGAGTGCGCATGGCGGTGGAAACCGGAGCCAAGGTAATCGCCAGCAATTGCCCCTTTTGTTTGACCATGTTTGAAGACGGCATTAAGGGGGCCGACTTGGAGGGAAAAATCATTGCCCAAGACTTAAGTGAAATTCTAGTCGAGGCGTTGGCCTCGCGGCAACCAAAGGAGAAACAATGAAAATACTGGTTTGCGTTAAGCAGGTTCCCGATATGGAATCTCGCTTTCAGGTTCAGGCAGGGGGCACCGCTATTGAAGAGGCGGATTTGGCCTTTCGCGTCAATGAATACGATGAGTTCGCCATTGAAGAAGCGGTACGCCTCAAAGAAAAACTGGGTGAGGGCAGCGAGTTGACCGTCTTGAGCCTCGGGCCGCAGCGGGTTGCAGAAGCAATCAAAAAAGCCTTGGCCATGGGTTGCGATCAGGGAATTCATATCCTAGACACCGCCTCTAGAGACCCCTATCAGGTGGCGAGCTTGATTTACCAGGCCGTGAAGGACCAAGACTTTGAGGTGATTTTTACGGGCATGCAGTCCCAAGACCTAGGTTATGCCCAAACCGGTTTATTGCTCGCTGAGCTGCTGGGGATTGAGGCGGTGACCACGGTGGTCTCTTTCTGCCAAGAAGGGGATGGTTTTTTGGTGCAACGAGAATTGGAAGGGGGGCAGAGAATGAATCTAAAGCTTCAGGCCCCGGCTTTGTTTACCTGTCAGTTGGGGCTCAACCAGCCGCGCTACCCTACCTTGCCCAATATCATGAAGGCGAAGAAAAAAAAGATTACCCAGTTGGAAGCGGCCAGTCTTGCTCCTCCCGCGGCGAGAAGTCAAACCACCTCGTTGCGACCGCCCGCCAAAAAAGGGCAGGCGAAATTTTTAGAAGGAGACCTTGGGGCCATGGCAGACCAGCTTGTCGCGGAACTGAAAGCTAAATCCCTCATCTAGGAGAAATCATGAAAGCATTGGTCATCGCGGAATCCAGAGAGGGGCAACCCTTAGAGAATTATTTAGAGGGACTGAGCTATGCAAAGGCCCTGGGGGCAGAGGCCGCCCTATTTTTGGTGGGGGCGGCAGAGGCCCTCCCCGCCTTTGCGGGAACCTTATTTTTGGCGGAGGTGGCAAAGCACCTGGAGTACAACCCCAAGGGGCACAAGGCTTTAATTCTCAGCGCGGTGGAGCAGTTTGGCGCGGATTTGGTGATCTTTGCCCATAGTTCCTATGGGTGGGATTTGGCCCCCAGGGTGGCCCAGGGTCTAGAGGCGGCGCAACTGAGCGAGGTCGTGGAACTGGCTGAGGGCAAGCCCTTTTTACCGGCCTACAACGCGAAACTACGGCGGCAGGTGGAAACAAGCGGCAAACTGGTGGTGACCCTGCAAGGGGGGGCATTCGCGCCCCTTAAGGCGGGCGGTAGTCCGCAGGTAACCGCCCTGGATACAGACCGGCAAAGTCAAGTGGAGTTTTTGGGCTTTGAGGCCGCGGCGGCAAAAGAATTAGACCTCACCAAGTCGGAAATCATTGTTTCTGCCGGTCGTGGCGTGGGCAAGGCGGAGCGGGTGCAATTGGTGCGCGACTTGGCCGCCGCGATTCACGGCGATTTGGGCGCCAGTCGCCCTGTAGTGGATGCCGGCTGGGTGGAGCATAGCCACCAAGTGGGCACCACGGGCCAGAGCGTAACCCCGAAACTGTATATTGCCTGCGGTATTTCCGGTGCCATCCAGCACCTAGCGGGGATGAAGGGGTCTGATTTTATCGTGGCGATCAATAAAGATAAAGAGGCCCCCATTGGGGAAGTGGCCGATTTGTTTTGCGTGGCGGATTTAACCCAGTTTTTGCCGATTTTAACGGACAAACTTCAAGGTTAACTGATGAAAACCCGCTTCACAACCCTGTTTGGGGTCTCTTTTCCCTTGATGTCGGGGGGAATGATGTGGATTTCCAAGGCCCCTTTGGTGGCGGCAGTGGCCAACGCGGGGGGGCTGGGGGTCTTGACCGCCTTGAGTCACCCCGACCCAGAAGCCTTCAGAAAAGAAATCCAAGCCACTCGGGCCTTGACCGCTCAGCCTTTTGGGGTGAATCTCACCTTACTGCCCACCTTGAAACCCGTTCCCTATGAGCGGTATTTGCAGGTCGCCCTGGAAGAGGGGATTGATATTGTAGAAACCGCGGGCCGTAGCCCGGAACCCTTTATGCCCCTGCTCAAGGCCAAAAAGGTAAAGGTGATTCATAAATGCACCAGCTTAAGGCATGCTCTCAAAGCCGAGGCCTTGGGGTGCGACGCGGTTAGCATTGACGGTTTTGAATGCGCCGGGCATCCGGGGGAAGAGGATATCGGCGGTTTGGTTTTGATTCCCCGGGTTACCAAGGCTTTGCAAATCCCGGTGATCGCTTCGGGTGGTTTTGCCGACGGGCGGGGCTTGGTTGCCGCTTTGGCCTTGGGCTCAGAGGGCATCAACATGGGGACGAGGTTTTTATTAACGAAAGAGGCCCCTTTGAACGAGGAACTAAAACAAAAACTAGCGAATGCGCAGGAGAATGAAACAAGCTTGATTTTCAGAAGCTTAAAAAATTCGGCCCGGGTTTACGATAATGAACAGGCCCAAGCGATTTTGCGCTTGGAAGCGGCGGGTAAGGGAATTGAGGAAATCGCCCCTCTAGCCAGCGGGTTAAGGGGATTCAAGGCCTATCAAAGCGGGGATGACCAGCACGCTGTTTTGACCTTGGGCCAGGTCGTGGGCTTGATTGACGATATTCCCAGCGTGGAAGAGTTGATACAGCGAATCATGAAGGAGGCGAAAAGTTTGATTCAAGAGAGGCTGACCCGCTTGCTCTAGCTTTGGCGCTACGGCGCGAGAGCCTATATCACTTTCTAAGACAGCCGCCGCAAGTTGGCTGCTTGTACAGTT
This sequence comes from bacterium, assembly GCA_024275165.1. GTDB lineage: Bacteria > SAR324 > SAR324 > XYD2-FULL-50-16 > XYD2-FULL-50-16 > JAJRZQ01. The sequence continues at coordinate 3,707 of JAJRZQ010000003.1, read as the reverse complement.
AGGTTATTGAATATATTACTCAATTCCCCAATCCCCTCCCCCGCAACAAAGCGTTGCCCAAAATAGGCGACTTTGTTAGGCTTTAGCTTCTAAAGGGCAATGCGCCTCTCAATTTATGACTCGACCCCATAGCCTTTATGCCAGTGGATAAAAAGCATCAGACCCCCATCGCCATTATCGGCATGGCTTCCGCCTTTCCCCAAGCAAAAAACTTAAAAGAATACTGGAGCCAAATCCTCAAGGCAAGCGACTGCATTACCGAGGTTCCCAGTAGCCGATGGGAGATTGAAGATTACTACGACCCCGACCCGAAAGCAGAAGATAAGGTCTATTGCAAAAAGGGCGGCTTCATGCCCGACCTCGATTTCAACCCCATTGAATTCGGCTTGCCCCCCAATATTTTAGAAGTCACGGATGTGGCCCAACTATGGGCCTTGATGATGACCCGTGATCTCTTAAAAGACGCAGGTTACGGGGAGGGGCAAAAAGACTGGAACCGAGAAAACACCGGCTGTATTTTAGGTGTTGGCGGGGGGCAGAAGCTCTTGCAACCCTTGATTGCCCGCATGCAGTACCCTGTTTGGGAGCGCGCCTTAAAAGCGGTGGGGCTGGATGAAGTCGCGAGAAAAAATATCATTGAAAAAATAAAAAAAGCCTATGTTCGTTGGGAGGAGAACGCTTTTCCCGGCACCCTAGGCAATGTCATTGCCGGGCGGGTGGCCAACCGCTTCAACTTAGGCGGCACCAATTGCGTGGTGGACGCGGCCTGCGCCTCTAGTTTGGCGGGCATTCGCATGGCGATCAGCGAATTGAGCGATTACCGCGCCGATATGATGATCACCGGGGGAGTGGATACCGACAACGGCACCCACATGTATATGTGCTTTTCCAAAACCCCGGCTTTTACCCAAAAGGAAAAGGTGCGGCCCTTTGACCAGGATTCCGCGGGGATCATGATTGGTGAGGGGATCGGTTTTATTCTTTTGAAACGCTTAGAAGACGCGGAGCGCGATGGGGATAAAATCTACGCGGTGATCAAGGGAATCGGCAGCAGTTCCGATGGTCGTTTTAAATCCATCTATGCCCCTCGTTCCGAGGGGCAGCTTTTAGCCCTCCAGCGGGCGTACCAAAGCGCCGGGTATGGCCCCGAAACCGTTGGCTTATGGGAGGCTCACGGCACGGGCACCAAAGCGGGAGACGCCGCGGAGGTCAAGGCCTTGACCCTCTTGTTGGGCGAGAAAAAACCCAATCAAAAAGGGGCCGCCTTGGGCAGCGTAAAAAGCCAGATCGGCCACACCAAAAGCGCTGCCGGCGCCGCAGGGATCATCAAAGTCGCCTTGTCATTGTATCATAAGGTTCTTCCCGCCCATATCAATATCCAAACCCCAAACCCCGAACTGGGGTTGGAACGCAGCCCCTTGTACCTCAACAGCGAAACTCGTCCTTGGGCAAAGCCTGTCGGGGCACCTCCACGCCGGGCAGGGGTCAGCGCCTTTGGCTTTGGGGGGACGAACTTCCATTACACCTTAGAAGAGCATGACCCGCCTATTCAGGGTTTTCGTTTGGCTCCTTACCCAAAGGAAATCTATCTTTGGGGGGTGAATAAAGAGGCCTTAAAACAAAAGATTCGTCAAACCCTCGTTGATTTGAGCGGCGAAGAAAAGGAAAGCCGTTTTTGGCAACTCGCCGAGACTTGCAAAGCTTGTCTAATTCCTGAAAATCAACCCCGTTTGGGTTTGCTGGCAGAGACCCCTTTAGAGGCGGCGGCTCTACTGCAAACCGCCTTGGATAACCTCAACAAAAACACGGAAGAAAAAACCTTCTCCCTGCCCCAGGGGGTGCATTATCGCGCTCAGGCCCTAGCGGGAAAGCAGGTGGCCCTGTTTTCCGGGCAGGGATCCCCCTATTTGAATATGGGTCGGGAACTGGCTTATAATTTTCCTCCCCTATTGAACCTCTACGGCGAGATGGACGCCTTAATGCTCGCCTCCAACCGCCCTCCTTTAAGCGAAATCGTTTTTCCCGAACCGGTTTTTAAGGAGGAGGAAAAAAAACAACAGGCCCAAACCCTGCAACAAACCGAAAACGCGCAACCGGCCATCGGCTGTTTTAGCCTCGGCTTGTATCGTGTTTTAGAGCAAGCGGGTTTTACCCCTGAAATCACGGCAGGCCATAGTTTTGGTGAGTTGATCGCCCTTTGCGCTGCTGGAGTCTTGGATGAGGCCTCGGCTTTAAAATTAGCTAAAGCGAGGGGGGAGGCCATGCGGGCCATTCCCGGTCAAGACGCGGGCGGCATGGCTGCCGTAATGGGAAACATCCAAGGTTTAGAGCGGGATTTAAACGACTTTCCCCAGGTGATTCAAGCAAACTACAACAGCAAAAAGCAGGTGGTTATCGCCGGGCCTACCGCAGAGTTGAAAAAAGCGGTATCGCACCTTAAATCACTCAAATACACGGTGAAGCTTTTGCCGGTTTCAGCCGCCTTTCACACTTCCTTGGTGGGCCATGCCCAGGCCCCCTTTGCCCAGGCGATCAGTGAGGTTGCCTTTGCCGAGCCCAAGCGTAGCGTTTATTCCAACGCCACGGGAAAAGTTTACCCCAAAGAACCCAAAGAGATTCAAGCCAGCTTTAAAGAGCATATCCTAAACCCGGTGCGCTTTACCCAAGAAATCCAGGAGATCTACGCTCAAGGCGGGCGGTTGTTTGTGGAATTTGGTCCCCAGTCCATTTTATCTAAACTGGTCCAGCATAACTTAGAGGGGGAAGACTTCCTCGCCCTGTCTTTAAACGCCAGTGCCGCCAAGCCCGATGACCGCCAATTTCGAGACAGTGTCGTGCAATTGCGGGTAGCGGGCTTGCCCTTACAAAATATAGATCCCTACGCTTTTGACCCGGCCCCTGAAGCGATCCGGCCCGCCCCTGGCGCGGTACGCATCAGCGGCAACAACTTCGTTAGTGCCGCGACAAAAAAAGCTTACGCAGAGGCGCTGCATGACGGCTTTAAACTAACCCCGGCCCAAGCCCCCTTACCTCCTGTGACCGCAATGCAAGAACCAAAGCAAGACTTAGGACTCGACCCGGCTATGAATCGTTTGGAAGCTGGTTTAGCTCGCTTTCAGGCGCAGCAAACCCAAACCTTAAAAATACACGAGCAGTTTTTAGAAAATCAGGCTGAATATTCTCGCTCTGTGCGTGAACTGGCCGCCCATCCCGGCAGCGAGCAGGCCTTGGCCAACCTGATGCGGTTTCATCAGCATCAAGCAGAAACCCTAAAGGTGCATGAGCAATATTTAGCCCAGCAGGGGGAATTTGCCCGCAATGCCTTTGAGCTCATTCGCGCTCAACACGGTTTAATCGCCGGTCAGCCTCTGCCTCCCGCCGCGCCCCAGCGCCAACCGGCCACCCGAGTGCCCATTGAGGCCGCCATGCCCCATGCCCCGGTTGAGTTGCGCCATGAGCCCCGTCCAATGGCCCCCCTGCCGAGTCCGCCTCCTCAAGCGCCGATGACCCCTCCCTTGCCCCACCGTCCCACAGAAAGCGCCCAGGGGTTGCAGAAGGCCTTATTTGCCGTGGTGGCGGAGAAAACCGGTTACGCCCCCGACATGCTCGAACTGGGCATGGACATGGAAGCGGATTTGGGGATTGACTCCATCAAACGGGTCGAGATTCTCTACGGGATTCAAGAAGAACTCCCCCATCTGCCCCCG
>JAJRZQ010000002.1 GCA_024275165.1 bacterium | reverse complement strand
TTCGATCTCCTTTGATTGCCTCCAGGGCTGTTTTTGCTTTAAAATCGGCATCATATCTCTTTCGCTGACTCATGGGCTTCCTCCTTTGAAGTGAGAATAAATCTACCTTAAAGGGTTGTCCACTTTTCGAGGGCCACTACACGGTTCCTTATTCTTTCCATATCCAAAGCAATGATTTCCTCTGGTAACTTATCATGCAGTTCTTTTAAATGTTTATTGAATTGGCAAAGATCAGTGTAATGGCTTTTGTATCTTGAAGTGATTTTCTTTTGAGTTTGAAATTCAGCAAACAAAGTAGCTAAGGTCCATTTACGCTCATTAGCCTTCCTGACCGCTTCCAGCCTTTCTAATTCAATCTCCCTTAACTCTTGTTCTTTTTTTTCTCTATTAGAAAGCTCCTGCCGATAAAGCCTACCCATTCGGATATCATTTGCTTTTTCAGCGGTCATGCCGTTGGCTAATTTCCTGCCAACGCATTCTTCATGCTTGCTACCACCACGAGTATAGGTGATATAAAATGCAGTATCCTTAACTTTTCCAGCTCCAACACATTCACGTGTTTTTACGCCTTCAAATTTTGTTTTTTTCCGTTCAGCCATGCTTTCCTCCTCGCTTCCCGATGTTAATCCCTCTCACTGATTTAAATATCAATCAGCTTTTGCTAAACATCACGGGGATTTCTAATCAGGGAGTTTGCTATGGTTTAAACGCATTACTCAATTACAACAAAAAGGATAAAAACTAGATGGTTTTTCCCTCCCTTATTCCCTCTTTCTAGTAAGTTTTTAAGTTAAAAATCAGTAAAGTTAATTCGTTGTTATTATTTAATAATTGGTAAAAAGGCAGGCAAAAAAGTGGTGTAAAATATCTAATAATTTCAAATAATTAAGTTGATTTGAGTGGAACAGAGGGTGGGAAAAGGGAATTTGAAGAAATTTAGGTTTTGGATAAACCTTGTAAACCCTTATGGAATATGGTCGAGGCGGCGAGATTCGAACTCACGACCCCTTGTCCCCCAGACAAGTGCGCTACCGGACTGCGCTACGCCTCGACTTGATTTATCAGAATGTCTGCTTTTGTAGTTTATGTCAAGTAGCTATGGGTTTCTTCTTTACTGAATCACTATAATAAAGTTGCGGCCTACAGGTCAAAAACTATGGAGACTTTTTTTGCTTTCACAGGGCCTTGAAAGCCGATTCTTTTTTAAATTTTAAATCGCAGCACTTGATGTGAAGGAAACTCTGACAAACGCGGAGTTTCCCAGCAAGGCAGGGATGCCTTGCCAAATCAAAAAGCGCGACTTATTGATTCGCGTTGAGGTTGTGGGTTTCATTCACAACCGAAAAGACCGAAAAACCCGACGCGCCCCAAGGGCCATAATCAGCCCGAAGGGCACGAGCCTACCGCTTGAGCAAGCGGTAGGCAAGGAGTTTTTCAGAGTTTCCTTTGCGGGGCAGGTTAGCGCCGTCAAATCAACAAACAAAGTGAATTGACTTGTTTGGTGATCAAGAATTTATTTCCGAGTCAGCAAAGAGTAAAAAAGTTCAGGAATAGGATTTTTTAAAGGTGCCTAAACTCATAGAGCAACCTCTTTTTTAAAATGAGGATCAACCCACTTTGAGGATGTTCATTTTTCGGGTTTCACGACAAAGCAAATCCATTTTCTTCTTTAATCTCGTTATCTTTGCGGGTGTCTTTTTTGACTTTTTTGAATTATAGTTGCCAAAAAGTGGCAAACTTTTTTCTATTGCACACCCAATAAGGAACCTCAACTCATGCTGGCTCGTGTTGTTCTGTTTTTGGGGTTCTATGGGTTTTCGTCCATTGCCCTTTGCTCTTCGATCAACCTTGCCGAACATGACTTTCCCAGCCAAGGGATCATTCAACTCAAGGGCCCTTGGGATTTTTATTGGAACCGCCTGATCCCACCTGGGGATGTTTCTCCACCCGATACAAAAGCCCTTATTCCTGGATTTTGGGCCCGTTATGAGGGTTTAACTCCCCCCCTAAATCGTTCCGGGGTCGCCAGCTACCGCCTCCGCCTCAGCGGGCTCCCTAAGGGTGTTTACCGCATCAAGGTGGACACGGTAAACACCGCCTATCGCCTTTACATCAACGGCCAACTCTACGGCGGTGCTGGAACCGTTTCCACCTCCCTCGACCAAGTCAAGGCAGCCTACAAGAACCGCTCTTATAGTTTTCAGTCCCAGGCGGGTCAAACAGAGATCTTGTTTCACCTAGCCAACCGGGATCACTACCTCCCAGGGTTTAAAGAACCGATTTTACTAGGTTTAGAAAGCCAGATGGAAAACTACGCCGCCAAGGCCCTGGCAATGGATTTGTTTTTAGCGGGCTCCTTGATGATCATTGGGGCGTATCATCTGGTCTTTTTTATGACCCGCAAAGAGGACAAAACCCCCTTGTTTTTTAGTTTGTTTTGTTTGCTGATCGGCTTGAGAACCCTAGTGGTGGGGGAGCGCTTTGGGCTTCATTTAGTCGATATGAGCTGGGAATGGATTTCAAAAAGCAATCTCTTTATTTTGTACCTCGCAATCTGGGGGATGGCAAAGTTTTTTAAGCACCTGTTTCCTCAAGAAGCCCGTCGAAGTTTATTGGGTCCTTTAAGCAAAACCTCTCTTTTGCTGTCCCTGGTTTCCCTGCTGGTGCCGTCTACAGGCCTGCGATATTCTGTTTGGGGGGTGGAAATCGTTATTTTGCTTTGTCTTTTGAGTATTATCTTAGTAATCATCCGGGCCTATAAGGCCAAAAGGCCTGGCACCGGATTGATCATCCTCGGTTTTTTTGCTCTAAGCGTAACTTCTGTAAATGATATTTTCTACCAGGAGTCCATCATTTCGACTGGTTTTTTAGCCAGTTACGGGCTGCTTGCGATGGTTTTTACTCATGCCTTGGCTTTGGGGTATCGTTTCGCCGATTCCTTTACCCAAGTCGAAAGCCTATCGAAAACGGTAAACGCGCAAGCAGAGGTTTTAAAAGACCTGGATCGCTCTAAGGATGAATTTTTAGCTAAAACGGCTCATGAGTTAAAAACACCGATCCACGGTATGATCGGCCTGGGAGAAACGGCTTTAAAACAGGGGCAGTTCACAGAGCCCTGGAGAGGGGATTTGGAAGTAATTGTCGCCAGTGGCCGCAGGCTCGAAATCTTAATTGATAATCTCTTGGATTTCGCCCGCCTCCGGTTCTCCAACATTACAATAAACCTTCAGCCGGTCCATGTTCCTCCCTTGGTGGCGCAGGTCTTGGCTTTAATGAACCCTTACGCTCAAGAAAAAAGGCTTCAGTTGAGAGCAAACCTAGCCCCAAACCTGCCCGCGGTATGGGCTGATGAAGCTAGATTGGTGCAAATCCTGATCAATTTAGTGACCAATTCCATTAAACATACCTCTGAGGGGAGTGTCACCCTTCAGGTTTGGGCAGAAGCCCCCCCGGGCAACAAGGTTTGTTTGTCCGTAACCGATACCGGGCCGGGAATCAATCCCGGCTTAATGCCCCACTTATTTGAGCCTTTTACCTCTGGGAATCAATTTGACAACGCCGGAACAGGGCTCGGATTGCATATTGTCAAAGAACTTTTGGATTTAATGCAAGGCGAAATTCAAGTGAACAATCAACCGGGGCAAGGGGTTTGCTTCACTTTAGGGCTCCCTCGGGCCGAGGTCGAGCCCAGCCCTGAACAAGAATCAAGCGACAAGGTCCCCCGGCGAATGGATTCCCAACCTCAACTAAACCCGCTCCCAGGCAAGAACCGTCCCCAGTTGTTATTGGTGGATGATGAGCCCGTAAACTTGCGGGTATTAACCCGCCAGCTTGAAGGCCAGTATGACCTGCTGACCGCTACCGACGGCCTACAGGCTTTAGAGCTACTCGAAGAAACCAACCCCGATATGTTGTTGTTGGATTTATTTATGCCTCACTTAGACGGCTTTGAAACCCTAAAAAAAATCCGCTCCGACCAAAGCCGGAGGCTATTGCCGGTGCTGGTTCTCACCGCCTCCAATAACCCTGCGCACCTGGAACGAGCGTTTAAGTTAGGCGCCAATGATTATTTGAGCAAACCCTTTCGCAACGATGAATTGCTATCTAGAATCAAAGTCCATTTGGAGGTCTCTCAAGGCCGAGTATTAAAACAAGAATTGTTGCAACGCTTAGCCCAAAACAGCCCTCAACCGGCCCTGCCCTACAAGGGGTTGGACCGTCAGGAAGAATATGAGCTTGAGTTGAGAGAGGCGGTGGTTCGCTTGATGAAATTTACCTTAAAGGCTTGGCTCGGCTTAGGGCAAGGCAAGCAAGTCGAATTGGCTGAAAAAAGTGGATTGTGGAATGTACAAATTGATCAAGGGCGACTGCGAACCCGCACCTTGGATAAATACCTGGATGTGGAAAAGCTCCCCCGCTGCCCTCGCTACACTCAGGTGATTGATACGGCTCGGTGGGTGGCGGAACAATTGCCGGACCAGGCAAACGAGCGGGCCCAATTGGCATTGCTGAGCAGCCAGCTTGAAGCCAATCTGATCTGATGAAGTTCATTTGCCTTTTCGGAAACCAAGGCCCGTGGGTGGATTTTTTTTTTTGGGGGGGGGCTGGAGAGTCGGTAGGAATGTTGTGTCTTTTCTTCCTACAGACTGCTCCCTTTGCTTTCGCGGAGTTTGCTTGAAGACGGATCGCCTTGATGACGCTCTGCCCGAAGCCGGCGGGGCGGCTCGCGCGAGCGCTCGCTGAGCGTAAGCGCCCGGCTATTTATATATGCTCCGCGGGCTGGGGCTGAGAGCCCCAGACCCCGATAACTGGAGCGAAAATTATCAAGTCGCCTTTTGGAAAAGCGAATGGAAAAATCTTTGGCTTGAAAGCAACGGGATCATCGCTAAAATTGCCAACTATGGAATTGATGGCATCTATTTAGACTGGGTGGGAGCCGCTGACGGTGTTGATGTTGTGTCAGAAATGATTACTTTTATCGAAGAGTTGAGAGCCGCAGGTCGGGTTATTAAGGAACCTCTGAAAAACTCCCTCCTTCCACTGGTTTCACGAGTTTCGCTGGATCCTGTAACTACAACGCCACCTCCTAAATATGAACCCTCAAGCCGATAAAGAGCTTTTTGCAGGCGCAAGTTGCCCCCCCTGAAGGTCAGAAGTTCACGGTCATTTTTTGGCTTTCAATTGGCCTACCACCCAGGCAAAGTCGGGCCCGGTTTGCCCCCAAAGCCTCCAACCTGATTCCGTCCATTTTAGTTGATCCCTGGCGGTAGGGTCCAACTCCCACCCGGCGCGTTCTATCGCTCTACGGCCCCAGGCGGCTTGGGGTTGCGGGGCTAAGATGCTTAAGCCTCCCCGTTGGACTTGAGACTGGGTAAAGGCGCCCTGAACGGGGTTCCAATTTAAACCAAAAACCGTGGTGAGCTTACCTTGCGACCCTAAATCTTCTGGGGCGCCTTGATAAAAGGCCCCCTTCGCCCCCATCAACCAGAGCCGATCCGCCGATTTCAGCGCCATATCCAATTCATGAGTCGAAAGCAAGAGGGCGCGGTTTTGCTCGCTAGCCAATTTGCGCAAAAGGGCCATCAAGCCTAAACGGTGGGGCATGTCCAAAAAGGCGGTGGGTTCATCCAGAGCCAATACAGCGGGCTCTTGGGCCAAGGCTCGGGCAATCAGGGTGCGTTGGCGTTGGCCATCCGAAAGTTGGCTGACCTGTTGATCGGCCAATTCGGCCACCTCGGCTTGCTTTAAGGCGCGCGCTACCTGAGCCCAATCATGCTCGCTCAATTGCCCCAGGGCTCCGGTGTAGGGATGGCGACCCAAGGCGGTCAAGTCTTTGACCGTCAAAAACCCGGTTAGGGGCCGCTCGGTTAAAACCAGGGCTAATTGTTTGGCCCGTTGGGCCAAACTGACGCTTGCCAAGGGTTGCCCCAGCAAGCTCAGCTCTCCGGCCAAAGGGGGGATGAGTCCGCTTAGGGTTTTGAGTAGAGTGGTTTTACCGGCCCCATTGGGGCCTAAAAGGCAAACCAACTCACCGGGGAATAATTCCAGCGATAAACCCGTGGCCAGAGGCTGATTGTGGTAGCCAATGCTTAGATTTTTCCCCTCTAAGGCGGGCTTCATGATTTACCTTTCAGGATCACCCAAAGCACCACAGGAGCCCCGGCCAAGGCCAAAATCGCGTTGATGGGTAAGGCTTGACTGCTGCCGGGCACTCCTGCGACCAATTCAGCGGCTAAGGCTAAATCCGCGCCGAGCAGCATGCAGGCCGGGAGCAGTAAACGGTGATCCGAGGTGGCAAAAAGAAAACGGCAAAGATGAGGCACGGCAATGCCTAAAAAGGCGATGGGTCCGCAAAAAGCCGTGATCCCCCCAGCGAGTATGCTCGCGGCAAGCAACAACAAGCGTCGAACCGCCTTGACCTCCACCCCTAAGCTTTGGGCATATTCCTCGCCTAAGAGTAAGGCGTTTAAAGGTTTGGGCAAAAACAACGCCAGCCCCAACCCAAAAGCCACGAGGGGAAGCATCAAACTCAATTCGCTGTAACCGACACTGCGAAAGCTGCCAAAAGTCCAAAGAATAAAGGCTTGAATATCATTGGGCGTGGCAAAATAGATCAAAATCGAAACCAGCGCGCTGGCCATGCTGCCAAACATCAAACCTAGAATCAGCAGGGTTACCGGGGTTCGCACCCTTTCTGCCAAAGCCAAGACCAAAAGCAAAACCAGCCCGGCCCCGATAAAAGCGGCTACCACCATGGCAAACCCTCCGGCGATGCCGCTTAAAATACCGCTACCCATCACCAAGACCAACAGGGCCACGCCTAAGCTCGCGCCCGAGTTGATCCCCAATACATAAGGCCCCGCCAAGGGATTGGAAAACAGGGTTTGCATCAACAACCCCGCCACCGCCAATCCCGCGCCGGCACCTGCCGCGGTCAAAACCTTCGGGAGTCGTAAATCCCAGAGGATACGGCCATAAATGCCTTTTCCCTGCAAGGCCGCTGTGAACTGGTCGCTCGGGATGGATACGGAACCCAGGCCCAGCAAAGCCGCCACCAGCCCTAAGGTCAATAGACTCAACCCCAGCAAGTACCCTGTTTTCATTGTAATCTCCGATACCAGTACAACTCATAACCTGGGAGCAGGTCAGGGTGCAATATGCGGATTAAATCCTTTAACATCCGGTTTGGATAAGCAGAACCGGTTTCCCAATAGTCATTGCCCCCCTCGGGGTTGAGCTGTTTGACATAATTAAACACCCGCCCTTCTCGAATCGCTCGAAAGGCTTGAAACTTATCGCTTTGAAGATCCCTTAAACCAGTAAGGCGCCCGGCGTTGATCCAAAACCGGGCGTTTGCGGCCCGGGACAAAAGGCTTTCAAAGTCTAAACGCAGGCTGCCCCGCAGTTTGGAATGACTCCAAAGGTAGTTGCCGCCGGCATCGGCAATCAAGGTAGCCTGATAGGTTTGCCCCCCAGGCAAATACCAAATCCCCTTGTATTCACTGCCCACAAAAACGCTGGGCCGCTGTTGAACTTGAGAGGTGAGTCGCGCTAGCGCTAAATATTCTTGGGCGATTCGCTCCATATGCGCCCGTGCCTTTTCCTCTAAATCAAAAATCGCCGCGAAAGCCAAAATCCATTCGGCCCGGCCTAAGGGCGAGCTTTCCAAGTGGGCCGCCGAAAAGAGCATCACCAGGTTCAGCCTTTTAAGCCGCGCCTTTTCGCGGATCACCTGATCGCTGAGCCCAAACCCCAGCACCAAATCGGGCCTGGTTGCCAAAAGCTCTTCTAAGTGATCCGTAATTTGGGGGCCAAAGCTTTGAGCCTGCCCCTCCTCAATTCGTTTTCTCGCCCAGGCGGCGTTGACCCACTTTTTATCTACCGTGCCGACTAAGCGGTCTTGAATTCCCAAGATACCAAAAAAAGGGAGGTAAGTGGTGGAAAGAGCGACCACGCGCCGGGGGTTGGCGGCAATGCGGTCGAGTTGGGCGTATTTTTTGGGGATTTTAGCGCAAGCTTGAGCGATCAAATAACGCTGGGTAATGCCCGCGTTTTGCCAGGGGTCAAAAATCGAGAGAACCTTGTAGCCTCGGCCATATTCAAGGCTGAAATTTTTGGCCCATTGGGGCCGATAGGTTTTGGACGCAGCGCAGCCCTTCCCCCAAGCGGGCAGAGCCATGAGCAATAAGATTAAGGCGAGCGCTGCTTTTTTCATCCTTTAAATCAAAACGAGGCCTTGCCTCCAATCATTGCGATGCGGCCACCGGTAGCGTAAGACCAGGCTTCTTCATAGTTGGTATCGGCGAGGTTGTCGATTCTTCCGTAGAGTTCCAACATAGATGAAAAACGCCAACTCACCGCTAGGTTGATCACCTGATAGGCATTAAGGTAAGCGACTTGATTGCCCTCTTTATCATAGGCCCCTGTCCAGGCTTTTCTTTTCCCAATACCGCGCCAGGCAGCATGGAATTTCAGCTTTGGGATGGGGTTCCAGTCTCCGGTGGCCTTGATCGCCTGCTTGGGCCTGCGCACCAAGGGCTCACCGTTTGGGTCTGCGGTCAGGGTTTGATTGAGGTTGATTCCCATTACCCAGCCTTCGGCGGGTTGGCCGGTCAGTTCGACTTCGGTCCCTTTGGTCTGGGTGGCGCCTTGGGTGTTTTGATAAGCGCCCACAAAGGTAGCTGGATTATAAACAAACTCAATTCGGTCTGTAAAATCCATTTGAAAATAAGTGGCGGAGAGCTGAAACTTGCCCATTTCTTGCTCCAAACCAACATCCCAACCCGTAGAGATTTCAGGGGTTAAATTCTCATTGCCCAAGGTGACCAAAGTGCCAAAGCTGGTATAGGTGCCATACAACTCATAGAGGCTGGGGCTCCTAAAACCGGTGCCATAACTGGCTTTGAGCTTGGTACCTGAGTTGAGGAAGAGGTAAGAAGGGGCCAAGCGATAGGTTTGCACCTTGCCAAACTTTTCATGTTCGTCTTGACGCACCCCGAAGATCACTTCCAAGGGCCCGTTCCAATATTGATCTTGCGCCCAAAAACTGGTGGTGGAGACGGTTTGTTGGACATCTTCGGTCGCTTGGCCTGAGCTGTAGCTATTTTGCGTCAATCCCTCATTGAGTTGGCCTAAGCCGAGGGTGAGTTGTTGGGAATAGCCGAAGAAAAAGCTCCCCTGCCAAGAGACATCTTGAGCGGTTCCGTTAAAATCATTGGTTTTTTCCCCTTCTTGATCATATAATCCGCGCGCAATCCGCGTATTTTTTACCGTCAATGAAGAGTCCAACTCTCCGTTGAAGAATTTTTGCTCCAGCCCCAAAGACCAAAATAACTGATCGCTGCTTTGGTGCTTTTGTTTGTTTCCCCTGGGGTTGGGGTTGGGAGGGTACCCGTCAAAGCGGTCCCCCATGAAGCCTGGGCCCGAATCGTCTAATTGTTTATCCGAGAGGATCTCGCGAGCCGTCAACTTGAACTTGGAATTCTTGCTGAGTTGATACCCCAGTTTAAACCCCACGCTTTGATTTTTCCAAGCATCTGGTTCTTGGGTGTTTCCGCCATGGTCAATGTTGGGGTTGCCTTTATTGGCCGTGGAAAACCCACTCGATTGGATTTTGGAAAAATCGACCGAATAATCCAAGGCGCCTGTTTGGCCGCGCGTCCCCCCATAAACCTTGGTGGTATTGTAACTCCCCCCCTCGGTAGCGATAAAGGATTCGGGTTGGGCGCTGCCTTTTTTGGTGATGATATTAATGACCCCGCTGACCGCGTTGGAGCCGTAGAGTACCGATTGAGGGCCGCGCAAGACCTCAATTCGCTCAACGGACTCCAGGGTGATATTGGCGATATTGGCGCCTCGGTTGGGCTGACCGGGATCGTTGACCATGATGCCGTCGATGAGTACCAAGAGGGTTTTGGAATCCGCGCCCCGCATAAAGATACTGGTCTGCCCGCCGGGCCCGCCAGTGGAGCTGATTTCTACCCCGGGAATGGATTTGAGTACTTCTTCCAACTCATTTTGATGGGAAGCCTCAATGGTTTTTTTACTGATTGTACTGGTCGAAATGCCACCAATAGGGCCTGAAGCAGTTTTGGTGGCGGTAAATACGATTTCTTTGGTGGGGACTTCTTGCGCCTGGGCCCATTGACCCAAACCGAGCATGAAGGCCAGGAAAATAACTTTTTTCATGTTGTTTTTAAGTTTAAAATTTAAATATTAACAAGGGGATAAATGCCCTGAAAAACTTAAAAACAACTAGGGAAATTGAATGGAATATAACATTTTGATGTCCTGTTCGCGAGGTGGTGAAAGTTCAAGAAGCTCGGACTTGTCAGCAAAGCTGCATCACCGTTGCGCGCCAGTGAGGGATTCTAACCCCACTTCCTCTTGGAGTGGTTACCTGAAAACGATAACCGGAATTGACAATTACCGACTTCAAGGCGCTTGATCAAGGTTTATTTTTAGAGCCTCTAATAAACTCCGAGGCGACCTGCAAGCCAAGAGTTTATTTCCTGAACCAACAAGCTGAGGAAGCATCCAAGCCCATAACAAGCCCTCTTATTTGCCCCCAGAAAAAGGCCTCCCGTTCGAGCTATAAGACAAAAAAGGAGAAAATTTGATAGTGCAACTTTGGCAAGCATGATATTTTATTAAAGAAACCTCTGAAAAACAGCATTCCTGCCCTTTTTCAGTACAAAGGGTGGAGAATACCTCCCTACCCTCTTGTAAATCCAAGCGTTTCATTTTTTAATTTGGCACCCCCTCCCTGGGTTGCCGAGGAACCTCTGAATTTTTCAGACCTTTTTAAGGTATAGATATTAAAACTTATCAACAAAACCATAAAACAACAAAGCCTTTTGCATGATGAAACAGTTCAGCCCCCCCTCCTGGTTTCTCCCCGATTCTGCGGCGACCGACGAAAGCCTTTATTTCAATCGACGAGCCCTGTTGAAGGCCGCAGGCTTAGCGACCACCAGCCTAGCCCTGCCCAGCCTCTCTTTTGCCCAGCCAGGCGACCCCCTCGCCTCAAAAACCAACCCAAAATTTCAACAACTAGAGCCCACCGCGGAAAAGCTAACCACGAGTTATAACAACTTCTATGAGTTTTCTACCCAAAAACAAGAAGTCAAAGAGCTTTGCGCAGGAGTGACGCTGCCCCCTTGGCAGGTCGAGATCACCGGCTTAGCGCAAAAACCCCTTACCCTAGACTTGGATCAAATCAAGGCTCTAGGCCTAGAACAACGCGTTTACCGCCTTCGCTGCGTTGAGGCCTGGTCCATGATCGTTCCCTGGGATGGGGTTCCCTTGGCAAAATTAATCCAGCTCGCCAACCCAACGAGCAAAGCAAAGTATGTCGCCTTTGTGAGCTTAGAGGATAAAAAACTCTTCCCTGGCCAACGCACCTCCTATTACCCCTGGCCCTATGCCGAGGGGCTGACCCTGCCCGAGGCGATGCACGAACTCTCTTTTTTAGCCTTTGGTTGTTACGGGAAAGAACTCCCTATACAAAACGGGGCTCCTTTGCGGCTGGTCGTCCCCTGGAAGTACGGATTCAAATCCATCAAGTCTATTGTCCGCATCACCTTAACCGACCACCAACCCGCGACCTTGTGGAACCAAATCCAACCAAAGGAATACGGTTTTTACGCCAATGTAAACCCTGCGATCGACCACCCCCGCTGGTCCCAAAGCAGTGAGCGGGTTTTGGGGAGCTGGTTTCAACGCAGGCCCACCGAACTCTTCAATGGATACCCCGAGGTGGCCCCACTCTATCGAGGCTTGGATTTAAAACACAATTTTTGATGAAGGCCAAAGCCTACCCTTATCTTTTTATTCTCCCTTTTTTTGCCATCCTCGCCCAGACCGCTTTAGGCGATTTAGGGGCGAACCCCGTAGAAACCATCAGCCATTTCACGGGGAATTGGGCGGTTTTTGTCTTGCTCTATACCCTGGCTTTAGGGCCTTTGCGCTACCTCTTGCCTCCATCCAAACTCCTCTCTTGGCTCGCCAGAACAAGGCGCGCGCCGGGCCTATGGGCTTTTTTCTATGCCCAGTTGCACCTGCTCATCTGGCTCTTAGATCAAATTTTAGGGGGGCAAGAACTGGCAAAAAACCTCAGCAAACCCTTTATTTTGTGGGGTCTTGCCGCTGACTTCATCCTCTTGATCCTGGCGCTGACAAGCTTAAAAGCCCTGCAACGCAAACTCCCCTGGAAGAAAATTCACCGCTTTGTGTGGTTTGCCTTGCCCTTAATCGGGTTTCATTGGAGCTTAAAAGAGGAGGGAGACCCGCAAAAAGCCCTTCTTTGGCTCGGCCCTCTCCTGTTGCTTTACGGGCTTCGCCGGCTCAAATTAAAACAAAATCCCCTAAGAAGGGCGCCTCCTGCCCGAAACCCCTACCCAAATTCAGGCAGGGATGATAAAAATTCAGCTTGATCTCAAATCATTTTAAACCATAACCCCCTTCAAGGCCACGACCTCACCCATGTCGGTAACCCAAGAGTTGGCAAAACAGTTGATGCGGCATAAGGCCCGCCTTTTCTTCGGCATCCTGTGCATGCTTTTATTCGCTCTGTTTACCGTTGCCCCGGCAAAATTTATCAAGGATATTATTGACGCCTTAGGCAGCGGCAAGGTGCCTGCCTTGAGTCAGTTTATTTATGTGGGCGGTGGCCTGATCCTGCTTTATTTCTTTAAGGGTTTCACTTTTTTCGGCCAGAGCTACTTGATGAGCAGCCTCGGCTTGGTGATGATTCGTGAATTGCGCGCAAGGCTGTTTAATAAAATCATTGGCATGCCCTTGGTTTTTTTCAACAAGACCAAAGCGGGCAACCTCATCAGCAACTTCACCACGGATTTAAACCTGCTCAACGAAGCGGTTACCTTGACGATTTCCGGCCCCATGCGAGATATCCCGCAAATTGCCCTCTTATTTTGGCTCATGTATGACCGCTCTTGGAAGCTCTTTGTCATCACCGTCATCCTCATCCCCATCGCGGGCCTCGTGATCCAAAAATTTGGCCGACAAAACAAAAAAGTTACCCGCCGCAGGCTCCGCCGTTATGGTGATCTCACCAACCTGCTCAATGAAGTGGTACAGGGCATTCGAATCGTGAAAGCCTTCAGCATGGAAGGCTATGAACTCTCCCGCTTTAAAAAAGAGAACCAACGGCTCTATACCAGCTTAATGCATTCGGTGCGGATTGATTCTTATTCCTATCCCATTTTAGAGTTGATGGGCGGCTGTTTTGCCGCGGTGATCCTCACCTATGGGGGGTATTTGGTCATCCATCAGGAGATGACCGGCGGGGACTTTGCCAGCTTTATCATGAGCTTTTTCATGCTCTATGATCCCATTAAGAAATTCAACGGGTTCAACCTCAAGGTGCAAGAGGGTTTGGCCGCGGGGCAACGGATTTTTTCGATTCTCAATTCGGAATTAAAGATTTGCGATCAACCAGGGGCCAAGCCCCTGCCGCCTCTTTCTAAAGAAATCCACATCCACATCAAACGCTTTTGTTATGATCAGGTCGAGGTCTTAAAAGATATCGACATCCAGGTGACCAAAGGCCAGGTCATTGCCTTGGTGGGCTCTTCGGGCAGTGGAAAATCCACCCTGGTCAACCTGATCCCCCGCTTTTATGACATCCCCGCAGAAGATGGCTTTATCCGCATTGACGGGCACGACATTCAAGAGGTTACCCTCGAAAGCCTACGCAGCCAGATCGCGGTGGTGACCCAAGAGGTAGTCCTCTTTAACGACACGGTGCATTCAAACATCTCCTACGGGAACCCCAAATCAACGGAAAACTCGGTCCAAAACGCGGCTAAGGCAGGCTATGCCCATGGGTTCATTACAAAACTCCCCCATCAGTACCAAGAAGAAGTGGGCGAACAAGGCGCTGCTCTTTCAGGGGGACAACGCCAACGGATTTCAATTTCCAGGGCCTTAATCAAAGACGCCGGCATCTTGATCCTCGATGAGGCCACCAGCGCCTTAGACAACGAATCCGAGCAAGAGGTGCAAAAAGCCATCGCAAATCTCATGAAAAACCGCACCACCTTGGTCATTGCCCACCGCCTTTCCACCATCTTAAACGCGGATCAAATCTATGTCATGAAAGAGGGGCGGATCGTGCAGAAGGGAACCCATCAAGAGCTGTTAGCCCAGGAAGGAGAATATAAACGGCTTTATGACTTGCAATTTCAAGAGGCTGTCTAATGGAAATCCTTCCCCCCTGGGCTTGGGCTTTCTTAAGCGCCGGGGTTGCCCTTTGGCTCTACCCCAAGTGGCTCAAACTTTTAGATCAACGGGCTTGCCGCAAACAAAACCGTCACTTTTTCAAATCCCTTTATCCTGAAATGAAGGGTGAGGAGGTCCGGTTTTTATTAATCGGGGATCAAGGTTCGGGGGACCGGCACCAAAAAGCCGTTTCTCAAGCCAGCTACCAGCAATATTTAGATCGTGGTGCCGATTTTGTGCTCTTTTTGGGGGACAACTTCATTCAAGAGGGGGTGCAAGGCCTAGACGACCCCCAATTTAAAGAGAAATTTGAAGAGATGTACCCCCACCCCATCCCCTTTTACGCGATTTTGGGCAACCACGATTTACGCCATGCCTGGCCCAGCCTAATTGATTACACCGCCATTTCAGACCGCTGGCGCATGCCCGAAACAGACTACCAGTTCGACGCCGGGCCGGCGCGCTTTTTTGCCTTTAACAGCACCTGCACAATTTGCAGCCTCTGGGCCCTGTTCCAAAAAACAGCCAAACCCTGGAAGCTCGCCTTTGGGCATCACCCCGTGCTTTCCAGCGGGAGGCATGGCCAAATGAAAGGGTTGGAGCGGTTTTTTATCCAACGCTCCGGTGTCGATTTTATCTTTTCAGGGCACAATCACATCTTAGAACATGTTCAATGCTCAGGTATAGACCAAATCCTTTCTGGAGGCGGAGGGAGCCCATTACCTAAAACAAGGCTCACCCCTCACCCCAAGGCTTTATTTGTCCAAGAAACCCACGGCTTTGCCTGGGCTCATTTTACCCCTCAAAGGGCTGAAATTCTCTTTTTTGACGCAGAAGGAAAGGAAATTTATCAATACGAACGACTGCGCTAAGGCACCCTGGCAGGATCAAGGCGTTGGAAAAAAGCAACCGCTAAGCTAGAACTTTTTATGCCGTTTGAATTCTTGCTCGGCTTGACTGATCTTTTTTTTGTAAAATAACCGCTGTTCCGCAAGCATTTCAGAAATGCTTCTTTTGGTGTCCGCCATTTTGACCACAGCTTGCTCATAATCCTCCAACTCTTGGCGAATCAAGTTGATCTTACACCGCAGTTCCTGCTCCGTTAGTCGAAACAAGGCCGTCCACAACCCAATGAAACCGTAAAACTCTCCCTCGAAAAGATGAGATAGATTTTCCTTTTTCAATTGAATCTGCCGTTCGCGCATCTTGGCATTGTACTCGAACACCGCCACATTGACCCGTTGCAGCAACTCGTATCTGCATTGTTTATCTTGCAACCAAGCAACAATACGCCCTTTGAAGCCTTTTTCCATTTTCGTCGGCAATTTAGTGATTTGATTCATGAGGCCAATTTAAGAAAAGATATCTGAACAGAGTTTTATTATACTTCCCAACCTCGGAGGTCGGTCAATAAAAAATTATTTTTTTTTAAAACAAAATGAAATTATAGAGGATTTAAAAAAAGGCCAAGGGCCTTTACAAGCCAAAAAAACCTAAGTTGAGCATGAAATATTTATATATATATTACTTCATAGATAAACCCATCTTCAATATTGCAGCGATAAATATATATTTAACATTCCTCTTCAAAACCGACAGCGTAAAAACCTTAAGGAAACTCTGAAAAACGCGGAGTTTCCCAGCAAGGTAGGGATGCCTTGCCAAATCAAAAAGCGCGACTTCTTGATTCGCGTTGGGATTGTGGATTTCATTCCCCACCGAAAAGACCAAAAAACTCGACGCGCCCCCAGGGGCCATAATCAGCCCGAAGGGCACGAGCCTACCGCTTGAACAAGCGGTAGGCAAGGAGTTTTTCAGAGGTTATTGTAAGTCAAACTAGATTCAACTGGTGTCTCTTTCTGCACAGAAGAAAAGCTCACCTGAAATAATTGCAAAATCGCAGGCAACATAAACAAATCCGCCAACAGGGCCGAAAACAGGGCCACGGCAGTTAAAGCCCCGAAGTACACCAGCCCCATATGGCTAAAATTCAGCATCATCAAAAACCCTGCCGACAAGATCAAACTGGTAAAAATCATCGCTTGTCCGGCCTCGCGCGTTGATTCTAAAAGGGCTTGACGGGTACTCTGTCCCTTTAGCCTCTCTTCCTTAAAATGCGTCAGAAAGTGAATGGTGTCATCCACCGCAATTCCAATCACAATGGGGGCGATGATCAAGGTATCCATGTCCAGCGCAATCCCTAAAAACCCCATGACTCCAAAAGTAACCACAACCGGAAAAAGGTTGGGCAACAGGGCCAGCAACCCCACCTTCATTGAGCCAAAAACACCCACTAAAATCAAGCTAATCACCGCCAAGGCAAGGCCAAAGGACTTAATCTGCCCCCAACTGACATAATCAATCATTTTCATAATCAAGGCCGTACCACCTGTTGTTTCCACCTGCAATTTAGGATAACTCGCTTTCAAAGGGTCAAAAAATTCCTTTAACTTTTTGTTGATCGCGGTGGTGATCAGAACAAAATCCTCACTCCCCCCATTGATCATCCGCACGGAAATGCGACCGGTGGCGTAATCTTCAGGGGCAACCAAACGACGAACTTCAGGGGCGGCGCTATCAAAAAGCAACAGGGTTTGAGCCAGGGCATTGCGGTCTCTGGGAACGCGGTAGGCCTCGGGCTTATTTTCATTGAGTACCTGAAACGAGTACTTCACCACCTCAACGAGACTGCGACAGCTTTTGACCCTCTGGGGGAAGGCTTGCTTTAACCAAGTCTGGAACGCATCCATCTGCTCCAGTACGACCGGGTCTTTTAAGGCGTCGACTTGATCAAACTCCAGCAAAACCTCTAAATTCGTCGAGCCTCCCAAACTTTGATCCACTAAATCATAGGCCTGCCGAATGGAAAATTTTTCAGGGATAATCGCCAACATATCTGAATCCACCCGAACCTGAAAAAACCCATAGAGAAAAATCAAAAACACCGCCACAAAAACCAGCAAAACCCCCAAAGGGCGCCACTGCTGCCAACGGGCAACCAGTTCGGTTAGAGGGTTTCTGACCAACCCAGCCCCCTCTGTTGCGAGCCCTTGACCTTTATAAATGGAGGATAAATCCATCAACAAAGGCAATAAAAACAAAGTCAGCAAAAAGGCAAGCAAAACCCCCAAGCTGGCACTGAGACCAAAATTTTGAATCGGCTCAATGGGCACAAAAACCAAGGACATGAGCCCCACCGCGGTGGTCAAGCTGGTGAGCAGACAGGCGACCCCCGACTTGGCAAAAACCAACCGCATGGCCTCTTCATGGTCTTTTCCCTGCTTGCGAAAAAACAAGTAACCCGATTGGATATGTACTGCGTCAGAAACCCCAACGACCAAGAGCAAAAGAGCAACCACCTCGATCATCATATTCAGCTTCAAACCCAACCAACCCACCAAACCAAAGGTATAAACCACCGACAAGACAACCACCGCCACCGGCCACATCACTGCGGCAAAGGAGCGAAACAGCACCGCCAGCATGACCATCATCACCAACAGCGTTCCCATGAAAATCGGGTCCATTTGCGTCATGATGACATCGAGAAAAAAGGCCATCATTACCGTCTCCCCCACGGGATAAAACTCCAATTGGCTTTGCACATCAGGAACCTGCAAGGCCTGTTCAATGGGGTGCCATAGCGCCGCGTACTCCTCCATCTCCACCGGTTTAAACCGAGAGGGGCCTTGAGTATCTTGTTGCCTCACCTGTACACTGAGTTCCCCTAGGGCCGCTCCACTCCCGGACTCGTCGAGTCGCTCGGTCCCGAGGTCCGTCTCCAGTAAAATCGCCCCCAAACGGAAATCTTTAGAAAAATAAACCTCGGGAAGGTCGGGATGAGACAGGGCCTCGGCCCGTCGTTTTTCCCTAAGCTCGTTGCTTAAGGGGAGGTCGGCCCCAATGAATTCCCTGGAAATAAGGTCGTCTTGTCGCACCTCTAAATAATCGACATTGATTAAGCTGGTAATGCGAGTTATATGACTCAAAGGGCTCGCCGGATCAAAAGTCTGATCCGTCAATCGCTGTTGCAGTCGATTTAGGGCCTCTAAAGAGGCATTGGAAAAAACATCCCCATCTTTCGCGCGGTAAACGAGATACAACCCCGAATCGCCTTGAAAGACATCTCGAAAGCGGTTCATGGTGAGCAAAGCAGGGTCATCTGGAGCAAAAAAGCTTTCCAAACTCATGTCCACCTTAATCCGTGGCAACCCCGCCCCCAAAACCAGCAAAAGGATCAAATAAAATAAAAAAATCCGCTTCTTATAATGCCGGAGAACTGTAGGCAGAGAGGCAAAATAGGAATTCAGTCGAGAGATCAGACTGTTAATCATAACACAAACCTTTCAGGGGAGGGGCATTTTAACAACCATAACAGAAAATTCCAAGCAAACGACTCTCTCTCAAAGCTTAAAAAGCGGTACAAGCTCTATCGCCCAGCACAAGCTTCCCGCGCAAAAAATTTTGGAAACTCTGAAAAACGCGGAGTTTCCTAAGCTTTACGGTATTTTTCAAAAGCCTGCACAAATAAAGCGACATCATAAGGCTTAATCATCACCTCATCGGCACCGGCGGCAAGAAAATCGTTCGACATTTCTTCCCCGCTGGAAATAAAAATCGGCACTTGGTCAAAGGGGGGCGTCGCCTTCAACTTTGCGATAAAATCAATCCCCTTGAGGTAGGGTAGGTTTTGATCAATCACCACCACTTCAATATCGGGAATCGTACGCAAAATAGCGAAGCCTTCTAAGGCGTCTAAGGCACCGATTGGCTCAACTCCTTTTGCTTTTCCTAAAAGTCGCTGGAGTAAGTTTAAATGAACTCGACAATCTTCAATGATTAAAACCTTCATAGCCCCTTCAAAAAATTAGATGTTACCAGGGAGTTTAGCCCTTTGCGCCCAAAAGGCCAAGCAAGAGAAACAAATTTATTTCATCCCCACGCAGGCTTTATATCAAAACTCGGCCAAAGGGGCCTAGCTGCCTTGTTCCACTGGGGCTTCTTGGCCGAGTCTCGGGTTTTTCAACCCAACAAAACCCATATAATTAACTGATTTTATTTTATAAATTATATTTGGCATTCCCAGTGCAATAGAAACTCTATGCCGATTCTTTTCCAGCAACGCGAAACAAGCCTCGCGATTTAAAAACCCTCAACGGAGAACCGTATGTTGACCCAATGGAGCCAGTTGATCGACCAAATCTTAGCCCATCAAGAAAAAGTATTTTCCAACCAAAATTACGGGGAATGGCAGCATTGCGGCGGTACTTATCCCCGCATCAACCTAGAGCAGGAAGGCGATGACCTGTTCATCTACTCCGAACTGCCGGGGGTGCAAAAAAAGAACCTCCGTTTAGAGATTAAAGACAACCAACTCCGCCTCAGCGGGAAACGCTCCCTTGCCTTTGGCAAGGAAGAAAAACTGCTCCACCGTGAGCGAGGGGGCCAGGAATTCGACCGTACCTTTCGCCTTCCCTTCCGAGTCGATAGCGAGAAAATTCAAGCAAGTCTCAAAGACGGAATTTTAGAGATTCAACTGACCCAATCCCCAGAGGATAAGGCCCAAAACATCACCATTCACTAAGGTCAAGATGAACGCGAAACTAAAAACAACGCCCTTAACCGAGCCCTATTACCTACCTAAAGCAGATGTACTCGAGACCCGCCAAGGCTACCGCATCTTGATCGACCTCCCCGGGGTCCGTAAGGAAAACCTCAGCGTCAGCCTAGAGCAAAATCACTTGAGCCTCAAAGGAACCATCACCCCCCGGGGGGGCAAGCGCAAAGTAAGGGAAGAGTACCCCCAAGGGCATTTTAAACGCGACTTTAAGCTCTCTCAAAGCATAGATAAAAAAGCCCTCATCGCCCAATTGGAAAACGGGGTCTTAAGCGTCAAGCTACGCAAAAAGCCCTCACCCGAGCCCTTGAGCATTCCGGTCGATTAAGCTTCGGCTCCCCTTTGAAGGGAGCCGAAGCAAACTGCCCCATGAACCATTATAGCACGCAGATCAATAAAAAAAGGGCATGCAAGGCGGCATTCCCCCCTATTGTTTGGCTCCTCCCAACAGACCCCAAACCTTAAACCGCCCTTCCGGTCAAAGGCAGGGGCAGCTCTTTTTCATCTCGCGCCAAGGCTTCTTTACTGGTCACCGCCGCAACCCGCGCCGAACCGGAAAGCCATTTCTCCGCCGCCTGCCGCACCTCGTCTTTAGTGGTCGAGATCACCCCCTCACGAAAAGCTTGCCGCTCCGCCAGGCCGCGCCCTCGCAAAAGCAGGCTATACTCCCGCGTCGCCTTCCCCACAGGAGAAAGCGGGGTATCCATGTTGCCCAGGGTGAGTAAAATAGCTTCTTTTAGGTTTTCTTCTGAAAAGTGCCCCGCCTTCAACCAATCCACTGCCTGATCATAGACCTTCAAGGTCCTGGCTAACTGCGGGTCGCGATAGCTGACCATCGCAAAGGCCCCCTCTTGGCTATGATAACTCGCCATACCGCCGTAAGCCCCCCCTTTTTCTCGAATCTCTCGATGCAAAAAAGCAGACTTGACGAGGCTGGATAAAACCATAAACTTCGCCGCGTCCGAATCATTTTCCGCCGGCCCCAAGTAGGCCTTCGCCACATAAGAAACCGGGGTCGTGGTTGTCCAAGCCTCGCCCAAAGGCCCTGCGGGCAAGTCAAAAGCGACCTCGGTGCCCAAAGCCGCCTCCCCCGAGGGGAGGCTTGTAAAAAAATTCAACAACCCCGCCTCTGCCAGAGCGTAATCCTCTTGGGTTCCCGCGACAAAAACAGAAAGATTTTCTTTGATCAAGACCCGTTTTAAGAGTTCCTTAAAGGGTTCGAGCTGTTTCATGAGGCCCTCGGGGCTGAGTTTCGCCAATTCGCGCATAAACCGCACCTGGGTCAGCCCCCCCTGCAACTCATCCAACCAAGCCCCTTGACTAAAACCCCGCATCGCTTGAACCATAGCGTAACTGTGACCGGAACCGGCCACGCTGTTTTCTAAATGATTCGCCCGCTGCCCCACCAGGGTATGGATGCGTTCGCTTTCATCAAGCCGCCAACTCGTTAAAAACTCTTCCGCCAGGGCCAAAAAGGGCTTGATCTCTCTTCCCAAGGCTTTTGACTTCAAACTAAGCTGATTGAGATAACCGCTTTAGCGCCCTCCATTATATTTAATCAATTGCGGGCTCAAGCTGTAGCCGCCGCTATGGCGGGCCACCCTTTGGGCCGTTTGATCGTAACTCAAGCCCCCTGCGCCGGTTTGGGTGACGAGACTCCCCAAAAGGGGCAACCATTTTTGTTCTTCCTCGCTCAAAGCGGGGAGACGAAAATTCCAGTGAACATATAAAATCCCGTTCGTGGGCTGCGCGTAAAAGCTGAGTTTTTTCCCCTCCTCCAACGAAACCGTAGGGGCAAAACCCTCTACCTGAATGGGGATATCGGAGCGCTCCAAAGTGGGAAGGCAAGAGAGGTCTTCTTCCTCTTCCTGCAGGGCTTGCAAGGCCTGAGCCGATTGAAGGATCTCTTGTTCCTCCTCTGGGGTCAAAACCTCTTTAAGCTTAGTGAGCCGTTCTTTTTCCTCGGCTAGGTCCGCGGCCGCCTGAGTTGGGTCCGGCGATAGGGTCAACCAAACCCGATGGGGGTTTTCCAAGAAATATTCCTTGATCTTTCCTTCTAAAAATCCTTTGGCTTGCAGCTTTTCCCTCAGCCGTTCTAAAACTTGATCAAAGTCCAAGGCCTGCACGGGGTCGCCGCCATGCATCCAGGCGCCAAAAAAGCGAAACAATAGATTTAAGGCATAGGGATAACGCCCCCCGGAGACCTCTCTGGTATCCATTTCCAATTGATGCAACGCCGACTCGACCTCTTCTGCCTGAATCCCCTCTTCGACGATTTGGCCGAGACAATCTAAGATCAATTGTTCCACCTGAGGGAAGTCTTCTTTTTGAACCCCCTGCAAACCCACTCCGAACCAGCATTCGCGGATATCATTCTCAAAGCCCGTACCGTCTGCCAGAGACTTGCCCAACCGAGACTCCAACAAGGCCTTGCGCAGGGGGGCGCCGGAACTCCCTAAAAGCACTAGGTTTAATACTTCTAAGGTTAAAACCTCCAAGGCGTCTTGAATGTCGCAGGTGAGCCAGGCCATCAAGGCTTGGCAGCGAGAGCCGTCATCTTCTGCAGCGTCCAAGGGATAGGTCGCCTCCTCTTGGTGGCGGCTCTGATAGCGCTGTTCTCGGGGCACCGAGGTATCGACTTCAAGAGCCGTAAAATCTTTCAATACCCAGGCTTGCACCCGCTCTAAATGCTGGGTTAAGGGCAAGTTCCCGTAAGAATAAAAAAAGGCGTTCGAGGGGTGGTAATGCTTTGCGTGAAAAGCCTTCAACCCCTCATGGGTCAAGTCTAAAATCCGTTTCGGGTCCCCCCCCGAATTATGCCGGTAGGTTAAGGTCGGAAACAGGGCCTTGCCGATCGCGCGATACATGATACTCCCCTGCTGGCTCATGGCCCCTTTCATCTCATTGTACACCACCCCTTTAAAAACCAAGGGGCTTTGGGGATTATTCGGCGCGGCAAATTCCACCCGATGCCCCTCTTGCTTAAAGTTCAGCTTTGTCAAACGAGGGTAAAAGGCCGCGTCGAGATAAACCCGCATGAGGTTGTAAAAATCTTTCTCGTTTTGACTGGCAAAGGGGTACATGGTCCAGTCGCTTGCCGTAAAGGCGTTCATAAAGGTGTTGAGGCTGCGCTTAATCATCGAAAAAAAAGGGTCCCGCACGGGGAAGGACTTTGACCCGCACAAAGCGGTGTGTTCCAAAATATGCGCCACTCCGGTGCTATCTTGGGGCACGGTGGGAAAGGCGACCCCAAACAAGTTGTTGTTGTCTTGGTTTTCTAAGTGGATATACTTCGCCCCCGTGACTTGGTGCTTGAGTTCGTAAAAGGTTAAGGCGAGCTTCGGCAGCTTCTGCGCGCGCGCTACCACAAATCCAGCCCATTGATCCCCTGGGTGAAGGGGTTGATTTTGTTGGTTCATCTTAATACCTATGTTCTATAATCCCGATTGGACTGATTGGCTGATACTCGCCCATTTGGACGAGAAGGGTTTAACCCTGCCTCCAGCGGCCTGCCCCCAGGACTTGGCCACGGCCAAGTTGGCCGACTCAACCGCTTCGACAAATTGGTCTAACCCCCAAAAAAAACAGGTCTCCCTGAAAAGCAATTATCTTATTGTTTTTATTGTATAGTTTTTTACTTCACCCCGCAATGCCTTCGCTCTCGATTCCTTGGCAAACAAGCAGAATAATTTATTTTATCCAATTATTTCAATGTAATTTATTAGTTTTTTTCTTTAAAACTTATCTATGGCATAGTCTTGGCAATAAAAAGCCATGATCACTCTTTTTCAAACTCTGGTGATCAACACCGGTATGGGAAATCACGGGGCTTGGTAACTTTCATGATCCCATGCCGGCAACCCCATTTAGAGAGGTTAACATGAGTCCAAGTATCATTAAAAAACGCAGTCGCCGCAGTAAAAAATCCACCTCCTTTCAACCCAACGAAGACTTCATCCGACAGGCTACCGAAGACTTCATCAAGCAGGGAGGCAAAATCACTCGCATCGTTGATGTCCGTGAGCAATACGAAGACTTCCTCGCCTACCGAGAAGCGTCCAACCCGGCAGATGAATTTCTTTTAGGGAATTAAGTGGATTCACGGGGCTGAGCTTGAGGAGTTGAAAAAAGCTTAGCCCGTACCTTTCTCATGTCTTCCCATGCCTCTTTTAAATGAACAGGGCTGCGAAGCAGATAACTCGGATGAAAGGTAGGGATCAACAGCCTCTTGCCATATTGTTGCACGCTCCCGCGGATTTTCATAATCGCCTCCCCGGTCGGCAGCAACGCATGGGTAGCCACATTGCCCAAGGTAAGAATCACCTTTGGTCGCAGCAGCTCAATCTGGCGTTCCAACAGAGGCCGACAAGCGGCCACTTCTTCTTTTTTTGGAGCTCGATTCCCCGGCGGCCTGCATTTAACTGCATTGCAGATATACACCGACTCTCTCGAGATTCCCATCGCGGTAATCATCTGGGTCACAAGCTGACCGGAACGGCCAACAAAGGGCCTAGCCTGGCGGTCTTCTTCCTCTCCTGGGGCCTCGCCGATCACCATCAACTCAGCCGACCCATTCCCCTCCCCAAAAACAAAGGACTTCCGGCCTTCACCCAAAGCGCAATCCATGCAGTTTCTAAAGCGAAGGTGCAACGAATCTAAGCTCGGAGCTAAACCAGGGTCTAAGACCCGCTTTGGCGCCTCGGGCAAACTGGAGGGCGGGGCTACCGGCTCAACGCGAGTTATGGGGGCTGTTTCGTGACTTCCCTCTTCTGCTGGAGGCAGCGAGTCCGCCGCCCTCGCCGACACTGCCACCAGGGGCCTCGACTCTTGCTGCCTCGGCTTTGCCGCTGGTGGGGCTTGGGGCCCTTTCAAGGGCAAGGCGGCAAGATACTCCAACTGGGCCAAGCGTGAAGCGTCCAACTCTTCCAGCAGCAACTGCTTTCCCTGCCCCACATGAAGGAGCAAGGCCCTTTTTAAGGCTCCTAAGCTCTGTTGTATTGTTTGGGAATCCATAAAAAAAGGCTAGCCCTCATCCACCTTTTTGGCAATGAGAGAGATTCAAGGCCGAAAGGGCAAAACCGAGCCCAACCAGGTGGACCGACCACCCCAGCTTGCCCATATAGCCGCTACTTTCACCCGATGCATGGCAAAAGACTCAAGCTAGGTTTCACCCCTTCGGGGATGATTTTCGGCCTCAAGGCCTCCAATCCGAGTTCAACAAAAGCACTAGGTCAATATGGCCTAGAGACCTCACAACCAGAGCCCGCTCCCACAGGCCCTCAAAAAAAAACGCTTGGCCCCGGCCTACTTGGCCGGGGGCCGACCCCTTAAAAAGGGGGTCCTTGGAGGAGATGGGTCTTACCTTTTTTGCCCCGCGGGCTCACCTCTGCCCATCTCTTGAATATAGCATAGCAGAAATCAATTGAACTTTCGACAAAAAAAGGCGGGAAAAACCCGCCTTTTTTTGCTTTTTTCCTCGGCCCCTTGAAGGTTCAAACGGCCCCCAGCCTAGGGCGCCGTGGGCGCCGTGGGCTGAGTATAGGTATAACCGGTGCTTTTACTCACCAGATTATGCGTCACCGCTCCCTTGGTGGTGGCGGTCGTAATCGCGCTGGTCGAATAGGTACTCCCCGTTACATTCAGCCAATTGCAATCATTGGTGGGCGCAAAGTCGATATTGGAAACAACCGGTTTCCATTTCCCCGTTGCCGTATCAAGCTTCATGGTTTGCTTTTGCACATAGCTCCAACCCCCTGCCGATTTTTTCTGGTTGTTGGGGCCGGCCCAATTGCAGATCATGCCCCCAATGGTTAAATCCGGTGCTTTGTTCGCCACATTCTCGGCAAAGCCAAAATAAGCGGTGCCTGTTTTAACCCCCGCCGTATCGGTGGTGGTATCGACATTGAAGTTTCGGGTATAGCCGTCCAACGGCCCTGCCTGCCAAGCCACCGAGAGCTTGCCGTCGCCGCTTGCGTCCAGGTTGCCGACAATCACATTCAGGTTCCCGTTCCAACCATCCGAGGCTTGATTACTCGTAGCCGGGGCCGCTAGATTGACCTCCCCCGTCGTGCTGTCAAAAATCGTCGTCGTCGTGGCATTTGAGGAATAATTCGCCGAGATGATCTTGTAGTTTAACGCTGTTGCCGTTTGCTCATACACCACGCTCACCGCGTTCAAGCTGCTCGCGCTCAAGTTTTTAGAAGGAGGCGGGTCCATGGGTTTAGGGGGAGCCGTACTGCCGCCGGAACGCACCATGGTCAACAAGCCCTTATAGGTATCGTTGCTCGCGTCTTGCGGCACATGACGCAAAGTCAAAGAGAGACTTTGCGCTGTCGAGCCCCCTGGAGGGGTCATGGAGATATCCATTTTAGAGGTAAACACGGGTAAGCCGGCGGCTGTATCGGACTCACGGGTAATGGTGGCGTTGGTCATCGTCATCATGGTTTTCATATCCGCGTCCGCGCTCAAACTGGCGGTAAGATCCAAGGTCTTACCGACCGCCGGCATTTCATTGCTGTTCAACTTCGCGACACAAGCCATTGCCGCGGCCGCGCCAATCCCCATATCCACACTCTGGGCAGCTGATTGGATCACGCTGTTGAGCTTTGCCGCGCTGCAAGCGGTGCCGTCTGCCTCGGCAGCGGACCAAATCCCCAAATCCCCACCGGGCAGGCAACCAGTACCCGCCGCGTCGGGGCCTTGATTTTGCGGGCAAGAAGAAAGGGTATCCGCGCTGGCGTCTTTGTTTGGATGATCGGGATGTTTGGTATAATACAAGGTGGGGCCGTAACATAAAGGGCTCCCCATCGGCGCCGCCATCCCCTTTAAGGCGGCGAAGCAATCCGCCTTCACGGTGGGGTTTTTTGCCTTTTTCAAGCGCTCTTTCTTGGATTTTTGATCCTGCTGCATGGTGCTCCCATCTTGCGCCGCTACCCAATTTGCCGAGGTGGTGGAAACCGATTCGGTATTGGAAGAAATGGCCAAGTCACTGGGAAAGGCGGAAACCGTTGAAGTCGTCGCGGTCGTGCCTGTGGTCGTGGTAGTCGTCGTGTCGGTCGTGGTCGTATCTTCTTTTTTACAGCCCGCCAAAGCAATGGCGATAACAAAAATAAAGACCCCAAGATATTTTTTCATCTCTGCCCTCCAAAATAAAAATTTATGTTCTTATTATACTGTAAAAAGAATAGAATATTCTATGGGGAAAATTCCCTAGCTGTGTAAGATGGATAGGGTTCCCCTCCCCCATAAAACCTTAAAAAAGGCTTGCTTGCTCGGTTTCCAAATGATTTGCCCGTGCTTTGCTATAGGACTCGCCTAAAGATTGGGCCAATTTTTCTGCCTTGTGCATATATTGCTGCACCGCCATGACCAAAAACCCCTTGCGCGGCAAGCGGGATTTATGCAAAAAGCCGATCACTCCTTCGATATGGGTCGCTTTGCGTTTTGTTTCCTTATGGTCGTTTGCGGTGACAAACACCACAGGAAAGGGTTTATCTAAAATATAAAGAATCTGGCTCATGGCCAAGCCATTGATTTCAGGCAGGTCAATTTCGCTTAAGATTAGATCCGGTTGGATCAACAAAGCCTTGGTCAAGCCCTCCAGCCCGTTGGTCGCCATAAAGAGATCGTAATCGGTGTAGCCGTCCAGCTTAATCAAGAGGGCTTTTCTGGTTAGTTCTTCTTCTTCGATCAGCAAAATCCGCTTTTTTTTCCGCCGACTCATTAAGCTTGCCCATTCCCGCTCTTTAAAACTGTATTCATACTTCGGCGGGGGTTCTTTATCTTTCGCTGAGGGGCTCACGCTTTGCAACTTGGCGATAAAGCTTTTTAAATCATAATAAATGCCCGACTCCATAAAGTATCCCTTTACATTGGGCAAGGCTTCCACCCTCTTTTCATGCTGGTGATTGTGTTTCGGGTCGGTCAAAACCAAGGGCGTGTGCACCTTTAAGAGGTATAAGATTTTCGCCATCGTCAAGCCGCTTAAATCGGGCAAATCAATGGTACTCAGAACAAAATCGGGCCGGTAGCGAATGATCAGGCGAACCCCCTCTAAACAGTCGTTTGCTTGAATGACCTTCACCTTGCTATCTTCTAAGACCCCTAGGGTTTCGGTAGTGGGTTTGATTAAAACCGCTTTCAATTCTAAACTCATGACTTAATCCAGGTCGATATCTTCAAATTCTTGAAACAGAGTCGGGTCATCCATTAAATCCGGCGAGGTCGAACCGCCGCCCAAATTCATGCTGTCGATCTCGCGGTAGGCCTTATCGAGTTTTTCCTTATCCCGTTCTGTCAGGTCAACGAGTTTCTGCACCGAATCTTGAAACATTCTGCGATCCGCCATGCATTGGCCGGAAATCCAAAAATCCTTCACCCCTTCTAAATGCGCCATTTCCTCTTGCAAGGTCGGGTTTTGGTGCAGGGTCAGCATAACAATCGGCAAGGGGTGGCCCAGAATATACAGCAAGCGGGCTAGGCTATCGCCATCAAGGGTCGGCAGTTGGTGCGCCAACAGCAGCAGGTCTGGTTGCAGGGCCACGGCTTTAAATAAGGCTTCCCGCCCATCAATAGCGGAATAGACCTCGTAATAGCCGTTTGCCTCCAACTGCCCGCAAAGATTCCGCACCACCTGAACATCGGCCGCGACTAAGATTTTCTTTCGATCATGTCTCGACAAAAGACCTAAAAACTCACCTGCGTCCATTACATATTGCACATCTCGAAAACTGCGCTCCGCGTCATCTAAAATCTCGGTTGCCTTGGGCAGTAATTCTTCTGCCATGCGACTGATCCAGCAACTGTACTCCACCTGGGGCAGGTTGGTTTTATACTTTAAAAACTCGGCCTGCTCGGCCACAAATATGGTGGGAATGCGCAAGCCCATCATATTTAAAAGGCGCACCATCTGCACCCCCGAGACCGCCGGAAGCTTGGTATTGACTAAAATCAAGTCCGGGTAATGGCTGAAGGCGTAACGAACCCCCTCGCCTCCATCTTTACCCCACACAAAATCAGCGGCAAGCGGCGCGAGCAATTCCTTTAATCTGGAAACCTGCCGAGGCTCCGGCTCCACCAGCAAAATTTTTCGATGTCTTTTCATGCTAACCGTAGATGATATGGCACTGATCCAGCAAAAAATTGATCTCAAAGATCAGCTTATCTGCCATTTTGCGATCTTGTTTTTGCACTGCTTGGGGCAAGGCGACCAACAGCTTGGCTAAATAATCAAAACCATAGGTTAAGGCCACCCCCCTGGCGCGCATGCAGGTTTGAACGATTTTCGCGTCCTCGCCCATCTTCACCCAGAGGCTGATATCTTCCGCCTCTTGGCTGCGCTGCTTTAAAAACAGGGGAATCAACTCCATTAAATCCCGATCCACGGTCACGCTATATTTCGGGTCCACCTCCCTTTGTGCCTCTTCCTCCTCTTCGATGAGGTCTTCAAAAATCGGTTCTTCCTCTTCCTCTTCTTTCTTTACCGGGGCGGGGGGCGGCTCCGCGCGCTCTTCCCGGGCTCCGGCCCGTTCTTTTTCCGCTTGAGCCTCCAGGGCTTGTTCGTCGATCCGCAAAGGCTCATAGGTTTTTTTGAGCCCCTTGCCGGAAGCATCCACATTTGGGGTGTCATCCTCGATATCTAAAGCCGGGGCCGGGCCGGGGCGATGCTGGGCCAATTGCGTTTTCAGGCTTTGCACCACCTCGTGCAGCCCTTTTAATTCTTCTTCTTGACTGAAGGCCCTTTCAATGAGTTCCATCAGCCAAGCGGGCCGTTCGCTTGCTGGAGGGATTTGAAGACCCAAAAACAGTTGGGGAAGCTCTGTCATGCAATCACCTTATAATTTTTAAAACCCCGAATAACGATTTAAAAAAACCTATGAAAAACTCCTTGCCTACCGCTTGTTCAAGCGGTAGGTTCGTGCCCTTCGGGCTGATGATGGCCCTGGAGGCGCGTCGAGTTTTTCGGTCTTTTCGGTTGGGAATGCAATCCACAATCCCAACGCGAATCAATAAGTTACTCGTTTTGATTTGGCAAGGCATCCCTGCCTCTAAGGAAACTCTACATTTTTCAGAGTTTCCTTAGAGGCGACTTGCAAACCAGGAAGTTAATTCCTAAGCGAAAAAATAAAACCGCCTATAGATCAACAAAGTTACAGGTTCCTTTTCCATAAATATTCCATAGCTAGGTCTTCTGGGCAACGAGAAATTGATTTGAGGCTTTTGAAAATTCGCTTTTAAGGCTGCCCAGTTTAAGCTAGGCTTAGCTAACCGGAAACGATCCTTCACAGTAAAACCAACCATGATCCATCTTTATCAAGAAAAAGGAGTTCTGGAGATCGCGTTCAATCGCCCGGAAAAACGCAATGCCTTAAATCTTGCAGGTTACGGAGATTTAATCCAGGCTTTCGACCGGGCAAACAAAGAAGATGAAATTAAGGTGGCGCTGCTCCACGGTTTAGGGGGGCATTTTACGGCGGGCAATGACATCCAGGACTTTTTAGATCACCCTCCCTTTAGTCAAGATAGCCCGGTATTGGGTTTTCTTCATTGTCTGGCGGAATTTCGAAAAATCTTAATCGCCTCGATAGAGGGTTGGGCCGTGGGTATCGGCACCACCTTATTGCTCCATTGCGATTTGGTTTACGCAGGGCAGACCGCTCGATTTCAACTCCCCTTTATCGACTTAGGCCTCTGCCCCGAGGCCGGCAGCAGCTACCTGCTCCCCCGTTTGGTGGGCTATCAAAAAGCGGCGGATCTTTTGCTCACGGGGCGGGTGGTCGAGGCGACCGAAGCGGGAGAAATAGGCCTCGTCACCGAGGTACTGCCCCCAGAACAAGTCTTAAACCATGCGCGCGGCCAAGCAAAGGCGATTGCCGCCAAACCGACCCAAGCCCTGTTGGCGACCAAGCGCCTTTTGCGTCTCGACAATAAGGAACGGGCGCAAGAAGTCATCCGCCAGGAAACCCAAGAATTTACCGCTTTAATACAAAGCGCAGAGGCCAAGGCCGCCTTTTTGGCCTTTATGAAAAAACAAAAGGACGCATCGTGAAAGAAGCCTTTTTTTATGGTCTCTACATGGACTCAGAACTCCTGAAAAGCCTAGGGGTAACCCCCAAAAAAGCTCGCATAGCCTATGTGGATCGGTCTCAACTCGACTTGCACGGAGCCGTAAAAATCTTACCTCTTCCAGGGCATCAAGTGTGGGGGATGATCTTTCAAATGACCGCAGAAGAGCTGCAACGCCTTTATTCCAGACCCGCTGCCAAGTCCTACCAAGCTGAAACCATGGAAGCGATCACCCAAGAAGGGGATAAAGTGGCGGTAATCTGTTATAATCTCCCCTTAGGCAAATCGGCCCCGCTCAATGTGGAATATCTCGACAAGCTATTGCCCCTAGCCAAGCGATTGGGCTTGCCCGCTTACTACCTTGCCCAACTCGAAGGGTTATCCATTTAACCGCCTCCAACCTCGGTTAACGCCCCGCCTTTTTCTTTAGGTATCGAGTCAAGGTGGCGACACTCAGCTTGGCCTTGGCTTTCAGGGGGTCTTTCCCCTTCGAGCGCGCTACGGCCTGGTATTGTTTTAAGGCTTTTTTCCATTGCTCCGAGGCTTGATAAATCTCGCCCAAACGGTAGCGCACCTTAAAATAATAGGGCTCGCCCGGGCTAAGATCATGTAGAATATCGCTCAAGCGCTGCGCTGCTCGGGTTAGTTTTTTATCTTGAATATCCAACTCGGCCAAGAGCAGGCTGGCCTTATAGTTCACCTCCCTGGCAGCCATCCCATGCAGCTTTTCCAACCATTTGCGGGCTTGGGCCTCGTCCTTTTTTTGGTAGAGGTGAAAGCGGGCGATTTCTAAAATCAGGCGATCTTTTTTCAAGGGGCTTTGGAGCAACGCCAAGGCCTGCTTGAAGAGAGCCAAAACCTGGTCATACTCTTTGCGTTCCATGTAGCGGCTACGGCGCACTTCTAAAATCGAGAGTTGGGTGCCGACCTGAGCGGTGCCTAAGTTTTCCGAGGCCTTTTCATAGGCCCGTAAAGCTTCTTGTTCATGCTCTTGGGGTTTTTTAACCTCCTTGGAGTTAAAACGACGATTCACTTTTGGGTCCGCGAGTTGATCGTGACATTTGGCAATCTCTAAATAAACCCAAGGGTTCAATTGGGCTTTCGGGTCCACCTTCAGCAATTCATCCAAGGCAGCCAGAGCTAAGGGCCACTCGGCAAGCTGAATATGCATCTGCGCCTTTTCCCGCAAAAGCTTTTCCTTCGGGGCCAACCCTCCTACGCCTATAGCTTTTTCAATCCACAAGGCCGCTTCCTTATAGCGCTTCATCTGTTTGTAACATTGCAGGGCCGGCTCAAAAGCGGCCTTGGCCTGAGTCCCTTTTAAGGAGACCTCGCGCAGGTGCCATAAGGCCCGTTTGCAATCTTTGACCCGCGCCGCGCATTGGCCCACAAAGACATCATAGGCCTCTTTGCGTTGGGGGTTCCGCAAAGGCGGCATGGCCTTGGAGCGCTCAATAACGGATCGGCAATCTTTGCGCAGAAAGTCGTTCTGCACCATCATAAAATTCACCTCTTCCGCGTCATACAAGGCCCCTTCACTCAGCAACACCTGTTTATAGGCCCGGTTGCTTGCTTGGTATTGCCCTGTCTTGGCATACAGACCGGCGCGCAATTGGTTTAGGTTGGCGTCTTTGCGATAGCTTTCGTCCATCTCTTGCAGCTTGGAAAAATCCGCTTGCGCCTCTTCGATTTGATGCAAAGAAAGGCGCAACCAACCCCGATGCAGGAGACTCAATTTCAATTTATAGGGCTCTTTGGCCTCTAGGTTTTGACTATAGGCCAAAACCGCCTTTTTTTTATCTTGCTCACTAAAAAGATTGGGATTTTTTTGCTCCGCTAAATAAACCGCCTCAGCATGCCAAAACCGGCTTTGCCGATCGTAAACCGGATGGGGCCAGGCTGTTTGTTGCTGGACAAACCAAGCGCGACCTTTTTTAAAGTGGTCCCGCTTTAACTCGATCACTCCGAGTTGAAAGGCGATTTTTGCCTTGTTTTCACTATCCAACTTCGCTTGCAAAAGCTTTTTAAATTCCCTCTCCGCCGGTTCATAATCCCCGGCGAAATTGTGGCTCCAAGCTAAAGAAAGCAAGGCCCGCAAGCGAATCTTTTTATCCAGTTGCCTATCTCGGTAAGCTACCTGAAAATTGCGAATCGCCGCTGCCCAATCCTTTTTCGCATAGGCAATTTGCCCTTGGGCGAATTGACTTTTTTACAATCGCTTTGAAAAGGGAAACCGCTCTTTGAGTTGCGCCAAATAGGCTTCCCCATCCGCGATCTCGCCTTCCCTGATCTTTAATAGCGCGAGAAAATAATAGGCGTCTTCTAGGTAAGCGCTCTCTGGATAATCTTGAATAATGCGAGCGTATTCCGCCTGAGCTTTTTTATCCTCCCCCTGTTGGCTGTAAACCTGGGCCAAAACAAAGCGCATTTCATCCACAAAAAACCCCTTTGGATTTTTGCGCATATAGTTTTGCGCCTCTTCTAAGGCAAATTGATATTTTTTATCTTGAAACAGGTTTTGCACAAAATCCCGATCTTCCAACTCTTCCATAGAGACTTGGGCAGGAGCTTGAGCATAAGAGAGCAAGGGGGGGGAGAGCAATAAAACCACAACGCCCAGCCGCAGCAAACAACGCATTACTAAAGGATATGCTTTTCTTTCCATGCCCTTAGCCTATCGGGGTCAAAGCGGGATAGCAAGAAGGTCTTTTCACGAGATCGCTCCCCCCGCAACAATTTGATCTCGCTTTTGGGGCATTTGAAGCTTTGGGAAAGAAACCGGACGCAGGCCTGATTGGCCTGTCCCTCCACGGGCGGAGCAGAGATTTTTAATTGAATTCGCTCCCCCAGCACCTTGCCCCAGCACTCCCGGCTTGCTTTCGGAATTACCTTAAGCTGAATCAACAGCCCCTGAGGGGTTAAGGCAAACAGGCTCGTCATTGAAGTTACTTTTTATTGAATAAGTCGCAAAAGCCCCGATACATCCAGTAAGGGCTCTGCCTTGGGGGCGGGGCCGCCTTTCCTGGGAGGGGCTAAGTAAATATGAGTAAAGCCGCAACGCTGCGCCTCGTTCACCCGATCTTCCAAATTGGGCAGACTCCGAAATTGCCCATTGAGGGCCGCCTCGCCTAAAAAAAGGCTTCGCGCGGGCAGAGCCCTGCGCAAATGACTGGAGAGCAGTGCCGCCATCACCGCCATATCCATGCCCGTTTCGGTGACCCGAAAACCTCCCGCCAGATTGACATAGATATCATTGCGGGAAAAGTCGAGATTGAGGTTCTTTTCCAAAACCGCCACCAAGGTGAGCAGGCGGTTTCGCTCCATCCCGTTTGCCGTGCGCGCGGGGTAACTTTGTTGGGTGTCGCCCACTAAAACCTGTACCTCTAAGAAAAAAACCCGTTTCCCCTCATTGGCGGCAAAAACCGCGGTCCCCGCATGACCCCAAAGGAAACGCTCCGCCATGAAACGACCCGCGTCGCTCGCTTCGGCCAACCCCTTGGCGGTCATTTGAAACAAGCCCACTTCATGCACCTCCCCAAAGCGATTCTTCACCCCCCGCAAAACCCGCAGTCGTTCCTTTGATTCCCCCTCCAGGTGCAAAACAAAATCCACCATGTGCTCTAGGGTGCGGGGGCCCGCCAAATCACCATCTTTAGTTACATGGCCCACCAAAAGCACCGAAACCCCCTTTTGCTTCCCATAGCGCATCAAGGCCTGGGCGGTTTCCCGTACCTGGGTCACGCTACCGGGGCCCGCGTCCAAAGCCGGATCATAAAGGGTTTGAATGGAATCAATCACCACAAAATCCGGCTCGACCACTTGCAACTGCGAAAGAATCGCCTCTAGACTAGACTCAATCAGAATATAAATCTGCTCCTGCCTCAAAAGCAAGCGCTCGGCCCGAGACTTGATCTGGCCTTCGGACTCCTCCCCAGAAACATACAGCACCTTTTTCCCCATCCCCGCCAAGCGGCTTAAAAGCTGTAAAATCAGGGTGGACTTCCCCACCCCCGGGGCCCCGCCCAAGAGGCCGAAACTCCCCCGCACAATCCCCCCCCCAATCACCCGGTCGAACTCGCTCACTCCCGTAACCCAGCGCTCCTCCCCTTGGTTTTGCTCAATCGCGGCCAAGGGCTTAGCCTGAGTGCCCCCCGCAACCCAAGCCTTTTGCTGCCGTTTGTCTTCGGGAATGCGCTCCATGAAGCTGTCCCAAGCGCCGCAACGATTACAGCGCCCCTGCCACTGGGGATAACGCGCCCCGCAGGCGCTACATTCAAAATCCGGTTTCTTTTTAGCCATGCTGAATTTTGGGAGTTTTTCGCCCCATCCCTTGCCTATTCTCGGGCGCTGTTTTATGTTAAAAATTCGCCTTTAAGGCGCGAAGTAAATTCTTTCAGCTTGACCCAAACGAGACAAGAGAAAATGGCCAAAAAGAAAAAGACGCAAAAAGCGGGAATCAAAAAACGACAGACCCTAAAAACACAAAAACGGACCCAGAAAAAACGGGCCCTCGCCGCCCAAGCGCCGCGCCAAAAAAACATGAAACCGGGCCAGGTCAAGAAATTGCTCCGCAACCTGCCGCAACTGGTTTATGAACCGGAGATGCAAGCTTGTCGCTTCACCTTAGCGGAGGTAACCGCCGCCGAAGAGGCCCACGAAAAAACCCCCGATGCCATTGACGCCTTGGCGACCGAGGCCTACTTGGAAAAATACGGCACCGCCTTGCAAAACATGAACAGCCGTTTGCAAGCGGAAGGGAAAAAGAACCTCTTGATTTTAGTCCAAGCCATGCTCTACTTCTTCGAGCAAAAGGCTCCCGCCTGCATGAACCAAGTCATTGTGGGCCTCTTTCACCTCGCCAAACTGGGAGAAATGGACCTAGACCCCTTGCAAAAAACCCTGCAAGCCTATGACGAGCAATGGCAAGAGTACTTAGAAGAAAAGGCGCAAGAACAGATGGCCCAAGGGGAAATGGCCGATTTAGCGGCAACCCTTCCCGAAAAAACCGAAGCAGAACCAGACGAAGCCCCGGCAGTCAGCCCCTTTGCCGACCTCTTAAAGGATTTCGGCCCCTGGCTGCAAACCACGGCTCAGCTCGAGCCGGACCCCGCCGAGCGCTGTTTGGAAGACGCGGAAGCTTTATTGCTCGACTACGCGGAAGAAAAAGAACTCACCCAGATTACAGACTTAACCGCGAAAAAGGTGCGACTCTTTTTAGAGGGGTGGTTTCCCCGCAACATGAACCCCACCGAGGAAGATATCACCTTGATGAAAAGTTCGCTCAACCGTCTTTTCGAGTTTCTTTTAGCCACGGGGCAAACTCCTGTAGAAGAGGTCGGCAAGGTCGCGGCCTTCACGCAAAATTAAGGGCCTCTGAAACTTCAGCGGCCTGCGCCCCAACCAGCAGACCAGGCATTGGCTTAAAAAGGCCTCCCAGGGGCTTGCTGGGAGTTCCTTTTTTTAACCCTTCGGCTTCTTGCCGGAACCTCTTTGAAAACGGATGGAACCAAAGTTCACCTTTCTCCTCGTCAATGAATCCATAACGATTCGCAAGATATGGGGGCTAAAGCTGGCTCACTTCCAAGCGCAAATCATTGAGGCCAGCAGCGCGACAGAGGCCTTAACCCTGTTTGACGAACAACGATTCGACCTCATCTTAGCCGACTGCCAACTCCCGCAAACCCAAGGAATAGATTTCATCACCCAGATCCGGCAACACCCCCAGGGGGGACAAATCCCCTTTGTGGCCGTGCAACCCCTGCCCAACCAAACCCAAAGCGAAAAAGCCTACGAATTGGGGACGACTTTAGTCTTAACCCAACAAGAAAACGAAAAGGTTTGGCAGCAAGCCCTTTCCCACCTCTTTGAACAAGGATTGGGGCACCTGGGCAGCCTGATCTTGGTGGTCGATGATTCCCCCGCCTTGCTCCGCTTAGTGGAGGCCGGGCTAACCAAAGCCGGCTTTCAGGTCGTGACCGCCTGCAACGGCAAAGAAGCCTTGGAGGTCTTAAAAACCACCGAGCCGGCCATCATCATCAGCGATTTAGATATGCCGGTCATGAACGGCATCGAATTTTGCAAGGCACTCTTAGCCCAAGAAGAGACCCGCCATATCCCCTTTATCATCTTAAGCGCCAACTCGGAAAAAAGCGTCATGCGCAGCCTGATCGCCCAGGGGGCCTCTGCCTATGTGGTCAAACCCTTTCACTTAGAACAGTTCATCA
Source organism: bacterium (assembly GCA_024275165.1). GTDB lineage: Bacteria > SAR324 > SAR324 > XYD2-FULL-50-16 > XYD2-FULL-50-16 > JAJRZQ01. The sequence continues at coordinate 152,274 of JAJRZQ010000002.1, read as the reverse complement.
TCACGGTGGAAAAAGCCTTGAGCGAACAGTTCCGCCTCTTGGATGAAGACCGTAAACGCTTAGAATTGGAACGAAATTCCATGCTGGGCAGCATCACCGCCTTGGTCAACGCTTTAGAAGCTCGTGACCCCTATACCAGCGGGCATTCTCAGCGAGTGAGTCAATATGCCGTTGCCATTGGAGAAAAAATGGGGCTTTCCAAAGCGGAACTAGAAACCCTGCAAATCGGAGCCCGCCTGCATGATTTGGGTAAAATCGGCATTGCCGACGGACTATTGCGCAAACCGGGCAAGCTCACCGCCGAGGAGGTGGCCTCCTTTAATGAGCATCCGATGATCGGCTCGACCATTTTAACCCCCATCCCCAGCTTAGCCCCCATTATCCCCGTGGTGGAGCTACACCATGAACGCATTGACGGCGAGGGATACCCAAAAGGCTTGAAGGGGGAAAAAATCCCGCTCATGGCCCGAATTTGCGCGGTGGCCGATTGTTACGACGCCCTCACCTCAGATCGCCCCTACAGAAAAGGCTTCCCTCATCACAAGGCAATGGATATCCTAAGCGAGGTGAAGGGGACCCAACTCTGCGACCACTCCGTACAAGCATTTACCCAGTGGGCTGAAGCCCAGCAAACCCTACCGATCCATGAAAATAATTCTTCTCTTACTTAGCCTTTGGCTCCCCCTTTCTCTTGATGCCGCAGAATCCAAAGTCATCGGTGTCATTGATGGACAAAAGGTCACCCTGCAAGATATTGAAGACAAAGAACTCAACGACTTAAGAAAAAAGGTCTATCAAAAAACCTTCCAACAGTTCCAGCAGACCGCTTTAAAAAAGCTCTGGGCAAAAGGCAAACTCAAACGGCCTACTCCCAAAAAAGCAACCCGGCGAGCGGTGAAGGCCTTTTTTGAGGCCAATCAATTAAGCCAAAGAGGCAGCTTAGAAGAATTTGCCCCCCGCATCCGCCAACATTTAGAATCCCTCGGGATGATGCGGAGCGCGCAACAACAATTTGAGTTGGCCCTTAAAAAAGGTTGGGTTCAGCCTCGTTTTACGGCTCCCAACGATTTCACCTTAGAGGTTCCCCTCGCAACAGGCTACCGCTGGAAGAACACCAAAGGAAAGGTCATGCTCTTGGAGTTCTCCGATTTCCAATGCCCCTTTTGCGGCCGGGTGCAGGGCTCCTTAAAAACCTTAAGAAAAAAATACCGCAATCAGGTTGTTTTCGCGTACCGCCACCTCCCCCTGCCCTTTCACACCGAAGCCGACGAGGCCGCCAATGCCGTGGAATGCGCCCGGGAGCAGGGGAAGTTTGAGCCCTTTCACAACCTCTTGTTTCAAAACCAAAAAGCGCAGAGCGACCTCAACCTGCTCGCCTACGGCAAGCGGGTGGGGATCCAAAATTCAGCCAAGTTTAAGCGCTGCGTCAAGAGCCTAAAATATCAAGCTCGAGTACAGGCAGACATCCAATACGCTCAGTCCATCGGCATTAACGGAACCCCGACCTTTGTCATTGGCCGCTTCGACCCCCGCAAAAAGACCGTCAAGGGCGAAGTGATCAGTGGGGCCTTGCCCTTGAGCAAGTTTGAGGAATTGATCCAAAAATACCTTAAGTAAAATGGACTTTGCCCCCTTTACCCTGCAAAGCCCGGCAAAGCTTAATCTGAGACTGTACATCCAAAAAAAAAGAACCGACGGATATCACAACCTCTCTTTGGACTTCATCCCCATCGACCTCTTTGACTCCCTGAGCTTTTCCCCCGCGACCAAATTGCGCGTGGAATGCAACCTGCCCATTCCCCCCCAAGACAACCTCGTTTTTAAGGCCGTCCAGGCCTTAGGGCAAGCGAGCGGGAAAAGGCTCGCCCTGCGGATTCACCTCAACAAACAAATCCCCCATGGGGCGGGGCTCGGGGGGGGGAGCGGGAACGCCGCGGCAATACTGCTCACCTTGCGGCGCCTCTTTCAGCTCAAACTCACCCCAGATGAATTAAAAAAAACAGCCCTATCCCTTGGGGCCGATGTGCCCTTTTTTTTAGCGCCCCGGCCCTCTATCGCGACCGGCATCGGAGAAATCCTCACCCCCCTGACCTTACCCCAGACCCTCTATTTTATCTTACTCAAACCGAAGCTTTCGATCTCCACGAAAGAGGCCTACGCCCAAGCTCTCCATTCCAAACAAAAGCTAACCCCCAAGGCTTTTAGCTTAGAGGAGTTGGCGCGGATCACCCCAGAGTCCAATGATTTTTTTGCTCCCCTAGCGGCAAGCCACAAGGAGTTGAGGCAAGGCAGCGAAAGTTTACGGGCCCTATCCCCCAACGCCTTTGGGTTCTCCGGCTCTGGCTCTTGTTGTTTCGCCCTCTTTTTCGAACAAAAAAAAAGGGACCAAGCTGTAAAGCAACTTGGCCCCCTGGAGGAATGCAGAATCTTCGCGGTCCAAAGCCTGGACCACTTCGATTATCACCCAACCCCTCTAACCGATCAAGCGTAAGACCGTTTTCGGGGTTTGGTTGGCCTGAGCCAGCATGGCGGTGGCGGATTCCGACATGATCTGGTTGCGGGTAAAGGAGGCCGTTTCGCCGGCCATATCCGCGTCTCGCAGCACCGATTCGCTGGAGACCAGGTTTTCATTGGCAATTCGCAAATTTTGCAAATTGCCCTCTAAGGCGTTTTTTTGAAAGGCGCCCAAATCACTGCGGATTCGGGTAACATCATGGATCGCTTGATCCACTAAAAAAAGTGTGTCTTGAGCCCCTTGAAAGCTACGCACATCTAAGTCAGCGAGAGAGCGAAAACCGCTTTCATTATCGACCCCGACCCCTAAGGCATGACTCGAGATATTTTTGACATTCATCCCCACGGTCTGACCGTAACTACCCCCTACCTGAAATTTCAGACTGTTTTGGGTAATATAGACGCGGCCCACTCCCAACCCCTCTGGCGGAATCGCTTCCCCTTGGTGGACATATCTCACCTGCAAGTCAGCGACACTGCCGGCCATTCCGGTAAGAACCTCACCATAGCCTTTAGCCGGTTCCCCGTTGATGCTCCCTTTGATATCCAAGCCCGGGGTATTGGCTTGAATTTCTCCAGCCTTTGCGCTTAAAACCCCGGCAGTGGAAGAGGAGACCTGAAAATTCATGTCGGAGCCAAAATCTTGGTGCACGATTTCAAAAGTCCCCAAATCCGTTAAACGAACATCGAGGCGCAAGCCCTGTTGGCGCGTTTCGTTTGCTAGATTCTTCACCACCCTATCGAGAGTATCATCGGCACTCGTGGTATAGCTGGCCATTTTACCCTTTTCAATGACCGTCAAGGTTTCCCCTTTGCCAATCATTTCCGGGCTCAAGGCGACCGTACCCTCGACTCGACTTCGAGTCGCCTGCTGGGTGACCACCACCGCATATCCCTTTTTGCTGGAGTCTTGGGTATTGAGCCCGGCAGAAAGAAACGAAAGCCCCTCCCCCGTCGTGTTGCCGCTGATTCCGTTGGTTCCATCTAAAAGTTTTTTGTTCCCAAACCGAGCCTGTTTCGCTATCCGGTCGATACTGGCCAAGGCGTGGTCAATCTCCGACTGATCCGCTTCCAACATGGCCGTGCTGTTGCTCCCCTCATTCGAGGCATGAATTGCCAACTGGCGAATTCCAACTAAAAGACGATTGACCTCAACTAAATTGCTTTCTGTGGTTTGCACCATGGAAATGGCGGTCTCACTGTTGTCAATGGCTTGATTCATGCTGGAAATCTGACCTCGCATATGTTCGGAAATCACCAAAGTTGCCGGGCCTTCCGCAGCTCGATTGATTTTTAGACCGCTAGAAAGCTTTTCCAAGGTCTGGCCCATTTGACGATCATTTTTCACTAAAATTCGATGCGAGTTCAAGGCTGCCCTGTTGTGATTGATTCGCAAAGACATGCTGACCTCCTTGATGCATCGTCCTTTTTGCTAAAAGGCAGAGGGCAGGGTGCCCTCTGCGATTACAACCCTTACTTGAAGGTTGAGTCTTCAAAAACTCCTCAAAGCCCTAAAAAAGTCCTTAACCCAATAGGGTCAGCACATTTTTGGGAGTTTGATTCGCCTGGGCCAACATGGCCGTGGCACTTTGAGACATGATCTGGTTCTTCGTGAAATTAGCCATTTCAGAAGCCATATCCACATCCCGCAAAATTGACTCAGAACTAACCAAGTTCTCATTGGCAATCCGCAGGTTTTGCAGGTTGCTTTCCAAAGTGTTTTTCTGAAAAGCGCCCAACTCGCCCCGTTTTGCGGTCATGCCGGTGATGGCTTTATCAATCAGCTTCATGGCGTCTTGCGCCCCTTGAAAGCTACGCACATCAATATCGGCCAAGCTCTTAAACCCGGATTCATTATCCACTGCCCGACCCAATACATTGGCGCTCAGGTTGTCAATGGAAATCCCTACGGTTTGGTTGTAATTTGCCCCTACTTGGAAGTGCAAACTATTTTGGGAAATATAAGCCCGACCTACCATCACCCCTTCGGGATCGTCGATCTTGCCGTTATCTCCCGCAACACCGGTATAGCGCACGGCCAAACCATCGACATTCAAGGCTCCTTCGATCCCCGTCAAAAGCTGACCGCTACCAATCGCGGATTCCCCATTGATGGTTCCTTTGATATCCTGCCCGGATTCGGCCGAATTGATCTCTCCGGCCTGCTGGCTTAAAACCCCGGCAGTGGAAGAAGACACCTGAAAGCCGTGAGAGGAACCAAATTCCCTGTGTTGGAGCGTTATGGTCCCACTGGAATCCATGTTCGCGTCAATGGCCAAGCCGTTTTGCATCAAGGCGCTCTTGAAGTTCTTAAAGGCCGTGTCAATGGTATCATCGGCTTGGGTGGTGTAGCTGGCGGTCCTTCCGTTTTCGATCACCGTCAGGGTTTCCCCGTTCTTGATCATCTCTTCGGTCAAGGCCGTGGTGCCGCTTACATGCGCCTTGGTGGCGTTTTGGGTAATGCGGACATCAAAACCCGATTCCGCGGAATCCTTGGTTTTTAAGCTCGCAGAAACAAAATCCAAACTTGCCCCCGTGGTGCTGCCGTTCGCGCCGTTGGTGCCGTCTAAGAGTTTCTTGTTCCCAAATTGCGCCTGCTGGGCAATGCGGGTGATGGTTTCCAGCGCGTTGTTGATCTCATCTTGATCCGCGGCCAACATGGTTTCATCGTTCACCCCTTCGTTGGCGGCATGGACCGAGAGCTGCCGCATGGAAACCAACAGGTTGTTGATCTCGCTCAAGTTGGCCTCGGTCGTTTGGATCATGGAAATCGCGGTCTCGCTGTTGTCAATCGCCTGGTTTAAACCTGCGATTTGCCCCCGCATTTGCTCGGAAATCACCAAGGTCGCGGGGCCGTCTGCGGCCCGGTTGATTTTCAAACCACTAGAGAGTTTCTCCAAGGTTTTGCTGGTCGCCTCGGTATTGGCGACCAAGTTCCGATGCGCGTTGAGCGCAGCGGTATTGTGGTTTACTCGTAAGCTCATGATAACCTCCTTGTTACAAGTTTTGCTCCATCCTTAGAGCAGAGTTAGGTAGGCCCAATACGGGCAATCGTAAATTACGACTTACTACCTTCGGCCCAGAATTACCCTCTCTGGGCGGGTTTCGACTCCTGTCGCTCGCCCCGGCCTCCATGCCGGGGGATCCCTGGATTCTTCCACGGGCGGACTCCTCCCTGAAAGGGAATGCCTTTCCGCAAAGTATCTTACCCTTGACCGAATCGCTTCGGCGCTAAATTGGGCAGACTGCTCCACCTGACCAAGGGGTTTAACCCCTGTTCATTCTTCGACTCCTGTCGCTCGCCCCGGCCTCCATGCCGGGGGATCCCTGGATTCTTCCACGGGCGGACTCCTCCCTGAAAGGGAATGCCTTTCCGCAAAGTATCTTACCCTTGGCCCGAATCGCTTCGGTCTGATTGCAGGCGGATCAATCCACCTTGCTTTCAGGGTTTGACCCCTTAGAGAATCTATGACCGCTGTTTTTTTGGCAGGGGCTGCCTCTTTTATCCAGCAGCCCTACCCTCCCCCTACAATTCAATAGGAAGAAACCTCTCTAACCTTTTTCAACAAAGCGGTTGCGAGACCTCGGATTCAAACCGACCGAGTTGTCTCCCACTTGGGTTAAAAACCCCTTCTCCTCTTGATTCCGCCTCAAGATTCGTATCTCCTTAAGGCAAAAAGAAGAGGGTTAGGTCAGCCCATCTAGAGGGCAAGCAAGCTTGCCCTCTAGAAAGACCGGCCTGATCCCGGCGCGATGGCCGCCGGGGGGCAAGAAGTCTTGCCCGGCAGATCTCCATTGAGCCAGGGCAAATGCCCTGACTCAACTAAGCCCCCTATTGCAACAGTTTCAAAACCGATTGCGGGGTTTGGTTCGCCTGAGCCAGCATAGCGGTGGCAGACTGAGTCATGATCTGATTCTTGGTGAAGTTGGCCATTTCCTTGGCCATATCCACATCACGAATGATCGACTCCGAACTCGCCAAGCTCTCCGTGGCGACCCTTAGGTTTTGTAGGTTCGATTCCAGAGTATTCTTCTGGAAAGCGCCTAAGTGGCCACGCCGAGCGGAGACATCCACAATAGCGGCGTCTAAGAGCTTTAAGGCGTCTTCCGCTCCTTGAAAGGTCCGTACATCCAAATCGCTCAAGCTGGTATAACCCGAATCATTGGAAATGTTTTTCCCCAAAGTATTCACATCGGTGCTGCCGATGGAAAGACCCACGGTCTGACCGTAGTTGGCCCCAACATGAAAGTTGACACTATTTTGACTCACAAAAGCCTTGCCGACCACCTCTCCTTCCGGGTTGGCAGCTAAGTCGGCCTGACCTAGAAAGCGTACCGCCAAGCCGTCCACATTGGCGGCACCGGTAATCCCGGTTAAGGTCTGGCCATTTCCTATGGCCGATTCCCCGTTGATGGTCCCCTTCACATCTTGACCTACATTGGAAACCTCGATTTGGCCCGCCTGCTGACTCAAGACCCCCGCCGTGGAGCTGGAGAACTGAAAGCCGTACTCACTACCGAATTCTTCATGCTCGATATGAATAACCCCAGCCTCATCGGCCATGACATCTACGGCCAAGCCGTTTCGACGAACCTCGTTAGTGAAGTTCTTGATCGCCGTATCCAAGGTATCATCCTGGGTGGTGCTATAGGTGGCCATCTTGCCGTTTTCAATCACCGTCAGGGTTTCCCCCTTCTTGATCAACTCGTCAGAGAGCCCCACCGTTCCCGTGATATTTGCCTTTGAGGCATTCTGGATGATTTTCACCTCAAAACCGGTCTCTCGAGCGTCCGCGGTCTTCAACCCCGCGGTAACAAATTCCAAATCAGTGCCGGTGGTGGTGCCACTGGCGGCCAAAGAACCGTCTAAGAGCTTTTTGTTGCCGAATTGGGCCTGATTGGAAATCCGACTGATCGTGGCCAAGGCGTTATCCATTTCATCTTGATCGGCCTGCAACATGGTTTCATCATTGGCCCCTTCGTTGGCGGCGTGAACCGCCAATTGGCGCATGGAAACCAAGAGCCGGTTGACCTCGGTCAAATTCGCCTCTGTGGTTTGGATCATGCTGATCCCTGTTTCGCTGTTGTCCATCGCCTGGTTCAAACCGGCGATCTGACCGCGCATTTGCTCTGAAATAACCAGAGCGGCAGGGCCTTCAGCAGCCCGATTGATTTTCAAACCGCTAGAAAGTTTTTCTAAGGTTTTATTCATCGCTTCATCGTTTTTCTGCAAATTGCGATGCGCGTTAATTGCAGCCGTATTCGTATTGATGCGAAGAGACATAACATACCTCCTTGTATGATCATTGGAGAAAGGTCCATCCTTGGCCTTTCTTGGGTTTACTTCATTGAGCCACCTCGATTTTCCGCCTCGAAATGGTTCAGCTTATTGCAAGCGCCTTTAAAAAAATCCATCCATAGACTTTTTTTCGGTCTTGGGGGGAAACTACCCCCCAGGTCAATCGCCTTCCTGGCTGTCCTATGGGCCTCCTGGCCCAAGTTTCTCACTCAGGGGGAAACTACCCCCCAGGTCAATCGCCTTCCTGGCTGTCCTATGGGCCTCCTGGCCCAAGTTTCTCACTCCTGCGTTGGGCTGGGGCACATGCCCCAGCCCACAACCAATAAGAGTTATTAACCCCTTTCGTCGCCTTTTCTTGGGCATCCTGCCCTATATTGCCTTCCTGGCTAACGCCTTCTTCCCTGAAAAAGCTAGGGTACCGGCGGTTACGCCATTCTATCGCTACCGCCTAAGTCCTTTGGACGGAGCATGTACCTTAATTCTTTCGCCATTTGAGCCGCTTTTTCCTTGCCCATCGAGAGGAGTTCTTCCCCTGCCTCTTTGGGATTCGCCCCTTCTTGGAGTAATTTAATCGCCAAATCCACATAGGCCTCTTCTTTTTGTTTCAGCTCTCTCGACATCTGCGTCAGTTCCCCCTGCGCCGCTTCTAAGATACGCAAGGCATCCAGTCGCTCCAAAAGGGTTTTCACTTGAATCTCTTCTAAAGAACCAAAACCAGAGCGATTAGAAACCCCAATCCCCAAATGTTGCGGGGTCAAGGCAGGGAGGCTCAAACGCTCATGCGTTTTGTTCGCCCCGTCTAAGGGAACCAACATCCCTTTTTGTATGACCTGGACAAAACCCACCACCTGCCCGGAGTGGGACAACTTCCCTTGATAATAAAGGGTTAGCCCCGAGGTACGGCCCTGGATATCCCCTTGGAGAAATCCTCCCTCCCCTTGGGCGACCTCGCCGCCGATCCTCCCTTGCACATCTTCCCCCACCAAACTGGTGACAAAGCTGCCGGGGAGATGGCTCACCAACCTTGTTTTCAGGCTCATGCCTTGAAATTTGGGTTTACGGCCCAGTTTATTGTGCAAGAAGGCAAGCCTACCATCTGCGGCAAGGTAGACACTCACATCAATGCCCCCCTTCCAGAGGCTGGTTTGCAGGCCTTCGATCAGCCCCTGCAAGGTGATCCCTCGCTCCACCCGATAGTGGACCTCTTGCTGACCCTCCCTTAAAACGATCAGGCTTTCTTTGCGTAAACTCTCCGGGGTTGCCGGCTCTCTGCCCAATAGGTTCGCCGCTTTAGGCGCGTTTTCAATCGCGACGGCGTACCCTTGACCCTCTGAGCTCTGGGCTAGGGCCGAGCCGCGCACAAAGCGCAACCCCTCTCCCTTAACTTGTCCCCAGACCCCGCTACCCCCGTTTAATAGGGTCTGGCCTAAAAAACTCGCTGTTTCACTGTATCCCTTGATCCTCAAGATTCGCTCGCTAACAAAACTCTCGACTAAGCTATGCGGCATGGGTTCGCCCTTTTCCAAACTCTCTTCGATAAAAGTCTTCATCTCGCTGAGCTCCACTCCCATTCGTTTTAGAGAGCCCTTGGCGATTTGCAAAAGCGAGACTTTCGCTTCGAGTTGGCTTACCGCAGAGACCCCTGGGGTCACCGCGGGCTGTGTATCGAGAGTCTCTGGCTGAATCCTAAGGTTCCCCTTTAGGGGGGGGACCTGAAAGGCAAAAGACTTCATGGTTCCTCTTGTCGTTATCGTTGTCTTCAATTCAACTTCCTTGTTGTTTACGGGGCAACCTCCTTGTCGCCCCGGGTGTGCTTACCACCTTGGGATTTTTTGTTTTCCCTCCGGCCCGGTTCCCCCGGGCCGGGCCCCCTTACTTGAGTAGAGTCAAGACATTGTTGGGGGTTTGGTTCGCCTGAGCCAGCATCGCCGTTGCCGATTGGGTTAAAATCTGATTCCGGGTAAACTCGCTCATCTCCGCTGCCATATCCGTATCGCGAATCACGGATTCGGCGTTGCTCAAGCTCTCCTTGGCAACCCGCAAGGAAGCGATATTGCTCTCCAGCGTGTTTTTTTGCATCGCTCCCAATTCGGCGCGGGTACTGGTAATCTGGTTGACCGCGTGATCAATCAAGAGCAACGCGTCTTGCGCCCCTTGAAAGGTTCTCACATCCAAGTCTTGCAGACTCTTAAACCCCGATTCATTACTGACCTCGGTAGAGAGTTTATTCGTCTGGGTATTGGGCAAAAGCACCGAAGTGGTCTGATTGTGGTTCCCCCCAATCTGAAAGGTTAAGGAATTGGTGTTTAAAGACACTCGACCCACTTCAGGGTTCAAGGGATCGGCAATGCCGGTATAACGAATCTTCAACCCCTCTACATTGGTGCCTTCCCCACCGCTTAAGACCTGGCCTTTACCCAGGGCGAACTCTCCCCCGATTTGCCCTTGAATGTCGCCGCCGTTTTGCACCCACATGGGGCTGTCGGCCCGGTCACCCAGTACTCCGGCAGTGCTGCTCCCGACCGTAAAGGCGGGGTCGCTCCCGTAATCTTGATGCAATACGGTCAAGCGGCCTTGCTCAAAGTAGGCATCCAGCTTCAAGCCCGCATCACGGAACTCATTATTGATCCGATTTTGCAGTTGGTCTTGGCTCTCGCCCAATTGCGTGGTGAGCTGAACCGTGCGCCCCCCTTCTTGAAAGGTGAGTATCTCACCGGAATCAATAATATCGGGGGTCATGGCGACTTTGCCTTGAATCCTCGCCTGCGTCGCCTCTTGGTCCACCGTAATCCGGTACCCCGATTGCGGGCTGGCAATGGTATGGACCGTGGCACTTACAAACTCCAAGTCTTCACCGGTAGAAATCCCATTGATCCCGTGGGACCCGTCTAAGAGTTTTAAGTGGCCAAAGGCGGCGTTTTTAGCAATGCGGTCAATGGATTGAACCGCGTTATACAATTCGGCCTGATCCGCCTCGAGCATTCCCGTATCGTTAATCCCCTCGTTCGCCGCATGAATCGCCAACTGGCGCATGGAGATCAAAAGACTGTTCACTTCACTCAAATTCGCTTCCGTGGTTTGCACCAAGGAAACCGCGCTTTCCGAGTTCATCACCGCTTGGGTGAGCCCGGCCACTTGGCCGCGAATCTGTTCTGAAATCACCAACGCTGCCGGAGAATCGGAAGCACGATTGATTTTTTCCCCGCTGGAGAGATGCTCCAAAGTGCGGGTTAAGCGTTGATCATTCCGCACCAAATTACGGTGCGAATTGATCGCCGCGGTATTGTGGTTAATTCGTAAAGACATAACTCCTCCTTGAATCCGCTACCCTTGCCCAACGCGCCGGTTTAATATTTGCGCTTCCTTGGGTTTTGCGGGCACGGCTTTATGCTCGACATCCTGTCTGAATTACCGGGCTCCAGCCCGGGGTATAAATGAATTTCTTGACATCCTGTCCCGCTTGGAGGCGGTTCATGGGCATCCTGCCCAATATGGTTCCGTTGAGGAATCCACCTCATCCCTAATGTAAGCCGCACTAAGATCATGCCGCTTATCCCGTTACCCTGAGTGCTTGAGGCACCGACCCGTAAGCTGTTTTTGTGGGTCGCCGCTTTCAAGCCTCTCTGGACCTTATTTAAACTATCTTGCGCCCCTAACCGGGCTCCTGCCCGGGGTTCAATGATTTTTTTGACATCCTGTCCCGCTTGGAGGCGGTTCATGGGCATCCTGCCCAATATGGTTCCGTTGAGGAATCCACCTCATCCCTGATGTAAGCCGCACTAAGATCATGCCGCTTATCCCGTTACCCTGAGTGCTTGGGGCGCCGTACCCGTAACCTGTTGTTTTTGGGTCGCCGCTTTAAAGCCCATCCTGATATTGTTTAAAATATCCTGCACATCTAAGATGAGTTGCTCCTCTTTTTTCAGGTTCGCAATCACCACCTGTTCGTAACAAAAAAGGTAGATGTTCTTTAAATTCCGGGCAATTTCCCCACCCTTTTCCTCACTCAAGGTAGAAATCAACTCTAAGAGAATCTTTCCTGTCTTGTGTAAAAAGAGGTGGGTTCCCTCAAAGTCGTCTTCCGCTAAAGCCTTGATCGATTGGCTCAAGAAGCGGTGCATCCCGTCAAAGAGCATGACCACCAACTGCTTTTGGTTGGAGGTACTTACCCCGTTGGATTGATATGCCTGATAAGGCCTTCCTTGTGCCATTGCCTTGCTCCATTAGACCCGGCTTGCCACCGGGTGCGTTCTGTTTAACCCTTCTCAGGGTTGATTTTATTATTGCTTTTTACTCGCTCAAGGCGAGGGGCGGGGTTCAATCCACCCCAGGCCTATTCTAAGGGCGATAAGCCCCCTGCCATTCACTCGCCTTCACGCCCTTACTGGGCGTTTAAGAGATTCAATACCGCCTTGGGCGTTTGGTTCGCCTGCCCCAACATGGCGGTGCCGCTTGCTAAGAGAATCTGCTGTTTCGTAAACTCGCTCATCTCCGCGGCCATATCGGTATCTCGCAACTCGCTCTCTGCCGACATGAGGTTTTCTGTGGAGTAGCGCAGATTGTTCAGGTTGATCTCCAAGGTATTCTTTTGGAAAGCACCCAACTTGCCCCGCACATTGGTCACTTCATGGACCGCCTGATCAATCATCAAGAGAGCGTCTTGCGCCCCTTGAAAAGTGGTCACATCAATCTCGCCCAAGCTGGCATAACCCGAATCGTTCTTCACCCCGCGCCCTAAAGAATGCGCGTTGATATTGGGTAAAGCGATGCGCGCGGTTTGCTCCTGCGCCGGGCCGATCTGAAAATTGAGGGCGTTATTGGTCACATAAACCGCGCCTTCCGCTTTATCCTTCGGGGGCAAGGGTTTGCCGTCTTCCCCCGGGATGGGGTTGCCCTGTTAATCCAATTGGATTTGGGTTTTTACCCAACCGGTATATTGCAACACCAGACCCTCGGCCTTGGTGCCCTTCGCCCCCGTGAGATATTGCCCGTCCCCGTAGGCCAGTTCGCCCCCAATGGTGCCCTGGACATCCGTCCCTTGAACGGCTTCGCCCAAGTTGTTCGCCTCCTCGGTTAAAATGCCCGCGACTCCGACCACGGCGCCGAAACTCGGCTCCGAGCCATATTCCAAATGTTCGACCCACATGCGTTTGTCTTCGGTAATCCCAAACTCCAGTTTAAGATTATTCTGCTTTGCCTGCTGGCTTAGATTTTTTACAATCGCTTCCATGGTTTCGCCTACCTTGGTATAGTAGGTGAGGCTTTTTCCCCCTTCGTGCAGGGTGATTTGGATATTGCCCCCATTGACCTCCTCATCTGACAAGGGCCTGGAGCCCTCCAGTCTCGCTTTGGTCGCCGCTTGGGTGATATCCACCTCGTAGCCGTCTGCCGGGCTCGATTCGGTCTCGGTAATCGCCGAGACAAAGCGAATCCCATCGCCCACACCGACCCCGCTGATTCCGTTGGAACCATCTAAGAGCATCCGGGTACCGAACTGCGCCTGGTGACTGATTCCATCTAAAGTGCTGATCAAGTTGTCGATCTCTGCTTGATCCGCGGCCAGCATCTTGTCGTCGTTGGCCCCTTCGTTGGCCGCGTGTAGCGACAGTTGGCGCAAGCGGATCAAGATATTGCTCACTTCGTTTAAGCTGCCTTCTGCGGTTTGCACCATGGAAATGGCGATTTCGCTATTGCTGGTCGCCTGTTCCAAACTGGCCACTTGGCCGCGCATTTGCTCGGCGATGACCATGTTGGCGGGGCCGTCTGAAGCGCGGTTTAATTTTTTGCCACTGCTTAAGTGCTCTAAGGTCTTATTCATTGCGTCATCGGTGGCCTTTAAATTCCTCCAGGAATTAATTGCCGCCGTATTGTGATTGATTTTTAAGCTCATTGTTTTGCTCCATTTTTGCGCCGGGACTTTGCCGATCCCGACCGCTTTTATTTCCTTATCGGCATGAACCGCCGAAACTTGAGTAACTTTTTTTCACCTCCTTACGAAGGCTTGACTCTCTTTCGGCATGGGGGAGAGAAACTTGAGCCCTTTCTCCAATTTTTTTGAATAATATAATGATAACAATAAATTATATTTCAAAGATACTTCGCTTTGTGCGGGATTCCCAACCCTATAATTATAGGAAACTCTGAAAAACGCGGAGTTTCCCCGCAAGGCAGGGATGCCTTGCCAAAGCAAAAAGCGCGACTTATGGATTCGCGTTGGGATTGTGGATTTCATTCCCCACCAAAAAGACGGAAAAATTTGACGCGCCCCAAGGGCTATCATCAGCCCGCAGGGCACGAACCTACCGCTTGAACAAGCGGTAGGCAGGGAGTTTTTCAGAGGTTCCTATATATAAGGTAAGGATGACACCAAAAACAAAGGCCTCAAAAAGGAAATAAATAAGGATTGCCTTGGCCTAGGGATTGGGCATTTTGCATCCAAGCGCTCAACAGCCCCTTTGCCCGAGACACCGCTTCGGGCAAGCTATCCCCTAAGCTCAAGCGAGCTAAGATAGCGCTGCTCAAATGACAGCCCGTGCCATGAGGGCTTGGGCCAGAAAGACGAGGAAGAGAAAAAGCCTGGCGCTGCCCCGGCCTAAACAGATAATCCACCGCGGGGCCTTGCCCATGCCCCCCCTTCAACAAAACCGCTTTTGGCCCCAGGGCCAGTAGGGCCTCCCCCATTTGCAGCAAAGCTTCTGAAAACTCTGGAGAGTTTGCCCCCCCTGGAGAGGGAAGCTTTATCTTGGTCAAGGCTTCCCCTTCCGGTAGGTTCGGCGTCAGCAAATCCACGAAGGGAAATATTTTTTGCACCAAAAGGGCCTGGGCGGCCGGGTCGAGCAAGGCCAACCCGGAAGAGGAAAAAATCAACGGATCCAGCAACAAAAACCCAAATTTCGCGGGCTCCCAGACCTCTAACCAAGCCGCAATCGCAGAGGCCCGCCCCAGCATCCCCAGTTTCACCCCCGCAAAAGAAAAGTCAGCAACCAAGGCCCGCAATTGATGTTGCAACAACTCTGGGGCAACGGGCTCCCAAGAACTCACCCCTTGGCTGTTTTGCGCGGTCAAGGCGGTGGCGACCGCCATCCCCCGGCAACCCAAGGCATTAAAAACAGCAAGGTCCGCCAAAATACCGGCCCCTCCAGAGGGGTCGAATCCGGCAAAACTTAAAAGGCAGGGTTTTCGCGACATTGACGAGACCTAAGGCGTGGCCCATACTAGGCCTGTTTATTGGTGTTTCCTTTATGTTTCAAGGCTTTCTTCTAGACTGTCAATGTTCTTTATTCTTTCTAAACTGCTCTTATTCCTACTCGACCCCTTGGTCTGGCTCTTGGCCTTGAGCGCCTGCGCGATTTACCGGCTCAGGGGGCCTTTGAAAAAGCTCTGGTGGGGGATCTGGGCCTTCATCACCCTCCTCAGTTGCCCCGCCATGGGGAATGCTTTACTTTCCAGCTTAGAAACCCTAGTCCCACCAACCCCCTTGCAAAAGCATTATCCGGTGGTCATCGTCTTCAGCGGGATGCTGAAACCCGAAACCAACCAGGGGGGCAAGGGCCTCCTCCCCTTTGGCGACGCCGTAGAGCGCATCTTACTCGGCAGCAAACTGGTGAAATCGGGCAGAGCGGATTATCTCTTGATTACGGGGCGCAGCGGCAGCCTGCGCGCGGTTCAACGCAGCGAGGCAGAGCAACTGGCTCGTTTCGCAAAGCAAACATTAGGGGTTGATCCCGCTCGTATCTTAGTAGAAACTCAATCGCGCAATACGGCGGAAAACGCCGAAAAGAGCGCGGAAATTCTTCACCAAAGGGGATGGAGCCGGGGCCTGGTGGTCACCAGCGCCTTTCACGCTTTTCGCGTCCAAGGCTGTTTTCAAAAGCTCGGGCTTGAGCTAGACTATATGAGTACGGATATCAGAACCCCTAAAACCTTAAGGCTCAACCACTTCATTCCTTCTTACCCAGGCTTGGGTCAAAGCGCGCTGGCCCTGCATGAAGCGATTGGCATTGTGGTCTATGGGCTGACAAATAAAGCCAACTATAAAAGATTATGACTCGAAAATATCGGGTTCCCTGCCCTCCACCACCTAAAAAAGGCTATCGCATTACCCTTCTGCCCAAGGGGGTGGAGTTGGAGGTTCGGCCTGAACAGATTCCCTATAGTCGGCACGGGCTGCCGGGCAGTATTTTAGATATCGTCAGCGCGAAGGACGAACACCTCATTGAGCATAGCTGCGGCGGGGTGCAGGCTTGCAGTACCTGCCATATCTATGTCGAAGCCGGGTTAGACAGCACCAATGAGACCAGTGAAAGAGAAGAAGACTACCTCGACAAGGCGCGAGGCGTGAAACTCAACTCCCGCCTAGCCTGCTGCTGCGTCCCAGACGGGACTGTAGATGTGGTGATTCAAGTCCCCCCCTGGAATACCAATGAGGTCAAGGAGAACTGAGAATTTGATTCCGCGAGCCCCGAGGCCCTTTATTTTTTTTCCTCTTCGGAATCATCTAAGGGGTGATCTAAGAAAAAATCTTCCTGATCCCAATTGACCTCTTCTAGGGGTTCGTCCATCCGATTTTTTATTTCCAAGGAGAGGGGCGCCGCCTCGTAGGTCTCTTCCATCATATCGGGAATCCCGCCCTCCGCGTTCTGGACCTTAAAGCTCGGCGCGGACTTTTTTTCCTGCCGCGGGATCGAGTTGGGGGCCTCCTTAGGGGGCAAACCCGCCTCTTGCAAAGAAATAATCGCTTCGTCAATCCCTAAAAATCGGCTGGGTAAATCTTTAACCTCTCTGGTTTGATAGGTATGTTGCGCCTTTTCCAGCATGCTCCCCGTGATGAGAATCTCCCCCGATTTGGCCGCGGAACACAAAAAGGCGGCGACCTTTGCCCCATCCCCGATAAAACTATAACTATCGGCCCCGTGGCCGATATTCCCAGAGATCCCCTCGGCAGAATGCAGCCCGATCCCGTAGTGAAAGGCATCCTTGCCAAAAACCTTTTTTTCGTGGTTGATCCCCTTCCAGGTTTGGCTGATGAGCGCCGCGGCACGCAAGGCGTTGTTGACCCCATTGATCCCCTCAAAAAGGCAGTAGACCTTATCTCCCAAAACCTTCACCACCTGCCCGCCGCTCTCGGTAATCCGGTTGTTGAAATTGGTCAAAAACTGCTCTACAAAGCCCACAATATGTTCTGGCGTCTCCCGATGTATCACCTCTTGCAACCCGGGCAACCTGGCGGCTAAACAGGTCAGCTCCGCCTTGCGCACCGTGGCGATGTCCAAGGCGGTATCGGGCTTGCCCGGCACCTGCTCTAAAAGCTTTTCATTCAGCCTTTGGTATTCTTGATAAAAGCCCAGCAAAAACTGACTCATCTGGTTGAAACGAAGCAGCAAAAGCCCCACCTCATCTTTTGTTTCGGGGTGGTAGCGAAGTTGAAAATTCTTCTGCATCACCGCGCTCATCCCCTCCGTAGCGCGATTTAAGGCATGAATAACCGGAACCGCGACAACCCAGATCAGAGCCAAGGCAAATAAAATCGCCCAGACCCCGATAATAAAAATTTTCTTTTGTACTTGAAAGACGATATGATCATAGCCCAGCAGGGTTTGCGCACTGGCGACCTTCACTTTAGAGCCCGCTGAATCCATCAGGATATCTTTGGTAAACTGAAAGGCCCGAATGGTTTTCCCTAAGGAATGATAGCTGACCAAACTTACCTGGACCCGCTTATCCATGCTCCCCGCCAAGCGTTTGAGTAAGCTTTGATGGGCTGTTTTCCCCACAAAGGCGGAATTGGTCGAGGCATAGAAGTAACCGGAGGGAAACAGGATCACGGAAACCTCAAAAAGCCCAAGCTCTTGCGAGATCACCTCTTCTTCCAAAAGGGTCAAGCTTTGCTCCAATAAAGCTACATTGCGGCTGCGTAGGCTTTCTTCGGTCATCTTAGCGACCATTAAGGTCTGGCTTTTGCCAAAAACCTTGAGCTGTTCGAGTTGGTCTTGAGCGATACGCTCGGGGAAGCCGAGCCCTAAAAGCAAGGTAATGCCGCTGAGAGTCAAAACTGCGAACAGCATCCATTTATAGAGTAGGGGGAGGTCGTAAAGTAAACTCAACCCCTTGGGTTTGCTATCTTTCATGACTTAACCGCGAAATAGAAAAGGGGCCACACTAGGCCCTTTCGTTTGAAAGGAAAAAACCTCTACACCAGTCCATACTTAGACTTATTCAATTTTTCAGGGTCGAGAAATGAATTTTTCAGTACTTCTAAAATCAAGAAATCCAGAGGGAACTAAACCACATAAAAGACGCGCAACATCTCTTCCAGACTTGTTTCCCCCGCGGCCACCTTGTAGGCTACATCCACCACCAAAGGGGTCATCCCGCTTTTTAAGGCAAGCTCTCTGATTTGATTGGAATCGGCTGAAGATGCCACGGCGGCGCGAACCTCGTCATTCATGAGCAACAGCTCAAATACCCCGACTCTTCCCTGGTAGCCCGTACCTATGCAGTTTTTGCACCCAACTCCTTTATAAATAGTACCTCGCAGGATTTTTTTTGCCTCTTGAGGCAGGTTGAGCTGCTCCAACTCTTCATCTGAGAGCTTGTATTCTTTTTTGCATTTTTGGCAAATTTTGCGCACCAAGCGCTGGGCTAAAATAGCAGAGAGGGTCGAAGAGACCAAAAAAGGCTCGATCCCCATATCAATCAAGCGCACAATGGAAGAGGGCGCATCGTTGGTGTGCAGGGTGCTTAAAACCAAATGCCCGGTCAAGGCGGCCTGAATGGCGATTTGAGCTGTTTCCGAATCACGCATCTCCCCCACCATGATGACATCGGGGTCTTGGCGCAACATGGAGCGCAACCCCTTGGCAAAGGTAACCCCGATCTTTTCGTTCACCTGCATCTGCCCATATTGCGAGATGCGGTATTCCACCGGGTCTTCAATCGTGACCACATTCTTTTCTTCCGCGTCAATCAAGTTCAAGGCGGAATAGAGGGTGGTGGTTTTACCCGAGCCCGTTGGGCCGGTGACCAGCAAAATCCCATGGGGGCGCGACAATTCTTTTTGAATCTGCCGCGCCATTTCAGGCAAAAAACCGATCCGCTCTAGGCTTTTAATTCCCTGGCTTTGATTCAGCAAGCGCAACACGGCCCGCTCGCCATGTACTGTGGGGATGACGGAAACGCGAATATCGACCTTTTTCCCCCCCAATAAAACCATGCTGCGCCCGTCTTGGGGTTGATTCTTGGTGGAAATGTCCAACCCCGCCATGACCTTAATCCGGTTCACCAAGGGGATATGGCCCGCTTTAGGCACCGAGGCGACCTGGCGCAAAATCCCATCCACCCGATTGCGCACCAGGGTGTTTTTTGCTGTCGGGTCAATATGCACATCAGAACTGCCTTCTTTAACCGATTGAAACAAAATAGAATTCATTAATTTTTTAATGGGTTCTTCATCTTGCGCGTCCAGTAGGTCTTCCACTTCTTCCAACTGGCCCAAATGGGCAAATTCCTCGTCTTCTTCCAACACCTCTGCCGCTTCCTCGGCACTCCCTCCCGTGCGGTCAAAGCTTTTGTTGATCGCTTCGATAATGGCCCCCTCCGTAGCCAAACGCAGGTGAAAACGAGAAAACCCCAAGGCCTGAGCCGCCTCTTCCAAATGCCCGATCGGCCAGGACTTGGCGGTGACAAACCAGAGTTCCTCCCCCGCGAAAATGGGATAAAATAAGAATTTTTTCGCAAAACGAATGGGAATCGCCTCGGTAAATTTTTCCCGTTGCGCTTCTGAAAGTTCGGGTAGGTCTTCTAAAAAATCGAGGCCCAAGGTTTGACTCAAGGCCTTTTGGTACTGGGTAGGGGTAAAGGCCTTGGCTTTTTCCCCCCATTCTGAAAAGGGGCGGTTTTTCTCTCTCGCCTGGGCATAGAGCTCTGCCAATTCCCCTTCATTTTTTTCCGTTTCCTTGCTCAAGCGCTGAATCAGCTTACCGCTCAAGTCGCTCATGATTGCCACCTTGACGGACCTTTACGCATCTAGAGTTTGCGCTTGTACCGCTTGATCTTTTTATGCACATCTGAGTCGCTGAGCGCTTCGAGCTGAAAGCGGATCAATTGATGCAGCGTGTTCACCCCCCTTTCTTTTAAATCAGCTAAAAATTGGGTTAAAAAATAGGCGGTTGCTTCCACATCGGGCATGGCCCGGTGGCGATCCATCATCTGGTACCCGTAAAACTCGCACAGGCCATTGAGCCCACAGGCCTTTAAATCGGGAAGAAGCTTTCTCGCCATGCGAAAAGTGCAGATTTCAATTCGTTTATGTAAAGGCTCTAGATTCAGCCTCCGAACCTCATGGCTGATAAAGGCGAAATCAAACAGGGCATTGTGCGCGACAAAAACGCCGCCCTTGGCAAAACGCAAAAAATCGGGCAGCAGGGTTTCAATGGTCGGGGCCTTGCGCACCATTTCATCGTTGATCCCCGTCAGCCGATGAATCGTGGAGGAAATACGCATCTCCGGGTTGATTAAAGACTCAAAGCGGTCTCGCTCTATTCCCCCTTGCAGTTTAATCGCCGCGATGTCAATAATGCGGTCTTGCCCCTTGGCCGGGCCGGTCGTTTCCAAGTCGGTAATGAGAAACTCGACCTCTTCTAAGTCTTGATCCTCAACCAGGTCTTCCATCGCCGCGGCCTGCCAGTGATCATCCTCTAAGGCGATAAAGCGATCATCTTGATTCAAGTGGCTCAAAAGCTCTTTGACCCCCTTCGGGTTTCCTAAGGTTAAGCCAATTTTCTGGCGGCTTAAGGGCTTTTCGTAGCGAAAAAGAAGTTGAAAAACAGAATCAATCAAGATAATTCCTAAAAAAAACAGTAGCGCCCTCGGCTCGAAGGCCTCACTGGGGCTCAAGGTCGCCAAAAGAGAAAGACCGGGTCAAGTCGAATTGAGGCCATTTTTCCAAACCAACAACAACAAGAATCTCAATCTGATTATACGCAATTGCTTGATCTCTTTCAACCCTTCTTGCACAATGGGAGCCAAGGGAGAAAAAAACCCGAACTCTCGCACAAGCAACCACCGCTAACGCCCATTAGCCGTCAGGGGAAGACCCATACCCAATGGAACCAATTTGAGCCTGCACAATACCCCTTCTTTAACCCAAAAAACCCTGCGCTTTTTCCAGCAACCCGCTACCGGACTGGGTTTCTTTTTTTTATGGATCAACCTCACTTATTCCCACGCCTTTTATCAGGTCAACAGTTATAAGCTCGCCCTAGTTTGGGTCGGCCTTTGCGGCTTGGTACTCACTCTATTTCTCAAGAAGAAAGAGACCCAAATTGAGGTCGATCCGCTCTGGCTCGCCGCCCCCTTGCTGCTCATCCTGACCCGGCAACCGGGCCTGCTGCACAGTCAGATGGCCTTTAATTATAACTTTGCCTATGAACTGGCGAGCCTCATTTTAGCCTTTTTATGGTTTTTTCTCCTCTTGATCCAACTGGACGACCAGGCTAAAATTCGCGTCTTTTTCGGCTGGGTCGCGGTGGTGGCGATCCTCAGCGGGGTTTGGTCGCTGGTGGAGTTTATCCTTACCCCAGGGGCCTACCCGCAAGCGAGCTACGGACATCGCAATTACATGAGCGGGGCCCTGATTCAAGGGCTGCCCGTGCTCATCGCCATTGCCCGCCCCTGGGAGGCTTTTGGCAACTGGAACCAGCTCCCTTTTTTGCGAAAATTATGCGGTTACGGCCTTGTCTTTGGCCTCATCGCCCTCTTTTTGGCCCAGACCCGCGCGGCTATTTTTGCCCTAGGCCTTGCCTTGTGGCTCATGACCTGGATTCGCTTACGACAATTTAACCGCCAGGGCTTAAAAAAATTCCTGCTCGGCTCCGGGGTGCTTTTTCTGCTCGCTCTGCTCACCCTCGGTCTTTTTTTGCTTTTCGGGCCCACACACACGAGCAGCCGGTTTTTAGAACTTTTTTCCGCCCGGGCTTGGATTGGGCGCTGGATCCCCTGGCAAGCGGCCTGGAGCTCTTTTAGCGCTTCTCCCCTCTGGGGTTGGGGGTTGGGGAGCAGCTACAGCCTCTTTTTTACCTATGTGACCCCTTACGCCGCCTTGCTGCATCAAGAAAGCAGCTACAACCATGCCCATTCCGAGTTGCTGGAACTGTTGCAAGAAGGCGGTCTGCTGGTTTTTGCGGCCTATCTCTTTTTATGGGCGCAGTTATTTTTCGCCGCGAAAAAAGCGCTCCTCGCCCAAGAAAACGAGGCCCGCTGGCTCGCTCTGGGCATTGCCGGCGGGTTGTTTGCCTACTTGGTCCACTCTTTGGTTTCCGTATCCCCGAGAATGGTAGTCAGCTTCATCCCCTATTGGGCCTGGATGGCTTTCCTCTTTCGCCTCAACCAGCCTCGGATCAACAAGGGGGTTATCCCCTCCCTACCGGCAAAATTAGGCCTTTCTTTAGGGATTTTAATACTCGCCGGGAGTTTGCTGCTTCCCTGGCTCAAAGATCAATACCGTTTTGTGCAAGCGCAGGAGAAAATTTTTTCCCCCCAAAGGGCCAAGGGCTACTATCAACTCTCTCAATTACTGAAACAGAGCCGAGATATCTACGCTTGGGACTTAGCGGCCCATGAACAGATCCGCCTGAACTTAGGAACCGAGTTGGGCAAAAGCACCTTAGTCATTGAATCCATCATCCCCCATTATCGCGAAAACGACTTTCACAAGGCCGTTGCCTTAGTCTTGCAACAAAAATTTTCCGCTGCCTACGATGCCATTCGCCTGGCCTTAAAATATCGGCATCACCACCTACCCAGCTTGCGACTGGCCATCAATCTGGCAATAGAACAAAACCAAGAAAAGGATTTTCAGCTTTATCTGAGCAACCTCACCCAAAAAATCGCCTTTGACGCGCGCTTGGCAAAATCCTATACCCCAACAGGGGTACAGGTCTACATCTTAGCCAGTTCCAACGACTTTCTCATTCAAGATCAAAAAGAGGCCTTGATCCTCGAATTGCCCTATAATTTCATCCATGAACTCTTTGAGGCGGCGCGGGCCTATCGACGGCTTCCCCCCGGCTTTGCCCAAAACCAGCAAGAAAAATTCAAACGAAATTTCAGCGGGCTCATCGCTCGCCACCGATACTTTCAACCCCCCTGGAAAGGCAAACCCCCCCAGGATTTACGCCCGGTCTATGAGAAGATCAACCAATACTTTCAACTCCAAACAGCCATGGCCCGCATGGCGCAAAAAAGAGGCCCTCAACCGGATGCAAAACTGGAAGCGCACCTCCAAAAAACCGAGAGAGAAGCAGGGCAAATCGCGACAGAGCTGCGGCCCATCATGGATTGGGATGCTTTTGCGCAACGCCAAAAATTCATTGCCGAATGGATGAACGAACTAGCCCGTCTGCTCTTCCCCCTTGCCTAACTTTGTTGACGGTTGCCCCTAGGCTTTGGCATGATGACACGAACCCAATTACAATGCAGCATGACCTGGAACAAACTCTCCCTCAAGACGCTCTTACTCCCCCTGGTAGGGTGCCTATGGGCCTTACCCTTGCTGGCGCAGAGCCAAGTTCCCATCCCCAGCTTCAACTTAGAAATCGGCCGCTCCAGCAACCCGGATCAAGTTGCCAGCACCTTGCAGGTCATCGCCCTCTTATCGGTCTTGACCCTGGCCCCGGCATTGCTTTTATTGACCACCAGCTTTACCCGCATCATCATCGTCTTGGGCTTTTTGCGCAACGCCTTGGGCACCCAGCAATCCCCACCCAATCAGGTGTTGCTTGGATTTGCCATGTTTTTGACCTTTTTCCTCATGGCCCCCACCTGGGGCAAGATCTATGACGAGGCCCTGAGCCCCTACTTTGCCAAGAAAATTGGGCAAGAAGAGGCCATGGAACGGGCGGTACGCCCTATCAAGCGCTTTATGGTGACCTATACCCGAGAAAAGGATTTGGCCTTGTTTGTCCGCATCGCCAAGATCAAACGACCGCAAAATATCGCGGATGTTCCCATTTGGGTGGTGATTCCCGCTTTTGTGATCAGCGAATTAAAAACCGCTTTTCAAATGGGATTTATTATCTACATCCCCTTTTTGGTGATTGATATGGTCGTTTCTTCGGTTTTAATGGCCATGGGGATGATGATGCTCCCCCCCATTATGATCTCTTTGCCCTTTAAACTCATGCTCTTTGTCTTGGTTGACGGCTGGTACCTGATCACCGGCAGCTTGGTCCAGAGCTTTACGGGAGTGAGCCCATGACCCCCGAACTGGTGATTACCCTAGCGAGCGAGGCCATGCTGGTGGCCACCAAGTTGGCCGCTCCGCTGCTTTTAATCGCGCTGGTTTTAGGTTTGTTGGTCTCGATTTTTCAGGCAGTAACGCAAATTCAAGAAATGACTTTAGCGATTATCCCCAAGATGGCCGGGGTGATGATCGCCTTGATGCTCTTCCTCCCCTGGTTTTTAAGCACCGCCACCGAATACATGGCCAAGGTGTTCAACAACATTCCTTTTTATCTCGGTTTTTAAAGCAACTCTGAAAAACTCAGAGTTTCTTGCAAGGCCAGAGATGGTTTATAAATCCGGCGTGTGTATGGTTCCCAATCTAAAAAACCACTGGGGTCTGGGGCTTTCAGCCCCGGCCTGCGGAGCATATTAAAATTGCGGGGGCGCTTATACCCGGCGAGCGCCCGCGCGAGCCGCCCCGCCGACCGCGGTAGCGGGCTGTAGGCTTCTCCTAGATCAGGCCAGCTTGCATAGAAATACTATGGGTACCGAATCAACCCCAAATCAAAAGCAAAATACATTGATTTGTTTAGCGATTAGAAATTCACTTCCTGATTCCTGAAGACGATTTTTTTTCAATCCGGTGTTCCCCCTAGGGTATTTGTTTTGTATATTTACCTAGGGTTTTATTGTAATAATTTGTTATCATAGGCATTATCCACCTACACCTCCTCCTGTTCCTGTTGATATTTTGACCAATTATTTCTTGGTCTCCCGGCCCAAGTTGAGCTATTTTATAGGAGGAAACATAAAAAAAGCTCTGCTCCGCCCTCAATATATACCCCTATGGGAAACAAAAAGATCTATTTAAAACTCCTCACCAAGTACAAACAACATTGCACCGCTCAAGGCAGCGTGGAGCGCTGTGTCTTTCAAATGGTCGCCCCCGACGACTACTTTCGTATCTGGTACCACGCCGAACAGTGGGTCGCCCTCTGCAATGCTTGCCAACAAAAACCCAAACAACTCGCGGGCCTAGAAAAAATTTATCGTCTTAAGCCCAACCCCAAACCGCTCAAAAAGGTAAAAATCTAGTTTCAACCAGAGTGAAACCGCTTTTTCGCATCCTCCTTCACGAACCGCCAAAACAAAGCCCAGTCCCCCCTCGCCTGCTGCCACAACTGAATAAACAGAGGATTTTTTTCCTCATACAGTTCATAGAGCAGCAAACGCGCGTTATTAAATTCCCATTGCCTCGCCGGGGCTTTTGGGGTTTGCTCCCGCTGGCTTTGGGCAAAAGCTTGATAAAGTTGTTGTTTCCGCCTTAAGATTTCTTTTTTTGGCAAGGGCTGAGCAAACAGGGCCTCTAGCTGCCCCCTTAAGACTTTTAAGTCCTCTTTCAATTGATCTGCTTTCACTTTTTTCGCTTGCGCAGCGGCCAACTCCAAAACCCCTTCTGCCTGAGTGAGGTAGAGCTTCGCCCCCTGCGCCCCTACAAAACTGGCAAGCTGTTCGTTAAAGTCCCCCTGACCCTGGACAAAATAGGTTTGATGGGCCATTTCATGCAGCAAACTTTCTGCCAGGCCATAACGCCCCGCGCGCAGCATGGGGGTGGTAATCGGGTCGTTCAGCCAGCCTAAGGTCGAATAGGCCGTAGAAGGAAAAATCCAAACATCCAGGCCCTCTGCCTCGAGGTCTTTCGCATAGGCCCGCGCCGCGTCAGGATCAAAATAACCCCGATAGGGAAGCTTCCCCAACAGAGGGTACCCCCATTGATACCGCTCTAAGCGGTCTGGGTAGGCGGCGGTCACCACAAAAGTGACCCCGGGCAAGGGGGTCGAATAGTAGGTTTGGTAATTTTGGCTTGGTTTTAAGCCGAGATGGCGCTCTCCACAACGCTTGATCTGGGAGACTTCGGCCAAGAGAGCTTTGATTTGAGGGTCTTTTTCCGCGCGAATCGCTTCGGCTAAGGGCACCCGGCCCAGCATAAGCTTACACTGCCCCACCCCGGCCTGCCAATAATAACACCCCGGCAGCAAAAGCAACAACAAAAGCAGGAAAGGACTACTCTTCAAAAGGACGGGTGGAGGTTGTGCCCTCTTAGTCTTGAATCAAGATTTCCACTTTTTTTTGCGCTTCCGCCAACTCCTTGTGACAGGCCCGGCTAAGCTTCACCCCTACCTCAAAAGACTTTAGGGATTCTTCCAAGCTGCCGCCGCCTTCTTCTAAGGCTTTTACAATCTCTTCGAGTTGGGATAGTTTATTTTCAAACGATTCTTTCATTTTAAACCTCTACTCCCCCTCCAATAACATGCTCCCCAGGCTTTGACCAGCCTCTTGACGCCTTTTCTCTTGATACTTAGAGCAATTCTAAGTAAAATTAGGACAGCGAAACTAAAAAATTTCATGAATTTATCTATTAGCTGGTTCGATAGTCATTGCCATTTCGACATGCTCGATCAAGAAGCGGGCCCCCTGGCGGAACAAGCCATTCAGGCCGGAGTGGGGCTGATGTTAACCATTGGCACAAAGGATGAATCCAATCGAAAAATCCTTCCGTTAATCGCCTCTCAGCCTGCTCTGCACGGGGCCTTAGGCATACACCCCCACGAAGCGGCCCAAGCCCGAGAGGCCGACTTTCAATTCATTTACGAGGCCGCTCAAAACCAGACCAAGGTTGTCGCAATCGGGGAATGCGGATTTGATTTTTACTACCGACATGCAGACTCAAAAAGCCAAGTCCAGGTATTTTACCGGCAAGTTGAGATCGCCTTGGAATTAGGCCTGCCTCTCGTCATTCACGCCAGAGACGCAGAGAGCCAAGTCCAAGGCTTTTTAAAAGACTTCCAAGGGAGCGGGCTCCGCGGGGTTTTTCATTCTTTCACCGGCACGGTTGGCTTAGCGGAAAAGATTTTACAAAAGGGTTATTTGCTTTCCTTCAATGGCATCTGCACCTTTCCCAAGGGGGAAAATGTAAGAGAGGTTTTAAAAATAACCCCTCTAAACCAAATCCTACTCGAAACCGATGCCCCCTTTTTAGCCCCCAAGCCCCACCGAGGCCGCATGAATTATCCCGCTTACCTCCCTCTGGTAGGCCGCTTTGTCGCTAATTTTTTGCGAATTACCGAAACTCAGCTCAAAAACGCTTGCTGGGAAAACAGTTTGCGTCTCTTTAACCGCATCAAGCCAATCTAACCCATGGGACAAAAACACTTTTCCTTAGATGAAACGCAACGCAAGGAATACGCGGCCGGAGTGCTGCTCGACTTGCTGCACAATGAAAACAATTCATTCAGCGTGGTCTTAGAAGGCGCCGATCAAGACTTAGAACCTCTGTTCATCCATATGATGGCCAAGGACTACCTTTAACTGGACGAGAAAAACAACTACCACCTGACCGCCAAAGGGCAAGAGAAGCTTGCCAACTTAAAGCTCCGCTACGAAGAATACCTTTCCCATTTCGATATCTATTCCGCGGTGGATTTAGAAGAGGGCAGCTTTGCTTTTGAAAAGATTTTTGAATTGGATGACGAAGATTGGGAGGACTATATCAATGAGGAACGCTTTAGCGACCTCCGTATCGCCGTTGCTTGGTTTAAGCAGATCAACCCCGCTGACTTCGTATTCTTAAGCTTTTTAAAAGAGGGGTTTTTCGATCATCACCGCGACGGCTGGCAATTCGACTTAGTCAGCGGGCTCACCTGGAAAAAGATTGAGGAGATTGTGGACAGTGCCATCCAAATCGAAGACCTTGCCTATCGCAGCGATGATGGAGAATGGGTGAGCGGGGAAACGGTGATTCAAGATGTCATTGCTCGCGGGGCCAAGCTCAACGCGAAACTGCACGCTGAAGAAGAACGACTCAACCAGCTCGAACACCACCACAGCAACGACTATCACGATGACAACGGCACCCAGTCCACCTTTATCACCTACGAACACTACTACGACCCCTTTTATATCAGTCCCATCTGGTTTCTCTTTTAAGGGGCCAAGCGCATTTAGCCTACCCGCAATCCCTGCATCGCTTGGGTTAACTGCCGCCAGGGGGCTTCTCGCATTCCTTGCCCGCCCAAGATTAAGCTTGGGTCCATCGCAACCAAACGGCTTAAGGCTTGGCCTTCTTCTTCTAGGCTTAAGCTTTTCCCCCCTGGTTTGAGCATAAAACCGACCCCGGCCCCACCCCCCCAATCCGGGGGGGGGCGGTAAATCCAAGGCCTGCTCTAAGGTGAGCTCCATCCCCACCAATTCTAATTCTAAACCATTGGCTAAAGTCAGCAAATCGACCCAAAGTTGATCCGTCGGCTTTTGCCTTAAATCCAAAAAGGCGGACAGGGGCACCGGAGCCAAGTTGACCATCTTAATCATCTCCAAGACCTGTTGAAAGCTCTTTAAGTCGCCGACTCCCTCTAGTTGGAGGCAGTCTACCTCTTTATCAATCAAAAAAATGGCCTCCTCCCCCAAAAAGCGGGAGACATCGGCCTTGCTCCAAGGAGGCTCTCCCGCCAAGGGCCCCACGACCCCGCAAAGCACCGAGTCCAACCCTAAAACCCGCAAGGCCTGGCGGGCTGCGCTGACCGCGATGTTGCAGGCCGCTTCCACCCGATCTTCCATTTTTAAGGGGCTCAAAAAACTTTGATTGATCTCCCTCGTGGGGGTGCGAATCAACCCTGGCCGATTGGCCAGGGCCTGGCGATAGCCATGCGATAGGGCATTCTCGTCATCTAAGAGGCTTTGGATCAAAGGCTTTTGGGTTTGGGCCACCAAATGAGGCACCCAGTCGTAATCACCGAGTAAAAATTGCAT
Organism: bacterium; assembly: GCA_024275165.1. Taxonomy (GTDB): domain Bacteria; phylum SAR324; class SAR324; order XYD2-FULL-50-16; family XYD2-FULL-50-16; genus JAJRZQ01. Next base: position 123,434 of record JAJRZQ010000002.1, on the reverse strand, counting down.
TTTTTTATTGTCTTAAGTTAAAAATGGAGAATTCCCCCAGCAAGGGAAAGAGAAAAAGAAAGAGAGCGCTTGCCTGCCACAAAGCCCCAACCTCGGTTGAGCGGGACAAGGTGTTTTTTTCGTTGGACTCGCGCTGCCCGACTCCGATGCGATGAGGCCCTAAACCACTTCTCCACCGGCCCCGGAGATGATGATTTTGCCTTCTTCTTCCAACTTGCGCGCCACCTTGACCATTTTTTGCTGGGCATTATCCACATCGGCAACCCGTACCGCCCCTAGGGCATCGAGGTCGTCGCGCACCATGTCGGCAGCCCGCTCGGACATATTAGAAAAAATATGCTCTTTAATGGCGTCGCTCGCTGTCTTCAAAGCCAAAACCAACTCGTTTTGCGGCATTTCCTTCAGCAGCAACTGCATTCCGTTGGGATCCACCAAAACGAGATCCTCAAAGGTAAACATCAATTCACGAATCTGCTCGGCCAAGTCGGGATTGGATTCTTCAATGGTCGCTAAAATGCGGGATTCCGTGGTTTTATCCATGGTGTTGAGCATTTCGGCCACGGCCTCCACCCCCCCGACCTTGGCGGTGGTCGCCGCCCCAGAAGACCTCAACTCCCGGGCTAAGACCTCTTCGATTTCCTTGACCACCCCGGGGGGAATGGCTTCTAAAATCGCCATGCGATAGGTCACATCGGCTTGCAGGTTTTCAGGGAGTTCTCGCAAAACATGGGCCGTTTGTTCCGGGTCTTCTAAGTGGGCTAGGATCAAGGCAATGGTCTGGGGGTGTTCCCCTGAAATAAACCCCGCAATCACCTTGGGCTCCAGCCATTTCAGGCTATCTAGGCTCCCCTCGTCGGTGCTTGCCTTTAGGTTGTCCACCAATTCTTTGGCTCGATCATCCCCCAAGGCCTTGCCAATCGCGTTTTTGACAAAGTCCCCGCTGGCGTTGATCACCACGCCTTGATCCTGCATGGCTACCTTACGGTAGAACTCCTCTAAAACCGCGTCCAACTCTTCGGGGGCCACATCCGTAAAGCGAGCCATGTAATAACCCACCTGTTGGATCTCGCGATCCTCTAAATTCTTAATTACCTCGGCAGAGCCTTCTTCACCCATCGCCAGAAGTAGAATCGCCGCCTTTTTAGGACCTGTTAATTTACCTACGGACATGATTCCTACACCTTAAGTATTGGGGGTTGCGTTCTCTGTTTCATCTTCTGCAAGAACCGCCACCACGCGATTTCTACCCTGTCTTTTCGCCGCGTACAAACATTGGTCGGCCCGTTGAATCAGCTCTTCCATACTGCAATCATTGGCAGGGGTCAGGGTCGACACCCCCATGCTCAAGGTCAGCAGAGGGTTGGCCCTGGAAAACTCATGAGGAATCTGCAAATCCTGAATAAACTCTTGCAACCGATGAGCAATCGTGACCGCGCCCTCGGTCGGGGTATCGGGCAAGACCAAAACAAATTCTTCTCCGCCGTACCGGCAGGCGATATCTTCAGGGCGCTTTAAAGTGCGTTGCAAGGCGCGGGCCACATTCTGCAAGGCTTGATCCCCCGCTTGATGCCCGTAATGATCGTTGAACTGCTTAAAAAAGTCGATATCGCATAAAACCAAGCTGATTGGCTTTTTAGAACGCTTTTTATTGGCCCATTGGAACTGTAGGTATTCATCGAAACGCCGACGATTGGCGATTTGAGTCAAGCCGTCGAGCAGGGCAAAGCGCTCTAATTCCTTTTCCCGCAGGCGCAACATTCGTTCTACCTCGACCCGATGCGCCATTTCTTGCTCTAAGGAGGCTACGGATCGTTTCAAATCCAACTCCGCTTGCCGCAAACGCAAATGGTTTTTGATCCGTACCCGCAAAATCGCGGGGTTAAAGGGCTTGGTCACATAATCAACGGCCCCCAGTTCATAACCTTTGACCACGGATTCAAAATCGGTTTTAGCCGTAATAAAAATAATCGGCACCCCAACCGTATCCGGGTCTGCCTTAAGTATTTGGCAAACTTCGTAGCCATCGAGTTCAGGCATCATGATGTCGAGCAAAATCAAGTCAAAATCGAACAAGGTAACTTGATGTAAAGCTTCTTTTCCATTCAACGCGGTCACCAAATCATAGCCTTGATTTTTCAACACCGCCTTTAAAACCGTTAAATTTTCTTGATGATCGTCTACCAAGAGCAATTTCTGCTTTAACTCCGGCATGGTTTGGCTAACGGGGGATAAAGATGAGGTCGGTGAGAGCTGACTCATAGGTGTCGTATTCGCGTGTCCAGTTGCTTGAACATACCCTAAACATTACTCTTTTTCAAGGATTATAAAGCAGAGAGAGGAACAAAGGCCTAAACTCAAGCAAGTTGCCTAGACAAAGATTTTGACCAATTAACAAACAACGAGTACAATAACTTGAATTATGTATTTTAACTTATTGTAAACTTAAGAATTTTATGCAGCGATCCCCCATGGGAAAAAGCTTTTTGCGGGTTGCCGTTTCCTTGTTTGTCGCCATGAGTGTGGTCAGCGCCTTTCAGCTCTCGGGCCTCACCCTCTGGCTCGTTTTTATCGGCGTTTACTATGGAGTCAGCCAGCTCTTTTTTTACGCTGCCGACCAACTTGAAGAAGGCCATAGCCGCAACGAGGCGAACCCGAAAACAAAAACCCCCTCCCCCAACCCCTGGGAGGCCACCCAGACCAAACCCATTGAGGCCCTTTGGCTGGAACCCAAACTCAGCGAAACCCTTTGCCAAGCAATCCCCGAGGTGTCGCTCGAGGAGTTGAGCCCCTCGACCCAGTTTTCCCCCATCGCGGCGGACGAGTCCACAACCTCTCACTTTGACCGGGACAACAATTTAATCCATGTCACCCAAACCCAATTTCAACATTGGTTGCGGCTTTTAGCGGAACAATATCAAGTTTCCGTTCCTCCTGAAAAACTGAACCAATGGGCGCTCAACACCAACTTAGGTGAGATCGGGCAATGGTTGGCCCTGCATGCCCCCCCGCCAAGGCAAGCATGAGCGAGGATCAATTCAACTACAAAGTCGACCGCTTTATCCTGTTGCAAAAACGCAAACGGATTCAAAGCAAAGAACGAGACTTAACCCTGTTGGATATCATCGAAGCCCAAGAACCCCTGCCCTTAGAAAAAGCCAAAAAAGCCATTGAAGAAATGGGAAAAACAACCGGAGCCAACCCCGCCTTGGTTCAGGCCATTTCAGAACGCGTCAGCACCGCTTGGATCGAACTCAACCGCCTCAACCGCATGAGGCGACTCTTTGCCTTAGAGACCATCTACCTCTTAGGCGATGTGGACAAGGTTGAATTGACCGCCCAATACCTGTTGGATTCGGACCCGAAAGGCTGTCAGTCTCTCGCCTTGGCCTTTATTCGCACCTTTCCGGGAACCGATAAGGTCATTGCCACCTTGGCGGAAAAAAAAGAACTCTTCAGTCATAAAGTCGTGGATAGCCAAGTCCACGCGCTTTATACCTTCCGCTTTGAATTGGCGGAGAAAATATTGAAATTTTTCAACCCTCGCTACCTGCAAGAGAAATCACAAAAATTGCGCATTGATATGGAGCTTTCCTTAGACCTGCTCCGTCACATTTTGCGCCAATTAAACAACAAAGAGCTATCCTCTCATCTCAAGGGGCAGGATTTACCCCTAGCCCTCGTTGATTTAATCGCTTTTGTGCAATCTCACCGCATGCTGCCCATCTACGCGAAAAAGCGCTATGACTTCTTAAAACTCTTCTTCTTAGGCCTCAGCAAACCAGGGAGCCTGCCCGGGGTGCGCCCCCATCACATGGCCATGCTCAGCGCTTGTTTTTTAGAGCTCAACCGCCAGCTCCTCCCCCCCGACGCCTTGATTTTACACCTGCTCGATGAAGAACTCTTCGCCCAACAAGAGACCAAGCGTTTGCTTTTGGAGTTTTTGGAACAACTAGCCCCCAGCACCCTAGACGCCATCCTCAAAGACATTCGAGATTGCCTGCGCCTCTTATTAGGGCAACCCGACAAAAGCGTGGAGGAGATTTTTGCCGACACGGTAAGAAAGTACGACCAAGGCATTGACGACCCCAGCCTTTTAGGTCGCGTTTATGTAACCATGATGATGTTTAAGACCCGCGGAATGCTCGCGATTGAATCGGTCTTGCAGTTTTTCAAGGATCTACGAGGAGACAGCGGCAAACCAGGCGAGGGCCCCGAACTCAAAAGCATGGAAGAAATCTTCAACGAAGCGGGAGAGTTCGACAGCATTGAAGATGTCTTGGTGGTGGATAAAAACCCGGCAAGCAATGAACGGCTGATGATGATGCGCCAAATCAACACCAGCGTAGTGGCCTGGCGCGGCCCCAGCCAAGGGGGAACCCGCCGGGGCTTAATGGCGATGCAATATCTTTTTGGAGACAAAAACCAAATCGATCACTTTAAAAAGGCTTTTCTGCAACTCTTTTATGTGCTCTCCAGAGAGACCCAGAAAGTCTTTGCCAATGAATTTTCCCCCCTCCATGCCCCCAAACCGGTGATGGAATATTACGCCGCCTATTTGACCTATGGGCGGGTGGGGGAACCCTTAATCTTTGCCTTAGGGCTTACTTCTTTTGAAAAAGACCCCCCCAAAAAATCGGACAAAGAAAATGAAACCCTCTTAGCCGAGCAGTTCATCGATCCCTATATGTTTTTGCTGACCAGCAGCACCGAAGAAACAAGCACCTTAGCCCGAAGCCGAAAAATCAATGATGAAGAAATCGCCAACCTCGATGAGGCTCGTCGCGATATGGGAGAAATCAAAGAAGGGCAGATCGGCCTCTGCGAAGCGGAATTTAAAATGTGCAACATGCAGACTGAAGACTTGGCGCAACAGGCCTACCAACAACTACTCGACCTCTTTCACTTCCTCCCGCCAGAAAAATGGCAACACCCCGAGGTGCAATATGTCGTTCAGCTCTTGCAAGAAAAACTGGGAATCAAGACCATTCAAATTTCCAGGTAGCCCCCCCCTAGCCTCCATTGACGAAAATTCACTGTTTTGCTAATGCTATAGATTATTTCGGCACAATCGCCTGACAACCTAAGGAACCAAAACAGGGATAGACATGAACCAACAAGCTCAAGTTGAAGAGTTTCAGTTTCAAGCTGAAATGAGCCAACTTTTACACTTGATCACCCACTCTCTCTACTCCCATCGGGAGATCTTTTTAAGAGAACTCATCTCCAACGCCTCCGACGCCTTATCCAAACTCCATTTTGCCAGCCTGACCCAGTCCGACCTCTTAAAAGACGAGGGCGACTTACAAATCACCATCACCTTAGATGAGGAAAAAAAGACCCTCACCATCGCAGATAACGGGGTGGGCATGACCAAAGAAGAATTAATCGCCAACCTAGGCACCATCGCCAATTCGGGAACGGCGAACTTCGCCAAGAACCTGACGGGAGACAAAACCAAAGACATTGAATTGATCGGTCGTTTTGGGGTGGGCTTTTATGCGGTCTTCATGGTCGCAGAAGAGGTTTCGGTCGAAACCAAAAGCTGCCAAGGAGGGACCGCGCACCGCTGGGTCAGCAAAGGCACCGGAAAATACAGCATCGAAGAAACGGAGAGCCAACAGCGGGGCACCAGCATCACCTTTACCTTAAAAGAGGATGCCGAGGAATTCGCCAAGAAATGGAAGGTGGAAGAAACCATCAAACGCTATTCGGACTTTGTCAGCTTCCCCATTGAGTTGAACGGGGAAAAAATCAACCAGTCCAGTGCCTTATGGTCAAAAAATAAAAACGAAATCAGCGAAGAGCAGTATAAAGAGTTCTACCAATACATCAGCCACCGCTACGATGATCCCATGCACCGCCTCCACCTCGCCGCCGAAGCGCCGGTTCAATTCAAGGCCTTGCTCTATATTCCCTCTGAAGCAGACCGCAACCTCTTCACCACGGAACTGGAAACAAGCTTGCGCCTCTATGTGAAAAAGGTTTTTATCCAAAGCGATTGCAAGGACCTGCTGCCCCAATGGCTGCGCTTTGTCAACGGCGTGGTGGATTCAGAAGACCTGCCCCTCAATATCAGCAGGGAAGTCACCCAGCACAGCGCCATGATGCACAAGATCCAAAAATATTTGGTTAAAAAACTCTTGGGCGACTTTGCCGCTTGGGCCGAATCGGATAAGGAAAAATATACTGCCTTTTGGAGGGCCTTCGGCAACTTCATCAAAGAAGGGCTCCATACCGATTACGCCAATAAAGACAAACTCATCGAGTTGTACCGCGCCGCCAGTTCCAAAGAGCCCCAAGGGTTGGTCAGCTTGAGCGAGTACCTAGAGCGCATGCCGGAAAACCAAAAAGAAATCTATTTCGTATACGGGAAAACTCAAGAAGCGATTGAGGCCAACCCGAATTTAGAGTACTTTAAGCGCAATGAGCTTGAAGTCTTATACCTCTACGACGAAGTCGACCACTTCATCATGCCCGGCCTGGGCCCTTATAAGGAAAAGCAACTCGTTGCCATCGACAAGGCCGAAGTTGACCTCTCCAAAGAAGAAGAGCAAAAAAAGCGCGACCTCTCTGAAGAGAAAAAGAAAAGCATCCTCGAAAAGTTCAAAAAAGTCTTGGGCGAACGAGTGGCGGATGTCATTGAATCCAAACGCTTGGTCGACAACCCCTGCACCTTAGTCGCGGGCCAAGGCGGCATGGATGCCCAGATGGAACGGATGATGAAGATGATGGACCCAAATTTCGCGGGAGGCAAAAAAATCTTAGAGATCAATACACGCAGCCCCTTGATCAAGTCCTTGGCTAAAATTCACGAAAGAAAACCGAAGGATAAAACGATCAAAGAGGTTATTTTAGAGCTCTTTGAAGGCGCCAGTTTGCTGGAGGGGTCCCTAGAAGACCCAAGCAGCCTAGTCACCCGGCAGCAGCGGCTCTTGGCCCAACTCGCCGAGTTGTACGCCAAGTCCCTGGCAAACTAGCTTAACCCCCCCTTGCGGGCTTATACCATGACTCGCCCCCGCTCCCTACCGCATCGGTTTTGCGAGTCCTTGGGCGAGGGCAAATGGGTTCAGGGGGGGGTTGTGCGCTTAACCCCGCTCTTCTTTTTTCTTCTCTTTTTCCCCTCCGCCCTCTTCGCGGGCGAGCAGGGGCTTTTTTTGGAAGGGGAAAGCTACCGCTATGACCGGGAAAAGCAACTCCTCCTATATCAAAATCCGCGCGCTCAATTTGACGGGCTGACCCTGCTGGCCCGCTCCTTGGTCTATGATAAAAAAGCCAAAAAAGCTTTGTTTCAGGGGAATATTTTCATCATCAGCCCTGAGGTGATGATCAACGCGAGCGTGGCGGAGTATGACCTACAAAGCCGCCAATTAACGATTCAAGAGGTTCACCTCTACGACAAACTCAATCATACCTTCATCGAATCCCCCAAAGTGGTGCGCTTAGACCAACAAACCTTTGCAATTGAAGACGCGGAAATCACGGTCTGCCGACCCGAAGAATCGGCCTGGCACTTTTACAACAGCTCGGTGATCTACCGACTCGATGACTATGCCCAGGCATTCAATACCACTTTATTCTTTCACGGAGCCCCCATTTTTTACAGCCCCTACTTTGCTTGGCCCACTAAAAAAGGCCGCGCCTCGGGGGTACTCGCCCCGAATTTTCTCACGCAAAGAGGCAACGCCGACGCAAGCAAAAATTGGGGGACCAGAATACAAATCCCTTACTTTATCGCCATTGACCGCGATCAAGATGCCACCCTTACCTTTGACTTTTTACAAAACAGAGGTTTAGGGCTCGGCTTTGAATACCGCTATGCCTTTACCCCCGGAATGTCGGGCCGATTTAACCTTTGGGAACTGAACGAAAACCGCAACCTCGACCCCGCCTTTATTGAGGGTCAATACCAAGACCGGGAAGGGAACTGGCTACCGGGAACTTACCAAGCCAAGGCCAAGCGTTTTCGCTATCGCTTTGATCATCGGCAAAAACTGTTTGGCGGGCAATTTTTTGTGCATCGCTCCTCAATCAGCGACAATGAAATCTACAAAGAATTTGATAACGCCAAAAACGATTTAGAGACCCATCAAACCAGTTCCACCAGCTTTGTCTACTCTTGGGCGGGGGGAGGGGCCAATCTGAGTTGGGCGCAAACCGATCAATTTACCGCTCGCTCCATTTACGATACCTCGACCAACAAAAAAACCTACCTCAACTCCCAACCCAATATCCGCCTCAGCCACCGTTTTACCAACCTTTTAGGGAGCGGTATCAGTATCCAAACCTCGGCAAAAAGCGTTAAATATGTTCGTCAAGAGGGCTGGAACAGCCAATGGAATCAAGTGGGGGCCACGGCAAGTTACCCCTTTAATCTTGATTTCTTAAATATTTTCCCCTCCTTGGGCAAGGAGTTGTACCGGGTAAACCCCTATTACCTAGCCCAGGGCCAAATCAACGATCCTAATTTTATTGAAAACCCAGACCCGGTCACCTTTGCCATAGAAAAAAAAAGGCTTGAGGTCAATTTCGAGGTCTATCGCCTCTTTTACAATCGGCAAAACAAGGCCGACGCCCGCTTGGGCTTTCGGCCCAGGCTGATCTATGAAGAGGTGGAAGATGTGGACCAAAGAGGCCTCTTAGGCACCTACCCCGGTGCCGCCCCCCTCACCGACAACCGGGCCGACTTTACGACTCAAGGCTATTCCACAGACTACAGCACCTTTGGCAGCACTTTTGAGACCCCCGTTTACGGGCAAAAAGTCCTCACGACCGCCTTATCGACCAACCTCTTAACCAAAAAAAACGGTCGCGTACAAGACCTGCTGTCTTTAGAACTCAAACAGCCTTATAATCTCAATCGAATGGCCAGCTTAGAAGAGCAAAATCGTCGTTTCAAGGGCCCTCAACTACCTGAAGATATACAAGAAACCAGCCCCGGCAACCAAAAAATGCCCCTGCGCGCCACCTTCAGCTTAGACCCCAGCCCCCGCTTTCATGCCGGTTTATTTTACCGCTATGGGCATGAAGAAAAAAAGGTTTTGGAAAACTCCTGGGACCTATCCATCCGCAGTGAGTTGGGGAGCCAAGTGGGCCTGACCTACCGCAACAACCGCAAAGCCTACAAAAGCTTAGATGGCTTGGTGAGCCGCCCCCATACCGAATACTACCAAATCACCCCCAACCTGCGTTTAACCCCCAAGCTCCACCTCGTGGGCACTCTCTTTTACGATTTGAGCCGCCGCAAGGCAAGCCTGCTCCCAAAAGCGCAAACAACAGGGCGGCTCAACCGCAGCCTCAATTATTTGCAACTCGGCCTGACCTGGAAACAAAGCTGCTATGATTATTTTTTGGGCTATGAAGAGCGCTTAACGGAGTTTGAGGGTCAAGAGGCTGTTGAGCAGAGAGTCACCTTTTCTTTAAACCTAGCCAGCTGGCCCGGCAGCGCCAACCCCTTCCAAAACAACTGGCAGAGGATCCGATGAAAGCAGTTTGCCTCGCCTTCCTCTTATTGGCCATCAGCTTGCCTGTCTTCAGCCAAGAGCTGAGACCCATCAACCCCCAAAAGGGGCGCACCCGCATTTTAGCCCTGGAGGGGCAAAACATCTGCTCCTTAAGCTTTAGTGATTTTTCACCGACCTACCGCCTGCAAGGGCAAAGCGCAAGCCCCCAAAAAAAAGCCTTCAACTTCAAACACCCCTTTGAGACCTCCTTTGGCTGCCGCCTAAAGGGCCTCCTGCTGGAATACGCTTTTTTGGATGGCGCGGAAAAGTTAAAAACCCCAATCCTCAGCGGCTCTTCCAGCTATGATTACCTCCAGGTACACCAGGAGCGACTCGGGGTGGGGTGGAGCTACAGCCTATGGCAAAACCAACTCACCCTCGACCTCTGGTTGGGCAAATACAACCTAACCTACCAGTTGGCTCAAGCCCAGGCCCTTTCTCCCGAAACAATTCTGCAAGGCAATCTCGCCGCCCTAGGCTTTGTTTATTACCTCAATGCCTTTCTGGCTTTGGAGGCGCGCTTCATGCGCGGGCTGGATCAAGAAGGCTTAAAAGAACAAAAAAATCTGGGCCTGCAATTTCTCATGAGGTATTGATGCGACGCGTTGGAGCCCTTTTCTTCTGCCTGATCCTGCTGGCCTGCGGGCACAAAACCTCGCCAATTCCCTACGGGGTAGGGGATCAAGCGAACCTGCCCCCCTTAGTCAAGGCGCGAGCCCATTTTAGAGGTGAGACCTTGCGCCTCACCGCCCAATGGCCCAAAAAAACCAAACCAAAAGACCTGATGCTGGAGGCCTTCATTAGTGAGGCTTCCTGCCCTAGCTGCGAAGAAGAGCCCAAACTAAAAATAATCTTTTCCCCCCGCAAGCGGCCTAAAATTATAAAATCACAACTCCAAACCCACTTCCCTCCTCCAACCATCCAAGTCCGGCTCAGCCCGAGCATTGAGTTGCTCTTTCCCCCCGGTTATTTTGGTTCCGCTCCCTTAGAGGGGCGGCTGCGCCTGCGCCTTGCCCCCCTGTCCAATCAAGGGGACCCAGGGCCTGCCACCCCCAACTTAACCCCCCACACCCAGCGCCCCTTGCCGCTCCCTCAGGTTCGAGTCCAGGTTACCCCTACCTGCCCGGAACCAAACTGCGCCTCTGCCCCCAGCCTGACCTTAACCTGGGAGGGGGCCACGCCCTTGGTTGACGAATTGCTTTTCCTCACCGGTGGGGTGGGTTTGCGCCTCTACCGGTTAAATCAAGGCCAAGAGCATTGGCTCGCCGGCCCCCTCTACAGCGGCAGCTACCATCTTTTGGCCCCCTCTGGTAAGCTGATCGCCCGCTCGGTTGACTCTTGGGGGAACGAATCCACCGCGGTCACCCTTTACGAATCAAAGGAAAGCCAGTAACTTAAAGCCCATGTTCAAAGCGATCCATTTTTTTATTTTCATTGTCAGTCTAGTCGGCCTCTGGGCCTGTTCCAGCCCCGATTACACCCGGCAACGGCAATTACTGGTCATGGACAAAGGCGAGGAAGCGGCTCTTTATGAATTCGAACGAGAAATTCGCAAAAACCCCAAAGAACCTGAAAACTACGCCCAAGCGGCCCGCCTTTACCTGAGCCTCGGCCAGTTGGACCAGGCCCGCACGCGCATCACCAAGGCCTTGCTGCTTTCAAATCAAAACGCGGGTTATCGCTTTATCGCGGGCCGCGTTGAACTGGCCGCAGAGGATTACTTTCAAGCGATCACCCACCTCTCGGCGGCTCTAGAACTGGACAATCGACTCTTAGAAGGCCATTTTCTACTCGCTCAGGCTTTCGAGCGTACCGGCAAAACCAAGGAAGCCTTAAAAAGCCTGAACACGGCCTTACAACTGGAGCCGCTTTACTTTGAGGCCGGACTGGCCAAGGTGAAAATCGAGTTTCAACACGCGAAAAACACCCAAAACTTCCCTCGTCTGGCCCAAGAGATGGAAGACTTTTTAAAGATTCAACCGCGCTCCATTCAAGGCAACCTCTTACTCACCGAGATTTATCGACGCATGGGGGCCACCCTCAAAGCTCGGCTGATTCTAGAAGAATGGCTCAAACGCTTTCGCCCCCACCCTCAAATCCTCTACAGCTTAGCGGAGCTGGACTTAGAGGCAGGCTACCCCGAAGAGGCGCGAGCGAGCCTGAAACTCATTGCCCAACCCGACAGCAAAACCCAACTCTTGTTATTGCGACTAGAAACCAACCTCCGCCCCCCAGAGCTGTTGCGAAAGGCACAGGCTTTAGTCGCGCAAAACCCCCAAGAACCCAAGTTATGGATTTTTTTAGGGCAGATGCAAGCCAAACAGGGCCAACTCAAAAAATCCGAACGCAGCTACCAAAAGGCCTTGAGCCTCAACCCCAGCAGCGGAGCGGCCTACTTGAACCTGAGCAAACTCTATCGCCTGCAGGGCGACCCCACCGGGGCCAAGTGGGCGATGAACAAAGCTTTGGAACTCGAACCCACCCAACTGAACTACCAACTCATCTATTTGGAAGGGCTTTTAGAAGAAGGGAACTGGCTGGTCGCCAAAGAGGCGTTAGAGGGCTTTAAACTGGATGCCAACCACCCGCAGGTCGTGTTTTTTCAAGCGCGCATCGCCCAAGCCCAGGGGGATTTGGCAAAAGCCAAAACCCTGTATCAAAGGGCGCAACGGCTTTGGGGCAGCTTCTTGGTGGATTTGCGCCTCGCTGAAATCGCTTTGTTGCAAGGAGAACTCCACCAAGCAGAGCAAATCTTAAACAAGCTCGCCCAAGCGGCCAAAGGCAACCTCGAGGTCACCTTGATGAAGGCTCGCCTGCGTTTTGCCCAAGGAAACTATAAGGCGGTTCTCCCCCTGCTCTTACCCTGGAAAAGAGCGGAAAAAGGCAAAGGGCGGGTCCAGGTTTACCTTGCCGAAGCCCAGGCCCGCAGGGGGAAAAAAACCGCTGCCCTGCGAACCTTAAAGCTTGGGCTCTCCCTCTGGCCCGGCAACCCCGACCTCATCGACGCCTTAACCCATCAATTGGGCATGCTGGGGCGCTTTAACGAGGCCTTGCCCTACTTAGAGGATATCGCGGGGCGCAAGCACCCCTTAGCCCGCATGTTTCATCAGAGACTGCTCTTATATTACCAACAGGCAGGCTACCCGGAAAAAGCGGCCCAAACCAAGCCCCTCCTCCCATGAAGCGATATATTTTCTTGATCTTTGGTATCACCGCCTTAGACCAGTTCATTAAGTTTTGGGTTCGCAGTACGCTAAGCCCAACAGACTACATTGAATTGATTCCCAACCTGATTCATCTTACCTACCAAGAAAACCGAGGGGTCAGCTTTAGTTTTCTCTCCAACCTGCCCGACGCGTTGCGGGTTCCCTTACTCACCGGGGTTTCTCTGCTGGTGATTTTAGGTTTGGGCTATTATTTGCTGAAGGATTTCGCCCGTTTGAGCCAACTGGACCGCTGGGGGTTTTCTTTGATCCTCTCCGGGGCCTTGGGCAACCTTATTGACCGGGGGTTTCGCCACTCCGTAACCGATTATATGTTTTTTCATTTTTACGAAACCGGTTTTTTTGTCAACAACCTCGCCGATGACCTCATCAGCATCGGCTTTGTGCTGGTCTTATGGCGCGGCCTTTTAGGGAGCAAGGATGAAGAAGGTTAAAGGGCTTACCAGCACCGCTGAGTTTGTTGATCGTTTACAAAAGGAAAAGGAACTTCTGCAAATTACCCAAGAGATCGACCCTCATTTGGAACTGGCGGAATTACAGCGCCAGGTCTCGGCGCGCAAAGGCCCTGCGCTGCTCTTTACGCAAGTCAAGGGGACCCCCTTTCCCGTGGCCACCAACCTTTACGGTTCCACAAGGCGCATGGAATTGGCTTTTGGGAAAGAGCCCTATCAATTTATCTCCGCTCTGGCCGATTTGGCGCAAAACCTCATGCCGCCGAGCCTGGAAAAACTCTGGGGAGCAAGAGGCCTGGCCATGAAGGGGCTCAAGGTGGGGATGAAAAAGCAAAGCAAAGGCCCGGTGCAAGAAGTGGCCATGAACCCCGTCAACCTGGGCCAACTCCCGCAAATCAAAAGCTGGCCGGAAGACGGCGGCCCCTTTGTCACCCTGCCTTTGGTCTATACCGAGAGCCCCAGCACGGGCAAAGGCAATTTGGGGATGTACCGCGTCCAGTTGTTTGACGCCACCACCGCCGGAATGCACATCCAGATTCACCGCGGCGGCGGCTACCATTACCATGAAGCGGAAAACCTAGGCCGACCCCTACCCGCGAGGGTATTGGTCGGCGGCCCCCCGGCCTTGACCATCGCCGCGGTGGCCCCTTTACCCGAAGACATCCCGGAACTCGCTTTTGCCAGCCTCTTGCTGGGGGAACGGCTGAGCGTGGGAAAAGACGAACTCGGGACTCGCCTCCCCCTACAGGCGGATTTTGCCATTTCCGGGTACATCCCCCCGCAAAAAAGACGGCCCGAAGGCCCCTTTGGCGACCATTACGGCTATTACAGCCTGCAACACGATTACCCTTATCTGGAGGTAACCAGCCTCACCCACCGTAAAAATGCCATCTGGGCGGCCACCGTGGTGGGTCGCCCCCCGCAGGAGGATCACTATATCGCTGAATTCCTACAAGAAATTCTAGAGCCCCTCTTCCCCTTAGTGATGCACAATGTGAAGAAAATTTGGGCCTATGAGGAGTCCGGGGTTCACAGCCTAGCCGGGGCAATCGTACAAAACCGCTACCCTAAGGAAGCCTTTACCGCGGCCTTGCGCATCTTGAGCGAAGGGCAACTCTCCTTGACTAAATTTTTACTTCTCACCGATCAACCCGCGGAGGTCAAAAACTTCAAAGAGCTGTTCATGACGGTCTTGGAGCGGGCAGACCTGAAGACCGACCTCTTTGTTTTTTCCAACATCAGCCAAGATACCCTAGACTACACCGGGCCGGCGGTCAATGAAGGGAGTAAGGCCATCTTAATGGGCTTGGGGGAAGAAAAACGCTTTACCCTAAAAAATCAACTCCCAGAGCAGGCTTTTGCCGACAGCAACCTCAACAACCCACGACTCTTTTGCCCCGGCGTACTCTGCGTAGAAGGGGCGGGTTACGCCCTTCAGCCTCAACTCGCGACCTCCCTCGCCCAGGAGAGGGCCATTCAAGACTACCGGGTGGTCTGCTTGGTCGATGACGCCCAGGCGACCACAAAGAGCAATGAAGACTTCATCTGGCATGTCTTCACCCGCTTTGAGCCCGCCGCCGATCTATACGGCGACAAAACAACCCATCGCTTTCACACGGGCATCAACGGCCCCTTGGTGATCGACTGCCGGATGAAACCAGGCTACCCCAAGGTATTAGAACCCGATCCAGAGACCGTCCAACGGGTAGAGACCCGCTTTGGCAAACTCTTAAACCAGATGGAAAAAAAGCTTTAATCCCCGGGCTCTCGTTTTGCCCGCCGCGCCGGCCCCTTGGGCTTGAGTTTTCTCTGCGGCCCCGCTTTGCGATTGGGGGGGCGAGAATTTTTTTTGGGCCGATTCCCTGCGCGGGGTTTGGACAGGCCACCCGCCCTCACTTTCGGCGCCAAGGCCCCGGCCACCTGCCCCTTGATCAACAAAACAAATTCCCTTTTTTCCGTCATTTCTTTTTTTGCCAACTCACCTAAAGGCCCCTGGGCAATCTCTTCCCCAGCTTTGGTCAAAGCGAAAAAAATCTGCGCTCTGCGCTCGCCCCCCAAAACGGCAACCAGGTCTCGCAAGAGAGGCCCAAGGCGGTAGGGCGCCTCTAAGAGGAGGACGGGGCAGGCCAAATCCCGAAACCCCGCAATCGCCTTTTGCCGCTCCTCCCGCTCTCGCGGCAAAAAACCTGCATAATAAAAGGAATCCAGCTTTAACCCCGAAACGGATAAAGCGGCGGTCAAGCTCGAAGCCCCGGGAACAGGGGTCACCGGGTAGCCCTTTTGGTGGCACAGCTCAACCAAGCCGGCACCGGGATCGGCAAAAAGCGGGGTGCCGCAATCGGAGATGAGCGCTAAATTTTGCCCCTCTGCCAAAAGCGGCATGAGTTCTTCCGCCGCCCCTTTGGGCTCGGTATGCTCATTGAGTAAAAAGACCTCCTTAAAGAGGCCGAGAGATTTTAAAATCCGCCGAGTTGGTTTGATCTCTTCTGCGACAATGAGGTCGGCAAAACTCAAAACCTCTTTGGCCCGATCCGTGATATCCTGAGGATTTCCAATGGGCAGACCCACTACAAATAGGGGCATGAGGGCTCCTTGCGTTACTCGGTCGAATAGGATAAAAAAGACCTTTTAAGGTCACTGACATGAATCAAGCTGCCACAGGCAAAACGAAATGACAACGAGCTCACCGCTTCCTTTCAGGCTAAGCCTTTTATTTTTATTTACTCTGTTGTTTTTATGTCCTGGTACCTTAAGTGCTTTGGAGTTTGAAAACCTAAGCCAGCGTATCGCGAGTTCCTTGAGCCAAGTCGCCAACCGCAAATACGGTACCATCGCCTTTTCCCGCATTGCCGGGCCCTTAAACCAAGAAAAAATTAACGAACTCATCGACTACACCAATGTGGCGTTGGTTAAATCCCGTGCCTTTCGCGTGATCGACCGCAGCAAGATGAACCTGATCCTGCAAGAACAAAAATTCAATCTCTCGGGCATGGTGAGCCAAGACACCTATAAAGAACTCGGCAAACTCTTAGGGGTCGATCTTTTTGTCTATGGCCGCTACTACCACGATACCCTAGTCATGAAGGCGATTGATGTGGAATCCTCCGCCATTGTATGGGCCGACATCTTTCAACTCACCGCCTTAAAGGCAGAAACCCTAGCCGTCAGCAGTCTGGCGGAGGCGGTGACCTTAAGCTTACGCAAAGACCTCTCTCGCCTGCGGCAAAACAAGGTCAACCAAATCGCTTTTTGGAATATCCAAAGCCCCTTTGACTCCAGCCTCCTCGCTGATTTTCTCTCCACCGCCTTAACCAAAGATAGCGGCTTACAGGTGGTGGACCGCGAAAACCTAGCCCTTATTATAGAAGAACAAAAACTCTCCATGAGCGACTTCATCGACGAATCCAAAGCCAAGCGCATGGGGGAGCTTTATGGGGTGGACGCCTTTATCTACGGAAAGGTTTCTAGGAAAAATGGCCGTTGGCTCGCTAGCTTAAAACTCTTGAATATCTATAATGGGGTGATCGAATGGGCCGATTTAATCCACTTCGGGCAAACAAACCGCTCCTCTTATAAAAAATCAACCGCCAAGCCCATTGCGGGGATGATCTCCATCCCTAAGGGAAAATTTATCATGGGAAGCAACCAAGGGCCGCAAATTTCTAAACCGGAGTTTCAGGTCAAACTCCGCGAGTTTTATCTAGATGAAACCGAGGTTTCCAACCAAAAATACGCCGAGTATCTGAGGCGCTTTCGCAAACGACCCCCACCCCATTGGCGCAATCGGCAAATCCCCGCCGGAGCTGAGTCCCTGCCCGTGGTAAATGTAACCTGGATCGAGGCGGAGCGCTATTGCAAGTCCTTAGGAAAACGACTCCCTAAAGAAGTGGAATGGGAAAAGGCGGCGAGAGGGGAAAACGGTTTAACCTACCCCTGGGGCAACGGGTTCAACCCCCGTAAAGCCCGCACCTTGGAATCGGGAAAGCATAAACCCTTGCCGGTGGATCAGGCCCAGGCGGATATCAGCCCCTATGGGGTCCAGCAGATGGCGGGAAATGTGCGCGAATGGGTGAGCTCCAGCCTAGCCCGTTACCCCGGTTCCAATTTCGACTCTCCTCAGATCAACCGAGAAAAGGTCATTCGCGGCGGCTCCTGGGCGAAAACCAAAGATCATGCCACGACCTGGCACCGCGCCAGCAGTAAGCCCAACTACGCTTGGAAGGATGTGGGATTTCGCTGCGCGAAATAAGCCTTAGATTTGGCGAATCACCCGCCTTTCTTCAAAAATCACCTTCCGGCCCGGATAGCTCCATTCCACTTGATTCGCCTGCTCTAAGCTTCGTTCTTCTAAAGGGGGGCCCAAGGAAAGACGAACCTGCTCCATGCTGAATCCCTGTTCGACCAATCCGTTGAGAATTTTTTTCTCCACCTCTTTTTTAAACCCGCGCTGCCTCAACTCCTGCATCACCTCATTAAGCCAGCTCGCCTCCTTCCCCACGCGGTACACCCCGCCCCAATCGGGAACCCAATAGATTCTCGGCTGATCGGATTTATAATTCACCGCGCGAAAAATCAACACCGGGAAGTCTGGTGAGTTCACCTTGCGCCCCGTAAAAAAGAGGTCGCCGCTCTCCACCTCAAGATAATCGGTCAACCCCTGTCGCAAACTCGGAACAGCGCTATAAACCTTGACCCGCCCCCCCTGTGTCAATTCGGAATCGTTTTCTAAGATATAACCCGAACCCTGTACCCGATTGTTGCTGCTGGGCACGGCAATCTTCAACCACAGTTCACTTTTTCCCTTTTCAACCCCAATCACGGAGTAGGCCTGTTTCCGCCGAAAAAGAAGTTTTTTTGATTTCTTCTTCGGCTCTTTATAAAGGTAAACCGACTTAGTGAGCAAAAAGGCCCCCAAATCGGCCCAGGCGAGGCTGGGGATCAACAAACAAAGTAAAAGCAGACTAAACGGCCTCATTGCACCTCAAAAAATTCAACCACCGTAGACCCAAAGACGCGGGATTTAAATAATTCCACCCCCTCTAAGGGGGGCAACCCTTGATGTTTGCTCCGCTCCACCACCACCAACGAGCCCGCCAGCTGGGCCCGCCTGCGGCTTAAGACCCGCAAGGCCCGCTCTGCCAAGTCGCCGGCATAGGGCGGATCGAGTAAAATCAAATAGGGAGTATCGCCCAAGGGGTTTTCTTGCAGCCACCTTACCCCATCAGCCTGCCAAAGCCTAGCTGATTTTTCCACCCCTAAGGCGGCTAGGTTTGCCTGGAGAACCCGATAGGTTTTCGCTTCCTGCTCAATCAAGTCCAAAGGGCCGCCGCCCCAGGAATAGAGTTCCAAACCTAAGGCCCCGGTTCCGGCAAAGAGATCAATCAGGTGAAAATCCCTTAAGTCGTACCGAGCCGCCAAGCTATTGCAGATCATGGCCCTGGTTTTTTCTAGGGTGGGCCTGGTTTGCGCCCCCGGCAAGCTTTGGAGCCGACGATTTTTCAGGCTCCCCGCGGTAATGCGCAACATTAAGAATAACTAAAGTGGGGGATATATTCGATCTTCGCCCCCACCTGAGCAATGGCTTGCGATTCGGAGAGTTCCCGCCCCCGAAAACGCTCCCCCTTCACCACCACTTCGGGCCGAAGTTTTATAATCAACGGACTCGCGTCCTCTTCTTCAAAGATCAAAACCTTCCAAACCTTTTCTAAACTGGCCAACAAACGGGCCCGGTCCGCTTGCGTCAACAAAGGCAATTCCCCCTTGCGGGCCTGAATGCTCGCGTCACTGTTGATGGCCACCACCAATTTACCGGGTAAACGAGCCGCCTCGATCAAAAAACGCAAGTGCCCAGCGGAGAGTTGGTCGAAATAACCGTTGGTAAAGAGCAATTGCTCTCCCTCTCCCTTTTCGGCTAAGATTTCTTCGATAGTGGTGATTTTTCGCTCCAAGCGGCCCTGCACCAAAAAATCTCGGATTTCGCTAAAGGGAATGGGCACCACGCCCATATGCCCGATCTCGATTTCCGCCGCCACATTGGCCAGGGCTAAGGCCTCAATCGGGGGCACCTGCTGGGCTAAAAGGCAGGCGATCACGCTCACCACCATATCCCCTGCCCCGGTGACATCATAGACCTCTCTTGCCTCTGTAGCTAAAACCTCCCAATGAGTTTCATCTTGATAATAAAGAATGCCTTCTTTATCTAAACTGAGAGAAAGAAATTGCGCCCCTGTTTTTTCTTTCACCGCCTTCGCAGCGGCCAATAAACTGGCTTGATCCTGAATCTTCATCCCCGTAGCCCCTTCGGTTTCCATTCGATTGGGCTTTAAGGTAGTGACCCCTTGGTAATGCTCTAGGGGCACCCCCTTACCGGGGTCGCAGATCACCGGGATTTGTTTGGCCTCAGCCCCTTGAATGAGAAAACTTAAAAGCCCTGGAGAAAGCACCCCTTTGGCGTAATCGGAAAGCACCACCGCGTCGGCCTGTCGCAATAAGCTTTCCGCCTTGTCCCGCAAGGCCTGTTGCAGGCCTGTATCCTTTGCCGTTGGTGCTTCAAAGTCCACTCTCAACAATTGTTGTTGCTTGGTTAAAAGCCGATCCTTCAGCGTGGTGGCCCGTTGGAGGCGCAAGACCCCGGCGACCTCCACCTTTAAATCCTGGAATAGCCGCAAAACCTGATCCCCTGCCGCGTCTTGCCCCACCCATCCCAGCGGGAGCACCTGACAGTCTAAGGCCGCTAAATTGGCCACCACAGAGGCCGAGCCCCCGAGTCGGTATTCTTCCTTGACCACCTTGACCACCGGAATCGGCGCCTCGGGGCTGATTCGTTCCACCTCTCCCCAGGTGTATTTATCCAATATGATATCCCCCGCGACCAACAACCGCACCGGGCGATGCCGCTGAATCACCTGTAGAAGGCGTATGCGTAACTTAGCGTCCATAAATCCCTTGAGTCCTTTGGCCTCAGTCTAAAGCCCACTCCCGGCAAAGTCAAACCCCCTTGCAACTCGCTCAACAAGTCTTTAAACTAAAAAAAAAAGGTACCCCTTATGACCCAGCAACTCTTTATTATCGACTCGCTACGCTGCCCCAAGACCACGAATTTCTGGCGCAGGCATCAAGCAAGCTTTCTAAGCGCGATGCCAGAGGCGGAGATGATTTTTGTCGATTCCTCCGCCGGTTCCATCGACCTCCCCCCAAAGCTCGACCGAGTGATGATTGTCGGCACTGATGCGGGTTGTTCTCGGGTGATCAACTTAATCTACCCCCCCCTGGCCAACGAGGGGGTCTTGGTCACCTTTTTGCCCAGCGAAGGGGATTCTGCCCTTTGCCAGGGGTTAAACTACCCCCCAGACGACAAATCGCTCTTAGCCTTATTGCGCAGTAAAAACCACATTATGATGAGCTTAGTGCGCTGTCATTGCACTGATTTCAGTGGAGGCCCACAAAGTTGGTTGGTTTTAAACGATATCCTCCTGCGTCTGCCTCAGCCCAAATTACCCCGCCTGCTTCAAGGGGTCTTAGGCCGATTGCTCTTTGCCAGGGGCTTCAACGCACCCAAAAGCTTAAGCCAAATCAGCTTAATGACAGAGCACAAAGTGGTCTACAATGGGGCTTACCTCTTTGCCGTCATTTTACTCGGCAGCCAAGTAACCCATGGGCCCCAACTATGCGAGATCCAACGCGGGTTTCAGCATAAATTTCGCTATTATCAAATCAACCAGACTCAATCGTTCACAGCGCAAAGCTTAAGACAACTCTTCAGCGAGGGCAACGACGCAGAGGTTTATACCCAGCAATTTTCTCAATTGGAAGTCCGCGCCGTTGGAGAAGAACACGCTCTCATTGCCGATGGGGTAGAAATCGGGCACCTCCCCGCCAGTTTTACCCTCTTGCCACGAGCCTTAAAGGTCAGCTCACCCCTCTTGGCCACCCCGGTCAAATCGAGCTTCAAAGCCCGCTTCAACAAGGCGGAACTCCCCTCCCTACCTAAAGCCGGGTCGAGGCTTCTAAAAATCAGCTCAACTAAACAGGCCGCCGCCCAAGTACAAAAAACACCGAGGGTAAAAAAGGCGCAGCTTTACCCAAAACCAAAGGCCTAAAAAAAATAAAGGGATCCACTTGCGTTAACAAAAAGGGAAGAAAAGGCGCTGCCCCTAGCCAGAGGAAAAAACAAAAAATCAAACCCGAATCAACAATCAATTGAGGAACCTCTGAGTATGCAGAGGTTTCTAGGCAACCCAGAGAGGGGTTGCCCAATCCAAAAATGAGTCGTTTTGATTTGCAAGAGGATAGAAAATTTTATTTCCCATCCTCTTTTAATTTCAACTTCATTGGACTTAAAAATAGATTCCCCCCCACCAACAGACTCAGAAAGGGGATACAACTCTCTTCTTTATCAAAGGTAAGTGGGAATTTTTCAAAACTCTATTAAGCATTCACCGCTTCTTTCAAGTTTTTCCCTACACGAAACTTTGCCACTTTAGCAGAAGGAATCTGAATCCGCTTTCCCGTCTGAGGGTTTAACCCTTCACGAGCGGCGCGCTGGGCTGTGTAAAAAGTCCCAAAGCCGACCAAAGCGATTTTGCGCTGACTGGACATGGCCCCCGTCAAGCCTTCAAAAATAGCGTTAATGGTTTTTTCAGTTTGGGTTTTAGATAATCCTACTTTACCGGCAACATCCTGAATCAGGTCTGCCTTCGTCACTTTACTCATTTTTTCCTCTCTTGATGGTTTCACATGGGCTTATACAAGGTACAAAGAGAAACCCGTCAAATCGAATTTTCAAGCCGACTTGGGGGAATCTATAAGGTAATCTACCTAGGACGAGGCAAGATGTTCAAGAAAGAAATCGGTCAAAGTAAGGAAGGGAAAAAAGGCTGATCATAGCAAAAATTTATTTTTATCGGTTTGTTTTTACATATTTTCAATTAAATCTAACTGGTAAAAATACGCCGTTCTTCCAAGGATGCCGCGATTTTTTTAATTTCCTCAATCGCCCGTTCCAAATTACGAGAAACCACTTTCTTTTTGCGTAATTGTTCGAGCACAAACTCTGCGGTTTGTACTACATCCTTCCAACGAGGTTTAACCGGTAGAGCATCTAGGGTTAAATATTTATCCAAGGTTCGGGTGCGGTACACCCCGTTATCTAAGGTAGCGCGCCAAATCCCCGACTCTTCGGCTAATTCCAATTTTCCCTTTTTTGTTTTCTTCATCCAAGTATCTAAGGCAAGCTGCATCAGTTCCACTAAGGACTTGCGAAACTCTTGGGTCGCCAAGTCGCTGTTGAGTTCCAGCAAGCTCGCTTCTAAACGCTGCACACAAGAAAGAATCGTACTCCCCTCCTTCTGCGCCAACCGCAGTACATCTTTGCAAACCACCTCCAACTTCTCTACCCCCTCTTGCCGGCTTACCGTTTTCATCTTGATGATCTGACCGGAACGGAGCAAAAGACTCTCTGAGACCAACCCCGCAAAATGCACCCCGGAACTATCTTCTAATAGGACAAAGGAACAATGAACCTCTTTGCCGTTTCCCTTTAAACTTAAAACCTGTTCTGGATTCACTTGCCAGTTTTGCTCTTGCCAGGGCTCATTAAACACATCCTCAAAACACAACCCCTTCATTCGCTTTACATCCTGTTCCAAAACCGCCGCGGCTACAACATTCACATAGGAAAAACAACCTTCCTGGTTTAAAAAAAACAGCCCGTTCAAGCTATGCTCCATCAGCAGCCCGAGCCTCGACCAAGCCTGTTGTAAATCTTTTTCCATCAACTTGCGGCGGCTGAGTTCTTCTTTGTATTGCCCCAGCTCCTTGAGTCGCAATTGGCCCTTGACTCTCGCTAAAAGCTCCGCTTGTTGAAAGGGTTTGGCAATATAGTCATTGGCTCCTACATCCAGCAGCTTGATCAAGCTCGACATATCTTGCACCCCCGTGACCACGATAATGGGCAATTGCACGGGGTCGTAATATTCTCGCAACTTAGCGCACAGTTCAAAGCCGCTCATCCAGGGCATCAACAAATCTAAAATCACCAAGTCCGGCACCTGCTCATCGACCAATTCCAACGCGTGCATGGCATTACTGGCGCTAATCACCCGCAACTGAGCCTGGGCCAAAAATTGAGTCATCAGCATAATGTTCGCCGGCTCATCGTCCACCACCAAAATCGTCGCTTCCATCGGTAAACTCGGAGGGTCGGGCAAGTCTTCGCCGACTTCTACCAGAGGCGTTTCCACGGGAGCTTGGGCTCGGGTTAAACCAAAGCCCAGACAGGTTTGCTCAAGATCGCCGGCCTTGAGCCGCAATTGAGTCCCTTGGGCCTCTAAAAGCCGCTTGCAAATCCATAAGCCCAAGGTCCTGCCTTGGCTCTCGGGCTGGAGTACAATCACCCCCCGCAACCAGTCTTGCCAAACTTGCGGTAAACCGGGGCCCGCATCGCAAATGAGGATCTCGCATTCTTCGTCCCCCGCCTCGACCGCCACCCGAATGGGCCCTTGACCATAACGAATCGCGTTATCGAGCAGATTCAGCAAAACCTGCTGTAGGCGTAAAGGGTCGGCCCAAACGATCAAATTATGGGGACATTGGTTGCGCAGTTCGACTCCTTGATCCTGCGCCCAGGTATTCAGCATACGAATGACGGTCTCCACCTGAAAAAAAAGATCGAGACTTTCTGAGTGGATCTCCAATTCCTCATTTTGGACAAAATCCAAAATATCGCCTAAAGTCGCCCCCAGACGAAGGCTTTGAAAATAAACCGCCTCCACATCAAGCCGTACCTCCGGGGAGAGTTTCCCCACCTCGGCCAAAAGTTTTTGCGCCAAATGCAATAAGGAACGCAAAGGGCCTTGCACCCCCTTCGAACCTTGCCCCACCACCCCCTCATAGAGGCGGCGAATCCGCCCTTGCGCCTGCTCCCATAAGACGCGACTGGATAAATCCTCCATCACGAGATTGCGAACATTAAACCTGCGGGCAACAAAAAAGGTCTCAATAAAAACAATAATAATGACCGCCAAGGGAGTGAACAGGCCCAGGGGGCTATACCCGAAGTCATAGGCGATATCATTGGCTAGAGTCAACAGGCAGATGGAGCCTTCGATCAGGTACAGCAACACCCCGCTTTGCCGGGAGCGATAACCTTTCAAGAACAAGAAGGTCATCCCCAATAAGGCGGCCCAAAGCCAAGCGTCAATCAGATACATCAGAACATTATAATACACCAGGGGCCAAAACAGCGCCGCCGCCGCCAATACAAAAATAGAGGCAAAAAATAATTTGTATATCTTCCCTTCCTGGCGGCCTTGAGCCAAAGTCTGCCCCAAACGCAAAAGAACCCACACCAAAGTGAGTTCGATCAGCGACGAAACCCGCTCGACAAACCCCCAACTGAGCTGGGGAAATAAACCAAGCCAATAGCCGTCACTGACAATCAACTGCATGGGAGCGGCAAACAAGCAGAGCAGGGCAAAGTAAAGGTGATGCTTCATCTCTTGTTGCAGCCAATAAAACCCAAGGTGATACATAGCCATGACCAACAAAACGATAAAAATCAACAAATTCCAGGCAAATCGGCGCAATGCTTGCCGATTCATCGCCTCGGCTTGCCCCAACTCAACTGTTTTTACCAGTCCACCTTGATCATGCGCCCTGTTTTCTATTTCCAAGCGGAGTTGGACCAGCTCTCCATGCGGAAGGGGATAAAGATAAGAACGCAATTGTTCCGCCCCCGCGTACCCCCCCTCGCCAACGAAGGTATCATTCACAAAAAAACGATGTGCCCCGTGAATGGCGCGAAAATGTATTTTTAAAGGGGAAGGGTCGGGAGGCAAGACAAGGGTTAAGCGATAGACCCCCATCCCTAAAGGGGTTGCCTTGCTTTTTGGATTCCAACTGCCGGGGACTCGCAAGGGACTTTGTACACCCTCTTTTTCAAAGAGCCATTCCCCTGCCAAAGAAATAATTTTATTTTCTTTTATATTCCAGTTTGTTAGATTAATTTTACCGGCCTCAGGGCTGGGGATGGCCCCAAGGAGCCGCGTCATCAACAGCAACGATAAAAAGATTAAACTGAAGCGAATCATGGCTCATGCGTTATTAAGTCTCTCTACTTCCATAGCAAGCTATAGCATGGCTTTGCAAGAAATAACCTAGAAAAGGGCTGCAAACCCTGTATACACCCACATTTTTATTCTAACCCCCGCCACAACTTCAAACCAAAACGATGGGATAAAGAATAACAGGGTTCCAGCTCGGTGAAAAGTTGCTTGGGATGATGGGCGTCCGCGCTGATTAAAACCTGAAGGGAATATTCCCCCGCCAACTCCCAAAAGGCTCCCAAGGATAGGGACAACTTCTGCCCCCACCAGGGGCGCGCCAAGCTTTACGAAAGCCGTTGGCATTGATCTCTAAAGGGGTCTGGGTCGCCGCGGCAGCACTGAGAATATCATGGGAACAGGCCGCTAAGTCGGGGTTCCAGGCCTCGTTGCAACAACCAAATAAATCGGGGTGGGCAATAAAGGCAAAGATCCCGCTTTGCATCATCTGGGTCAGCCACTCGGCATAGGCCCGCAATTCCTTGGCCCCGCTCAAGTCGGTAAACCCGCTATGCCATTCCCCTCCAATTTGATAAAAATGCCCCGCGCCAATGAGATAATCAAAGCTTCGTTTGCCGAACAGTTCCTCTTGATAAAAGGCTTGGTACTCCTTTGACCACTCGCATTCCATTCCTTTTAAAATCCTCAACGAGGGAAAATCAATCCGCCCCTGGTCAATCGCTTGGCAATAGCCGTCCAATTCATCCATGCCCATGCGTACCGTGGGCCATTGGTGATCCGGCAAGGGGGTGTGATCCGAAACCCCTAAGACCCGGCAACCCCCTTTCAGGGCCGCTTGGGCTAGTTCCGCGACATCGCCCACCGCGTGTTGGCAACGAAAAGTATGATTGTGTAGGCTATAGGCGTTCATAATTCAAAAAAAATGGATTCAAGGTTGAGGGAAAAACTCCGAGTTGCCTTGCGAGGCAGGCCCGCTCCGCCAAATCAATGCACAAAGTGAATTGATTTGTTGGGTGATCAAGAATTCACTCCCTAATCGCCAAAGCTGAAAAAGTCCAAGGATGGACTTTTTCAGAGGTTCCTTTACTTTATTTTAGGGGTTGAGCCTTTTTCGGACAAGGGGTTTGACTCCCCTCCAGAAAACCGCTAGCTTGATTTTTCAAGACGGTGAAGCAGGGTGTAAATCCCTCACTGGCCCGCAACTGTAAGTCCCCCATGAGGATAAGTCAGAGCCCGTCAAAGCCTTAAGGCATCAACCCCTCGTGGAACAGGAATCATGCGGACATTTCAAATGGAGGCCCCATGATAAGGCCTCTGGTGGACTCCTTTCTGACCGCTTTTTCGACCCTGACGGCGATCCCCTTTTTTCCTCCTCGCTCTAGCCCGGTGCAGCAAGCCTTACCTTGGTTCCCCTGGATCGGTTTAGGCCTAGGCTCGATTTTGGCTTCCCTGGCAACCGCCCTTTCTTCTGAGCTTCCCCCTAGTCTATTGGCTCTGCTGCTCCTTCTATTGTGGAGCCTCTTGACCGGCTCCATGCACCTTGATGGCTTAGCCGACGCGGCCGACGGCCTTTTCGCCCTAAAACCAAAAAGCGAACGGTTGTTGATCCTCAAAGACCCTCGTTTAGGCAGCTTTGGGGTGATCTCCCTCTTTTTTGCCCTAACCCTCAAATGGCAATTGCTCGTTTTGCTGCTGCAAGGGGGGCAGGTTTGGTGGCTCTTGAGCCTGCTGCCCGCTTCCCGGGCGGGCATGGCTTGGCTCGCTTACCGGCAAAACTACGCCAACCGCTCTGGTACGGGGAAAAACTGGGTGGACCAGGCTAAGCTTTGGCAGGCCGGCCTTGCCTGGGCCGGGGCCCTGGCCTGCGCTTGGCCCTTTGGAATGGTCGGGGGAGGCGCCCTACTGATGGCCCTGGTGAGCACCGAAGGGGTTGGCTTTTTGGCCCAGCGGCGCCTCGGCGGAATCACCGGAGACCTCTTAGGGGCCGCTGGTGAAGTTACTGAAATTTTAACCTTATTATGGTTTGTCTGGGCAAACTTCAACGGCTTATGATCACTCTACTCACCGGGGGCGCCCGTTCCGGCAAAAGCCAAAAAGCCCTAGACCTGGCTCAAGGAAAAGAACCCCAAACCCTCATTGCCACCGCCCAGGCCCTAGATGAAGAAATGGCCCAACGCATCGCCTTGCACCGAGCCGAGCGCGGTGCCAACTGGCATGTCATCGAAGAGCCCCTCGCCCTGGCCCAAGCCATACAAGCCACAGCCCCCAAAAGCGCCGTGGTACTGGTCGATTGCCTCACCCTTTGGCTTTCCAACCTTTTTGGAGAGTCCGAAAAGCGCAGAAAACAAGAGATTTACGACCTCTTGAGCCTGCTGAATCGGCCCCTGCCAGGGGAATTGATCTTTGTAACCAATGAGCTAGGCTTAGGCCTGGTCCCCACAGAAGCCCTATCCCGCCGATTTCGTGACGAAATGGGACGGCTCAATCAAGAAATCGCCCAACGGGCTGACCGCGTCCTCTTCATGGTCTCGGGTCTGCCCCTAACCTTAAAGGAAAACCAATGAACCCAGAACTCAGCTCCTTTTATTCCGGGGCCGCGCGCCCCAGCTCATCCTCTCGTACAGCGGTCTCCAACAAACTCAACCAGCTCACCAAACCACCAGGCAGCCTAGGCCAATTAGAAGAATTGGTTTTATGGCTCGGAGCCTGCCAAGGCACAGATCAACCGCAGGCTAAAAAAAAGCGCATCCTTGTCGCCGCGGGGGATCACGGAGTCACCCAAGAAGGAGTAAGCCCCTACCCCAGCAGCGTCACCGGGCAAATGGTAGAAAACATGCTCGCCGGAGGCGCCGCGATCAGCGTCTTGGCCAAGCAGGCGCAAGCGGAACTTATTTTAATTGATGCCGGGGTTGCCGACGACTTAAGCCCTCACCCAAATCTCTTGATTAAAAAAACCAAAAAAGGCACCGCGAATTTAGCCCAAGGCCCTGCCATGAGTTCTACCGATTGCTTGGCCGCCCTCCAAGAAGGGCTCGCTTTAGCCGCTACCTCCAAACAAGAAGGGGTGGACATCTTAGCGATTGGAGAGATGGGAATCGGCAATTCGACCCCGGCGGCGGCCCTCTATTGCTCACTTTTGGGACTGGCCCCCAGCGAGATCGCCGGTCGGGGCACCGGGTTGGATGATGCCGGAGTCCTGCGCAAGCAGCAGGTCATCGCCAAGGCCCTGGCACTCCACCAGGCGCAATTGCGCCAACCCTTAGATCACCTGCAGCGCCTAGGCGGGTTTGAAATCGCTCTTTTAACCGGAATTTGTCTAGGGGCGGCAAAAGAAGGAATTCCCCTGGTGGTCGATGGCTTTATTTCAGCCGCGGCGGCCTTAGTCGCTCTCAAACTCGAACCGCAAACCAAAGACTGGTTGCTCTTTTCCCACTCCTCGGCTGAAGGGGGGCACCCCAAAGCCTTGCGGGCCTTAGGGGTAAAGCCCTTGCTCCACCTAGACCTGCGTTTGGGCGAAGGAACCGGGGCCGCCCTGGCCCTCCTCTTGTTGGATCAAGCCTTGGCCCTCTACGAGGGCATGGCCACCTTTGCCGGCGCGGGGGTAGATGAGCAGAAGGAACCCTAAAAAAACCGCTTAGGGCAAGATGAGGTAGGGGTTGAGCAGCGAGCGCATCCTGGCCACACTGGTGGTGACCGTCTCTTTGGTGATTTCCTCCCCTCGACTGGCGACAAAGGGGATATAAAACAAAGAGACAATCCACAAGACTTCGGCCAACTCCCGCACCGCCTCTTCAGCCAAGGGCCGCAACAAGCCCGCTTGGATGCCTTGGCAAAGCTCGTCCGCGATTTCCTTTAATCTTCTTTCTTGCTGTTCTTGAAAAATCGCCTTCAGCCGCTCATCTCGCTCAATTAAGCTATGCGACTCGCGCATGAGAAACAAAAACTGCCATTGTACCTCAATAATCTGGGCAAAATGCCGCTCTAAGCCCTCTAGGGTGATCTCTCGAGTATCGCCCATCGTACAGTCAAACTCGATCACCATCGTTTTATAAATCTCTAAGATAATATCTTCTTTATTCTTAAAGTAATAATAGAGGTTTCCCGGGCTCACCCCGGCTGCCTTGGCAATATGATTCGTGCTGACCCCCTTGGTGCCTTTTTCGTTAAAGAGCGCAAGGGCCGCGAGTAGAATTTTTTCTTTATTGTTCATTAAAAGCTATATTTTCCGGTCAGATTCAAGCGGCTGTTGTCTTTAAAGGGGTAGAGCAAGCTCTGCTCATTGATCGGTTGATAATAGACAAAGCCCCCTCCTAAAGAAACCGCGTCCATAATGGAGTAATCTGAGCTTAAGCGGTACAGCTCTCCGTTGGAGTCTGTAAAGTGGAACCATAAAAAACGGGTGGTCAAGTTGTCGTTAAAGGCCTGGTGACTCAAGATGAAGGTGCTGATCCCGTTGAATTTTTTAGTTTTTAGGTTCTCTTGATAATCCAAAATTTGATCTCCCGAGATCTCAAAAGAAAAAGTAACATCATTGTACCCCGAATACTCAACCCCCAAAGCCAATTGAACCTGCTCCTTCAAGGCATAACTTTCCACCAGACCCAAGTCCGCCCCATAAACCAAATCCGCGGGAGGCGGGGTCGTTTTCAGCCCCTGGGCAAGTTGAGTTTGGAGGTCGCTGCGCTGGATCGGAACCCCTTTCTTTTTTGCCGCCTCCAAACGAAAGAGCCAGGCCCCCCAAACCTGATTGGCCGCAAACCCCATGGATTGAATGGGCAGGTAATTCGACTCCAAGGTCAAGGACTGGGTTTTCGCGTCAAAGGAATGAAAGGCCAGGGTGGCCTGATCTTGGTAAACATCCCCATAGTAAAACGCCAAGTCCCCCCCGTTGTAGGGGATGAACCAACGAGCCAAAAGCTCGATCTTAGGGTCGGGTTTGGGCGCGTCCAAAATATTCGCCTGAGCCCGCAGGGGAGCTAAAAAATCAAACTCGCTCCCCGCGCTCGGTGTTTTGTCGGGGCGAAACTCGTGGATCGTCACCAGATTGAACTCGCTGCCGCCAAGCAGCGCCGCCCACTTGACCGCCGTCACCTGTACCCGAGCGTCTTCAATATCAATCACCCCCAATTCGCGCAAGTCCCTAGGGTTGGCCAGATCGTTGAGTTGCGACACTTCCGATTGCCCCCAGGCGATAATTTGCCGCCCGGCCCTCACATTCAACCAAGAGCTCACCGCTCCTTCGATAAAGGTATCCCTCGCCTCCACCTCGCTTTCGTAAGTCTTTAAGGTTTCTGGGGTATAGTTTTCCTTACCGTTATAAGAATAGGCAAAATCGTAAAAAGCGTTGCCGTTGAGCCGTATTTTCCAATCCGCCCCTAAAGCGATATCATAGGTGAGGTTTAAGATCGTGCGGTGCTTCGCCCAATTCTTGCTTTTTTTTTGTGGGGCGTAGCCCCATTCTTCGCGCACAAAGCCGTAGAATTGGCCTAAAGAAGAACTCGAAGCAAAAACATCCACCTCTTCTAAAGGTTGAATTTCTACCGCTGTATTTAAGTCAAAACCCGTATCCAAATCAGCGAAATCCTGAGCCGACACAAAGCCCGTAGGCAAAAAAGCCACCAAATAAAACAAGCAAAACCATTTGATCATTACAGACCTCGCTCCATGCGTTGGGTGTTGAACATGTCATCCCCCACCCCTTTATTGTATTGCAGGTTGTCAAACCTCAAAATCGTGGAGTGGCTGCGCCTGCCCCGACGATCCAAGGTACTCATCTCCACTTGCCGCGCGGTCCAAATCCCTTGAATCCGCTCAATCTTGCTCGCCTTCATGATTTTAGTCTTCCCGGCCTTTTTCATCCAGATTTTGGCCTGTACGGCCATGAAGTTGTCTTTTCTTACCCAAACCACCCGTTTGACATAGCTCGTATCTTTGATCACGGCCTTGGCGATCTCCTTGCGAGGAACCGCGCCGATCACCCAGCAATCCTTTCCGTTCACCGTGTCGGACTCCTTGACCATACTGTATGCCCATTCTTCCACTTCCAAACCGTTCATGTCGTGATAGGTGAAATCGGTTCCCATGAAACTGTCTTTTTTGTTTCCACTGGCAATGCGTTTCACCTTGCGCAGAGCGGGCAAATAGAGCCAATTATCGTCTTCTTTGCTGACATCATCGTACTCGTAACTTAAAAAAGCGGTATTGCGCACATCAGCGGGACTTAAAAAAAAGCTGATGCTTTTGCTGTCTTCCCCATAATCCTTCCGATAGCCTTTGATCTTCCTCACTCGTTGCTGCCCCCTGGAGTCAATTAAGATCATGGTCATTTCACTAATCGAGGTTTCCCCATCATCCAACTTGTCCGCCTTGTGAATAATCTCTGTAGGGGTCAAGGCATAAAGAGGCGAAAGCCCCCATAAAGCGAGGGCCAGTAAAAAGAATAGGAATTTGCTCTTCATCATCACCTTTGTGGTTAGGGTTAAAAAAACCTCTGATCAATTCAGAAGCGGTTTAAGAGGACTTCTTGCCTGGGGAATCTCCAAAAAGGAACATCACCGCGGGCAAAAGGGTCAAACTGGCTATCAGCGCCATCAGCAAGATCACCCCTGTAAAAAACCCCAAATAAATGTTCGGGATAAAGGTGGAAATCATTAAAATACTGAACCCAAAAAAGAGAATCATCGTGGTAAAGGCCAAGGCCCTACCGGTTTCGCTCACCGCCGTATCCATCGCGTCAAAGCGGCCGCGCCCCTCCCTTTTGCGGTGTTTAATGTAACGGCTGAGAATATGGATCGAGTTGTCTACGGCAATCCCAAAGGCAACCGAAGCCACCACCATGGCGATAAAGTTGAGGTTCACCCTCATCGCCCCCATCAAGCCCGCTGCCAACACAATCGGGAACAGGCTGGGAATGAGCGCCAAAACCCCATACTTAAAGGAGCGCAACAGCACCAAAAAGCAGATGGCAATGGAGATAATCGCTAAGGTCATGGATTTTATAATCCCACTGTGAATATAGGCGTCCATATCGGTATAGAGTACCGGCATCCCCGTTAAGGTCACCTGCAATTGAGGGAAGTCGCTTGCCAGCTTCTTCTTCACTCGCTCTATAAAGCCCAGCATTTTATTTGAAGACATATGATCCAAGCGCTGGGAGAGGCGTAAATACCTTTCGTCTCCCGTTTTCATGTCCGACAAGTCTTCATCGGGGCCGGAGTTGGAATAGAGCAGCAAGTACTGGGCAACCAACTGCCGAGAATCGGGCAGAATACGATAAGCCGGATCATTGCCGTGCATGGCCTGATTCATCTGTTGGAGCATATCCACCATGCTGAAGGTATTGCCCACCTCGGGTTGTTGTTTCAGCCAAGTGGCAAAGGCGTCGATTTGAGTAAGCAAGGCCGGCTCTAAGGCACCGCCACTCTTTTCTTCGCTCGCGCTTCGACCGGAATCGAAAATGTATTCTAAAAACACCCCCCCGTTATACTCTTGGATAAAGTATTCCAAATCTTGTCGGGTTGCGTTCTTTTCCTTAAAATAATTGATGAAGTTGGAATCAACGACAATTCTGGTGGCACTCCAGAGCGAAAGCCCGACCAAAAGCAGGCAAACCCCCACAATCCCCTTGCGATGACGAAAGACATAATGGGTCAGCCTATCGGTCATCCGGGCGATGAAGCCATCTTCACTGATTTGCCGAGCCTTATTCGCCTTGCCTTGAGAAAAACTTAAGATAGCGGGCAAAATGCTTACGCTCAAGATAAACGCCATCCCGACCCCAATGGAGGCGGCAACCCCAAACTCGTTTAAGGGCCTCAACTTTGAAACGCTGATCGCCAAAAAACCCAACATGGTGGTGATGCTGGTATTTAAACAGGGGACAAAAAGCATCTCCGTGGCCTTTTTGGCCGCTTCTTTGGCATTTTCCCCTTGATTGCGAAAGTGATAAAACTCAATTAAAATATGCACCGAATCCCCGATTCCTACGGCCATTAAGATCACGGGCAATACCACATTGAGCATATTCATGGCCCAGCCAAACAAGCTGATGGAAGCCACGCTGAGCAGCACCGAACCCACAATCACCAAAAGGGGCAAGGTCGCCCCCGCCAGGGTGCGAAAACTAAAAACCAAAAAAGCGATAATCAGAATGAACATTAAGGGCAGGCTTAAACTTTGGTCTGCCATGCTGGCCGCAAAAAAGGCCTCATTGACCACAGGGGTGCCGGTCAAGTAGATCTTATAACCGTACTTTTCAAATTCTTGCTCCGCGATAAACTTTTTTAAATCCCGGGTCAGCTTCACATGATGATCCGTGCTGCCTTTAATATACTCGGCTCGCGCGCTGATTAAGGTATGCCTTAAGTCCTTGGTGATCAACTGCCCCTGGGCCAAGGTTTCATGGGCCATGATCTCGCGGGCCTTTTGCATCGCCTGCTCACTGCCGTCAAAATCTTCTAAGCTATCGGCAACCAAATCCTCGACCACCATTTCATCGTCTTCCCCCCGAATAACCTGATACTTGGTTAAAGATTGAACCTTGGTGACAAAGTTGTGATTTTCCAAAAACTCGGTAAGTTTATAAATGATGTCAAATGTTTGGGCGGTAAAAATATCGGGGTCTTCCTCCCTGGCGGCGATGCCCACCAAGACATATTCATTGTCGCCGAACTTTTCCACCAGTTCATCATAATCTGTTAAGGCGGGGTCGCCTTGGACAAACCACATCTCGTTGGAATTATCAAAATAGAGCCCTCTCATGGGCACTAAGGAGGCAAAGAGCAACAACAGGGTCAAGCCGATGACCCAGCCTCTTTTTTCCACCACTAAATTTGCCCAAGTTTTTACGAATTTTGACATAGGAACCTCAAACCGAGTTAGAGTAATTGCTCTAGCCTTAGAGCAATTACTCTAAACCCGTCAAGTTAATTTCAGGTTTTCCCCCGAGTGAGTGTCAATAAAGCAGGCGCGAGTAAAATGTCCGCCAAAAAAGCGGTAATCAAGGTAAAACCGGTTAAGAGCCCAAAACTAAATAAATTGTTTAAGGTGGCAAACATAAAGATAAAAAAGCCCAAGGTCAGCACCACCGAAGTCACCAACATCGCCCTACCCGCGGTGAGCAAGGTGGTATCAATCGCTTGGCGGACACTCCCCGTTTCCACATAAACCTTTCTAAAGTTATGAAAAAAATGGATGGTATCGTCCACCGCCAACCCAATGGCAATGCTGCCGATTAAAAGCGTGAACATATCTAAGGGAATCCCCAGCCAACCCATGAGCCCCAAGGTGAGCAAAATGGGGAAAAAATTCGGGATCATGCTCAACAAGCCGGTGGAAATCCGCCCAATCAAAAGAATCATCAACAGGGTGATCAAGGCAAAAGCAATGAGATAACTTTGGATCATGGTATTCATCATCAAGGTAACCGTTTCGGCAAAAAGCACCATCAGCCCCGTGAACCCGACCTGAGCCTTGTCGCCGATCAACTCGTTCGCCTTCGTCCGAATCTGCTCAATGACAATATGATAGCCTGCCGCGTCCTGCCATTGCGACTTGGCGGAAAACCTCGATTTGGAAAAAAGACTATCGCTAATATTTTCTATATCGTCGCTCCCCGAGTTTTCAAAGAGCAGCAACTCTTGAGCGATCATCTCTCGGTCTGGGGGAACCTCGTAAAATTCTTTTTTGTTTTCGTGGAGCGCCTGATTGATCTCTTTTAACATGCTCGACAGGCTTGTCGTCTTATGGATGACCCTTTTCCCCTGATTATTTGTCACATTCAAGGCATAGGTGGCCAACTCATCCAAGGCGACTTGCAGCTCCGGATCATATTGCCCGTTCTCCTTCCCCGCGTCGACAACCATCTCTATATTGACCGACCCTCCTAGGCTTTGATCAATTTTTTCATTGGCAATGCGAACCTCGGAACCTTCCGGATACCATTTCATGATATCGTGACTAAATTGCAGGCGAAACAAACCGGCCACGGCCATCAGTCCGATCAAGGCGGCGATCCCCACGACCTTGGCGGCGTGGTCGTAAGACCAGTCCCCAAATTTCATCAAAATACGGTCTACGGTACTCACTTCATTGCTATAATCAGATTTCTTCAAGCTCCGCACCGGCAAGATGGCCAAAAAACTGGGGATCAAGGTGATGGTCATGAACAAAGCCACCATCACCCCAAAGCTGGAGGCCCTGCCTAAATCCGCAATGGGGGCCACATCCGCCCCGGCAAAAGAGAGCAAGCCCGCAGCGGTGGTAATGCTGGTCATGGCAACGGGCAAACCGGAATGCTCCAAGGCATCTTGAATCGCCTTTTCCTTATTCCCCTTCTCCTTAACAAAGTCTTTATAAAACATGGACATAATATGTACACTGGAACCAATCCCCACCGCGAGAATAAAACTGGGTAAAATCATCGTCGGCAGCTTTACCGATACCCCTAGGTGCCCCATGAGCCCCAAAGTATACCCGAGACTCAAAAGCACCGTTAAGAGAGGCAACAAGACCCCGGAAAAACGACGAAAGGTCAAAAATAAAAAAACCGCGATCAAACCGACCATGCTGAGCAAAAAGCGAGGCATGTCTTTTTGCATGGTCGCTTTCAGGTAATCGGTCACCACCGGGCTTCCGGTAACATAAATCTGTAAATCCGGGCCTTGATACTTTTCCTTGATTTCATGCAGCACCTTGACAATCTGAGTGATCTCATGATCCGAAAGGGGTTTTTGCGCTGAGGGAGCTTGCGAGGTCGTGTCTAAATCAAAATCGCTATCTACCGCGACCCCCTCGGTGCTATAGGTGCCCATTTGAATCGCAATCGCCGTTACCTTGGCATCGGTTGAAATCAAAAAATTCTCATATAAAGGCTGATGGAGGACATAATTTTTTAAATCCGCCATTTCTTCAGGGGTTTGGGGCATCTCTTCGAGCAAATCCCCCACGATGAGAGCGCCTTCTTTCCCCACTGTTTTGCGCGCGTTGATCAAGCTGTTGATATCCTCTAGATTGGGTAGCCGTTCCTCAATCTCTTGATGCATTGCCTGTAGGGTTTTTAAAAAAGAAGAAGAAAAAACCTCTTTCGGCTCTAGAAGCATAAAAGCGATATCGTCACGGCCAAACTGATCCCGAAAAGCCTCATAACGAATCATGTTGGGGTCGTCTGGGCGAAAAAACCCCTCGGTACTCGTGTCGAAATGAAGCTTCGGCATCCCCGATAACATCAAACCGCTCAGAAGGAGCAACAATAAGACACTCGCCCATTTATAGCGAATCACCAAAGCCGCGTAAGCGCGAAAGCCCAAATCAATTTTTCTTCTCATTCCCTGTTCCCTCTTCAAGATGGTTTAGCTTTAATTCGACCTGTTCCATTCGTCCGGCCAAGGTCTGGAGAATATTCTCCGGTTTAATCTCCGGATCCACTTGAGACAAAAGCAGGCTCCCCAACAAGGTGGCCTGCACCAATTGCATATCTTCTAAAGGCCCCAAGCCCAAGACCTGAGAAAACTGCTGCCTCCGCAAGCTGGCGATGGCGATCATTTTTTCTTTTACCTTGGGCATCTGGATGCTCAAACGGGCTACCGCCAATAAAAAACGGGCAAAATTCCCGTTGAGGCTCACCTGCTTCACTAGATGGGTAAAGAGCAGAGCCCGATCCCTGGTGGCGGGCAACCCCTCTCGCACCTTCGCATAGACCTCTTGGGTTAGGCGTTCCACCACTTCCAACATGAGGCCTTCGATTCCCGCAAAATAATGATGAATGAGGCCGTGGTTGACCCCTGCCTTCGCCGCGACCGCGCGCACCGTAAACTCTAACCCCGCCTTTTCGATCAAGAGGTCTTGGGCGGCTTGGATTAGCTTTTCTCGGCTTGTTTTCTTTTTAGTCATACGACTAATATTAACCATTTGACTAACCAACACAAGTACTTTTTTAAATTTATCCAGATAACGGCATTTTAGCAGCGCCTAGGCACTTGAGTTCTGCTTGACTTTTCCAAGAAGAGGCAACAAAATAAAACAAAACTCCATCCAACTGTACTAGGTTTCCATGATCACCGTCAAAGGCATCTACACGCATGGCCGCATTCAACTCGCCAACTCTTTAGAGCTGGAAGAAAATAGTGAAGTCATTATTACCTTTTTAGATTCTGAATCCACTCCCCCAACCAGCAAGGAAGAGCAAGACGACGCCTATTACGAGGGCTTGCGCGCCCACAAACGCTTTAAGG
The DNA here is from genome assembly GCA_024275165.1 of bacterium. GTDB lineage: Bacteria > SAR324 > SAR324 > XYD2-FULL-50-16 > XYD2-FULL-50-16 > JAJRZQ01. Next base: position 85,966 of record JAJRZQ010000002.1, on the reverse strand, counting down.
CGACGGGTCAGATCACCTTGATCGACAACCATACGGATCAAGAATCGGCATACGATTTAAACGACTACTCTGCTGGGGGCTTGAGTTTTTTTGCGGATCACACCTTTGACACAGACCAACTCATCACCGCGACCTTCAAATACGACGCGGCCGGTGAAATTTTAGTCATGGAATTTGAGATGCAGGTTCGGCGGGTGGTGGACCGAGGCGACCAGTTTTTGATCGGCTGCCAATTTATGGATAATGTCGATGAAGAGCTTTGGCATACGGTTATGGGGACTTAAAAAACCTCTGAAAAACTCCTTGCCTACCGCTTGTTCAAGCGGTAGGCTCGTGCCCTTCGGGCTGATTATAGCCCCCGGGGCGCATTGAGTTTTTCGGTCTTTTCGGGGGGGAATGAAATCCACAATCCCAACGCGAATCAAGAAGTCGCGCTTTTTGAGTTGGCCAGGCATCCCTGCCTTGCTGGGAACCTCTGCGTTTTCAGAGTTTCCGTAAAAAACCCCGCGCTTGCCTTCATCTTAGACAAAAAAAAGCCCCTGAGGAGTCCCCAGGGGCTTTGATCGTTCCTCCCTGAACGAAAAAACCCTAACCGACGAGGTTCGGGTCCATCAATAAGCGTTGCACCGGCTCTCCGCCCAAGACATGCTTTTCTACGATTTCATCGACATCTTGAGGCTGAACCCCCTGATACCAAATTCCCTCGGGGTAACAAACCAGCACCGGGCCGGCCATGCAAGGGCCCATGCAACCGGTCGAAGTCACCTTCATCTTACCCCAAAGGTTTTTTTCCTCTAAATTCTGAATAAAGCGTTCAAAGGTGGGATGACTCCCCAAGGAAGCGCAAGAACCTTTAGGGTGACCCGGAGGGCGTTGATTGGTACAAAGAAAAAAATGATGAGTAGGTGCAGGCATAAATAACTCCTTAGCAGTAAAAGATAAGAAAAACTTTAAAAAAGTTTTGCCTATCTAAGGCAATTTGACAAGAGAGAATTGCAAACTTGCGAAATTACGGCTCGAAACAGAGCCGACCCAGCTTAAAACCTCATGGTCCAACTCAATTGAATGGAGGCATTGGGCCGAAAGTTCACATCCAGGTAGCCCTTAAACTTCCCCTCATCCACCAAACTCTTCAGTCGGCCCTTCGCTTGAAAATAACGAATCGCGCTATAGGCAAAAATCCCCACCGCTCCCAGGGCTTTTAAGTCGTCCCCAGGCTTATACTGCGATAAAAAAAACGCAGAGCCAATACCAGAACCCAGCAACCAGTTTTGCCACCAATCGCGTTCATTTTCCATGGCCCGAATGCTGTAGATCCAGCGTTTTTTATCCACATCTTCAATACTGATCGGTTTGATCACCACCTTTTGCTCAATTTCAAAGACATTGCGCAAATGGGTATCCAACTCCTTTCGTACATCATTCACCACCGCGATTTGCTTGCGCTTTTCCAAAAAAGTGGAAACGAATTGCCCGGGTTTTGGGGTTTCCACGGTTTGAAAATACACCCCCTCAGAGGAATGATCCCCGACCTTGGTGATGGTCAAAATCCCGATATTGGAGCGACGCGAAGCCCCGGCAACCGGCAAGCTTTGTCCGCTAGAACGGGTATGGATGTCTTTATACAAAATCAAGCGATCCCCCACCTGCACCCCGTTATTCCCCCCTAAACTGATCACCGCCATGCGGTTGTTTGCTTCTAAAACCCGACCCCGTAGCGGCGTATTGTTGGCAATCTGTTGGGAAAGAATATAAAAACGACGGTCCATGGTCTCATCGGTAAAGCGAATGGAGTCTTCAAACTCCAAGGCATTGTCGTTGACATTGACCAACTTGACTTGCAGGATAATATGCCCCGACGCGGTTAGGGAGATATGCCCCGATAAAACCCGCTGGGCACCGATGATTTTAGCGATTTGAATCCCACAACCAATATCAAAACAAGGGAGCAGGCGCGGTTGCTCCCGCATGATCACCTCTTCGGCTTGACTGGCATTGGTCACCACAAAGCGGTTGGAGTTGACCAGGTTTTGGGCAACCAGGTTCGAATAGGCCTTGGCAGCCGAATCCGTCATTCCCGTGGCCCCGAACTGGAGAACCAGCATTCCGGTAGTCGCGGTTTCGTCTTGCCCCAGGCTGTTGTTGACCACTGCTTGAGGGTCTGTTTCCTGGGCAAACAGAGGGACAGCCAACCCCAAATAAAGCAAGCTGAAAAAGATAAGGAGAACGCTTCTTGTCATGATACGGTTGACCCTTGGCAAATAAAAATGCGCTACCTTAAGGGAAATGCAAAGAATGGGCACAAATAAAAAAGGGGAGTAAAAAACTCCCCTTTTTTAAACTCACTCCTTCTTTTCCCCTTTGGCAGCGGCCTTTTTCCTGGGGGCTCGCTTGGGTTTTTCCTCCCCCTCTGGGGCTGCTTTCACCGCGACGGCCTTTTTCCTGGGGGCTCGCTTGGGTTTTTCCTCCCCCTCTGGGGCTGCTTTCACCGCGACGGCCTTTTTCCTGGGGGCTCGCTTGGGCTTTGCCTGCGCCTCGGGTTGGGTTTGATCCTCTGGAAGCGTTTCCTTCTTTTTAGTCGCGGCCTTTGTCGCTCTTTTTTTCGGAGGTTTCGGGCTTTCTTCCTCCCCCTGGGAAGGCGACTTTTTTCCCTTAGCCGGAGCCTCTTCCCGCGCCTTTAGAGACGCGGGTACGGCGCGCCATAAAAACCGCTCTCCAATCCGCCTGGGGGGCTGCCCCTTGGCTTTCCCCCTCAATCTTTGATAAAAGGACTCCGCTACCTCTTGACGAAAGACATCATCAATTTCACGAACCTCCGGAAAAAGACACCCCGGATGAATGGGGGCCTGTTCGTTGGCAAAGCCGGCATAAAAGGAATCGTCCTCCTCCTCTTCTTCCTTCAAGGCTGTTTGCCGCTCGCGCTTCGGAGTGGGCGGTTCTTCCTCTAGGGCTTCGGGTTCGCCCTCGGCAGTTGCCGTTGCTTCGAGTTCGAGTTCTACCCCTTCCTCCTGCTCGCGCTCCCCTCGACGGCGGCGTTTTCTCCTACGGTGCTTTTTGGGGCGGTCTGCCTCTTCACTGCTTTCCTCTTCTTGGCTGAGGCTTTCTTCATCTACTTCCTCCGACTCTTTGGCCACCTCTGGCTCTTCTTCTCTACGGCGACCACGACGACCACGGCGACGGCTACCGCTGCCCCCGACCACGCCCGAAGAAATCACCTGCCCTTCTTCATTGAAAACCTTTAAGTTGCGCTCATCAAAAATAAACAGCGCCGGATTGCCGAGCAAAGAAATGATGATCCCAAATTCCATCTCAAGATCCATCAAAAACTGCCGCCGTTCGTTGAGCAAGTGGTTGGCCACCTCTAGGGGAAGCTCGCCCGAAATCGAGGAGACCCCGCCCTTGGCGGCGTATTCACGGATCGTGCGCAAAATCAGATTGGCGCTAGCCAACAAGGAGGGCACCATGCCCTTGCCCTGACAAAAGGGGCACTCGGATTCAATCACGCTGGAAATCCGTTGGGCCATCCGCTGACGGCTGATTTCCATCAAGCCGAATTCAGAGATGTGCCCGATTTTATTCTGCGCCCGGTCCCTTTCAAAGGCTTCGGCCATTACCGCCTCCACCTCTGCTTTCGAAGAAGCTTTATCCATGTCGATAAAATCAACCACGATGATCCCGCCTAAATTACGCAAGCGCAACTGCCGGGCCACCTCCGCGGCGGCCTCCAGGTTGGTGCGCAGGGCCGTGTTTTCCACATTGGATTCTTGGTTGGAGCGGCCCGAATTCACATCAATGGCCACTAAGGCCTCGGTTTGGTCGATCACGATAGAGCCGCCAGAACGCAGCTTGACCTTGCGGCTGGTCAACTGCTCTACCTGTTTTTCGATATTGTAGGTCGCAAACAGGCTGCGATCCCCGACAAAAAGCTTTAGGTCTTTTTGCCGCCGGGGGGCGTTTTCCTTTAAAAAGGCCAGCACCTTTTGGAAGGATTCGGGCTGGTCGACCCAAACCTCGTCAATCTCTTCATTGTAGTAGTCACGCAAGCTGCGGGTGATGACATCTAATTCCTCGTGAACCAAGCTGGGTTTGACCTGAGCCTCGTAGCGAGATTTGATTTCTTCCCACAGGCGTTTCACCTGGGTGTAGTCCTTTTTCAGCTCGCTCAAATCCCGGTGCATCCCCGCGGTGCGGATAATGACCGAATGCGCCTCTTGCCCGATACCGGCCAGGAACCCTTTAAGGCGCTCTCGCTCATCGGGATCACTGATGCGTTTGGAGACGCCCCCCTTGTCGGTATGGGGCATCATGACCATATATCTTCCCGCCAGGGATAGGTTCGTGGTCAAGGCCGCCCCTTTATGATCGACCTCTTCGCGGGTTACCTGAACCAAGACATCCTGACCCTCTTCCAAGCGAGCGCGGCCTCTTTTTTCCTTCTTGCTGCCAATGACCTCGGGGTTCACTTCAGAAAGAGGTAAAAAGCCGTGGCGTTTTTGCCCATAATCCACAAAAGCGGCCTGCACCGCTGTCTGGACCTGGACAACTCGCCCCTTGTAGATATTCCCTTTGTTTTGTTCTCTATTTTGATGCTCGATTAAGAGCTCTTGCAGCAGATTGTCTTCGACAATTGCAATGCGGGTTTCGTCGTCAGTGACACTGACGAGCATCAGTTTCTTTGGCATAAGCCTCCCATAATGGACTTGCGTCCCGTTGTGCTATGCCAAGAGAAAAAAGCTCTGAAAAACCAAACGACAAGTTAGCGGGTTTTACTCCCCACAGGCCTTACGGGCAGCCTCGACAAAATTGGCCGCCGGAACGACAACCCCTTGATAGGCCCCGCCAAAAACCAAGTAGCCATTGGATTTAACCTGCTTTACGCGGGCCACTCCGCCGGTGCTGCCACTGGTGCATTTAAAAATGCGGTATCCCTTGTCTGTTTTCCATTGCAACTCTACCGCCCACAAAGGCTGTGTAACCAGTAAAGTCATTAAAATAAAAACCATCCACCATTTCATGAATTTCCTCTTTATTCGCGCTCTGGGGCCTGGGTGCTTGCGCTCCCTTTTTTTCCGTTCTTTAGCCTATTTTAACATAAAAGCATAGGACTTGTTCTATTTTTTCTTAGGTTGCCCCAAGTTTTTGTAGAGGCCACGCCAGATATCGCTGTAGGATGGATTTTATTTCTTTTTCTCTTGACCAATTGTAATTGATTGAAGCCTAACCAATCGCCTAAGCTCTGTCTAGCAAAAGAAAGATTTAGCGGGACTTAGTTGGTCAAAATGACCGGCCCCTGCTCGGAGATGTAGAGGGTATGCTCGAATTGAGCGGTGAGTTTTCCGTCGATGGTGACCGCGGTCCAGCGATCGGGCAGCACCCGGACCCCCTTGCGACCGAGGTTGATCATGGGTTCAATGGTGAAAAACATGCCCGGTAAGATCAAGGGGCCGGTGCCCTTGCGGCCAAAGTGAGGCACTTGGGGCTCTTCATGAAAGGCGCGACCGATCCCATGGCCGACAAACTGCTCGACCACGCTACAGCCTTGGGAGTGGGCATAGGTCTGGATAGCGTGGCCGATATCCCCGATATGGGCAAAGGGCTGTGCCGCCTCAATTCCCAGTTCCAGGCATTTTTGGGTCACTTCCGTAATTTTTTTCGCTTCTTTGGAACATTCGCCCATCAAAAAGGTGCGACTCGCGTCACCGAAGTAACCCTCTAAAATACTGCTCACATCAATGTTGATGATGTCTCCTTGCCGCAGGACATAATCTGAGGGGATTCCGTGACAGACCACCTCATTGACCGAAGCGCAGATCGACTTGGGGTAACCGTGATAATTTAAGGTCGCCGGTATCGCCTGGTGATCTAAGGTGAATTGATGCACCCAGTCGTTGATCTCGTCGGTGGTCACCCCGGGGCGAATCCGTTCTTCAACCATGTCCAAGGTATCCTTGACCAAAGCGCATACCTGGCGCATGCCCTCGATGTACTCCCCCTTGCGGGAGATCGACATTTTACCGCTTACAGGTTGATTCAACACCTCTTTCTCCTGATCTGTGCCAAGGTGACATTTTTTGTATTTCAATCCACTGCCACACCAGCAGGGATCATTGCGATTGATTAAAGCGTCTTTCATCAAAAACCAGATTCAATAGATAGCAATTACTTTACCACGAGATTTAAAATCTTACCAGGGACGAAAATCACCTTCACTAGATTTTTCCCTTCCAACAGCTTGGCGATTTTCGGGCTTGCCAAAGCCACTGCCAAGGCTTCATCTTGGGTCACCCCTTCATTTAAAGTCAAGGTGTCCCTCAACTTCCCCATCACCTGCACGGGAAGCTGAATTTCTTTTTTCACCAAATAGACCTCGTCATAACTGGGCCAAGGCTCGTAGGCCAAGGTAGTAGTCCCCCCCAAGGCCTGCCACAACTCTTCGGCCAAGTGAGGGGCAAAGGGGCTTAAGAGCAGGGCGAAGTTTTTCAGCAAGGCGCTGTTTCGTTGCTCCAGCTTGGTCATCTCGTTGGTAAAAATCATCATCTGGCTGATGGCCGTATTAAAACGCAGATTTTCAATATCTTCGGTCACCTTCTTTACCGTTTCATGATAAAGGACCAAAGTTTCAGGACTCGGTTGCGCCTCCACGAGTTTCGTTGAGAGTTGGTCGGTTTCATCGTAATAGAGGCGCCAAACCCGATTTAAAAAACGAGAAATCCCCTCCAAGCCACTGGCGCTCCAGGGTTTGGACTTTTCCAAGGGCCCCATGAACATTTCATAGAGCCTTAACGCGTCGGCTCCAAACTCGGCGACCACCACATCGGGGTTGATCACATTGCCCCGCGACTTGCTCATCTTCTCCCCGTTCTCGCCGAGAATCATCCCCTGGTTGACGAGCCGCTGAAAGGGCTCCTTAGTGGAGACCACCCCCTCGTCATAAAGCACCTTATGCCAAAAGCGGGCATAGAGCAGGTGCAATACGGCATGCTCTGCCCCGCCGATGTAGATATCCACGGGCATCCAGTAGCTTTCCGTCTCCTTGGAAAAGGGAGCGAGCCGGTTGTGCGGGTCCAGGTAGCGCAGGTAATACCAGCAACTCCCCGCCCATTGCGGCATGGTGTTGCTGCTGCGTTTGGCCTTTCTGCCGTCGGGCAAGGTGACCTCGATCCAGTCGGTATGGTTGGCCAAGGGGCTCTCTCCCGAATCGGAGGGCTCAAAGCTCTCCATTTCGGGCAAGGTGAGGGGCAGGTCTTCGGGCGGCATGGCCTCGATGCCGCCCTCTTCAAGATGCAACAGGGGAAAGGGCTCGCCCCAGTAACGCTGGCGGGAAAAAAGCCAATCGCGCAGCTTATAGTTGACCGCCTTCTTGCCTTTTTTTTCCTCTTCCAGCCATTGGATGATTTTTTCTTTTCCCTCCGAAACGCTCAAGCCGTTGAGCGGGCCCGAGTTGCACAGCACCCCCTCTTGATCGTAAGCCCCTTGCGCAACCTCAACCCCTTTGAGGATCGGGCGAATCTCCAACCCAAAGGCCTGAGCGAATTCCCAATCCCGTTGGTCGTGGGCCGGTACGGCCATGATGGCGCCCGTGCCGTAGCCTAAAAGCACATAATCGGCGACCCAGATGGGGATGGGCTCTCCATTGACCGGGTTGAGGGCGTAAGCGCCGGTAAAAAGGCCCGTTTTTTTCTTGTTGAGGTCGGCGCGTTCCAGGTCGGATTTGGCCGAGCAGGCCTCGCGATAACTCTCCAGTTCTTGCCATTGCTCTGGGGCGGCAATGCGATCCACTAAAGGGTGTTCTGGCGCCAACACGCAATAGGTGGCCCCAAAGAGGGTATCGGGCCGGGTGGTGAAAACAATAAACTCCTCGTCCTTGCCCTGCACCTGAAAACGCACCTCCGCCCCAATGGAGCGGCCAATCCAGTTGCGTTGCATCTCCTTAATGGATTCGGGCCAATCCAAATCGTCCAAATCCTCTAAAAGCCGCTCGGCGTACTCTGTAATCTTCAACATCCATTGGCGCATGGGCTTGCGGATCACGGGGTAACCGCCTCGTTCCGACTTCCCATCCACCACCTCTTCATTTGAGAGCACGGTTTTGAGTTCCGGGCACCAATTGACCAAGGCATCGTGTTCATAAGCCAAACCCCGCTGGTAGAGCCTTAAGAAGATCCACTGGGTCCATTGGTAATAATCCGGGTCCGTGGTGTTGATCTCCCGATCCCAATCATAAGAAAAACCCAAGGATTGAATTTGCCGTTTAAAGGTGGCAATATTTTTCTCCGTGGTTACCCGAGGGTGGGTACCGGTCTGCAAGGCGTGTTGCTCCGCGGGCAGACCAAAGGCATCCCACCCCATGCAGTGCAGCACATTGTAGCCCTGATTGCGTTTATAACGGGATAAAATATCGGTCGCCGTATACCCCTCGGGGTGGCCTACATGCAGCCCCTTGCCCGAGGGATAGGGGAACATATCCAAAGCGTAATATTTCTCCTTCTTCGGGTCGAGTACCGCCTTGAAGGTTTTGTTTTTTTCCCAAAAGGCTTGCCACTTGGGTTCGATCTGTTTCGGGTCGTAAGCCATGAATCCGTTCAAGCTGAAATGAAAAGTTGATTGGGGCAAAGATAGCCCCTTGGGCCGAGTTCGTCAATTTACCCTTCTAAGTCGGTAAGAATATCTTGATAGGCCCGGTAGATGGCGGGATGGATCTTTTCACTCGCTAAGGCCTGCTTGACCCGGCAATCGGGCTCGCTCAAATGGCGGCAATTGCGATGGCGACAAAGCCCTTGATAAACCTCCAACCCGGGGAAGTATTCATACAGATTTTGGGCATTGAGCCCCCAAAACCCGAACTCCCGCACCCCGGGGGTATCAATCACCGCCGTGCCGGGGGCCACCAGATGCAATTCGGCCAAGGTGGTGGTGTGCCCCCCTTTTTGGGTTTTTTGGCTCACCTCCCCCACCTTGATGTTTAAGCCGGAATAGAGTCGATTGAGCAAACTCGATTTCCCTACCCCACTAGGGCCGCTGATCACGCTGGTTTTCCCCTCCAACAACGGCCTCAAGGCCTCTTCATCCCCCCCTTGCCGGTTCGAGGTGAAATAAATCGGCAGCTTGAGTTCCTTAAAGGGGGTTAAGAAATTCTCCAAGGCCACGGGGGCGAGCAGGTCCGTTTTGGTCAAGATCAGCAGGGGAGCGACTTCCCCCCTGTTGGCGGCGACCAGCAAACGAAAGAGAAAATTAGCTTTCGGTTCCGGTTGGGTGGCCGCTTGCACAATGACCAATTGATCTACATTGGCGGCAATGACCTGCTCTGCCTCAATCCCCACCCTGGCACGCGAAAGCACCCCTTGGCGGGGCAAGATCTCATGAATCAAACCCATCTGCCCCGCTGCCTGAGGCTGGTATAAAACCCGATCCCCCACGGCGATTTGATTATCGTATTTACTCTTTTGAAAAAGATTGCCCTTGGCCTTGGCCTCTACAGCTCGCCCCTCGGGGGTCAGAAGATAATAAAACCCCTTGGTCCGCTTTCTGACCTGGGCTTGCAGCAGCGGCGATAAAGTCATGTGCCTTGCTCAGAATTAACCAACCAAACCATCCCTTCACAAAAAACAGAGAAACCGCGTGAACGATTTCCGCTCACTCGTAGGTGGGGGCCAATAGCCCGGGACCCGCTGACTTTTTGATATTTACCTTTTGTTAATTGAGATAATTCTTGCGCCGCATTACTAAGATTATCAGGAAATCGGTATTTTTTTTTGTTCTGCGACTTTGCAATATTAGACAAATCCAAACCAGCCTCAACCGCTTTCAAGTCACCTAAATACCAACTTTCTAATTCATGGCAAGCAATGCGTATTAAGGTCTGCGGCTTTCCCGCAGCGATACATTTTGCTTGAAGCTTCGTTTTGATTTGTCCGCAATCTCCATTATCTTGATCTCTCAAGACAATAAAATAAGCTGGTTGCTGCCAAGCTCTTAAATGGCGTTCAACTCGTTTTTCCAAATCGCTCTTTCCTTGAAAGATAATATACTGAACTTGCTCAATAAATTCTGGAGATAAAAGTCGAGGAAGCAAGCCCTGCAGCATGGCTTCTGCTGAAGGCTCCTCTAAAAAGAAAACGACTTGTTTCATTGAGGCGCAACGCCGGAAAAAAGACCTTCATTCCAAAGGTAGCCCATCTGCTCTCCCTCTTGGGCCAATGCAGCAAGTTGTGTATTTTCGCACGCTCGTTTAATGACACTATAACCATTATTTTTCATTAACCAAAAAATTTCATCCAAACGCACCGCATTCAAGAAATCCGGTGAATGCGTAGATACAAAAACTTGGCCTCCCCCTTGAGCATAATTACGAAATTCTTCAGCCAATTCCCAAAGCAATTTAGGGTACAACTGATTTATGGAAACGCCGTCCGGGGATTGGACAAAGGCCATTTTACCGTCCCGAGGAGGGCGATGGATCACCACCCCGCCTTGTTGCAGCGCCTACAGACTTGGTAGATGTCCTCCACCTCAAAGGCGAGGTGACCCAGGTTGCGCCCTGTGGCATAGGGTTCTGTTTGCCCCCAGTTGTAGGTCAGCTCGATTTCCGGCTCTCCCTGGGCAATCGCCAGATACACTAAGGGAACCTCTGAAAAACTCCTTGCCTACCGCTTGCTCAAGCGGTAGTCTCATGCCCTTCGGGCTGATTATAGCCCCTGGGGCGCGTCAAGTTTTTCGGTCTTTTCGGTTGTGAATAAAATCCACAATCCCAACGCGAATCAATAAGTACCACTTTTTGATTTGGCAAGGCGTCCCTGCCTTGCTGGGAAAATCCGCGTTTTTCAGAGTTTCCTAAGGCACATTCCCACTGGGGGTAGTCCTTTCTGCGCGACTCGACCAAGCCGAGCAATTCCACAAAAAAACAAATCCTGTCTTCTAAGTTGCGAACCCGAACATGGTATGGAGAAACTTCATTTTATCTCATTGAAGATTCAATTGAAACTCACTATAGTCAAGCTATAGCATCTTGCCTAGCCTGAACCGTTAATTCCATGAAGCGCTGTCTGCTTTTTATTGCCCTTGTTTTCCCCCTTGCCTCTCCTGTTTTTTCAAAACCCTTTGCCCAAGAGCTCGACTTTGCCTATTTTGCCGATCCCTCTGCCCAAATGACCTTAACAGAGGTACAAACGCAAAAATTCACCCCCGGCAGGGGGCGCTTCAACTTCGGTTTTACCCAATCCGCTTATTGGTTTCGTTTCAGCCTCCCTCCAGAGGCAAATAAGACGCGCGAACTGATTTTATCTATCGGCTTGCCCACCTTAGACTGGATCGACCTCTATGAACCCTTAAAAAATGGGGATTACCGCTTGGTTCAGGGGGGAGAGATGCGCTCTTACAGCAAACGGGACTTTGCCTTTTTCCTCTTTTCCCATGCCCTGACCGATCAAGATAAAAACTTAAAGGGAGAATATTTTTTGCGGATTCAGTCCCAATCCAGTCTCCATGGGCGCATTTTTTTGCAAGACGAATCGAGCTATGTCAAGACAGTGGCGACAGATTCCACCCTCTTTGGCTTAATCGAAGGTTTTTGCCTGATTTTAATGATTTACAACCTCTTTTTATTCTGGGCCACCAAAGAGCGGGTACACCTGTATTTTGTGTTCTATTTAGGTTTTATTCTGCTGACGGTATTGAGTTTCTATAGCCTTACCATGGCGATGTTCTGGCCCGAAAGCCCCAAGATACAAGAGGTGACTCACCTGCTCTGGCCGCCCTTGTTTTTTATCTTCGGCACCCTGTTTAGCCGCGAGTTCATTCAAAGTAAAAAATACCTCCCTCGAGTTGATCGTTGGCTTGTCGCCCTGCTGTTTATCTACGGGGCTACGCTGGCCTCGACCTTGGTGTTGTCGTATCAAATCTTGGCTCAACTGGAATTAGCCGTCACCCTGCTCTTTGTCTTGAGCATGATCAGTTTAGCGATGATCGGGGGGGTTTGCCGCTTGCGCGGCACGGGTTTTTTTGCCGCCGGCTGGTTTGTTTTTATCCTTTTTCTTTTGTTGTTGATCCTTAGATTAATGGGCTGGATCCACTACCCCAGCTCTCTGACTTTTTTGGCGCAGTTGCCCTTTGTGGCCCAGGCCCTCTTGCTGGCTATCGGGTTGGCGGACCGGGTGCGACAGCTCAATCGAGAAAAAGACGCGGCAAAATTAGCCCAGCAGGCCGCCGAGCAGGAGGCGAAACAGCAGTTTCTTTTCATGGCCCGGCTCTCCCATGAAATCCGCACCCCTTTAAACGCCGTGTTGGGTTTTGCCCACCTGCTCGAAGAGCCGGTGAAGCAAAAAGAAAAAACCGAATTTTTAGGCCATATCCTAAGAGGAGGCACGGCCCTGTTAAGGCTCATTGACGAGATGCTCGACCTGGCCAGGATTCACAGCGATACCTTGATCCTCGAACCAAAACCCTTCAACCTTGCCGCTCTTATCAAGGAATTATGCCATGCCGCACAATTACAACTGAAAAAAAAGGAAGTGACAGTTTCATTCAAACTTGACCCCGCCCTGCCGCGACAACTTGTTTTAGACCCTTACCGTTTGCGGCAAATTCTAAGCAACCTCTTGACCAACGCCACCAAGTTCACCCCAAAAGGGCGGATTCTGCTGGGTCTAAAGGTCAGCAAAATCGTGGCGCCGCGCCTTGATTTAGAGATTTTTATCGAGGATACGGGAATTGGGTTTGACCCCCAAAAATCAAAGCAAATCTTTTTGCCCTTTGCCCAACTCGGCGACGGCAAGACCCAGATCCAAGGCAGCGCGGGGCTGGGGCTGGCGATTTCCAAATAACTGGCCGAGGCCATGGGGGGTAAACTGGAGGCGAGCAGCCGACTGGGCCAGGGCAGCCGTTTCACCCTCACCTTGCCGCAAGTTCCCTTCCAATAATCCAATTTTTTTTCTTTGCCTGAGGGCAAAATCACGCTCTAGCTCTTGCTGGATTTCACCTAAAAAGTTAATCTAAAAAATTGCCATGACCCAAATCTTGGGTCGAGGCCTTCGCAACTTGCTAAAAATGACATGAAAAAGACCCTGTACCAAAAGATTTGGGAAGCCCATGTGGTTCACGCAGAACCCGGGGGAACCCCCCTCCTTTATGTGGACCGCCACCTCATGCACGAGGTCACCAGCCCCCAAGCCTTTGAGGGGTTGCGCCTCAGCCACCGCCCCATCCACCGGCCCCAAGCGGTATTGGCTACCATGGATCACTGCATCCCCACCTTGCAACGAGAAAAAATAGAAGACCCCATTGCCGCCAAACAGGTGGCGACGCTGCAACAAAACTGCGACAGCAACGGCCTGGAGCTCTTTAACATGCACCATCCCAATAACGGGATCATTCATGTGATCGCCCCTGAAAACGGCTACACCCATCCCGGCATGGTGATCGTCTGCGGGGACTCGCATACCGCGACCCACGGCGCTTTTGGGGCTTTGGCCTTTGGCATCGGAACCAGCGAGGTCGAACATGTCTTGGCCACCCAGACCTTGCAGCAGCAACAGTCCAAAACCATGCTGATCGAGGTTCAAGGCAAATTGCCCGCTGCCTCGACCGCCAAGGATTTAGTCTTGGCCATCATCGGCAAGATCGGCACTGCCGGGGGAACCGGCTATGTCCTCGAGTTTGCCGGCGAGGCCATCAAGGCCCTTTCCATGGAAGGACGGATGACCGTCTGCAACATGGCCATCGAGGCCGGTGCCCGCGCGGGCATGATCGCCCCCGACGAGACCACCTTCGCCTATTTGAAGGGAAAAAAACACAGCCCCGCGGGCGAGTATTGGGGCCAAGCCGTTGCCTATTGGAAAAGCCTCCCCAGCGATGAAGGGGCGGAGTTCGACCGGGTAATGACCCTCCAGGCCAAAGAAATCGCCCCCCAGGTGACCTGGGGAACCAGCCCGGGGCAAGTGGCGGCCATCGACAAACCCCTGCCCGACCCCCAAAAGGCCCCCAACGCCAACGAGCGAAAATCCATTGAGTCGGCTTTAGCCTACATGGATTTAAAACCCGGCCAATTGATGAGCGAAGTCCACTTGGATTGGGTCTTTATCGGCAGTTGCACCAACAGCCGAATCGAAGACCTGCGCGCCGCCGCCGCGGTGGCCAAAGGCAAGAAAGTCAACCCCCAGGTGCGCTCCATCGTGGTGCCCGGGAGTTTTCCGGTCAAACAACAGGCCGAGGCCGAAGGCTTAGATCAAATCTTTAAGGCAGCGGGCTTTGAATAGCGCGAGCCCGGGTGCAGCATGTGCCTGGCCATGAACGGCGACGAACTCCGGCCCGGCGAGCGCTGCGCGGCCACCAGCAACCGCAACTTTGAAGGTCGCCAAGGCAAGGGAGGCCGAACCCATTTAGTCAGCCCCGCCATGGCCGCCGCCGCGGCAATCGAGGGCCACTTTATCGACCTGCGCACCTGGAACTAAACAACCTTGAGCAGCCTCTGCTGCTCTCATCGAATGAAAGCGACATGGAACCCTTTTCGACCTTCACCGGGGTGGTTGGCCTCTTAAACCGCAACAATGTGGACACCGACCAAATCATCCCCAAGCAATTTTTGAAAAAGGTAGAGCGCACCGGCTTTGGGGCGCATGCCTTTCACGACTGGAGATATTTAGAAGATGAAACAACCCCGAACCCTGAATTTGAGTTGAACCAACCCGAGGTTAGGGGAGCGAGTATTTTGCTGACCGGGGAGAACTTCGGTTGCGGCAGCTCGCGAGAGCACGCCCCCTGGGCCTTGGCCGATTTTGGTTTTAAGGCGATCATTGCCCTCAGTTTTGCCGATATCTTTTACAACAACTGTTTTAAAAACGGCATCCTCCCCATTGTGGTGGACGCGCCCACCCAGGCGAAGCTCGCTGGGGAGGTAAAAGAAGCGAAAAGAACGCAATTCAGCGTCAACTTAGAAGAGCAAAAGCTCACCACCGCCAAAGGATGGACGGTGCCCTTTGTGATCGACCCCTTCCGCAAGCGAAGCCTCTTGAGCGGCTTGGACGAGATCGGTTGGACCTTAAAACACCTCAAACAAATCCAAGCCTTTGAGACCCAGCAAAAGGCCGAGTTGCCCTGGCTTTGGGCGTAAGATGCAAAAGGCACTGGAAATCATGGACACCACCCTGCGCGATGGAGAGCAAACCCAAGGGGTGAGCTTTACCCCGGCGGAAAAGGCCAACATCGCCAAGGCTCTGCTCGGCGGGCTAAAGGTGGACCGAATCGAGGTGGCCAGCGCCAGGGTGAGTGAGGGCGAACGCCAAGGAGTGACCCATATCTGTGCCTGGGCCAAGGAAAAAGGTTATCTGGAGCAGGTCGAGGTGCTGGGTTTCGTGGATTTGACCAAGTCGGTCGATTGGGTTTGTTCGACCGGGGGCAAGGTGATCAACCTCTTGACTAAAGGCAGTGAGAAACATTGCCTCCAGCAGTTGAAAAAAACGCCGGAAGCCCACTGGGAAGAGATCCAACAAACCATTGCCTATGCCAAGCAAAAGGGGTTGATGGTCAATGTCTATTTGGAAGACTGGTCCAACGGCTACAAAGATAGCCCCGATTATGTCTTTGCCATGATGGACTGCCTGAAACAAGAAGCCGTCGAACGCTTCATGCTGCCCGATACCCTTGGGGTCATGGGGCCCGACCAAGTCAAGGAAGCCATCAGCGATATGCTGGCTCGTTACCCGGGCCTCCACTTTGATTTTCACCCTCACAACGATTACGGCCTCGCCACCGCCAATATAATCGAAGCCGTGCGGGCCGGCGTCCAGGGGGTGCATTGCACGATCAACTGCCTGGGCGAACGGGCGGGGAACGCAAGCTTGTCCGAAGTGGCGGTCAACCTGCATGACCGACTCGGTTTGCGACTCAAAATCGATGAAAGCCAATTTATAAAACTCAGTGAGATGGTGGAGAACTTTTCGGGCAAACGGGTCTCTGCCAACGCGCCCATCGTGGGTAGCGATGTCTTTACCCAAACCGCGGGGATTCACGCTGATGGGGACCACAAGGGAGGGCTGTACCTCAGCCGCCTCAAGCCCGAGCGTTTTGGCCGCAAAACCCGCTACGCCCTCGGCAAAATGGCCGGCAAGGCGAGCCTGCGGAAAAACTTGGAAGAATTGGGTTTGACCTTGAGCGAAGAGAACCAAAAAAAGCTTTTAAAGCGCATCATCGAGTTGGGGGATTCCAAAAAAGAAGTCACTACCGAAGACTTACATTTCATTGTCGCCGATGTATTGGAATCGAGCGAAACCGACTATCTAAAGCTTTTAAACCTCACCACCACCAGCGGGCTGGACTTAGAAAGCACCGTCAGTATTCGGGTTTTGGTTCAGGGAGAGGAGCGGCAAGCCTCCGGCGCGGGGAATGGAGGCTTTGACGCCTTCATGGACGCCTTAAAAAAGGTAACCAAAGACATCCCCTTCCACATCCCTAAACTGGTCGATTATGAGATCCGCATTCCTAGAGGGGGCAAGACCAACGCCTTAACCGAAGCCATCATCACCTGGAAGGGCGAAGGGAAAACCTTCCGCACCAGGGGGGTAGACGCCAATCAGGTTTTCGCGGCAATCTACGCCACCTTGCGCATGCTCAACCTGCTTTACCTGCACCGTTCCAAATAGCGAACTGAACGAGAAATTTCCTGGAATTTTCCCCCTTTTTGCGCTAAGATTAAATATCGAAGTCTCTGAAAAAGTCTGTCCGTGGACTTTTTTAGCCTTTAGCAATCAGGAAGTTGATTTTTAATTTCCAAATAAATCAATGCGCTTCGCTTTTTATTTGGCAAGCCATCCCTGCCTTGCGCCCGCAACTCTGAGTTTTTCAGAGTTGCTGATCGTTCTTTAGCCTAAGGAGGAATCATGTCCAAGGTTGCCGTAATTTTCGCCGGCTGTGGTTATATTGACGGGGCGGAAGTGCAAGAGAGCGTTTCCACCCTCATTGCCCTGGAGCAAGAGAGAATTGAAGCCGAGCTTTTCGCCCCCGATATGGATCAAGTTCATGTGGTCAACCACTTAAACGGAGAGGAACAAAGCAGTGAGCGCCGCAATGTATTGATTGAATCGGCAAGAATCACCCGAGGGAATATCTTACCCTTGGTTGACCTCCACCCCAAAAATTACGCCGGCCTAGTCCTACCCGGGGGGTTTGGGGTAGCAAAAAACCTATCGGACTATTTTTACAAGGGCGATAAAATGAAGGTGGACCCGATTTTTGCGGGAATTTTAAAGGACTTTCAAACTGCCCGCAAACCCATTGCCGCCTTGTGCATCAGCCCCATTGTCCTTGCCAAGGTTTTTGGCGACAGCCACCCCACCCTCACCTTAGGCGCTGCCGGTGGCGCGGCAAACCATGCCGAAGGCTTTGGGGCAAAACACCAAATCGCCGATTTCACCGAGGTGGTCCTTGACGAAAAAAACCGCCTGATCACCAGCCCTTGTTATATGTTGGAATCAACTCCCCTCAAGACCTTTCAGGGAACCAGCGCGGTCATCGCGGCGTTCAAAAAAATGTTGTAGGCCTTTGATTTTTTCATTCACCACTCCAATCGAGGTTCGCGCCTTGGTTCTCTGAATTTTCAACAGGGCCTTACCTTAGGAACCTCTGAAAAACTCCTTGCCTACCGCTTGTTCAAACGGTAGGCTCGTGCCCTTCGGGCTGATTATGGCCCTGGGGGCGCGTCAAGTTTTTCCGTCTTTTCGGTGGGGAATGAAATCCACAATCCCAACGCGAATCAATAAGTCGCGCTTTTTGATTTGGCAAGGCATCCCTGCCTTGTTAAGAAACTCCGCGTTTTTCAGAGTTTCCTAAGGTAATCTTTTTACATTTTTCTTACAAATACCTCGTCTTTTTTTCTGCCATACTTGCTAGCTTGAAATCAACCTTTTAAAAAGCGGCAAAAAATTTAAGCCGACACCCCAGCGAGTAGGCGATGACCCTCTGCCCCTCTCCTCCAAGCGCTACCTTTACTGCCACCCCCATGGATTGGGAAAAGGTGGGCAAAGAATTAGAGATTCACTTTCAGCCCATTGTCAACCTCCACACGGGGCAAGCTATCGGCATGGAAGCCTTATATGAAGGAACTGAAAAATTTGGTTTTGCCGACTTTGACCAGCTTGCCGCCCAGGCGCAGACTCAAGACCAATTCAGCGCCTTAGAAAACAATTTGCGCCTGCGCGCCTTGGAAAGCTATACCGCCTTACGGCCCACTGAGGATTTCAAGCTATTTTACAACCTCAATCCCCTGCTGCAACCAGACCCCAAAAGTCTACTCAACCACTTCATCCCCCTCCAACATAACCTCTGCATGGAGGTGAGCGAATGGCCCCCAACAGAGGCGTATGAGGAGTTGATCCATGCCTTGCAAGACAAGGGGTTTAACCTCGCGCTAGATCACTTTGGCCCAAAAAGCGCGAACCTCAACCATTTCATGACCCCGGGGCTCCATTTCGTCAAACTGGACGAGAGCTGGATCAAGGCCATTACCCAAGAGGGAATACAGCGCACTATGGTCACCAAATTGGTGGAAGCCGCTCATTTAATCGGGCTGGCCACCATCGCCATGGGGGTAGCGCGTATTGAGCAATTTTACTCGGCAAAAAACGCGGGCATCGACTACCTGCAAGGGAGCCTCATCCAAGAACCCACCGCTCAGCCAGAAGACCTCTTAGAACATTATTCCAGGGTCGAGGAATTCAACCAACGCGATCGCCGCCGCAAAAGCCGCTCCGGCAACAACAACTTGATCCGCTTGATTGAAGTGATCGAGCCCATTGTCATCAGTTCCGACATGGAGCAGGTCATGGAACGCTTTAAAAACAACAACCACCTCACCTTTTTCCCCGTGGTCAGCGATTTGAACGAGCCCCTGGGAATTTTGCGAGAATTGGACTTAAAAAAATACATCTATTCACGCTATGGTCGAGAACTGCTTTTAAACCGCAACATTGGGTCCAATCTACTGAGCTTTGTTTCTCGTTGCCCCATCGCGACCCCGCAGATGAGCGGAGAAGACATCTTAAAACTTTTCAGCCACTTCAACGGGGCCGAAGGGGTGATCATGACCACCAACATGAAGTATACGGGTTTTTTGACCGCGCAAAACCTACTGAAAATGATCCATGAAAAAAACCTCATCACGGCCCGCGACCAGAACCCCTTAACTCAATTGCCCGGAAACAACCGAATTCGGGAATGGATTTCCAAAGCCATGAGTAAAAAAGAGGAATCCTTCAGCTTGGTTTATTTTGACTTTGATAACTTCAAACCCTTTAACGATACCTATGGATTTCGTGACGGGGACCGCGCCATCTTAATCTTTGCCGATATTCTAAGAAAAAACCTAGACGATGCCCAAAATTTTGTCGGCCATATCGGGGGCGATGATTTCTTTGTCGCTTTTCCAGGAACCGATTTTGAATTAACCTTGGAACAAACCCAAAAACTCCGCCATCAATTCAGTTTTGAAGTGGCCAGCCTATACAACCCTACGGATCGAGAAAAAGGCTACATTCAAGCTAAAAGCCGCCAAGGCGAACTGACAAAATTCCCCCTGCTCAGCGTGAGCGCCTCCATCTTGCAAGTCAAAACCAAAAACGACTCCATCCGGCAAGAAGAATTGAGCAGTGTGATCGCCAGCCTGAAAAAAGAAGCCAAAACAGCGGAACTCGGCATTGCCGCGGCGAGCTTTCTGAAATTAAAAAGCCCCTAACCAACAACCACTCTCGTGGTTTAGGGCGCTACCCCTCAAAAAACAACTCCCTGATCCATACCCCCTCTTTTAAAGTCTTAAGCCTGCGCCTATGCCGCTGGTTCGCCCCACGCGAGCATAACTCGCACTCTACCTACTTTTGGATCAATTTTCGCTTGACAAGATGTTTGGCTTGTTCGTAGTTTATTAAAAAATTTTCATTATTGATTTTATGAAATCTGCTTTAGCTCTTTTTACCACCCTCATGCTGTTGCTCTGCGACTCTGTTCCCGCTATGACGCAGCAGGAGTTCATCAAAGAGCACCACCACCCGGGGCATCACGCTCTCAACCAAGGGCAAGAGCGTCACAAAGCGGCTCATAGCGAGCCTTCTCATCATGGAAATCATCCGCACCAACAGGGGGAGCAAGGCTGCTGCCACTCTCCGGTACAATTGGCCATCATCGAGCCTTTAGCCGAGGTTCCCCCGAATTTAGCCTCTCTGATAAGCAACTCGAACTTATTATACCAATTTAAATTACCTCCAGAACCCTTACTTCCCCTGTTTAAATTCCCTGACTAACTCTGAGAAGTTTCCCAATTCAATTTATTAACGGTTCCTGTACATTTTTGTGCAACTGGCTTCTTGCGCCTTGATTCGGCACAAAAGACGATGAACCTGAATGACGAAAACTTTTGAGGAGTAACTCATGTCTCTTAATCGAATCTTATTATCGATTCTATCGATCTTTATTCTAGAAGCCGCCACCATGACGGCCTTAACGCCAGAGGCTCAAGCCCTTCCTGTTTTTGCTCGAAAGTACAATATCAGCTGCAATAGCTGCCATACCGCTTTCCCAAAACTAAACACCATGGGTATCGCTTTTAGGGAACGAGGCTTCCGCATGATTGCCGGTAAAGCCGACCTCGGCGCGCAAGCCCAAAAAGGCGGCAACACCGCTTTAGGCGACAACACCGTTGTTACCGATGGCCTTCCTATCGCTTTACGCACCCAGATTTCTTACGCTACCGCGGACGGGGCAACCCTGGGCGGTGTAGAAGGGGCCTCGAAAGACAACCCTCTCTTTGGTATTGGAGAATACGGCCTACTCTCTTCAGGTTCTTATGACAACTTCTCTTGGTGGGCCGACGCCAACCTAGTCGAAGTCGAAATGCTCGAAGGACAATGGTATTTCAGCGACCTGGTCAAGGTTCGCTTTGGCAACATCCAAAACAATGTAGGTTATGGGATGACCATGATGTCCAATCGCCCTCTCGGCGAAGGAACCGACAACCTGGCCATTTCTTCTGAAATGGGCATGCTCGCCATGGGCACCGGAATCGGGATCAACGGTACCACCGACGGTGGCTCGGGCCTGGGAACCGCCTATAACTTTTCTTACAACCTAGAAGGGAAAGACGCCACAACCGGCAAAACCGGCAGCTCCACCTTTGCCCGCCTCAGCCAGTCCTTCGGCGGTCACAACATTGGGGTCTTCACCAAGTCGGGTTCCAACCTGACCATGGGCAGCACCACCATGTTTTTGGAGTCTCAAAGCCGCAGCGGCCTTGACTTTGCCATCTTTTACGGGCAACCCTTCCAAATCTGGGGCGCCGTAACCAGCGGGAAAGACAAGGGCACCATGACCATGACAGCCGGCGGAACGGCTATGGCCTTAGACCGCACCGTCAGCGCCACCACCCTCAGTGGAGAATACATGATGAGTGGCGGGATCTTGGCTGGATTAAAATATGATTCTTTGGCGAAAAAGACCACCACCGGCACGGGGATGATGGCTTCAACCGAAGAAGAAACCTTAACCAACACCACCTTTTTTGTCTTAAAGCAGCTTGCGGAAAACCTGCAACTCAGTCTCGCTTCAACCGGAAGCGCAACTAAGGTGGGCTCTACGACAACTTCACAAAGTACCTACAACCTGACTATGGATTTTGCGTTGTAAACTTTAAGGAGAAGCGCCAGCATGAAATAAGCTCTAAGGGATTTGGGAAAATCTTGCACGCATCTAATTAGTTTCCCAAATTCTCCTGTTGCACCTCTAGGCAGGGACTTTTTTTTCATGCTGGCCTTCAGTCTGAAACTTTCTCACTCCAAAAGGCAAATGCTGGCCTAGCATTTCCTTTCATGTTATTGCTCTGGTTTAGTTCAACGGCTTGTTGATCCGCGTTGAAAAATCAAAAGCATTCTTACTCCTTCCCTGCTCAATGGGTCTATTCTGAAGTTTTGTCGCTAACCAGCCTCAACTTTGAGTAACGACAAAGCCCCCCCTAACCATAAAACTGAAGGAAACTCTGAAAAAGTCAGAGTTTTTTATGCAGGCTAGAATGCTCCGCCCAACAATGAACAAAGTGAATTGATTTGTTTGGCAATCAAAAATTCACTTTCGGATCACCAAAGCTGAAAAAGCCCCAGGATAGAGCTTTTCAGAGGATGCTGAATCGGCTAAAACTCACTCTTCGCTATTTTTAACCGGCTCTAAACCCGGTGGATATTCCGGAACAATCAGCTCTTGATGCCCCTCATGGCCCTGGGCTTGGTGATACTGGTGTTCATTGGGATTCGTCCAACGCGGGCAACCCGATAAAATCAAAACAGACAAGATCAATAAACAAAATGATATCAACTTCATGCTTCCTCGAATTCGGGTTTACGCAAAACCCTCTGAAAAATTTAGAGACTCCTTAAAAGGGTAGGGATGCCCCCAAGTCAATAACCGCAATTCATTGATTTGCCTTCAACTCGAAAACTCACTTCCCAACCCTAAAACCAAAAAAATCTACCCGCCACAAAACAAGCAACAGCCCCAAAACACCTTCCCGACCTAAACAGCGGTAGGGAAGGACTTTAGGAAACTCTGAAAAACGAGGAGTTTCCCAGCAAGGCAGGAATGCCTTGCCAAATCAAAAAGCGCGACTTCTTGATTCGCGTTGGGATTGTGGATTTCATTCCCCACCGAAAGGACGGAAAAACTCGACGCGCCCCAGGGGCCATAATCAGTCCGAAGGGCACGAGCCTACCGCTTGAACAAGCGGTAGGCAAGGAGTTTTTCAGAGGTTCCTTTATCAAAGCTCCCCTCATTTAAACTAACACATTATTTCATTCTGCACCGGGTTGAGGCTGCTTTTCTTCTAAAAACCACAACACCCCCCCATAGATCACCGGCAGCACCAGCAACCCCAGCAAGATCACCGTGATCAAACCTCCGGCCATGGGGGCGGCGATCCGGTGCATTACATCCGAGCCCGTCCCCGAGCCCCACATGATGGGCAGCAAACCCACAAGGGTGGATAAGGTTGTCATCGCCACAGGGCGCACCCGGGCCGATGTTCCCTGCAGCACCGCGGCTTGGATTTCCTCCCCCCTCAAGGGGCGATTTTTCTCCTTCCGCATCTGGGCGATATTCTCATCAATAAAGGTCAGCACCAAAACCCCGATTTCCGCGGCAACCCCGGCCAAAGCGATAAAGCCCACTGCCACGGCAACCGAAATATTATAGTTCATGAAGTAGACCAACCAAACACCACCGACCAGAGCGCAGGGAATCGTCAACATAATCACCAAAGGCCCGACGAGGTTTCCAAAATTAAAATACAACAACATAAAAATCAAAAACAAGGTCAGGGGAACCACGACCTGCAACCGTTTGGCCGCCCGCTCCATGTATTCAAACTGCCCGGACCATGCCACCGTATAACCGGGAGGAATAACCACCTGCTCTTGCAAGGTTTTCTTTGCCTGAGCCACATAACCGCCAATATCCGAGGTTTTGATGTCCACATAAATCCAGGCATTTAAGCGGGCGTTCTCACTTTTAATCACCGGGGCGCCTCTTCTTAATTTAATTTTCGCGACCAGAGACAAGGGAATTTGCCCCCCACCCGGTAGAGAGATTAAAATTCGCTTGAGTTTTTCCGGGCTATCGCGCAATTCCCTAGCGTAGCGCACATTGACCGGATACCGCTCCAGCCCTTCTACGGTCAGGGTTACATTCATACCCCCGACCGCGGATTGCACTACATCTTGAACATCCCCCACCGTCAAACCATAACGAGAGGCCTCCTCTCGGTCGATATCAAAATCGAGAAAATATCCCCCCACGGTGCGATCTCCAAAAGCGGAAAGCGTATCGGGAATTGTTTTCATCGCCTGTTCAATGTCTTCAGAAATCCTCTGCAATACCGTCAAATCCGGCCCGCTGACCTTGATCCCAATGGGCGTCTTGATCCCCGTAGAAAGCATGTCGATACGGGTTTTGATAGGAAGAGTCCAGGCATTAGAAAGCCCCGGAAACTGAATGGCTTGATCCATTTCCTTCATTAATTCCTGGGTCGTTTTATCTGGATCGGGCCATTCTGCCCGGGGTTTTAATTGCACAATGGTTTCCATCATGCTCAAGGGAGCCGAGTCTGTCGCCGTATCCGCCCGGCCTACCTTGCCAAAAACCGTTTTCGCCTCAGGAAAGGTTTTTAAAATCTTGTCGGTTTGCTGTAAAAGCTCTTTGGCTTTCGTAATGGAAATACCGGGAAAAGTGGTAGGCATATATAAAATATCCCCTTCATCCAAGGGCGGCATGAATTCGCTCCCCAATTGAGACAAAGGATAAAGCGTTGCCGCTAAAATGAGCAGGGTAGCTAAAAAGGTCACCCCTCGCTTTTGCAAAGAGACTTTCAACGCCGGAGTATGCAGCCAATGGAGGGCTCGGTTGATCGGGTTTTTGTTCTCATCTGGAATCTTGCCCTTGATCAAATACCCCATCAACAGAGGGACCATCGTGACCGCCAAGATCGCCGACACCGCCATGGCATAAGTACTGGTAAAGGCCAAGGGTTTAAACAGCCGGCCCTCTTGCGCCTCTAGAGTAAATATAGAAAGGTAAGAGACCGTAATCACCAGCAAGGAGAAAAACAAAGCCGGCCCGACCTCCTTCGCGGCAATCCCCACCGTTTTCCAGCGTTCCTCTGTCGTTAGGGCTTCTCCTTTTTTCAAGGCCGCCTCCGCCAAATGTTTATGGGCATTTTCAATCATCACAATCGCCCCGTCCACCATGGCCCCGATGGTAATGGCAATGCCTCCCAGAGACATAATATTGGCATTGAGTCCCTGCCAGCGCATAATAATGAAGGCGATTAAAATACCGATGGGCAAGGAAATAAAAATCACCAGAGCCGAACGAAAATGAAAAAGAAACAATACGCACAGCAACCCGACAATCGCCAGCTCTTGGAACAAATTACTTTGCAGGTTTTCCACCGCTCGTTCAATTAAGGAACCGCGGTCATAAACGGGAACAATCTCCACCCCTTCGGGCAGCCCCTTTTTTAATTCCTCCAGTTTATCCCGAACCCCTTGAATGGTGGCGAGAGCGTTTTCTTCAAAGCGCATGATCACCACCCCGCCGGCGACCTCTCCCTCACCGTTCAGTTCCACCAGACCACGACGCAATTCGGGGCCGATATGGACATGAGCGATATCTTGAATCCGCACCGGGGTGCCCTTGCCGTCCGAGGCCACGGGAATCTGGTTGATATCTTCAATTCCCTGAATATACCCCGCGGCACGAACCATATACTCGGTTTCACTCATTTCGATCAACTTACCGCCCACATCCCTGTTAGAGCGCTTAATCGCACGCAACACCTTCGACAAGGGGATATTGTAACTCGCCAAGGCATTGGGGTCGACTTCAATTTGATATTGTTTGACATAACCCCCCACCGAGGCCACCTCAGATACGCCGTTCACGGTTTGCAACGGATAGCGCAGATACCAATCTTGAATGGAACGCAATTCAGCGAGGTTGTGCTTTCCGGTTTTGTCAATGAGGGCATATTCATAGACCCAACCCACTCCGGTCGCGTCCGGTCCCAAGGCCGGATTGACCCCTTGCGGCAGGCGCCCGGAGACATAGTTTAAATACTCTAATACCCTCGAGCGGGCCCAGTACATATCCGTGCCCTCTTCAAAAATAATATAGACAAAAGACAAACCAAAAAAGGAGTAGCCCCGCACAACCTGCGCAAAGGGAACGGCCAACATGGCCGTGGTCAGGGGGTAGGTCACCTGATCCTCTACAACCTGAGGGGCTTGGCCTGGAAACTCGGTAAAAATAATCACCTGCACATCCGATAAATCCGGAATCGCGTCCAAGGGTGTGCTGATAAAAGACCAGAGGCCGATTAGGGTCAACAGCAGCGAAAAAACCAAAGTGACAAAACGATTTTTCAGACAGGCCTCGATAAGCTTACTGATCATGGTTGCCCTCCCTGCTTGTCCATCTTCATTTTAGAGTGATCCATCTCCGGCATGGAGGGAGATGAGTCCATCTTCATGTTGGGATCCATGGGAGGGGGCTCTAGGCTTTTTCTCTCCTGCATTTTACTGGAAGCTTCGCGCAGTTTCGACTCCGAATCAATCAAGAACATCGCTGAGGTCACCACTTCCTCCCCTTCGTTCAACCCCGATAAAACCTGGGTTTGCCCCTCTGAACTGATACCGATGGTCACCGCTCTCGGCTCAAACTTACCCGGTTCTCGCACCACAAAAACCTGCTCTCTCGAACCGGTGCGGATAATCGCCTCCGAGGGGACAACCAAAGCGTCTATGGTCTTGGTCGATTGAATGGTCACATTGGCAAACATCTCCGGTTTCAGGGCCATATCCGCGTTTTTAAACTCCATTCTGACCTGAATCGTTCTGGTTTTTTCCTGGGCATAGGGATAGATATAGACCAATTTTCCCCGAAAAACTCGGCCCGGCAACCCCGACAAACGAAGCTGAGCCTCATTGCCTTGCTGAATCCAAGGTAATTCATTTTCATAAACCTCGGCTAAAACCCAGACATTGGATAAATCCGCGATCATGTAGAGTTCATCCTTGGGGGTCACATATTGCCCTTCTCGCGCATCCACCTTAATCGCGACCCCGGTCGCGATTGAATGAATGTGCAGGGCGTCTTTAATTTTTAAGGTTTTTTCCAATTCTTTAATCTGGTGTTCCGGAACATCCAACAGCCTCAAGCGTTCGCGCGAAGTGAAAACCATTTCCTTGGCGTTTTGATAGAGCTCGTGAAATTTACTTTTCTTTAAGGCTTTAATATTATTCAGGTTTTTTACAGCCAAAACATATTCTTGCTGACTCGTCACCAATTGGGGGGAATAGATTTTTAATAAAACATCCCCTTTATTGACCCAAGCCCCCGTCTTACTCACCAAAACTTCTTGAATCCAGCCCTCTGTTTTGGCATGCAATCTACTCATATGCTCTTCATTAAAGGTCACCCGGCCCACAGCCTGGACATTCGAAGAAAGGTTCGTTTTCTTCACCCGAACGGTTTTAACCCCCATATCCTGGGTGGTAACCGGATCAATCCGCACCGTCCCCTTGGCATCATTCCCCCCCCCTTCATCCGCGTAAACAGGAACATAATCCATGCCCATCGAGTCTTTCGCCGGAACAGGCGAGGTCACCGCGGGGTTCATGGCGCTGCGATAATACAGAGGCTTGCGTTCGCTCTGTTCTTGACTGGCGGAGCCTTGGCCTCCACTCTTTAAATTCGAGAACCAATATCCCCCCGCAGCGCTCAAGATTGCCGTGGCCAAGACAGATACGATCAGTTGTTTATTCATAGGTTGCCTTTGCTTCAAGTTATTTCTTAGTGGAGCTATAAATCGCCTCGCTGCCGACCAGGGCTTCGATCTGAGAAAGAGTCTGCTTTGCTCTGGTAAAGACTCTCCAATACTGGGTTTCATAATTGAATAGGGTGACTTGCATGCGCACGAGGTTTAAAAAGTCTACCTTGTTCACCCGATAAGCCGCTTGCATCGACTCAACCGCCTGCCTGGCTTGAGGAATGATCCCCAATAAAAACAATTGCGCCTGATCCACCCCATTGCGATATTCAGAGAGCATGTCTGAAACCTGTGAGCGAACCCGCACCTCTTGATCCACCAAAGCGCTTTGGTTCATTTCCAGTTCATGCTCCCGCTGGCTGACCCCTTCGCTTTGTTTTGAAGCCGCGTACAGGGGAATCGAGATTCCCAGTTTAACGCTCGCTAAATTGGTTCGGTCCGTGCCGTCGGGATTTTGCCCATACCTGGTACCATATTCAACGCCAAACTTAAAGTTGGGATAGTATTCCTTTTCCGCCAAAGCGAGCCGGCTCTTTGCCGCCTTGATCCGGCTGCGATAAGCAGCGAGAAGGGGTCGATTTTTTTGCGCCAACTCATACAAGGCGACCTCGGGCAACAGTTCCGGGAGCTTTGGCGGAGCCTCGTGCGGGAGTTCGACCACACTCAGCGGGTCTTTATTCAATAGGGCGTTAAAAAAGGCGATTGCCCTTTCTTTCAACCGCTTTAACTGAATCTCTGCATCCAGAAGCTTAGAGAGTTCCACCTCGGCCAACAGGACATCTTGTTGCAGCCCCTTACCCACCCGGTATTTGGTCTTGGCAATCTGCACAAACTGACGCAGCAAATTCTGATTTTTTCTCACCACCTCTAAAGCTCGATTGAGATAAAAGAGTTCCCACCAAGAAGTGCTGACCTGCTGTTTTAAGTTAAAGCGGAATTCATCGACTTCCTTGCCTGCGCTCTCGGCAATGAATTTAGCGGAATCTTCTTTTAACCCAAGCTTGCCCGGAAAGGGAAAACTTTGACTTAAACCGACCTTATACTGGGTCATGCCTTCTTGCTGGCGATCATAGGTATCCGTCGGCAGATTCGCCATGCCCACACTAATTTCCGGATCCGGCAAGGAGCCTGCCTGGGGCACGATATTTTCTTTGGCCTTTTGCCGCGAAGTCACTTGATGCAAGCCCGAGTTGTGCTTTAAGGCGTATTCAATCGCAGACTCTAAGGTGTAAAAAGCTGCATTGGGGGCAACCGGCCGCGCTTTCTCTTCCGCCCATAAGGCCCCCCCAGAAAAAATCAGC
The DNA here is from genome assembly GCA_024275165.1 of bacterium. Lineage (GTDB taxonomy): Bacteria > SAR324 > SAR324 > XYD2-FULL-50-16 > XYD2-FULL-50-16 > JAJRZQ01. The sequence continues at coordinate 57,322 of JAJRZQ010000002.1, read as the reverse complement.
AACAAAGTAATAAATAATGACCGCCAGCAAAGCAAAAAAAGAAACTCTTTTGCCCGTTTATTTTTAAATTTCATTTTGGGTTTACTCTTGTAAAATTTAGCTTCGTCTAATTTTAAAGCCCCTCATGCGCCCGCTGATAGCGCTCTTGAATCTTTTTCGGCCATAAAGACTGAATATAACTTAGCACTCTATTGATTTCTTCGTCACTTAAACGATTCTTAAAACCCCGCATCCGCTAATCTTCCGCGATGGAACCTTCTTTCACCGTTTGGAACAACGCGTCTGGAGGATGGTGCCAAGCATGCGCGGTTCCATTGAGGGCCGGGGCCCAGTAACCACCCCCCGGCTTTTGCCCCCCCGCGACCTTGAGCGGGTTTTCTCCCACTGCCTGATCACCGTGGCAGGAGGCGCAATATTTTGCGAAAATATTTTCGCCCGATAAACGAGGGCCTTGAGCTGCGCCCGAAAAACTGCTGGAAGTTTTCTCCTGCTCCTTAAACCACCAAGCCCCACCCCCAGCAAAGAGCGCAACGGTCAAAAGCCAAATTAAGATTTGTTGGTTTTGTTTTTTTTTCTGTTTCATCTTCTTGTACCTAAAAAATTATTGAATCCTCCCCAGCTTAGTTTGCAAAAGGGCTTAAGGGGTCTGTTGAAGTTGGAGCAAACTCTTTTTGGCCCAGGCCTGAATCACCTGATCCTCCTCCAAGGTTAAAGCGCCATCCCAGTGCATCAATAAAAAACGCAATGGCGGCATACTGCCCTCCCGAACCATTTTGAGGATTGCCTGTAAATCCTTTTTTGGAGTGGCATGACTGACAAAGGGAAAGTCTCGGCTAAAATCCAAGTGCTTTTTCGCCTTTTTAATATCCCACTCCATCAACTGCTTTGGGCCTGGAATCACCGCATACCAGGGCAAATCCACACCGGAGCCGTGGCAAGAAAAACATTTTTTCTTAAAAATCGGTTTAACCTGCTTGAGATAATGCTCATTGACCTTCTTCAGCCCTTCTGGCGAAGGGGCGCTCTCCATTTTATTCTTTTGATGTTCCTCTCCAGAGTGAGCCGACAAGGCGAAGGGACCCAGCACAAGCAAAAACATAATGAGAATTGATTTCAACATAAAAAACTCCTTTTTTTAATTGGATCTAGCACCTGACTTGGGCACAGAGGTTGGGGGGTTGCCCGGAGTCGGCTGCAGAAAAAATTCCAACTGGCTGGTTGAGTCCGGGTTCTGTAAGGTTTGGATAAAGCATTCGATGATTTTTTGCTCCCATTGGGTGTTGATTCCTCGTTTTAATTCCTCCATCGCCTGCTTCGGGCTTAAGGCTTGACGATAGGGGCGGGTGCTGGTCATGGCGTCATAGGCGTCCGCCACCGAGATGATCTGCGCCATTAAGGGAATACGGTCCCCGGATATCCCTTGAGGGTATCCGGTTCCATCAAAGCGCTCATGATGCAGCAACACCCCTGGGATAATTTTTTCCAGGTGCGCTGAATCGGCTAAGATGGTTTCTCCAATGCGCGGATGTTTTTTGATCAAGCCGTATTCTTCTTCGGTCAGCTTTCCCGCCTTCAGCAAAGCTTGGTCGGGCACCCCGATTTTACCGATATCGTGCATAATCGCCGCTAATTCCAGGGCATCCAAGTCGCAGGAACAGCAATTCAGGGCCTTGCCCAGTTGCAACGCATACCGCGCTACCCGGGCACTATGCCCCTTGGTATAGGCATCACGGGCTTCTAAGGCATTGACCAACGCCTTGATCGCCGACAAGGTCGCTGCTTCCTGCTCCCTAATTTCTTGCAGGCGAAGCTCTAGTTTCGTGTAATAAAAACCCGCGCCCAAAAGCAACAAACTCAATAGAGCGACCAAATAGGCACTGAATTGGATGTTTAATTTAGCGCGGCGGATTTCTTCTTGGTGCTGCCTCAGGTTTTGACTTGCCACCTCGGTCAATTTATCCAATCGGTTTGGCAAGGGATTGAAGTTGTGAGCTGCGAGCAAGGCCAATACCTCGTCCCCCACCTCGATCACTTGAGCGTTAAAATGCAAGCCATCACGATGAAACAAGGCCATGAACTTACGAAATTTCTGAAAGGAACTCCGAAAATGAATCCGCACCATACTGGTTGATGCTGCCGGTTCCTTTTGCCCTAGGCTGTCGCGCAAATGCTCCGCCGCCTCGACAAAGTCTTCGGAAACCAAAACCGCCGGAGTGTAATAATCGGTGACCTTGGCGCTAAAGGAGACCAAACGAAACACCAAAAGACTGATCAACAAACCAAGCCCCAAGGCAATCCATAATGGAATCGACGGTTTGATTTTACCCTTTAATTTCATACCCGCTCTTTTGCAAAAATGAATTCCTCCCACCTAAAGAGTCGATGGGAGCCACTAAAAGGGCTTAAAAAAAATAAGATAACGGAAAACAATTTTCATTCTCCCTTTATTATATTGATGATGCAACATGATAAAAACCTGGAAACTAAAATTATTATTTGCGCAAAGGGCAACAACCCTCAATCGCGTGCAATCATGAGACCTGTAGAGCAATATAACCCTAGCCTTCAAGGTTCAATTGCCCCTGCCCAATTTGCGCAAATAATAAGCTACGCTCAATGGTTTGGTCTTAAACCAAGCAAGAAATAATAAAATATATAAGGAAACTTAACAGAGTAGACAGACTTTTCGGTCCACCAAACTTTGAGGAGGGGAGAGAAGTATGAATCGAGAAACAGAGAAGCTCAGCCTTCTCTTCCAAAGTGAGGGCAAAACCCAGAGGATCACCAAGGGAGCGGCAAGCAAAGCAAAAAGAGAAGGGTCCAGTTTAACGGCCACATCTTTGCTGGGGGCCATGACCTCAACACAGCAAAATGAATCCAGAGGAGAAGGTTCGGCTTGCCGATGTTGATGATAGCTAAAATGAGAGGGGGAAGCCGCCAACAAAAAGGAGTTCGAACTCCTCAAAGAATCCGGCAGACCTTGATAGGCAAAACTACAAGCCAGCGTAAGCAGGAGTAATAGAATCACCAGTGGGGCCGCGACCCTAGAGGAATGTTGACGAATTTGCAGCATATCGATTTTTATATTTTTCTTCTTCTTTAGACTTAAAGCATATTTTCTTCAGAGTCAAGATTAATCCGGCGCCTATTACTGTTTCTCCATAAACTGGACCGACCTAGGCGCAGCCTACAGACCGCTCCCTTTACCTTCGCAGAGTTCGCTTAAAGACAGATCGCCTTGATGACGCTCTGCCCGAGACCGCAGCCGGTGGGGCGGCTCGCGCGAGCGCTCGCTGGGCGTAAGCGCCCCCAGGGCTATAATCAGCCCGAAGGGCACGAGCCTACCGCTTGAACAAGCGGTAGGCAAGGAGTTTTTCAGAGGTTCCCAAAATATATACGCCGGGTTACTAAATTAAAACCGGGCTTCTTTCCCACAAAGAGCCTCAATCGGGCTTGGCTTGATCCCCCTCAAAGCGGCTTAGCGAACTTATGCCTCCCCCCAAACGAATGGGTTTCAAGGCGGCAAGGCGGTCTCAGCCTGCTGGGCTCATTGATTCCAGGCGATTTGTTTACCGCTTTACCCTACTCCCCCTCTGCGCCAACAGCGGAGTTTTGCTCTACAGAGCGACTCTCATGATGGCCATGGCGCGAACCATGACACCCACCCCAGAGCCAACCACAACCGGAAACTGAAAAAACCAGCGCAATCAAGACAAGAAATTTAACGCTTTTCATAAGACCCCTGCAAAAAAAAGTAAGATTAGCTTGTTTCTTTCAGCCTTGAGGGATAGCCCGCGCGAGTCGTTGCCTCAATCAGCTCTTCGACTTGGCACTGGGCATCATCAAACCGCACCTTAGCAGTTTGCTCCGCTAACGAAATCTCGGCCTTGGAAACACATTTTACGGCTTTCAGGCTTGATTTTACAGTAAGAGGGCACATCCCGCAAGTCATCCCCTCAACCTTTAAAGTCACCTGCTGTTGCGCTGCCCAAAGCATGGGGTTTACCAACAAGCCAATCACCAAAACAAAACCCACAATTTTGATTTTCATTTTCCCTCTTAATAAAAAAATGGCGCCAACTCCGGTGAGGCGAACAAAAGGCCAACCCCAAGCAAAACCAACCAAAAACCGATTTTATAGCTTTTTTTCACCGCAGGACGAGCGCAAATTTGTTCTGCCGAGCATTCTCCGGTTTCCTTATTCAAAAAAACGCCTTTGTAAGCCCATCCCAACAACAATGCCGTAAACAGCATCAGTAGATAGCGATAGTCTTCCAAAATTCTTAAATTCGCCACCCAGGCCCCCCCGATACCGAGAGTCAAAAGCACGAAGGGGCCAAGGCAACAAAGTGAAGCCAAAAAAGCCGTAAAGAGCCCCCCACCCAATAAAGCGAGGTTTGAATCTTTTTGTTTCATTCTGCCTCCTCGTTTAAGCTTTTGTCTAGATTATCGGGGACACAGTTTTTGAGTTTACGGGCCTGATATAATCCTAAAGCAAATAAGGCCACAAAGACAAGCAACAGGGGTAAAAGCACAAAATCCAGATAGGCGCTCAGCCCTGCCAAGCCTACGGCGGCCAAGGCGATCACCAAAAGGGGGGTAAAGCAACATAAAGCCGCGATGCCCGCTCCGACGCCGCCAAAAATCATCCATTTATTTTTCAAAAACCCTCCCAAAAAAACTATTTTTTAAATTTTGGAGGTCGATTTCAATGCATCGCCTCCAAAAGCCCGCAAGCTTTGAGTCTAAGGTTCTAAACATTCGCAATGCAAACCCTCCGCTAATCTCCATGGAGGTTCATGCGTATTTACCTCCATGCCCGCAAGAATGGGGCAACCCTTTTGCTCTGTTTGAGCCTTACAACTCTGGATTAAATCCTGAATCGTCTGTTTCATCCGCTCTAGCTGATGGAGCTTTTCTTGTATTTCGACCAACTTGGCTTCTGCCTTACCGCGCACCTTTTGGCAATTGACCGCACCGGGCTCTCGCAAGGCCAATAAATCGGCTATGGTGGCCAAACTAAACCCCAATTTTTGCGCCTGCTTAATGAAGCCGATGGTTTTCACCGCATCGGGCTCAAACAACCGATAACCGGACTCCGACTTTTGCCGGGGGCGCAACAAGTCCCGGCGCTCATAATAGCGAATCGTTTGAATGTTGACCCTCGCTTGTTTGGCCAAGGCACCGATTTGCAGTAATTGGGTTTGTTTCATGCTTTAAGTCTAAACCTTATACCTTAGTACCGAGTCAAGCCCAAAAAATAATTCTTTTTCAGCCTTGACTCTATAGGCAGGTACCGGGCTTATCCTAAAGATAACAGAAACCCTTTCTCTGGACGATTCAGTCTGGTAAAACCTCTGTGAAACTCAATCGGAGCAAGGTCATGAAAACGAAAACAGTCGAAGTCTTTACCGCCAATTGCCCCATCTGTGAGCCACTTGTGCAACTAGTGAAACAAATTGCCTGTGACACTTGCGAAGTGCTGCTTTATGACCTCAATGCAGGCCGCGAAAGCAACACATGTCGGGATAAGGCGAAGGCCTATGGGGTCAAACAGCTCCCCTCAGTTGCGGTCAATGGAGAATTGTTGGCTTGCCGCCAAGGCACGGGCATCACCGAGGCCGCCTTGCGGGCCGCAGGGGTGGGCCTACAGCCGGAAGGAAGTTGAAGAGGAAAAGAAAGGAAAGAGCAACCCCTTCAGGCAAGCAGTTCCCTCAACTCTTCCAGATTCGGCAGGGATAAACTACAGCCCCCCTGGGCCGCGTCGGTCCGGGTTCCAAAAAGAAGCGACTCCCCCCGCATCACCGTTGGGGAAGAATAACCCAAAAAGCGGTGCCCCGGGGGGAGCTCATCTTGAATCCATTCTTCAATCTCCTCCACCCCGGCTTGCAGGAGCATTTTTCTCATGGGTTGGGCATTGGGGCAGCCCTTAAAATAAATCAAGGTCATGGGTTTCATGCTTCATCCTCCAAATTCGTTAAGATGGGGCATTGATCTTCTAGGCTGCGATGCTCACATGCTTGAATCAACTGGCCTAGACTGTGATCGAGTCGAGTCAGAAAATTGATTTTCTTTTGCACCTCCACTTGTTTCAACCTCGCTTGGGCTTGCACCTGCTGGCAGCTTTCTTTTGGGTCCGCCCGGAGTTCCAATAATTCTTGAACCTCTTTTAAGCTGAATCCAAGCTCTTTGGCCTTAAGAATAAAATTCAACCGCTTTAAGCTTTCAAGGGAGTAATACCGATAGCCTGAGGCCGAGCGACTCGGGGCAAACAGCAACCCCTTACGCTCATAATACCGCACCGTTTGTATATGAATCCCCGCTTGTTTGGCTAATTCTCCAATCTTCAATTCCATTTCATACCCCTTAAATTGAAGATACACCCTATACCCCAGTATAGAGTCAAGTATTTTGCGGCCCCCTCTTCGGCTTCACCCCGCACCTTAGCGATGCCGCAAATCGGCAAACCTCGGATAAATAAACTTCCAGTTGATCTGCAATTCCTTTTCCGTAAAGTCGGCGGGCAAGGGGGGCCGCAACCGCGCGCCCAATAAAGCCTGAACCACCATCATCTTCATTTCGGAGCTCACATTGTGTTCTAAAATTTCATATCCCAGCATTTCTCCGCCCGGCGATAGGCGTACCCGCACCCAAACAAACCCCCCTTCTGGATATTGCCCGCTCATATAATCGTTCGGGGGCTGCCACCAGCGGCTTAAATCCACTGCCCAATTCTCAATATAGCGTTCCCAACTCCAGCGATAGGTGTTCATGGTGAACTTCAGCCCCTCCGCGGCGGTCGGGTTGGGACCCTTTCCCTTTAAGGTGCTTTTCAGTTCTTCCAACATGGCCGGACTTTCTGAAAAAGGCCCCTTTTTCGCCCATTCATCCTTGCGGGTTCGCCCTCGCTTTACGGAACCCGCTCCCCCGCTTTGCCCTTTTTGCTCTTGCTGAGCGAGTCGTTTTTTATGCTTCGGGAGCCGTTTCCAGCGATCCTTCTCTTTTTCTTTCCGCTTGATTTGCAGCAGTTCTAAGTCGATATCCCGTTCCGAAAAGCTCGGCAGCAGGCTTTGCTTCAGCCAATGGGCGACAGGAGAGAGCAAGGCAAGATGCAACAGCAAAGCCAGCGCGAAGGCAAAAATCAAGGCCCCTTTCCGCTCTTTATAATCCAGCTTGAGTGCCAAAAGCCACCTTTTGGAAATGATTCCGCTTCAAGGCATCCAACAACCAGATTACCTGGCCATGAGTCACCGCGTTATCAATATTCAAAATCACCTTTTTTTTCCGGTCAAACTCCTTCCCGGCCAACCGTTGCGCTAAGGAGTCGGCCAACACGGGTTCGCCGTTGAGCAACAACTCCTCTTTCGACTTCATTAAGATGATCAACCTTGAACTGGTCGAAACCGCTTGGCTGGTATCGCTTTTAGGCAGCTTGATCTCAACGGCCTGCTGATTGGTAAACTGAGTGGAAACCGAAAAAAAGATGATGAGCAAAAACAGCACATCAATCAAAGCGGTCAGATTGATGCTTGTGCGCCGAGTTTTCGCCTGATCGAGCCTCATTGCCCCTCGACAAAACAGAGAGGGTGCGCGTCCAACAAGCTATTGAGTTGGTCTTCCAGACCCAGCATCAGGTTGTCGATCTGGCGACTGATTAAATTAGCGGCAATCAACGCGGGAATACCGATACACAAACCGGTCACGGTGGTAAACAAGGCCTCGCTAATCCCAGCGGACAAGGCTTCCATCTTCGCCGCGCCCGTTGAAGAAAGCTGGGCAAAGACGCGAATCATCCCCAAGGCGGTCCCCAACAAACCCAATAAAGGAGCCACCCCGGCAATGGTATCTAAATAAACCAGCCCTTGCTCCAAACGGTTGCGCGCCTTGCGAGAGAGGTCGCCAAAACGCTCTTCCAGGCGGCTGACAGGCAGAGGCAAAAAATCGGCCAATTCACTTAAAACAGCCTGTAGCACCGCCTGCTTCGAGCCCTCGGGCAAATGCTTCATATCCGCGCCCTGCGCGGCCCAGGCATCCCAAACCAACAAGGCCCCACGAGGCAATACCTTGGCGCGGTTCAAGGCCCATAGTCGCTCAAAGATCACCGTTAAGGCGATGAGCGAACAAAGCCCTAAGGGGATCATCATCACTCCCCCTTTTTCTAAAATAAGCCAAATCTGATCCAATCTACCTCCATCCTTAAACAGTGCCTTTGCCGCAACTTGCCGCAATCAGGGGCTCTTGGCAAATGCTGAATCGCAATGCCGACTGCGCTTGCGAATATATTTTTGGTGGTATTCCTCTGCGGGGAAAAAGGCGGGCGCGGCAGTGACCTCGGTCACTATCGGACGCGAAAAATGACCGGAAAAAGCTTGCATGCTTGCATGGGCCAAATTCATTTGCTCATCGTTAAGGTAAAAAATCGCGGAACGGTATTGAGTCCCCTGGTCAGGGCCCTGCCGATTGAGTTGCGTCGGGTCGTGGAGCGACCAAAACCGCTCCAGCAATTGAGCATAGGAGACCCTTGCCGAATCAAAGGTCACCCATACCACTTCGGCGTGCCCCGTTGCCCCCCCGCAAACCTCTTGGTAAGTCGGGTTTTCCGTGCTTCCCCCCGCATAACCCACCTGAGTTCGCGTCACCCCCGGAGTGGAGAGAAAGCCTTCTTCCACCCCCCAAAAACATCCGGCGGCAAACAGGGCATGATGTTCTGCCATCTATTGGTTACTGATGACCCGCCAACCAAGTGGTGATGGCGACGATCTCTTCATCACTCAAAGACTTGACCATTTTATTGTTCATCAGCATCGCGCCCTTGCTCTTAATGGTACCGTCGCGATAGCCGGTAAGCTTTTCCTGCAACAAGGCGACATCTTTCCCCATCAACTGAGGGATCATCCCACTCGCTTTCGCCCCCATGGCCCCATGACAACCAGAGCAACCCTTCGACTTGAACAAAGCCTTACCGTCCGCCAAAGCCGAAGCAGGAAGAATGAACAAAACCGCGATAAAAAGACCGATCATTTTATTTTTCATGACTGCGCACCCTGGAAAATTTAAGAAAAAACTTCAGAATAAAACATACGGCAAAACAACCAATTGGTAAATCTTAATTTATGGTCAATTTGGTATAGACCTTTAAATCCGTCGAAGCGTCATAATAAGCCTGCCAAGTCGCTTGAATGGTAAACAGGCCTGAGGTGCGCAAGACCGCCAAACTGCTGGTGGAATCTAAAAAAAGCAAGTCCGCCGTGCTGTCGGACTGAAAGCTGGCAAAGCTTCTCCAACGCAATTTTCCGGTGACATCGCCGGTGGTGTCATCGTCATAGGTGGCGATGGCCGAATAGGTCAAAAAGGCTTCGCTCAGCTGCGCCTCATAATTGGCCGGCTCAATCACCATGCTTTTAACCGTTTTTTTGTCTTTCCCAGAACAAGCAAGGAGCAAAACCACCGCCAATACCGCGTAGCCCATCCTTGCCAGAATCTGTAAACCCCTCGCTTTCATTTGCTTAAATTACTTTAATGTCGTAGTTTAATCCAGCCTTTTAGCCGACAGAAACACTCAGAACAACAACCCCTTGAAACATATTTTTTTCAAAGAAAATCATCTGTTTTCTAATTTTCTGATTGTCTTTTTACCTATTTTCCTGATCTTTGCCCTTTTTGCATACAGTACAAACCAACTTCATAAAAGCTTAACGCAAAAAGAGTTTAAAGCAAGGACACTGAACTATACCCAGGCGCAACAACAATATTTAGAAAAACTCTTCCAAGACTTTCAAGCCCAAACCCGTTTTGTCGCCCATTGGTACCCTTTTGCTCCCCCTATCAAAGGCCTTGAGGCAAAACAACACACTCCCTATAAAACAGCGCAAGCCTATTTAAACTCCTCCCGCTTTCTCAACCAGATATCCCTCTTCAACCGCCAGGGGCAAGAGCTCGCAAAAATCGTCCGCAGCCAATTGGAACCGGCGACCTCCTTCCGCCCTAATTTAAGCCGGAACGATTTTTTTAAGCAAGCTCTGAATTTAAAACAAAAAGAAGTCCTTTTTTCTTCGATTCACCCTAAAAAAGACCATGGCCTCTATCAACTGCCCCTGACCCCGATTTTTCAAGCGGCGATCCAGCTCGATCCAGCAAAAGCGGGATCGGGGTTATTGCTGCTTTTGGAGTTTTCCGGAAATAAATTGCTCGCAGAGATTCAACAACGCGCCCAGGGCATGGATGGGCACATCATGGTCCTCAACCAAGATGGCTATTTCCTGCTGGGAATGAACCAAAATGATCAATGGGGCCACCTCATGCCGGCACGAAAGGAGAAAAACTTAAAAAATTCCGACCCTAAAGCCTGGAAAAAAATAAGCCAAAAAAGCTTCGGCATGACTACAGGCACACAGGGCACTTATGTTTTCTCCACCTTGAACCTGTCTCAAACCCTAATCAGCTCAACCCATTTAGCCCAACCTCAGCTCAAGCTTGTCCAACACTTCCTTGAATCCAACAATTTCGGAAGTGATCAAGAATTCCTTTATGACTCCCTCCTGAGCTTTTTGCTCATCAGCCTTCTGCTGGCCTGCGGCAGCTTTCTCTATGCCCGTGAAAAAACGGGCCACAGTCAGGCAAACCACGACTTGCGGCAAATTCAAAATGAATTGGAACAACGGGTAGAAAAACAAAAGCAAGCCCTCATCCGCAGTGAAGAGCATTATAAGGCGGTGGTGGAATCCAGCAGCGATGGGATTTTAATTGTCGCCTTTGGTAAGGTTCGCTTTGCCAACCGACAGTTTTTAACCCTCTCGGGATACCTTTTAGAAGAGATCATCGGGCTCCCCTCCGAACAGCTTTTCAGCCAGATGAACCTCACCACAACAACGCATACAGAAGGGCTTTCTCATGTGCAAGAAGGCTGGCTGGTCACCAAAAGACAAGAAAACCTCCCCATTGAGTTTTATCACCTCCACTTCACCTATCAAAGCAGCCCGGCGCAGCTTTTTTTCATCCGCGACAATCGAGACCGCAAGCAGGCGGAACAAGAGATCCTCAGATTGCATCAAGCAGTCGTGCAAAGCCCTGTATCCATCATCATCACCGATTTAGAAGGCAAAATCATCTACGCCAATCCCAAATGCGAATCCCTAACGGGCTACAGCTTGGAAGAACTGCGCGAACACACCCCGAGAATTTTTAAATCAGGCCACCAACACCCCAGCCTATACCGCGATCTCTGGGACAAGATCACCCACGGCAAGCCCTGGTATGGAGAACTCCTAAACAAAAAAAAGAACGGAACCCTCTATTGGGAATCCAGTTCCATCAGCCCCATTCGAGACGCCCAAGGCAATATCATCAATTTCCTAGGGGTAAAAGAAGATATCACCAAGGCCAAACAGCAAGCAGAAGAACTCAAAAAGGCCAAGGAAGCCGCTGAAATGAACAGCCGGATCAAGGCGGACTTTTTAGCCACCATGAGCCATGAAATCCGCACCCCCATGAACGGCCTCATCGGAATGAGCAGCCTTTTGGAAGAAACCGATCTCAGCCTAGAGCAGGCCCAATATGTGGAAACGCTTAAATCCAGCGGGCAAAACCTACTCCGGGTGATCAACGACATCTTGGACTTTTCCAAGATTGAAGCAGGCAAACTGACCCTAGACCCGCACCCCTTTCGCTTGCGAGATTGCATTGAAGAGGTCATGGAACTCTTTGCCTTTTCCATCGCGGAAAAAGAATTGGAATTATTCTACTCCCTGGACCCCAACCTACCCCAAACCTTAATCGGGGATGAAATCCGCATCAAACAGATTTTGGTCAATTTACTCAGCAACGCCATCAAGTTCACCAGCCTCGGGCAGATCTGGCTACGGGTACGGCAAGGCCCACCGGGCTCTAATTTGGAACTCCGTTTCAGTATTGAGGATACGGGGATCGGAATCGACCCAAAAGAGCTGAAAAACCTCTTTAAGCCCTTTACCCAGGCCGATAGTTCCACCACAAGGAACTTCGGGGGCACCGGGCTGGGGCTCGCCATTTCCAAGCGTTTGGCAGAGATCATGGATGGCTCCATGTGGGCCGAGTCCACCAAGGGGCAAGGCAGCACCTTTTATTTTACTATTTTGCTCCAGGCGGCTCAGGGGAACCATCGACCGCAGTTGATGCTCTCCAAGCCCGCTCGGCTGCTCTGCCTCAGCGGCAACCCCCACTACGCTCAATACTTACAAGAGTTGGGGGCCGGTTGGCCCCTCGACATCCAAAGGGTTACAGGCTACAAGGCAGCCAAGGCGGCCTTGCAGTTACCCCTAGACGCTTTATTGATCGACCTTGCGGGCCGGGGATTCAGTGATCTGGGTTGCACGACGCAAGAGGTGGAAAACCTCTTAGATCGAGCGATCCAGCAGGGGTTGCCGGTCGTTCAATCGCAATTTATCAAGGAGCGAAGCTTTCGCGATGACCCCTCCCATCAATCCGTGATTCCGCTCTTAAAGCCTCTGCGCCGTACAACGCTGCTCAACGCGCTGGAGCAAGCCTTGGGCACCAGCCCCCAAGCCCCAGAAACAACGAATCAACTCAATTCCTCTTTAGCCATCGACCTCCCCCTCGACATCCTTTTGGTGGAAGACAACAAGATCAATCAACTTTTAGCCATCAAAATCCTCAACAAACTCGGCTATACCCCCACAACCGCCAACCATGGGGGCGAAGCCCTAACTCTCGTCAAAAACCAAAACTTCGACCTGATCTTTATGGACATTCAAATGCCCGTTTTAGACGGGGTCGCCGCCACCCAAGCGATTCGAGGTTTGCCCATCCCCCAGCCGATCATCATTGCCATGACCGCCAACGCCATGCCTGGTGACCGACAGAAGTATTTAGACGCAGGGATTGACGATTACATGGCCAAACCGGTGCACCCGAAAAATATTGAAATGATCTTGGAAAAATGGTCGGGGAAATACAGCAAAAATAAAATCATGCCCGATTCCTCCCCGACCCCCTTACTGGATCTTGACCTCTTAGAAGGGCGATCTTTACTGGGGTTGGACTTCATGCAACGCTTTGTGCAAGCTTATTACCAGCAGCTAGACCAGGTGATTCCCTTGATTCAAGAGGCGGTCACGGCCAAGGACTTCCTCACTCTACAGACCCAAGGTCATATTTTAAAAGGAATCGCCGCCAACATGGGAACCACAAAAATCGCGGAATTGGGGAAAAAGTTCCAATTCAAGGGAGAGGATACCAACCCCATGGGTTTAGAGGAACTCCTCAAAGAACTAAAAGCCGCTCTACCCCAAACCAAAACGGCCCTAGAGGAGTATGTGCAAACCTTGGCCTCAAGCTCAACAGACCATGACTAGCCCCACCCCCGAGCAAAAAACGACCCGCCAGGCCCCTTACTCCTTTGAGATGCGTGTTCTGGCTTGGGCTCTCGCTTTAACCGCGGGCTTTGCGGGGGTCGAGTGGGCGGGGGGAATCTTCAGCGGCAGCCTCGCCTTAGTCGCCGATGCCGGTCACATGTTGACCGATTCTTCCGCCTTGGCTATCGCTCTCTTTGCTCTTTGGCTCGCCGCGCGCCCTGCCAAGGGTCGCTATAGTTATGGGTTAAAACGCGTTGAGGTGCTTGCCGCCGCCATCAACGGGCTCACCCTGGCAGGCCTGGGGGGCTGGATTCTCTATGAGGCCTGGGACAGAGCGGGGCAACCCCGAACCATCCACAGTTTGGTGATGATCGTGATTGCGGTTATCGGGTTGTTGGTCAATTTGCTCGCCTTAAAGCTCTTGCATGGCAAGGAAGGCTCCGCCGGCCATGAGCGTCACCACGACCAGGATGCCGCCCAATCGGGCACAAGCAAACGCAGCCTTAGCCTGCGTTCTGCCTGGGCGCATATGCTGGGGGATATCTTAGGTTCTGTCGGGGCCATTGGGGCGGGCATCGCCATTGAGTTGACCGGAAAGGTCCAAATCGACCTTTGGGTCTCCGGCTTCATCGCGCTGTTGATTTTTTTCGGTGCCGGACGCATTCTTTTAGAAAGCTTCAACCTCTTATTGGACGCTTATCCGAAAGACATCAACAACCAAGAAGTCAAAGAATTTTTTCGCCAATACCCCGGCGTAGTCGATATCTGCGATTTACATGTCTGGAGCGTTGGCAGCAAGGAACCGATTTTAACGGTTCACCTCGTTGTCGAGACCATTCAGAAAGAGGGGTTCTTACCCCCTCTGCGCCAAGCTTTGGCAGAGCGCTTTCACATCACCCACTGCACCATTCAGCTAGAGGAAAAGGCCTGCCACATCGGCTGCTGATCTCTATATTTATAAAAAACCCGTAAAGTCAGCAACTTTAGGCCCCGTAAAGGTGGAAAAAAGAGACCTGTTTTCTGCTGTTTCCCGCAACAAAAAATCAATCCCATTCGCCCGCGCCGCTTGCAGGTCTTTAGTCGCGTCCCCAATCATCAGGCATGACGATTTTGCATAGCCCTCTTGCGCCATCACCTGAGCGATGATGGCCTCCTTTTCTTTGGGAGCCCCGAAAATTCCACAAAAGCAATCGCTGATTTCCAAAGAGCGGCAGCTTTGAATGATCTCTGTTTCGGGAGTGCCGGTCACAATGTAAAAGTCCTGGGCTTTTTTATGGCCCCTCAGGTATTCTTTCGCCCCAGGCACCCAAGGGCTGTTGATCGTCGCCTCCCAACTCAATTGGGCGAATTTTTCAATCGCCTTTTGATCCCGCTCGAGGTCGGGGGGCCAACCTAAAAACTCGCTGAAGTAAAAGGGAATCTTGAGCAGGCGGCTCATCCCCCCGTTGGCTTGGTGATGGGCCTTTACCCTTTGGGCCACCTCCAAGCCGTAGGGCAAAAAAAGTTGATAAAAGCCCTCGCTTTTCACCTCCATGGAATCTTTAATGACCCCATCGAAATCCCAAAAAATAACGGAGTAAGCTTGTAATCTCATCGTTCTTCCTTAAAATTCAACTGCTTTGAGCAGAATAAGCCAATGGATAAAAAAGTCCACCCCCAGGCTCGTTCAAGCTATTTTGATTTCAGGGGGAGTTTTCAGCCTCAAGGCACCCCAGAGATTTAAAGGCTTTGCGAGGAAAAAGAAATTCCCTTTGCCCCCACAAACGACTTGGCGTATAATTGAAACCAGCATCCCTTTGTTTGACCGCCCTTAAAGGATACAAAAAAAGCGATATAATATAATGTTGAGCTTAACCCGAGGTCGCGCCCACATCCCCTCAACCCAAGGGCGCCCTTACCTCCAACTCCGACCTTAAACCAAGCAATTGCATGAAACGAATCATCTTGATCCTTGCCCTGTTGGGAGGGCTTTCCACCTCCTCTTTCGCAAAATCAACGAGCCTCTCGCGACAAATGGAGGAATGGAACCGCCTGCAACAAACCAGCGAAACCTCATTGACCGAGCAGGATTTAGCGCAGGCCGCCCAGGCCGCCAACCAAGCGATCCGCTATGCCAATCGGCATTTTGGCCCTTTTTCCAAACCCTCTGCCCAAAGCGCTTGGCAGCAAGCCTTAGTATGGAGCGAAAGCGAAGACCAAGCCAAGGCGTTACGCTTGACCAAAAAAGCCTTGAAAACGGTACGCAAGGCCTATGGCAATCACCCCTTCACCTGGAAGGTGCAACTGCATTACGGCAGACTTTTAAGTTACGAGGGAAAATTTACCGAAGCCAAACCCTATCTCCATACCGCGTTTCAGGGGTTGAAACAGGCCCAAGGACTCAAAAACAACCAGACCCTCAAGGCCTTGGCGCAACTCGCCGAAATCGAAGAAGCCTTAGGCCGCTTTGACGCCGCGGCGGCACTGCTCCAAGAGGGCATTGCCGCCCTGGCAAACTTAAGCGACGCCGACGAAGAGGTGAGGCTCACCCTTTTAGAACAAAGCGCCTCGGTCTATAAAAAACTGGGGAAATATGCCCAGGCGGCTCAACTCGCCGATCAGGTCTACCAACTCAACCAACAAGCCTACGGCGAAAAGGCCTATGAAACTTGGCTCGCCCTGCGTACCCAAGGCGATCTAGCCCGCTTGCGCAATCAATACGACCAGGCCCTAACCCTCTTAAACCGGGCGGCCCAAGGCCTGCTGGCCTTAGGAGGGGAGCAGGACCCCGACTACTGGTTAACCCAAGCCTATTTAGGCCAAACCTTTGCCGCCATGGGAAAGTACAAGGAAGCGGAAAGCTACGGCTTAAAAGTGTATCAATTCGATATGGAGTTTTACGGCCCCCAAGACCTCAACACCCTTATCGACCTCAATAATCTGGCGGGCCTGCGCCGCCTCATGGGCCGTTGGAAACAGGCAGAGCAAAATTATCTCGACGCGGTCAGCGGGTTAAAAAGCCTCTTGGGGCCAGATCACCCCGAAACCCTATCCGCTTTGGGCAACCTCGCCCTACTCTATGAAAACCGAGGTTTTTTTGAACAAGCAGAACCCTTGATGAAAGAGGTCTATCAAAAATCCAAAGCGAGCTTGGGCCCCGCGCACCCCAAAACCTTGGCCGCCGCCAACAACTTGGCCATGCTCATGGAGTCGCAAGGGGTTTTTACGCAGGCCGTCCCCCTATACCAAGAAGCGATTCAAGCGGCGAATCGGGCCTATGGCGCCAATTCGGATTTTGTTTTGCGCTTCCGCAACAACTTGGCCTTTTTGTATCTCATGCAAAAAAATTACGCGCTCGCCTTAGATGGTTTTGAGCAGGTCTTTGCGGCATGGCAAGGGCAATTGGGGCTCCAGCACCCCAACACCCTCAAGGCGCTCAATAATGTGGGCCGCGCCCAAATGGGACTCAACCAACTGCCGGCCGCCTTAGCCACCTTAACTAGAGCCCTGGCCCTGCGCGGCAAGGCTTTGGGCAAAAACCACCCCGATGTGATTCGCAGCCAAATCGACTTAGGGCAACTCTTCATCCAGCAAAAAAAATACCAACAAGCAATCGCGCAACTCCAAAGCGCCTTAAAAGTGGCGGAAAAGCGCTTAGGCAAGCAACACCCCTACACCTATGACGCCTTGAACGCCTTGATCCAAGCGCAGGATTTAGCGGGGCAGGGCAACGCGGCCCTGCTCAACGCCTATGAGGGGTTCCAGCGGCGCAACTCCTTTTTTCAAACCATGCTCTGGGTCACCGGGGCCAATACCCGCCAAGCCTATATCGACCTGCACAGGGGGGAGCAAGACAAACTCTTAGACCTCTTATCGCGCAGCAGCCACCCCGTGGCCCCTTACCTGGCTTTAGAGGTCAGCCTGAAACGAAAGGGGCTGCTGTTGAAAATTTCCAGTGAGGTGCGCAAGGTCGTGGCCATGCAAAAAGACCCGGACTTAAAAGAAAAAGCCCTCCGACTGGACGCGGCGAGAAAAGAACTGGCAAACCTAACCCTCAAGGGCCCCCAGGATTTAAGCCCCGAGGCCTATCAAAACAAAACCACCCAACTCGAAACCGAAACCTTTAAGATCGAAGCCCTTCTAGGCCAATCCTCCAAGGCCTATCGGGATACCCAACGGCAAATTACCGTTGATGAAGTCCTCCCCGCCTTAAAAGAAAATCACGCCTTGATTGATTATCAAATCTTTTCCCGCAAGGGAGAAGAGCGCTTGTTGGCCGTTGTCTTAACCAAGGAAAAAGAGACTTGCCTCTTGGTTTTCTCTTGCGAAAAACCGACCGCTCAACTGCTGGATCTCGGCCCCTATGAAACCATCACCACCTCCGCTCAGGAGTTCCGCGATTCCATCATCAGCGAGGACGCCGATGAAGAGAGCCTGGAAGAATCCGGCGCGTGGATTTACAGCCTGCTCTGGGAGCCCTTAAAAGACAAGTTGGGTGGCCGCACCCAGGTTTATCTAGTCCAAGACGGGGTACTCAACATTGTTCCCTTTGACGCCATTCCCTTGCCGGAAAGCCACAGTGTCTTGCTGGAGGAGTTTCTTTTTAAGGAACTCAACTCAACTCGAGACCTCGTTTTAACCCCCCCTCCCCCCACAACAGGGCAATATGTGATCTTAGCGGGCCCGGATTACGATGTGGATTTCGTGCCCAGTCAAGCGCGCGCGCAGGCATACAGCCGCGGCGCAGTCAATGAAGGGATCAAGCTCTCCCCCACCGGCTTGCGCAGTCTCTCCTTTGTCCCCCTGTTAGGGGCCAAGGTAGAAGGAGAGAGCATCAATCAGGTGGTGAAAAACAAAAACCAGACACAAGCCCTCTTCCTTACGGGGAAAAAGGCGGAAGAAGCGCGTTTGCGAGAAATGAAAACCGCGCCCGAAGTTTTGCACATCGCCACCCATGGATTTTTCTTAAAAAAGGAGGAACGCTTAAAACAACGCCTCTTATCGGTGAGCCGAGGCGGCAATGTCAAGCCCCCTCCCCCGGGAGACAACCCCTTGCTGCGGGCGGGGCTGGCCTTTGCGGGAATCAATGCCAACGCCCCCCTGCTGGGGGAAATCGACTCCGACAACGACGGGGTTTTAACCGCCATGGAGGTATTATCCTTAAACCTCTACGGCACTCAGATGGTCGTCCTTTCCGCCTGTGAAACGGGGTTGGGAGAAATCCACGCCGGGGAAGGGGTTTACGGCTTGCGCCGCGCCTTTCAAGAGGCGGGGGTAGCCAGAGTGGTCAATAGCCTCTGGGCCGTGAGCGATGAGGCCACCAAGGATTTAATGACCGCCTTTTACGCCCAGATGCTCGAAGGGATCAAGCCCCCGGTTGCCCTGCGCCAAGCCAAGCTGGCCTTGCTGCATTCCGATTCTTGGGGCCACCCCTATTTTTGGAGTGCCTTTCAAATGGTGGATCGCTACGAATAGGGCTTCGGGGGCAATTTTTTCCCTCCCTCTGCCCATTGAGGCCTTGACAACCTTTTAGCGGAAGCCCCAACCTAAAACCCTACCCCTTACGGAGCAAAAAAAATGTCAGCAGATTGGGTGACCCAACTCCCCCCCCTCAATGCGGGGCTCAACGGACTTTCAACCTGCCTGCTCCTCGGAGCGGGTTATGCCGTTAAAATCAAAAAAGATGAGCAACTGCATAAAAAGCTGATCTTTTCAGCCTTAATTGTGTCCACCGTCTTTTTGGCGATCTACTTTTTTTATCACGGGCAGGTGGGCCATGTGGAATTTAAGGGCGAGGGTTGGAGCCGAACCCTGTATTATCTGATCCTCTTCCCCCATATCCTACTGGCCGGAGCCCTATTGCCCCTGATCTTTTTTACGGCTCGCGCGGCCATGCGAGATCAGCGGGAACGCCATAAAAAATGGGTTCGCTGGACTTATCCCATCTGGCTTTATGTCTCCTTTTCGGGGGTATTGATCTACTGGATGGTCTTTCATCTTTATGCCTGAGCCGCTGTTATCGGTTAAGGGGCTCTGTTTTTTACATCTTGGGCCCTTTAGCCTTAACTTACATCCTCAAGAACGATTGAGCCTCTCCGGCCCCTCGGGCAGGGGGAAAAGTCAGCTTTTGCGCGCCTTGACCGACCTCATCCCCGCAAAAGGCGAGGTGATTTTTCAAGGCCAACCCACCCAAACGATAGCCCCCCAGGACTTGCGCCGCCAAATCGGTTATTTACCGGCCCAAAGCGCCTGGTGGTATGAGCGGCCCAGGCCTCACTTTTTGGCCCCAGCGCAACTCCCCTTACAACAACTGGATTTAACCCCGGATATCTTAGACCAAGAGCTCAAAAACCTTTCTAGCGGTGAACGGCAACGCTTGGCCCTCTTGCGACTTTTAGAAAATCAACCCCGCCTGCTTTTACTCGATGAGCCCAGCGCTGCCCTAGACCCAAGAAATACGCTCCTCTTAGAAACCCTTGTTTTAGATTACCTGAGAAAAACCAAGGCCGGCCTGATTTGGGTGGGCCATGACCCCATCCAGGCAAGACGCCTCTGTACCAGGCACTTGCAACTTTTACCCCAAGGGCTGCAAAAAGGGCAATACGAATTGGAGGGGGCTTTGGCATGATTCTCTTAACCCCTTTGGACTTAGCTCTCGGGGCCCTTTTAATCCTCCTCTTGGCCCTAGCGACCCTCAGCCTCCGGCTGGAGATGGGCTCTCGCCTGCTCCTTGGGGCCTTGCGCGCCACCTTGCAACTGGGCTTGCTGGGCTATATCGTGCAATTCATCTTCAGCAGGCAAGGCATTTTATGGGTCTTGGCCATTTCTTTGGTCATGCTCCTCGCTGCCGCCAAGGAAGTCACGGCAAGACAAAAAAGGAGCTTTGTCGGTTTTTGGGGCTTTGGCCTCTCTTTAGGGGCTCTCACGATTTCCAGTTACCTGATCTCTTTTTACGCGCTCTGGTTCATCCTCCAGGCAAAACCCTGGTTTGAGCCCCAATACTCCATCCCCATGCTGGGGATTTTACTGGGCAATACCATGAATGGCGTTTCCTTAGGCCTGGACCGCTTGACCAGTTTAGCCTACGAACGACAAACCGAGATTGAAGGGCGTTTATCCCTGGGACAAAACAGCAAAGAAGCGATTTTAGGGATTTCTCAAGAAGCCTTCCGCACCGGCCTGACCCCCATCATCAACACCATGGCGGCAGCAGGGCTAGTCAGCCTGCCCGGTTTGATGACCGGGCAAATCTTAGCCGGGGGCAACCCCTTAGAAGCGGCGAAATATCAAATCTTGGTGATCTTTCTCATAGTGGCGGGCACCGGTTTGGGGACTCTAGCATCCCTGTGGCTTGCGGCCAACCGGCTTTTCGATAACCGAATGCGGCTGCGGCTGGATCGCCTGCAAACATCTCAGAGCAATGTTGACAGCCAAAGCCCCAAACGATAATCTGTTATTCAAAACCAACTACCCTATCCCATAGGTCACTTATGTCCCGATCTTATATCTTTACTTCTGAGTCTGTTACCGAAGGTCATCCCGATAAAATGGCGGACCAAATTTCCGATGCCATTTTAGACGCCATGTTGGAACAAGACCCAAACAGCCGCGTTGCTTGCGAAACCATGATCACCACGGGTTTAGTGGTTATCGCCGGAGAAATCACCTCCAAGGCGGTCATCGACTTTCAAGAGATTGTACGCAACAAAATTCGAGAAATCGGCTACGATCACTCCGACAAAGGCTTTGACGGCACCACCTGCGCGGTCATGATCACCTTAGACAAGCAATCCCCCGACATCGCCCAAGGGGTCAATGAAGGGGAAGGCTCCTACGCCGAACAGGGCGCGGGGGATCAAGGTTTGATGTTCGGCTACGCCGTCAACGAAACCCCCGGGCTGATGCCTTTACCCATCTACCTTTCCCACCGCTTGGCGGAAAAAATGGCCTCGGAGAGAAAACAGGGCAAGCTGGGCTACCTCCGCGCCGACGGGAAGACTCAAGTCTCGGTACTCTATGAAGGGGGGAAGCCCGTCAAGGTAACCAGCGTGGTCATGAGCAGCCAGCACAGCCCAGACATCAGCTTAGAGCAAATTCAAAAGGATTTGAAAGAGATGGCTCAGTCCGTCCTCCCTCAAGAACTGCTTCACGACGGCATCGAATGGCTCATCAACCCCACGGGCATTTTTATCATCGGCGGCCCCATGGGCGACTGCGGTTTGACGGGGCGCAAAATCATTGTCGATACCTACGGGGGGCGTGGCCGCCATGGGGGCGGCGCCTTTTCCGGCAAGGACCCCTCTAAGGTAGACCGCTCCGCCGCGTACGCCTGCCGCTATGTGGCCAAAAACATCGTCGCTTCCGGCGCCGCTGATGAATGCGAGATCCAAGTGGCCTACGCCATCGGCTACCCCCAGCCTATCAGCATCCATGTCAATTGCTTCGGCACCGCTAAGGTGGCAGAGAGCAAAATCGAAGAAGTAGTGAAGGAACTCTTCCCCCTCAACCCCACTTGGATTGTGCAAACTCTCGACCTCAAGCGCCCGATCTACTCTAAAACCGCAGCCTATGGCCACTTTGGGCGCGACCTCCCCGAGTTCACCTGGGAAAAAACCGACCGCGCCGCGGACTTGAAAAAAGCGCTCGGCTTATAAAGGGTCTGTTCCATGCAGGAACGAAAGGTACAAATCTGCAATAAGTTGGGCCTGCATGTGCGGGCGGCAACGCTTTTGGTGCAGGCCGCCAGCGACTTAGACCCCGAGATCACCCTGCACTTTGATGGGCAAAGCGCCGATGCCAAATCCATCATGGAGGTCTTAATGCTCGCCGCCACCAACGGCAGCGATGTCAAGGTCACCGCAGAAGGGGAATCCGAGGGGGAAGAAGGGGAGGCGCTCCAACAAATTTGCGCCCTCATTGAAAATAGATTCAACGAGCCGGAATGACCCTCATCAATGGCGCCACCGAAAAATACGGGATCATCGGGAACCCGGTGGCCCATTCCTTTTCCCCCTCCATGCAGACCAAGGCTTTTCAGGCTTTGGGCATCAACGCGGTTTACCTCCCCTTTTTAGCCCAAGCCGACCAGCTGGGCGAACTCCTGCAAGCCTTCCAGCTCATTGGCCTAAAGGGGTTTAATGTCACGGTTCCCTTTAAGGAGGCGATTCTTCCTCATCTCGATGAACTCTCGCCCGAGGCCCAAGCTTTGGGGTCGGTGAACACCGTCACCCTCCAAGAAGGAAAGTGGATCGGTTACAGCACGGATGGGGCCGGTTTTGTCCGAGGATTGGCAGAGTTGGACTTTACCCCCAAAAAAGCGGAGATCTGCCTCCTCGGCGCGGGGGGCAGCGCCAAGGCGATTGCCTGGGCTCTAGCGCAAGCGGGGGCGGCTCACCTAACGCTGCTCAACCGCAGTCCTGAAAAAGCGGTTGCCTTACAAAACCTCTTGCGGCAAGCCTTTCCCCCCTTAAGTCTCTCCACCAAAAATCAAGGCCAAGACTTTGACCTCTTGATCAACGCCACCAGCCTGGGGATGAAAGACGGTTGCCCTGCCGACAATAAACTGATCGCCCAAGCAAAAAGAGTGAGCGATATTATCTACAATCCCCCACAAACCGAACTGCTGCGACGCGCGCGCAAACTAGACAAAGCAACCCAAAACGGGGCGGCCATGTTGCTGTATCAAGGAGCGATCGCTTTTGAAATCTGGACGAAACAGCCCGCGCCCGTTACAGTGATGCAAAACTCTTTGGCAGAATCCCTACAAACCCTGCGGTCATGAACAGCCTTTTCCGCCCCACCGGCCTCAAGCTGACTTCCATCATCACCTTTTCCATGGTGGCCCTCTACCTTTGGAACTTCATTGGAATGGGCCAGGGTAGCTTTATCGAACTCCTCGATAAAAAAGTAGTGGACTTCATTTTACTCGCGCGGGGTACGCAGCCCACCTCGGGCAAAATCGCCATTGCCGTCATTGACACCAAATCCGTAGATCAGTATGGCCGCTGGCCCTGGGGGCGCGACCTCATGGCAAAGCTCCTGCATGAGTTGACCCACTACTACGGCGCTAAGGTCATAGGTTATGATGTCGTCTTCTCTGAGCCCGACCCCAATGACCAAACCACCAAAAAGGTTTTGGATATCTATCATCGTCAAGCGATGAAACTCACCCATCAGCCCGACAAACTGAAAGAAGTGCGCCAAGAACTGGCTCAAAAACTCAGCCTAGACCGACAATTCGCCAAAGAACTCAACGACACCAACCGAGTGGTGGGGGGCTATTTCTTTTTCTACAATAAAGACAACATCCAACACCTAAGCGCCCGTGAGGTCCAAAGCAATGATGCTCGGGTCGAGCGCAACCAGATCACCCATTTAAAGGGACACCAGTTTTTAGCGGATTTGCCGCTCTTTGAGGCAAAAGGGGTGGAAACCAATACCGACACGCTCACGACCTCCAACAGCCTCTATGGTTATTTCAATGTCTTTCCCGACTTTGAAGACGGCACGGTGCGCAGGGTGCATCTGGTCACCCGGTACAAGGGGGGCTACTACCCCAGTTTGGATTTGCAAGTCGTCCGCCGCCACGACACCAACCGAGGCCTCTCCCTCATCGCCAACCAAGGGGGGATTGAAGCGGTCAAGATCGGCAAGCGGATTATTCCCACCGCCTCGGACGGGAGCATCATGATCAACTATCGCGGCCCCGCCATGACCTTTCCGCACTACTCTGTCGTCGATATCATCCAGCGCCGCGTTAAAAAAAGCGCCCTCCAAAATAAAATTGTCTTGCTGGGGGCAACCGAGATTGGGGTGATGGACTTACGGACCACCCCCGTCGGGGTCGCCTACCCCGGGGTGGAGGTGCATGCCAATGTGATCGACAACATCTTACAGGGCGATTACTTCTTAGTCACCGATACCAGCCGGATGCTCTCCTTGGTTCTCATTCTCTTCATCGGCTTGCTCACCGGTTGGCTGGTCCCGAAGTTAAGGGCTCTTTCCGGGGCGATCTTCATCCTCAGCACCCTCGCCGTCTTTTGGGCGGCAAACCTGTACAGCCTCCTTTACAACCAACGCTGGGTAAGCTTTGTCTACCTCAGCCTCACCCTGGTTTTGAGTTGGTTGGCCGTAACCTTGCTGAAATATTTCGGCGAAGAAAAAGACAAACGATTTATTAAATCCGCTTTCAGCCAATACTTGAGCCCCGATGTCATCGACTCCTTAGTCGAAAACCCCGCGCTGCTCAAGCTCGGGGGCGAACAACGGGAGATGACTTGTATTTTTTCCGATATTCAAGGCTTTTCTACGATTTCCGAAGGCTCATCCCCTGAAGAATTGGTGGAACTCTTAAACGAATACCTGACTGAAATGACTCAAATCATCCAACGGCATGGGGGCACCGTGGATAAATTTGAGGGAGACGCGATCATCGCCTTTTTCGGCGCCCCCCTACAGCAGCCCGATCACGCCTTGCAGGCCTGCCGCGCCGTCATCGAAATGCAAGTCAAGGGAGCCGAGATGCGGGCACAACAACAAACCCGGGGCAAGCATGAACTCCATACCCGCATTGGGGTCAACACCGGCTTGATGGTGGTGGGCAACATGGGCAGCGCCCAACGCATGGACTACACCATCATGGGGGACGCCGTCAATCTTGCCGCTCGCTTAGAAGGGGTCAACAAGGAATACAAAACCTATAGCATGATCTCGCAACATACCCGCCAAGCCATTGGTGAAGCCTTAGAGGTGCGGGAGTTGGACGCCATTCGGGTGGTCGGCAAATCCGAACCCGTTCGCATCTTTGAATTACTGGGCAAAAGGGGAGAAGTCGCCGAAGAGACCTTGCAAGCGCACCGATACTATTTAAAGGGCTTGCGGCTCTACCGCAAAAAAAAGTTTGCAGAAGCCAAAAAATACTTTGCCCAATGCATTAAACTCAAAAAAGAGGACGGACCAAGCCTCGTGCTGTTGAACCGTTGCAAAACTTATGAGCAAGCCCCCCCCAAGAATTGGGACGGGATTTACCACCTCACCGTTAAATAGTTTTAACGAGAAGGAAGATAACGCAAGGGATCGCGCGCCTCTCCGCGTACCCGCACCTCAAAATGCAGATGCACCCCCGTGCTGTGTCCGCTTTTGCCCATCAGGGATATTCTCTGCCCCTTGCGCACCCTCTGCCCCTTGCGCACCAAAAGTCGTTTATTGTGACCATACAGCGTTTGAATCCCCCGCCCGTGATTGAGAATCAAAGTATTGCCATAGCCCCGTTGCCGCCCGGCGAAATCGACCACTCCGCTCGCCGCCGCATGGATATCCAAACCCTGATCTGAACTCATGTCAATCCCTTCGTGCTTTCTCCCCCAGCGCTTCCCGAATTTAGAGCTCAAGTGCCCCTTCGAAGGCCAGATCAAACCCTCCCCCGCCAAACGAAAGCTCGCTTTTTCATCTGGAAAGCGAACCCCTCCCACCAAAGCCGCGGCTTTTGTCGAGGGGATGAAGATCAGCATTCCCACTTCTAAGTCTTCGGGGTCAATCAGGGTGTTTTTTCGCATCAGCTCGATGCGGTCTATCTTGTACTCCTGGGCAATCTTTTCGAGACTATCCCCCTCTTGCCACTCGTAATAAAATCCCGGTTCAGGCCGAAAGCGATATTCAGCGCAACCCACGACCCCGAAAAGAAGCAAAAACCATAAAAAAGGAGAAATTTTTTTTACCCAAGTCATCGAGTGCCTTTTTTCTTTTTCAAAAGTATAGTAAAATCTTTTAGTTTTGCCTATCCTACATTCCCACTCAGTAGCAAGGGCAAAGACGAGCAAACTCGACAAAAACCAATTCAACCTACAAGCGGCCCCCTTTTATGGCGGTACTCAAATCAACAGAACAAGGCGAGGTTCTCAAAATCGGTTCAGGTCCCAGCCGGACTCAATTAGAACAAAGTCTATGCCTCATCAGCCTGCAAGACCGCCGTCAAGTGGAGGGGGTTGATTTACTGCGCGATCTCTTAGAAGCAAAGGGTTTTTTCTGCGATCACTTTGAATATAAACTGGTACACAAGGTCGAGACCAAGCGGCCCATCAACCCTAAAAACCCCAATGGACCAACGCAAAAAGTCACCATTGAGGAAAAAACCAACATCAACGGCACCTTGAGGGGAATGCGCCAACTCGCTTGGCGGGTGGCCAAAGACTCAGAAAACCTGCTGCATGTGCAGCTATACCGCAGCAAGGGAGAGACCTGCACCCTGCCTTTACTTTTTGCGGAAGTTTATAAAAATCAGGGCTCGGTCTTGGTAACGGGCTCGAATAAAAAACTTGAGGCCCAGTTGACCGCCAAGGTTGATTTAGAGTTTCAGGCCATCCCCCCTGAGATTGCCGCCCAGCCCGACCTAGTGGAAGAACTGATCGCCCGCAGCCAGCGCACCAAAGGTTTTCAGGCCACCGCGCGCGAACTGGTGGATTTCACCAACATCAAAATACACATCGCGGAGAAATTAAAGGAACTGAGTCAGGCCAGAAAGGTCGACCTCACCCCCGCTGAGGCGGTCAACATTATCCTTTTAGCTGACTTAACAAGCCGTTACAATGAATTAACCTCGAACTTTCAAACCGAGGTGACCTCACAAAAATTCCCTCCGCAAGCCTTGGCGAAGATGTTTGAGGATCTAACCCAAGGGATGAGCCCCAGCTACCTCCAAAAAAGGCTCTTCGACTTTATGCCTGAGGGGCCTCCCTGTAAAAACAATCAACAGATTTTTGCCAATATTTACAAGTCCCTGCAAATGATGGAGCAAAACCAACTAGCAGGGCGCGACCCAAAAATATTCAACAAAACCACCCTTTTTGGGCGTATCCGCTCTTTAGTGATGGTCGCTCGCAGTCAATTCGACCCCCCCCTCTGGAAGAAATCCATCTTTTTTCATGCCCCCAATGATGAAAACACCTCCGCTGAAGAACGAACCCAGGCCATCGATCAACTGGTCAAGCAGATTGTTGAGCGCCAACACCAATCTTATGACGGCTCCAAACAGACCCATGAAGAAACTTACCTGCTCCACAATATCGACCTGCTCTTATCCAGCTACCCCTTATGGATCGGGGACAACATCCCCCCCCTCTTAGGCAAGTTGATCCGTTCGATGCTTGCCGAGCAATACCAGATGAAATTGCTCCCCCAAAAGCTGCAAGGCAAAGGCATGAGTCTCTTTGACGATGCGGGTCGACCCCCCACCCAGCTTTACTTCAATCTCCACTTGGTTTCGGCAACCGAAGGCGTTCTCTTGGCTTCCCTTTTGGAAAAGGAATTCCAAAAAATGTTCCGCGATTCCAAAGAATCCCTCATGAAGCGCTTTGGCCGTGATTTCTTTGATATTTTTTATGAGAAACTGGTTCTCAACCCCGGCCTACCGATCACTCGCAAAAAATTCGCCCAATGGCTGGAGGCAAAAAATATCATTCCCCGCCTCAACGAACGCGGATTCAACCCCGATGCCGACGAAACCGACTTCCACCCCCTTTTATCGGCTCAACACCTGATTGAGCCCGGATTGAGCCTGATTTCCAACCCCAAATGGGGGCCCAAGGAATTCGGTGAGGAATTTGAAAAGCTCACCCAAAAATTTACCCACTTCATGGCAAAGTTGGCCAAACAGGGCAAGGAATCCTCCAACCCCAACGGAATTTGTAAATTCCTGCTCGGTCAAATCCAAGAGGGGTACTTCAACTTCCTCTCACCCTCCTTTCAAAAAAAGTTCCGTCCCACTCCCTTTTATGAAGAATTGCATGAAGTGGTCGTCAATTCCGCGCAAGAGGTTTTAGAGGCGATTTTTGCGCGAGCTGTCAATCAAAAAGCGATTCTGCATGCCCCCGAAAGCTTTACCCCTTTACTGGCGATGGGGAACGAGTTTGACCTCTCCCAAGAGACCAAGCGGGTTCGAGTGCATTTTTTGGTGGTTCCGCAAAAACTGGAAGAACTAGAAACCACCGATCTAAAACTCTGTAAAAATATCGAGGCGCACTTAAAGAAACCAAACAGCGCCGAACGAAAAGAATTGGCGTTGGCCCGCGACCTCTTGAACGAATTTGCTCAGATCACCCGCAAACTCCAGCCCTATCTTGGCTGGATCCTCGCAGACCAAGCCTTTAAGGCCTATCAAATCCTGGACGCAAAGATGGTTAAATTTGCGACCGAGCGAGTCAAATATTATATCCCCGATGAGTTTAAACTTTTGATAGGGGATTTAAAGCGAATTGATTTCAACAAGTTTTGCAATTTCCAAACGCAAAAAACAAAAAAAGCAATAGCCCCCCTTCCGATGTCGCCACCACCGGGCAACTGCATCAGGGCGTTTTAGCCTTAAAAAAATCTCAAGTTGAGATGACTGAGTTCGCCGAACTACTCCAGCGCATCCGCGGCCTCTTAGACCGTTTTTCCGCCAACTTAAAAGCGCAAAAAGAATTTGAACAATATTATGACCGACTCCAGCAAATTGAGCAGGTCTTTTCTCTTCCCCTAGAAAACCTCAATCACAAGATCTTAAAAAAAGTACAAAACCTCGCTGTAGAGATTCGGGCCTTAGCCGAAGCCAGTTCATCCAACCAGGGGCCGATTTATCAGCTCCATCAAACCTGGAAAGCCAAGATGCCAGAAGATGAGCGAGGGGTGCAATTTTATAATCTACTCGGCCCTGAGGCGAGAAACTCGACCCTTTGGATCAATCTCAATGCGGCAATCGATTTTTTGGCCCTTTTAGAAAACAAGCAATGTTTACTCTTCTTCCCCGATCAAGGGAAAAAAAGCCAAATGGAGCAGGTTGCCAAGGTGGCGCGATACATCAACCAGAATTTTCCGGGGAGGACGCTCTACTTAGATGTGAGCGGTTTTGCTGAAGAACGCTTGAGCGAAATGAGCCGTTACTTTAACCCCCGCTATTTTTTCCAGCCCTTGCGGGTGGAACCCTTAACCCGTAAAGCCTAATTCCATAACAACAGGTGCTGGCTTTGGCCGGGCCCTAAACGGTAATAGAGCCCCTCTTGGCGTATCCGCCTTAAATCGTGCCGCCAAACTTTCTGCGAAGCACCGGCATCCCGTACCTGCAACTCCTCCCCCTGTAGGGGTAAAAAAGAAAGTCCCAACATCCCGCTCATCGGTTGTTGCTGAGGGTTATAAAGGCAAATCTCAAAATCAGCCCCGACCCCGGTTTGAATAAGCTTCCCCTCTTGTAAAACCAAGGGGGTTTTATTTTCCAAGGCAGACCACAAGCCCCGCACCGGCCCCAAATCGAGCCCGTAAACCGGTTGCATGGGGGCAAAAACACGAGGGCCAAGTTGCGCAAACCCCTTTTTTAATTCCTTGAAGGCCCTTAAGGGAGGGGAGAAAAAGCTCCAATTTCCCTCTTCATTCCCCACCTCACCCGTGGTACCGGCTTGTACATTGATATTGTTTTTCTTACTGACGCTCCGCCACTTTGGATGCAACCAACTGATCAAACCGGGCAAGGTAAACGCGACCTCCTGCGAGGGGCAACCCTGAACCAAACGGCGATAAATCTCCCAAACCGCTTCTTCACTGTACACAGCGGGCTTTAAGGGGAGTTGATGAGGAAAAAGAGGGAGGCCCAAAACCAGATGGCAGAACTCCTCAATTTGGCTCAAGCCCTCAAAATCGGCTTGCCCTCCCTTTTGGTTGGCTAGATATTGCAAGAGAGTCGAGGTATCATGGGTTTCGATCATTACCAAAGCCTGGGGGTCATACTCCGCCAAGGTACGCAAGCGACCGGCATGGTCCTTTTCCCAGCGGGGAATAAGGGTTGGGGTCACCTCCCAGCCTTTTTTCTTCGCTTCGGCCAAACCCGCTTGCGTTGCCGCGACCCGCTCCCTATCCCCGGCGATTTCACCTAAAACGGACAGCTTCCCCTGGTGCAGCACCTCTAAAAACCATAAAAGATTGGCTTTGCGCTCCTCCGCGTCCGAAGTGAGAAAGTGCCCCTGCGGCCCAGGGTTTGCAGAGAGCTTCAGGGGAAGTACATATTGGCCGCACCAACCCACAAGGTGATCTAAAAAAACTCCGTGGCCAAATTGCCCCAACCACGCAATCCGTCGCAAGAGGTATTCTTTTAAGGCCGGGCTGCGCTCTTGATAAGGCGCGATCCCCCAAGCCTGCTCCGGAAAACCGTTATAGGGCTCGGGGCCGCAGCCGACTTGCAGGCTAGGATCAAAAACCTCGCTCAACAAGGCCACCTCGGCAGAATCACGCTCGAGCCCAAAGGGAAGGTTGAGTACCAAGGGGATCTGCTCCTCCTCCAGCCTTTCTTTTAATTTTTTTCTCTGCTCCCAACAAAGAAATTGTTGATAGACGATGAAGCGGCTCTCCTCTTCCTCCTGCGCTGTCATGCTTGATTGCCAGGGCTCAGTGGGGGCGGGGAGAGTTTTGAGTTGTCGTCGCGCCTCAAACAAAGCGTACGGCTCCAGCCAATAAGCCGCCGCCTTTTGAAACTCTTGATAACTTTTCCCCCGCTTGCCTTTCAACTTCCCTCCCCCAAAAGCCTTCCGCAAAGCCCAGAGGTATAAAGTTGCCCGAAAAGAATAGGCGAGCCCGGGGCTTTGGGCAAAGTTGGCCTGCTCTAGGGCCTGCAATTCCTTTAAGGTAGCCAGTACTTCAGCCTGTTCAAGGATTTCAGGCACCGTAAAAAGATCCAACTCCAAGGGATTTAAGGCAAAGCCGCTGCGAATCGAAAAGGGGCTCGCTTGGGTCAAATCGCGCGCGTTGCAGGGGAGGTCGAAGATCCGCCCCTCCAGGCCAACCTCCTTCATCGCCTTAGCGGTTTCCAGTAAGGCCTCTAGGCCAGAGGCCCCGAATAAACTACCCTCATGTCGCGTTTGCGCCGCGCTGAGCAATAGACTAAATTTCATAGGGGCAACCGAGGGATCGCAGGCGAAATTCAAGGATTTTTTTCATCGGGTCAAAGGGCCGAAAATCGGAAAGGCCTAAAATTTGAACCACCTCCCGGACCTGAGCGAGTTGGTCGGCCAAGCTGGTTTTCGGCTGCTGCACTAAGGATTTCAGCGGGGCCAGCCCCACCACCTCGGAGCCCGTAACTCGAATCCCGAAGCGAGTCGCCAACCTTTTTACCTCGTAAAATACTTCAATAGGCCCGGCTTGCAAGGGCTTGCGCAGATTGCAACTGATTTGCACCCGCTGCTCTTCGGCCAATTCCCAACCCATCAACTCAGTGCCCCGCAAATTAGCGAGCTTTTCTTTATCCCTTGCGGCACGCAAACTAGCTGCCAGGGTTTTGGCTTGCTTTAAGGTCGCCTGCTCCAAATTCACATTATAGGCCAGCATCAACCCCCTCACCCCTAAAATACTGCTTCCCGCTGTGGGATGGGGCTCCTCAGGCCCAAAATCGGGCAAAAAACCCTTTTTCATCCGCTCACTCAAACCTTCATCCCCCCCCAAGCGTAAGAAGGAAAGACTCCTTCGTTCCAAGGTCCTTGCCGATTCTTGATATAAAAATAGGGGTAGATTCCATTGCCGGGCCAGTTCTTCACCGAGTTCCCGCACAAAAGTTTGTGCCTCTTCTACGGTGGTCCCCCCTAAGGGAACAATGGGGCAAACATCGACCGCGCCGACGCGAGGATGATTCCCTTGATGGGTGGGTAGGTGAACCTGCCGGATCGCCTCGGAATAAAGAGTAAGTAGTCCCTGGCGCAATCCCGCTGCCGTGCCGACTACAGTAAACACACTGCGATGGGCATCGTGATGGGTATCACAGCCTAAAAACCACAGGTTTGGAATCTTTTGAAGAAGGCCTTGCAAGCGTTGTAAAAAAGCTTGATCCCGCCCCTCGGAAAGGTTTGGAACCGCTTCAAAGAATTTCATACTCCCTTTTCATGCGTTTCCTCAAGCTAACACGGCCCCACCCCCTTGAAAAGTAGGGATTAACCCCTAAAACAGAATAATCTGCAAGCAAAAAAAAAGGGCTCCCCTTTTGAACAGGGAGCCCTTTAGATAGCTCTGAAGTGAATTCAAAGCGATGGATTACATCGCTACGAACCAGCCCATAACCATTGTGTTTACAGCATCTGCCGCGCCATCTTTTTCGCTATGTTGAAAAATCTGGAAGGTGACATTTTCAGAGGGCTTCAAATCAATCCCCACACTCGACTCAGTTAGCTTTGTGCTAGCTGTGCCGTAGGTGAGGCTGGAAGAAGCATAATGAACCAAGATGCCAGGAGTTACGGCATACTTCAGCATCGTACCCAACCCGGAGGCGCCACCATCAGCGTAACCTGCATAATAGGTATCGTTATCTTTGGTGGTAGGCGAAGTGCCCGCGTCCGCTTTCACTAAGTAAATAGCCAGAGGGAAATCATCCCCACCTTGCATCTGAAAATCAACCGTGTTGCCGGCGACCTTCACTTTGGTGATGGTTTGCGTAGGATTGGCAGCCCAAGCAAAGCTGGTCTTAGCCGTACCGGTGCGACTCGCAATAGCGACCCCACTATCAAAGCCGGCTAAGTCAAAGAAATAGCCGGCACGAATGTAAGCGGCCATACCGGTAGGATCGCCAGGGAGGGGATCACCGATTGAGCCACCATCGAGAGCTTGCATGTCATTGCTGTGCAGAGGAGCCCAGAGACTGTAGTTGACCCACCAGCCCGTAGCCAAGTTATGAGCTACAAAGGATACACCTGTACCTGAACCAGCTTGACCAATGATACCGTTCAAACCAGGGTTCAAGGCGCGCTTGGCTTCCAAGGGACGCTGAGAAGCCTGGTTCCCCGTGTTCATCAATTCAAAGCCGTACGCGGCGCCCATACCCCCAGAAAAGGGGATGATGGCGACGGTAGTACCACCTTCATTGTAGACATTGAACTGCATCTTTACATTGGAAAAGTTGCTTTCATTTTTATTCAAATCACCAATTTCAGCCAAGAAACCGATGTTTGCGGCCATACGACCACCTGCAAGAATCGCGAACTCATCCGGCATCAAAATTTCGCCGACCGTTGCACCACTTTTCTTTTCATAAAAAGTTTTCCAAGCAAGGGCTAAGTTCAAGTTGACAGGAAGATCAATTCGCTCACCTTCAATAGAGGCTTGCATCCCTTTCATGGTATAGCCGCCCGCTTTAAAGCTACGGCCCATGCCATTCAAAGCAGGGAAACTTTGGTAATGGCAAGAAGAACAAGACATACCGGTTTGGCGAGCAAAGGCAGGAACTGCCTGAGCATCGCTGGCGGTAAATAGGCTGGTAGCCGCCAAAGCCATGGCGGCTACGGACAGACCCAGTTTTTTAGTAAGGCTATTTTGCATCGGATACCTCTATGATACCGTTAGGTTGTTATCTTTTCTCGACGAACCGTGAAAAGACAGAACTAAAAATGTGACTTAATCAGGGGTTGATGCACGTTTCAACCCGATGAAAAGACCACATTCGCGAACGGGGGTTAACCCCCCTTAGGGTAACCGCGAAAGCGATTATGAAGAAGCTGTATCTTTCAATTGCAAGACCGCCTCAAAGCGGCCCTCCCTTTTTTACTGAAAGCGCGCATGGAGCAAATCACTTTACTCGAACGACTCAACTTGCAACAACTTTTGTATTTTATTGCACAGCTTGTGGAAGAGACTCCTCAATCGCCATGCAAATGTCAAGGATTTTTTACCGCGACAGTCAAGAACCCTTGCGACCTAAGTGGGGCAAACCTAGCATGAAGATTTAAGATAGGCTAAGCTTTTTTTATTTTTTTTCGACCCTACCTACCTCTGCCGCAATTGATCCAAGAGATGCCCAGCAGTTCAAAAGGCCTTAGGATAATAAAATGAAATAAAAGTATTTCAAATCATTAATTTTTTTATTTCAGGAAACTCTGAAAAACGCAGCTTCCTGGCAAGGCAGGGATGCCTTGCCAAATCAAAAAGCGAAACTTATTGATTCGCGTTGGGATTGTGGATTTTATTCCCCACCGAAACGACGGAAAAACTTGACGCGCCCCAGGGGCTATAATCAGCCCAAAAGGCACGAGCCTGCCGCTTGAACAAGCGGTAGGCAAGGAGTTTTTCAGAGGGTCCTTCCGTTCTTTTTTCTTTTTCAAAAGCCTGGAAACCATCCCTCCAAGCAAGAGGACTCTGGCGTTTAAAGTGGCCAACGCGCCCCGACCCTCAAAACCAGTCCATTTACTCTGTGGGTTGATGGAGCGGGGCTCCTTCAGTCCCTTTCGGGGCCAGGGCCTAGTACGGGGTTTTTCCGCGAGTAAAAAAAAGGCTTTACCCTTCTTACCTTTTTCGCCTATACTAATGTAATAAGTCGAATTTTTTCTCAGATTGACCCCTCTTTTAGGTTCTATCATGAAGTACCTCTATCTTTCCTTGGCGGCCTCTCTTATTTTTACTCCAGCGGCTCAGGCCTTTAAAAAAGAAGATGTGCAAAAATTGATTCAATCTAAAAAGTGCAGTTCCGGCACCTTTTCCAGTTGCGACCTTTCCGGCGCCAACCTAACCGGTCTCGATCTGGTTGGGGCGCATTTAGAAGGGGCCAACTTGAAGGGGGCCAAGTTGACCAATGTTGATCTCTCCAAAGCGAACCTCTCCGAGGCAAACTTAAGCGGGGCAAAACTGATGCGAGTCAACTTTACGGGCGCTGATTTGAGTGAGGCGAACTTGGCCAGAACCCAATTGGTCTGGGTCGATTTTTCCCAAGCCAACCTGGCCGATGCCATCTTGACCAGCGCCACCGTTAAAGGCAGCACCTTTGCGGGAGCCAATTTAGAAGACGCGCTGATCGAAGGAACCGACCTCAGCCTAGCCAACCTCAGCGGTGCCCAGGGAATTAAAGATGAGGAGTGCAAAACAAACAGTATCGGCAAGTGCCTTTGATTCAAGCAAAGCCTTGACCAACAAGCCCGATCCTGTTTTCAGCAGACCGCCAAGCTGCTTGGAACAAACGACCTCAACCCCCGCCGCCTTTTTTCAAAGCCCCTAAACTTCGTTTAAAAAACGAAAGGCAATGCCTTGGCTGATTTGGTCGTTGCTCTGCCCAAAGGTCTCTTGAATCAAAGCCTCATAAATGGATTGCCGATTATTGTAAACATCCACCCCATTGATATCAATAAAAATATTGCTCATAATGGCGCGGTGGTATTGATCCAGCAAGGCTGGATTTCCTTGCAAAGCGGCCCAGTTGATCTCTCCACAGTAAATCAAAATCAGGCTATGGCGTGATTGCCCCACCACTTGAATCTCTTGGGTCAAAGCCTCTTTCTTCTCGCAAAAACCCAAGGCCTCATTCAAGGTGTAAACCGAAGGCAGCAGGATGAAACGATCTGTAATCCCACCGGTCCACATCTCCCGAACTCTTTTATGGATCGCTTCGGGGCCTAAGACCTCAATCTTTTTTAGATGCACCTTATCCTCATATTGCAAGGCCGGGGCGCAGCCGTTGGCAAACTTCTCCCCCAGCAGCAAATAGGCGGAATTGATGTTTTTTGCCGTGTTGCTTTTCGCCCCCCGTTGCGAATCCATCGCAAAACTACCCCGCAAAAATTGGGGAAAGGCATAACGCTTCCGAAAAAAGCAATTCACAAAGCTATCTTTTAAAGCCTGCCCCTTGCTCATGACCTCCCCTAAAAATTGATCGGCCCGGGCGAGCATCCGTTTTTCCCTTTCCACTAAGGGGATATACTGGGTTTTCAAGAGGATTCGGGTGCTGGGCAAGGCCTTGGACATGGCGAGTTCCTCTAAATTCTCCTCTTGAGACTCTAAAAAAACCAATTCTTTTTCCTCTCCTTCGATCTCCGGCCCAATCGCCACCATCCCTTGGTGAATATTGACCAAGTGTTTAGAGAGGTCATGAATCTTATCGCGTCGGGCCGACTCGCTCAACAAAGCCCGGAAATTAGTGATTTCCTCTAAGGAGGCCGAGGTCGCTACTTTCTGAAACGCCCGGTTGGATTCATTGAGTTGGGTACGCAGCCCACTCAATTCTTTTTTAATCTCTGGAGGAACCTCGTGCTTTGCTCCCAAAAGGGTTAAAATCCGCTCTTGAGAGTTCGGGTCGGCCAAAGCCAATTTTGCCACCTTCAACCTCAGCGATAGCTGCTCTTGGGCTATTCTCGCCTCTGCCACTTGATTGTGCAGGTCAAACAGTTCTTGTTCCAAACGGTCTAATTCCTGAAAATATCTTCCCAGCTCTTTGACATTGGTGGCGAGACGCTCCGCATCGGCCAAATAATACTCTAAATAAGGGGTCAAGGGGCCCTGCTCTTTTTCCTTGTCTTGAAACATCCCCTTTCCTGAAAGTTGACGGAGCTCGACAAGCTTTTTCTCAATCTCTTTTGACTTTTGCAGCAAACGACCCTGAGCCTCTTTTGCCGCTTCTGGAGCGGGTTGATTCCCCCGCCACTCCACCACCTTGGCCTTGATCTGCTCTGGAGGAAGCGTCAAAAGCTGCTTGGCCTGCTTTTTCAACTCTAAAATCAACTGATCCCGCTTGGTGATAAACAACGCCTTTTGAAAAAGAGAGATGTAAGCCACCCACCTTTGGTGATAGCCTAAAAGCTGCGCGTAGAGTTTACTGAAGGGGTTGTAGATGCGAATAATCTTTGCCCGCTTGGCCCGGTGATGGGCTAAGATGCGCTCTCGCATCGCCTCGACCTTGGGAGTCATGGCAGCGAGTACCTCTTCGATTTGCGCTAAATCCAACTCTTCTTTTAAGAGTTTCCCTAAACGGCTAAACTCGGTCTTCACCTCCTTTGTCAGGTCTTCTTGCTCTTGCTTTAAGGCCTGAATCCGCTCTTGCCGTTCTTTCACCTGAGCTTGAAAGACTTCGGTTATTTTTTCCAAAAGCTGCTGGTAGGCCTTTTCCTTATTGGCTGGATCTTCTAAAAAAGCCAATTCCTCTTTTAAGTGTTCAAGCTTTTCCGAAGCAAGAAAACCCAACTCGGCTAGCGTATGCTTATATTGATGGTGAAAGGTCTGATTCACCTCTTGCGCCTTGCGAAATACCTTTTGGGTCAAGCCCCGCATGAAGCGGATAAAAATTAAATCCTCATCTTGCGACTCCGCCTTGAATAAATCGGGAGATAAGACTTGCGTCAAGGCAAAGGCAGGGTAGGCCGTTTTTTTGTAATGCTCCACCAAACTATTCTTAGAGGAAAAAACCACCAAGGCAGGCTCTAAATTTGGATCTTCGGCAGACGCTTTGATATGACTCAAATAAAACCGCATCAACTCCACGCGGTTGATGGCCGCCATCACCAGTTCTCTTTTGCGAAAAAAACCGTAATTTTGACTGATAAAATCCTTGGATTCACTATCGAGATGATGCTCTTCTGGGGGAATCTCCAAAATTTCAGTTTCTTCCCCCACCTGATCGACCTCCAATTCTTCTTGAAAGCGGTTGTATAAATTGAGTTTAAAGAAATCATCCATGTATTGGGTTAGATGTTCCAACTCAATCAAGAGGTCGTCCATCACCTCACCAGTCACGCTCAAGGGGTCTTTTTGCGCCAAATAAAAGGTAATGCGTTTGGTCAAGCGTTTAAAATCGGTATCGGTAAAGTTCGGGGTGCTGCTTAAATCCAAGATATGGGTAAAAATCCTCTTTAAATCCTCTTCCCTCTGCTGAAAGTCCGCTTGCAAACCCGAGGCGTTTTTTATGTCCTTAGGGCCAAAACCCAAACAGGGCGCCTCTAGAGGCAGCACCCCCAAAAGGCGCATGGAGGATAACACCAACTGGGCCGAAAGGTCACCGGCAAACACCTTTTGGGTGGCGAGATAATCGAGTTCCACCGAACCCTTTCTTAAGGCGCGGGCTTTTTCATATTCCGCGTAGCGGCTCCCTAGGTAGCGCGAGATGATTTCAAAATTGGATTCACCCCGATTAAAGGAAACGCATTTATGCACCTCCCCAATGCGGCCCTGCTTATAAAGCTTCAAGCGATGAAAGCGAGAGACATGAAACTCCGTCTTGCCCACCCCCCGGGTAAAGATCACCTGTTGGGTTTCTAGGTTGACTTCCATCTCCGTGATTTCATCGGGGGTAAGGTCAACCATCTCCGGGCCGATTTTCATGCGGAAAAAATCAACCTCTGCCGGCTTTAAAAAGGCGGAACCCACATTTTCAGAAATAAATTTACCCACAGGAATAAACTCCCCCCTCAAAGAAACCCCGGCAATGGTTTTCTGGTCTTGGGAACTGGCGAGCTTGAAGGCGTCGATATCTCGCCAACGAAGGTACAGGCTGTTTTTAGCCCGATGAATCATCCCCGAGATATCTCTTTTTTTATTGAAATGACCCAAAGCGGTGCGCAGCTTGCCCAAGGAATACTCTTCCGTTTTTTCCACCTGATTGACTTTAACCTTCAAACAAATATCGGAAAAAAAAGGTTTTTGAATGATCCCCGGTCGCCTTTGCCCGGTTTGCAAGAGGTTTAGGTTCTCTGGTTTGGTCAAGGTCGTCCAGGGGGTAGGGGCGCCTTCTTCAAAGACTTCGATTTTCAACTCTTGAGCAAGCCCCGCCTCGCCCCCTATTTTTGGGGTTAAGAAATCCCGCAGATAACCGGCTAAATCGTTGTCGGAAAAGTGCGTCAACACCAGGGGCTCAAAATCGTAATCCCGTTTGAGCCCCAAAACCAAATCAAGATAGTTTTCGAGCTCTTTAGTCTGAATATTCCCTAAAATATAAGCGGTTACATGCCCGGAGTTTTCTTCGACAAGCTTATTTATTTTTTGAATGAAGTCCGGTGGCAGCTTGGCGTTGGTTGTTAAGTTTTTAGGATAAAGCAGTTGAGTCATACCTGGAGGGATGTATTCCACGATATTGGAAGAATTAATACAAATCACCTCCGACTTCGTCGACATTTCCTCTAAACTAAGAGGTTTTTTTCTTAACTCCTCCCTGACCTGCTTCATTAGGCGCTGTAGGCCAAAAGAATCGAGATGGGATTGAACCTGTAAGAAATGCTTCATTCTTCCTGCCTTAGGGTTGCTTCAGTCACACTATAGCGCTTTTGATAAATCTCCACAAAGGTCAAAAAAATGGAGATGATCAAGGGGCCGTAAAAAATCCCTAAAAGCCCAAAGACACTCATCCCCCCAATGATACTCAAAAAAACCAGCACCGAATGGATCTTCACCCGGCTGCCCACAAATTTCGGTTTAAACCATTGCTCCACCCACAGGGCAACGAGAGTGCAAAAAACCAACAGCCCGATCCCTTCGGCCAAGCGGTCTTGCATCAGCAAGATAATCCCCGCGGGAACATAGATAAAACTCATGCCCACCATGGGGATAAAGGCTAAAAAAACCATCACCGCGGCCCATAAAAAGGTGGACTCAAACCCCACCCACCAGAAGGCAAGGCCTGCCAGCCCCCCCTGCAACAAACCGCCGATCCCGTTCCCCACCAAGGTGGCGTAATTCATTTGATTGAATTTATCGACCATCAATTGCTCTTCCTCCATCGGCCAAGGAGAAAGCCGATGAAAAAAGGCCTTCAAGCGATCCCCCTCTAAAAAAACAGAGAAGCAAACAACCAGCAATATTACCAGGTTAAACAAAAACAACAACAAGTTACCTAAAATCTGATTGGCCGCGTTGATAAAATAACTGCTCGTCACCTTCGCCCAATCCAAGATCAAGGTTTGAATGGTAGAGGTATTATATTCCAAGTTAAAGGCCAAAAAAACCTCTTCTAGAACATTGGGAAGATACCCCCTGCCAAAAACCCCCTCACCAAAGAGAATATTTTCCACCACTTCTTCGGTCAGTGCGGACTTCAGATAATTGAACAGATTGACCGCCTCTTCAGAAAGGCTGACGATCAGGTAGATGGCCGGTAGAAATAGAGTTACGATGATCACCGTCAAGGTTCCCCAAGCAGCGGAGAAATTGGAAAGCCGTAGCCGTTCCTTCATCCAGGTGCGCAGGGGGAAAAAGCTCCCGCTCAACATGGTGGCAAACACCAAGGTGTTGAGGTAGGGCCACATCATCAAAACCAAAAGATATAACGATATCCCGTAAGCAACAAGAAAGGAGATGGTAGAATGGGTTTGGAGAGATTTTTTCATTGGGTTTTTTCCTGCTATCAACCGTCTTGAAACCGTGGTGATTGATTAGGCTAAAACATCATAACCACTGCCGCAAGCCACAATAATATTAAGGGTCCACCAGCTCTTTCAGTTTCGGCGCCGTCTCGGGCAAGGTGACCACAATCACCCGGTCCCCAGCATGAATTACCGTATCCCCTTTGGGAATCAAAACCTCTCCCGATTCTTGCACCAGCGCGCCGATCAAAATTCCCTTCGGAATTTTGATCTCCTTTAGGGCTTTTCGCGCCAGCGGGCTTTTCTCTGAAACGATCATCTCTCGTACCTCCATATCGGTTTCTGAGATGGTGGTAAAATTAAGCTTCGAGGAGGTATCCCCTTGAATCACCTTTTTCACGGCGCGGGCCGTACTGAGCCTCGGACTTAAAATCACATCAATATCCAACAACCTCGCCGGTTCGACCAAATCTTGCCGATTCACCACGGCAATGGTCTTGACCGCTCCGAGGTATTTCGCCACCAAGGCAGCGGCGATATTGCTCTCGTCCAACTTCCCCACGGCAACAAACAAGGCGGCGGTCGAAACCTCTTGCTTGAGCTGCAATTTCACATTGCTCAATTCCC
The DNA here is from genome assembly GCA_024275165.1 of bacterium. Classification (GTDB taxonomy): domain Bacteria; phylum SAR324; class SAR324; order XYD2-FULL-50-16; family XYD2-FULL-50-16; genus JAJRZQ01. Next base: position 16,323 of record JAJRZQ010000002.1, on the reverse strand, counting down.
CCTGCAAAAGATGAAACCCCTTGTGATGGCTGAACTTTTCTTTGAGTTGATGGTAGCCTACCGGGTCGTCGCAAATCATGGTGACCTGAAAATGGCTATGAATCAGCCCTAAGGCTACCCTTTGGGCGATGTAACCGGAACCGGCCACCACGGCCCGCCGATTATGGGCGACCTTGGTGTGGAGCATGTCGTCCAAGGCTTCGACCCCTTTTTTAGGAGCCAATATATAGACATAATCCCCTTCTAAAACCTGATCCCGCCCCGTGGGCAAAAACGATTCCCCATCCCGCACAATGCTGGCGATCAAGAAGTCTTGATTGGCATGGGCACTGCGAATCTCAAACATCATTTTATCTTTCCAGGGGCTGTCTTCACGCATCTTGTAACCGATTAAGAGTACATTTCTTTCCCCAAAAACACTCACCGCCGTGGCAGAGGCATAAGTCGCCGTGGCAATCACCTCTTGAGCGGTCAAGACCGAAGTGTTGATTACCTGGCTCACTCCGCCTTCCATATAGCGCTGCACTGTCTTACGCTTTAAAAAGCTATCGGTGCGGGTGACCGCGATTTTATAAGGCACCTTATAATGATTCGCCACCAAACAGCAGATTAAATTGGTTTCATCGTGGTCGGTACAGGCGATCAGGATATCGCAAGACTCAATTCCCGCTTGCTCTAAAACCCGCAAACTGGTTCCATTGCCCACCACCCCGGCAATATTCAAACTCCGTTGCAAATTCTCGACATGTTGGCGCTTTGAATCCACCAAAACCACCTCAATCCCGCTTTCTTCACTTAAGCCTTGGGCAATGAAATAACCCGTTTCGCCCGCGCCGATAATTAAAACCTTCATAAAACCTTTTCTGCCAAGAGTTGAGTTATCGCCGCCTCATCCAAAACAGGAACCCCTAATTTTTCCGCTCGTTTCAGTTTGCTCCCTGCCTTCTCTCCTGCCAAGAGAAAATGGGTTTTCGCGGAAATATCCGCTGTCACATTAAAGCCCGCTTGCTCTAAGCGGTATTTCCATTCCCCCCTGGGCAAGCTTAAGGTGCCGGTAATCACGATATTCTTCCCCGAAAAGGGGGCCTCTTGCGGTTTGGTCACCCTCTTCGGCGCGAGCCCCAAGGCTTTGAGGTCTGCCAAGAGACGCAAATTGGCCGCTTCGCCCAGCCAGCCCAAAACCGAACCCGTCACCGCCTTATCCACCTCGGCAATCTGACCCAAACGAGCCGCGTCAAGACTTAAAAAGCCATCGAGGCTTCCCGCTTCAAGGGCTAAGGTCTTTGCCAGCTTTTCCCCTACATGGCGAATCCCCAAGGCAAAGATAAAGCGGTTCAACTCCGCTTTTTTACTCCTTTCCAAAGCCCGCAGCAATTTTTGCACCGATTTTTCCCCAAATCCCTCCAAGCCTTTCAACTCCTCGGCTCGTTGCCCCAAACGATAAAGATCCGCAGGGCTTAAAACCCAGCCTTGCCGAAGAAACAAAGCGATCTGCTTCGGCCCCAGGCCCTCGATATCCAACGCCTTTCGACTGACAAAATGCTCCAACCTCGCTTGTTGTTGGGCAGGGCATTGCAGGTTCAAGCAACGCAAGTTCACCTCCTGTTCTAGATGAATCAAGGGTTCACCGCAGCTAGGGCACCGGCTCGGAGGGGTTAACTTCGGGGGGGTTCCCTCCCGGGCATGGAGGTCAACCCCCACGATTTTAGGGATGATCTCCCCTCCCTTTTCCACCCAAACCCGATCCCCCAAACGCAAGTCCAACAGCTCAACCTGCATGTAGTTGTGCAGACTCGCCCGCTTGACCCAGGTGCCATGCAGCAGCACCGGCTCAATCCGGGCCACGGGGGTCAACGCGCCGGTGCGACCAATGGAGTCTTCCACCTCTTTGAGCCGACTGGCAACCCGCTCCCCCTTAAACTTCCAGGCTTTGGCCCAACGGGGAAACTTCGCCGTAAAACCAAGACGAGAGCGAATCAAGGGGTCATTAAGCTTAATGACGACCCCGTCGATATCATAATCTAAGGACTTGCGGCCCTCCTCCCAGGTTTGGCAAAAGGCAAAAATCTCCGCAAAAGAAGAACTCACCAGACGGTGAGGATTGATCGGCAAGCCCAAGCGCTCCAACTTTTCTAGGTTGCTTTGGTGACTTTGCGGATTTTCCTCCCCCGCTTGATCATAGACCCAGCAGGCAAGGCCGCGTTTTTTTACCTCTTGCGGGTCCTTGAGCCGCATACTGCCCGCCGCCGCGTTGCGAGCGTTCATAAAGCCATCCTGCCCGGCCCGCTCTAAGTCTTGTTGCAATTTCTCGAAACGACTTAAGGGGAGGTAGACCTCCCCCCGCAATTCCAAGTCGAGGGGTTCGGGCAGCTTGTGGGGTAGGTTTTCAATCGACTTGACATTAGAGGTCACCAAGTCGCCCACGCTTCCATCCCCACGGGTAACCGCCTGAACCAAGCGACCCCGCGCGTAGGTCAACGACAGGGCCAAGCCGTCAATCTTCAATTCCGCTACAAAAAGAGGAGGCTCAGGGAGTTGAAAATCTTCTTCCAAGGTTTTTTTCACCTCCACATACCATTTCAGCAACTCCTCTTGTTGGTAACAATTCTCTAAAGAATACATTTTTGTACGGTGCGCCGTCGGGGCAAAATCCGCCGCTGCCCCGACCCTTGTCAGCACCGATTCCCTCAAGGCAAATTCGGGGAATTGCCGCTCCAAATCGGCCAATTCCTCGCTCAAGAGGTCATATTGCGCGTCGTCAAAGGGCGAGGTCCCGGTTTGATAATAAGCTTTTGCCGCAGAATCCAGGGTTTCGCTCAGCAAGGTCATTCGCTTCTTCGCTTCTTCAGGTTGCATGGGCCAGAAAAAAAAGGTCAATATTACGCCTTATCCAGGCAAATCGGTTGGGGTCGCGGCAGGGCTCCACGCCCACCGCGACAAGGAGTTTAGCTTAACCTAGAGGTATCCCAAGCGCCGCCGCTTGACAACCGTCAATCGCTTTTGAAACTCTGAAACAAACCCCACTCGAAAAGCCGCGGCAAGTCGCAAGTCGATTGCCCTGGAGTGGTGAGAGGGCGTTTGTTCTTTAGAAAATGAAAAAACTTTGTACCCCAGGTTCCCATGAGCGAAAGTTCGCCCGGCTTATTTGCCCGTCTGTTGATCGAACCCTTTAAAACCCTGATTTATACCTTGCGTATCTTCAGCGGTTTTTTACGCGAAGCAAGGCAAATCAGCGTAGAGGAAAAAGACACGGCAAACCTAGAAGGTTTGATCCAAAAAAAGGCCAAGGAACTGGTCTTGCTCCAATTGGAGCATTACGGCGCGGAAGTGATTAAGCCGGCGGTAGAACAAGAGATTCAAGAACACTTAAACCGCATCGTCTTAAAAGACGCCTTGGAAGGCACCAACAAAAGGGTACAGCATAAGATCGACCAAATGCTCAGCGCCTTTTACCAGCAGATGGATTTAGGGCAGATCACCACTGAAACGGCTTCTCAGGCGCAAGAGCACCTCAATGTAGAGGTCAGCAAACGCATCCTTTCTGGAAAAGACATCCGCTTTGAAGATAAAATGCGCGAGATTTCCGATGCCTTGATCCAGACCCTCACCCTCAATTCCTTAACCTCAGAGACCCGCCAAAACTTAGAAGCCCATATCAATAAAGAGGTCAGCGCCAGGATTTGCGCCAGGGAATCGCGCGAGACCAAAGACCAGGTCGCCAAACTGGTCAACGAGTATCTCGACAACCTGACCGAGATGATCTTATACCCTCAAACCCTTGCGGAGATTCAAGGCAAGATCAATCAGGACTTCAGTCGAAAGCTGATGGACCCAAAAAATCAACGCATGACCGCAAAAGTCGCTGATCTGGTCAGCGATTACATCAAGGGGCTCAGTTCGGACTTCATCAACCGGACAACCATACAAGAGATCACCTCTCATTTAAATCAGCAAGGGCTGGAATGGACGGAAAAAACCGGCAAAAAAGAACTCCAAACCAAGGCCCAATTGATCTTTTCCGAATTCATCGAGAGCATGAGCCAAAGCTACATTCAAGAAGAAAGCATTGAGCAATTGACCGAACAGGTCAACCGCGCCGCTTTGGAATACAGCTTGACGCCGGACAATGTAGAGGTCCAGGCCAAGGCCCAAGAACTGGCCGACATCGTTATTCGCGCCTTGCAGCGCGGCGATGTGCAAGAAAGCACCAAGGCGGCCTTGATCAATCATGTCAACCAGGAACTCTTATCCTTCGCCACCCAGGAAACGAATCAAATTATCGCTGAGCGGCTGGTCTCCCTCCTGCGAGAGTTGGTTGCCCAAATGGGGCCGGACTCGCTCTTTCAAGAAACCAAAGAAGCGGCCACCTATCACCTCAACCTGCGTGCCGTTGAAATATCCCAACAGCCTGAAAATAAAGAGATGATCAAAAACGCGGAATTGCTGTTGAAATCCTACCTGCAAACGGTCAACGCGGGCGAGGTGGTGGATGATGTGGCCTTGACCCAAATCAAAACCCACCTCAATTCCGAACTCTTATCCGTACTCGCCTCCACCGGCGATATCCATCAAGCGGCAAAACGCGTCTTTAGCGATATTCTCACGGCCTGCACTCCCGACCGCATCGACCCCATTGTCCGCATGCAGGTCGAAGCCGCCTTATATAAGGTCATCGTCACGGAGATGGCGGCCTACGGCAATCCGGAACTAATCAAACAAGCTGTTGAAATTATTCATGAAATATCACTCAGCCTGCCCACGCCCTCCACGGCCAACCAACTGGTCATGCAACACAAGCTGCGGCAAGTAAAGAGCACGGAACCATGAAACAAGGCGAATTGCGCCCTGACCTGCACCCGCGTCAAAGCCCCTACGGCGATTTTATCTATCCCGTCTTCAGTCGCCGTAGCAAAGGCCTGTCCTTGGGAATCAACCTCAATCTTGATCAACATTGCAGCTTTAATTGCCGCTATTGTCAGGTGGAGCGCCGAACTCCGCCCCCCCCGGGGCCTAAGCCCGAGGCGGCCTTGATCCTTGCCGAAGTCCGCCGTTTTTTCACCCAGCCCCACGACTTGAGCCAACAGCCGGTCAAAGACCTCGCTTTAGCCGGCGATGGCGAGCCCACCGAGGCCGCTTGCTTGCCTGAGCTTCTACTCGGGCTCTTGGATCTAAAAAAAGAGCTGGCTCTTGGGCCCCTTCCCATCCTGCTCTATACCAACGGAACCGGGTTAGACTGGAAGCGGCTCGGCCCCTCCCTCACCCGTCTCACCCAAGAGGAGGGCGAAATCTGGTTCAAACTGGATTTTTGGGACGAAGTCAGCTACCATGCAATCAATCAAGGCAAGATGAGCTACGACCACCTGCTGGCCCGCTTAATCGAGGTAGGGACCAAGGTTCCGGTTGTTTTGCAGGCCTGTTTGTTTGCCGGGGAGCATGCCTTCGGCCCCCCCCAATGGAACCAATGGATCCAGCTCATGCGCCAATTGCTCCACAGGGGGGTGAAGATTCAACGCCTCTTGGCCTACACCCTAGCTCGCCCCCCGGCAGACTCAAACTGTAAACCTTTAAGCGACACCACCTTAACCCAAATCGCCGAACAACTGACCTCTGCCTTACCTTTTGAAGTCCTGATCTATGGTGCCCCATGATTTTTAATCTGCTCAAACCCCTGCTGTTTGCCTTACATCCAGAAAACATCCACGAGAAGATTCTCGCCCTCGGGCGCGTGGCGTCCAAACATCCCGCCTTGCTCAACGGGGTGCGGGCCATCTTTTATCTTGAAGACGAACGCCTGCAGACGCAAGTCGGCAACCTGCGCTTTCCCAACCCCATCGGCTTGGCAGCGGGATTTGACAAAAACGCGGAAGCGGTCCCCCTCTTAGAGTCCCTTGGTTTTGGCGCCGTCGAGGTGGGCACCGTCACCCCAAAGGGGCAGGCGGGCAACGAAAAACCGAGATTATTCCGCCTCTTGGCGGACCGGGCCATCATCAACCGCATGGGGTTCAACAACGAGGGAATTGGGGCCATGACCCACCGCCTGCAACGGCTAAAAAAAAATATTCCCCTCGGGATCAATCTCGGTAAAAATAAATCCACCCCCAATGAAGAAGCCGTTCAAGACTACGCCCTCCTTTTGGAAAAGGCGTACCCCTTCGGCGATTACTTCGTGCTCAATATTTCCAGTCCCAATACTCCAGGATTGAGAGGTTTGCAAGAAATCGAAAACCTAAAACCCCTCTTGCGAGGCTTACTCCAACAGCGCGATCAACTGGCGGCAACAGGGGGCAAAACAAAGCCTCTCTGGCTCAAACTCGCGCCCGATTTACAGAGCGACGAGCTCCAAGCGATCTGCCAACTCGCCTTAGAACTCCGCTTGGACGCGCTGGTTTTAACCAACACCACCGTGACCCGGCCCAACCTGACCAGCCCCTTATCCATCGAAACAGGAGGGCTCAGCGGCAAACCCCTGCGCGCCCTTTCCAACCAACGGCTGGCAGAGGCCGCTTTGTTTACCCAAGGCCGAATCCCCTTAGTCGCCGTGGGAGGGATTTTCAACGCTCACGATGTCATTGAAAAGCTCCGGCTCGGCGCCAGCTTCGTTCAGGTCTATACAAGCCTGATTTTTGAAGGGCCCGGACTGATCAAAAATCTCAAATCCAATCTTTTAAAACTCATGGAACAAGAAGGATTAAAGAGCCTTGATCAATTCCCACGCAAAGCGCTAAAAGAAGAGAAGTAACAAAAGGAGCCCCATGAATCTGGAATCCCATGAATACGACCTCAAGCGGCTGGCGAGCTTTCGCCTGGGCAAAACCCTTTTTGCCATTGATATCCATGGGATCCATGAGGTTTTAACCCTACCCAAGGTACGCCCGGTGCCCGGCGCGCCCGCATACATGAAAGGGATTTTCAACCTGCGCGGGCAGATCATCCCCTTGATCGACTTTCGCCTTTTAATGGGCCTGCCCGACCTTTCCACCAGTTTCGAGCGGGTGATCATTCACACCGTCCGGGGGCATCATATCGGTTTTATCGTCGATGAGATGAGTCGGGTCTTGCAGGTCAACAAGCATTCCATCCTCCCCCCTCCCCCGGTTTTGCTCCAGGGCTTAGACCCGCATAGCCTGAGGGGGGTGTATGTCTTAGAAAAAGATGAAAATTTAATTCTACTCGACTTAGAACATCTGTTGAGTAAAAAAGCAGCCGCTAAAATCGCTCAAACCGCCAATCAAAGTTAATATGACCCGTTTTCTCTTGCTCTTCCTAGCCTTGGGGCTGCTCGCCTGCGACAAACCAAAAACCCCCAATGTAGCAGAAATGGTGCCCACCCAGTTTATCAAAGAAATGGGTTTGAGCCCCCAAAAGCCTGACTTTGTCTTCCCCGGTTTTAGCTACCAAACTCTGGAGGGAGAAACACGCCACCTCCCGGCCCAACCGGGCAAGGTGATTTTTTTGAATTTTTGGGCCACCTGGTGCATGCCCTGTAAAAAAGAGATGCCCGATATCGAAGAACTGCATGGCTTGATGCAAGGTGAAAACTTTCAAATCTTAGCGGTCAGCATGGGGGAGAAGTCCTCTCGGGTCGCCCACTTCTTAAAAAAATTCCCCTACTCCTTCCCCATTGGGCTCGACCCCGATTCTAAAGTGAGCGATCTTTTTCAAATCAATGCCTTACCCACAACCATGGTGATCGACAAACAGGGCCGCCTACGCGCCCAGGCCATTGGCCCTCGGGTCTGGCGCAACCAACAATTTGTCGATTTTTTAAAAGTTTTGAGCAAGGAGCCCTAAGCATGTTTAATATTGGAATATCCGAAATGCTCATCATTGCCGCCATCGCCCTCTTGGTGATTGGGCCGAAAGGCTTGCCCGACTTGGCCCGCGCCATTGGCCGAGGCTTGACCGAGTTCCGCAAGGCGACCAACGATTTTAAACGCAGCCTCCATGGGGAGATGGACCAACACCTCGGCCCGGATGTAAAGGAACTGGCTCAACTGGCCAAAGAGGTACGAGCCCAAACAAAAAACCCCGGCGACATCTCCCAAGCCCTAGAAACGGCGGCTCAGGTGATCGAATCGGGCCACAAGGAACTGGGGCAAATCGCCCAGCCTTTAAAGGGGGAACAACCGCCCCCTACCCAACCTTTCAATCATGAGAAAAAGGAAAGTTAAATGGAAGAATTAAAAGCTTATATCCGCAATATTCCCGACTTCCCCAAACCAGGGATTCAATTTAAAGATGTAACCACCTTGTTTCAAGATAAGGAAGGTTTTAAAAAAGCGCTGGATGCCTTAGAGGCGCGCTTTAAAAACGAGGGTTTCGATGCCGTTGCCGGCATTGAGTCACGAGGTTTTATCCTCGGCGCAGCCTTGGCTGACCGCTTAGGGCTGGGGATTGTCTTGGTGCGCAAAAAAGGGAAACTCCCCGGCGAGACCCTCTCGCAAACCTATGCCTTAGAATACGGCACCGATGAGTTACAGGTGCATGTGGGGGCCATCCAAAAGGGGCAAAAAATCTTGTTGGTCGATGATCTTTTGGCCACCGGGGGCACCTTTGAGGCAGCGGCAAAGCTGGTTGAAGCCTCCCAAGGGACGGTCGGCGCCCTGCTGTGCATCATCGAGCTGACCGGGCTGCCGGGCCGAGAGCTACTCAAGAATTACCGAGTCGAGAGCCTGATCACCTACGATGAGGGTTAGACAAGCTTTAAAAAACCTCTGAACCAACCCCAGGCCGACCACGGCAGAAAAGAGCCTTAAGCGCCTTTCATCGCCTCGTGGTACCTGGGCTTTTTTCCTCTTTCCTGGTTCGCGGTAAACTCCCCACCCTAAAACAAATCAATACCCTGATTTTTTGAGCTTCCTTAAATCCCCAGCCCATTGCGCAACGGGGCTGCGGGTATTTTCCTCCCTCTTGCTGGGGTTTAAGCTTGACGCTTTGGCTTGATTAGTTCATCATTTCGCAAAAAGACGAATTAACATGAACAAACTGGAAACCCTATTCAAAGCCTTGGGCGATGTAACCCGACTCCGCATTTTGAAGCTGTTGGAAGTTCGCCCTGTATGCAATTGCGAGGTCCAAGAAATTTTTAAACTCGCGCCTTCCACCATTTCCAAACACCTTGGGTTACTCAAAAACGCTGGATTGATTGAGGGAGAACGAAAAGGAAAATGGATCATTTACCGTCTCGTTGAACAAGCAGAGCCCCCCTATGGCCCCCCACTCTTAGCCTTGCTCCGCTCTTGGCTCAATGAGCAGCAACAAACCCAAGATGACGCGCAACAGCTCAAGCGATTGCAAAACAGGTTCGCCTGCGCGTCAGACACCAACGCTGAAAATGACTCCCTCCCTTAAGGCCGCGTTAAAGCTAGGTTCAACCCAATGATCGCTCCTTTTTTAAATCTAAGTGTTCACAACAAATAAATCGGCTTCCTTTATGAATATATTAATCCTCTGTACCGGCAACTCTTGCCGAAGCCAGATGGCGGAAGGTTTTTTGCGGGCTCTGGCGCCCGACTGGCGCGTTTGCTCGGCAGGTACCCGCCCCAGTGACGCAGTCCATCCTTTAGCCATACAGGTGATGCTTGAAAAAGAGATTGACCTTTCTCCCCATCAGCCTAAAGCAATTGATTTATACCTTAACGACTCCTGGGACTTGGTATGGACCGTTTGCGGAGGCGCCAAGGAAGCCTGCCCCAGCTTTTTGGGAGAGGTAAAGGCGCGCATCCATATCGGTTTTGAGGATCCGGCGGATTTTTCCGGTAGCGCTCCGGAAATCTTAAAAGGCTTCCGCCAAATACGAGACGAAATTGCCGAAGTTTGCCAAAAACTAGCGCATCAATATAGCAAAGGGACCCCAATATGAACTCGGACCAGTGCCTTTCTCCAGAGCGGAGCATGACCGGCAGTTTCGAAAAATACCTGACGATTTGGGTGGGCCTTTGTATTTTAGCCGGGATTGCCTTAGGCAGGCTTGCTCCGGGCTTGGCCAAACAATTAGACCAGATGTCGATTGAGGTCAATGGAGCGCCCGTTGTCTCCATCCCCATCGCGATCTGCCTGTTTTTTATGATGTACCCCATCATGGTCAAGATTGACTTCGCTAAGGTGATCCAGGCCAGTAAAAAGGGAAAGCCCGTCTTCTTGACCCTGCTGATCAACTGGGGGGTGAAGCCCTTTACCATGTATGCCCTTGCCCTGTTTTTTCTCGGTATGCTGCTGAAAGGGCTCATCGGCACAGAGGCCATGGATGTGGTCAAGCTGCCCTTTGGGCTCAACTTGCCGCTGAGGGCTCAACATGGAGCTGGAACCGTGGTAATGTTTGAAGGGGTCAAGATGCTGCAAATCCCCTTATGGCGCAGCTATTTTGCCGGGTGCATCTTGCTGGGGGTGGCCCCCTGCACGGCAATGGTGCTGGTCTGGGGGTATCTGGCCAAGGGCAATGAGGGGCTCACTTTGATCATGGTGGCGATCAATTCCTTGACCATGCTGGTCTTGTATGGAGTACTCGGAGGCTTTCTACTGGGCGTGGGGCAACTTCCGGTGCCCTGGCAAGCCCTTTTGCTGTCGATATGCATCTATGTCGCCTTGCCTCTGGCAACGGGATACCTTTCCCGCAAATGGATCATCCAGGCCAAGGGGGAAGCTTGGTTTCAAGAAAGGTTTCTCCATCTTTTAACCCCAATTACCATCGGTGCCTTGCTGCTGACGCTGGTTCTTTTGTTCAGTTTTAAGGGGAAGGTGATTTTAGAAAATCCACTGACGATCTTGTGGATTTCCATCCCGCTTTTTTTGCAGACGCTTTTGATCTTTGCCTTGGGCTATGGCGGGGCCAAACTGCTCAAACTCAAGTATGAGGATGCCGCCCCCGTTGCCCTAATCGGGGCCTCCAACCATTTTGAGGTCGCCATCGCCACCGCGGTGATGCTCTTCGGCCTCTCTTCTGGCGCGGCTTTGGCCACGGTTGTGGGGGTCTTGATCGAGGTGCCGATCATGTTGCTGCTGGTGGAATTTTGCAAAAAAACCTCTCGGTTCTTTGCCCCTGACACCTAATCAAAACATCCGGCCAATAGGGCCTCCCACGCAAGTCCAGGGCACTTGAGGCGCTAAAAGGTATAATCCCAGCTTGCTTTTTTCCTGATTTGGATCATCTCCAACAGACTGACAGGTTTAAATATCTTTGCCGCGTAATTCGATATTTTGCCTAAGTCATGGTCTGGATTAGGGGCAATTTTAGAAACGATCAAGAACCCCTTATTGATATAAAAAACAGCCCCTTTTTTGCTCAATAACCGCAAATATTCCCCATATGTCGTGGGAACTTCCTTTAGGGGCACCGCAAACTGAGAAGCCATTGCCAGGCGTAAATTTTCTGGAATATCATAATCTTGGATCGAATCCTTGGAGGAAAAAGTTCCGGTCTTATAAGTATTGATTGCATCGGCGTCCACCATTACATCTACTTTTAGGCCCGACTTCAACGCCGCCCAAATGATGTTATAAGCGACACAAATTTGCGCGTCATCTTGCTTGATTCCTGTCTTTAGGTGTACAAAAATCCTCTCCTCCTGCGCGGGTTGGGCAAAGGACAGCAGAGGAAAAAGCAAGAGCCCGGCTAAAAGTAATAATTTCCCTTTCATGTCAACCTTTTATGGTGAGTTTTTGTTCCTGCAAAAGAATCAATTGCTTGACATTGCCAAAACAACAATTCCCTTGCGGGTTCATGACTTCGCAATCACAACCTTCGGTATCCTTACGGCGTTTGATTTCATGGTAGAGTTTCATCCCCTCCCCACGGGCAACCGATTTTTTTACCTCCCCACGGCTTAGGGCAAAACAATAACAAACCTCCACCTCATCGGAGGGATCTTTTTGAAAGATCGGCACCTTAACCTGCTCCTTGGTGAAACTGCGTTTCTCGGGGCCAAAGTAGGCAATATCGCAGTTTTCCGTCTTGCAAAATCTGTATCCCGCAAAAGAGTCGCCTGAAACTTGATCCAGGCTCAACATGGATTGCAGGGTAACCCCTTTCACCTTGAGCCCCTTTTGCCCGCATTGGGGGCAAAGGGCTTGATTCTCCTGCCCGGTTTTTTCGTCCATGGAGCAAGAATCCGTACTACAGCAGCTTGACATCGCAACTCCTTAGGGTCGTCTGGGGGTTTACTCCCCCTCGCGTGGCCAGTGTTTTACTTTAGGAACCTCCGCGTTTTTCAGAGTTTCCTTTAAAAGCAACTTATTTTGTCCTCTATTTGTAGTCTAAACCTTATACCCCGGTATCAAGTCAAGGGGAGATAGTTGTTTTTTTTCCAGTGGTTGACCCTTTACCTGAGTCATGGGGTTCATCATCTAAATTTAAAAGAAAAAATAGATTCCATGTCCCTGCCGGACCTAAAAAAACAAGGTGGAAAAATTAAAAAAACGCGTGCATTTATCCGCCCTATTGGCTATTGTTTGGTTATACAAATGCTGCGCGTGGTCGGGTTTGCGCAAATCTGCGTCCCTTAAAAACCCAAGTTGCCTCCCTGTACTCGATTCAAGCAAAAACCATGGTTTTTAATTCAGGCATGGATAAAAAGACACCCCCCGCGCAAAAGAGGTTTTTTTAGTTCGACCAAGGGGAAAATCAATTTTCCCTCTTTGAACAAGCCCTCCCAAACTACCTTTAAGAACCTTTGCCCTTGCAGGGTTTTTGCAAAAACAACTTATTCGCTTTCAATCTCCTTCCAGGCTCCCCATTGAGAACCGCGCTGAAATCGGGTTATAGTTTCCAAGCTTTTCAAGCCGATTTATTGGCCGGAATCAGTGTGGGGATTATTGCCCTCCCGCTGGCGATGGCCTTAGCCATCGCCAGCGGAGTCCCGCCACAACAGGGGCTTTATACCTCGATTTTTGCAGGTATCGTCATTGCTTTGACCGGCGGGGCTCGCTTTAATGTTTCCGGCCCAACCGCGGCCTTTGTGGTGGTTTTGCTCCCCATTTCCCAGCAGTTTGGTTTAGCCGGTTTATTGACCGCCACCTTGTTTGGGGGGGCGATTTTAGTCTTGATGGGGCTGGCGCGGCTAGGCGGAGTCATCCGCTTGATTCCGTACCCGGTCGTCATCGGGTTCACTACCGGAGTGGGCATTGTCATTGCGGGGTTGCAGCTCAAAGACTTTTTTGGGCTTTCCAACCTGGAAAAAGGGGGCTTTTTAACCACCTTAGCGCAGGTGGCCGGCTCCATGGAGCAAATCAGTTGGGCCGATACCTCCGTAGGGCTGTTGACTTTAGCGGTTTTGTTGCTCTTTCCCAAAAGCGGGATTAAAATCCCCGCCCATTTGGTCGCGGTAGTCACCGGCACCCTGCTTGCCTACTTGCTCCATAGTGATTTATTGGGAATGACGGTTCATACCATCGGCAACGAATTTCATTACCAAATTGGGGATCAGGTCGGCAATGGGGTTCCCGCGGTCTTGCCCACCTTGGCCCTCCCTTGGAATTGGAGCGGCAATGGGGAAAAACCTCTGGTTTGGTCGCTGACCCTTTTTAAGGAACTGGGCACGGCGGGCTTTACCATCGCGATTTTAGGAGCAATCGAGTCCTTGTTGTGCGCTGTTGTCGCCGATGGGATGACAGGCACCCAACACAACCCCAACAAAGAGCTGATCGGCCAGGGGTTGGGCAACTTGGTGGCCCCCTTTTTCGGTGGGATTCCCGCCACCGCGGCCATTGCCCGAACCACGGCCAACATCCGCTCCGGTGCCTTTTCCCCCCTTTCCGCGGCCATCCACGGAATCTTTTTGTTGTTGGTCTTGGTTTTTTTCAGTTCTCTATTGGGCTATATCCCCATGGCCAGTTTAGCCGCCTTGCTACTGGTAGTGGCTTGGAATATGGCCGAGGTCCGGCACTTCATCCGTATTGTCAAAATTGCCCCCCGCAGCGATGTCGTGGTGTTGCTGAGTTGCACGGGGTTGACGGTTTTTGTGGATATGATCGCGGCGGTAACCGTGGGGGTTAGTTTGGCCTCCATGCTGTTTATCCGGCGGATGTCGGAGTTGACCAGCAGCAAGAACCTACAAGAAAAGGGAGCTTGTTTGCTGCCCATCGAAAAAAGCGAAGGGGTGATTATCTACGCAATCAACGGACCCCTCTTTTTTGGGGCTGCCCAAAAAGCGATTCACGCCTTAGAAGAAGTAGACACCCACTTCCATACCCTGGTATTGGACCTCACCCATGTGGAAATGATCGACATGACCGGCATTGTCGCCTTAGAATCCCTGTTGGCAAACCTAAAGCGAATCCACGCCAAGGTGGTGATCTGCGGCCCCTCTACCCAAGTATCCGCACGCTTGACCGCCGCGGGAATCCTCCATGACCGGCAAAACCTGTTCATCTGCGAGAACCTCGATGCGGGGATTCAAATTACTCAAGCTGAAATGAAAACAAACCCTTGAGCTTTTCAAAGCCCCTACCCTCCCCCGTTGCTAAGCTTGACAGCCTGCCCCAAAGATTGAACCATCGACTTCTTCACCTCTTGACTCAGTTTTATGCGCTATCGCCTCCATCAAATCCAGCTCCCCCTAGATTACCTCGAATCCGATCTACCACAAGCCGTGGCCCTCAAGTTGGGCTGCCCTCTAAAAGCCATTACCGGGTTGAAGCCCCGAACGCGCTCCCTAGATGCCCGAGCAGCAAACCAAGCCCCGCGCTTTGTTTTTTCGGTGGATTTAAACTTAGAAAAAAAATGGCTCCCCCTCGCCAACCAGGCCCTGCTTGAACCCCTCGACCCCCACAAAAGCAAACCCATCATCATTCCGCAAATCACCACAAAACGCTCTCGCTCTCGCCCCGTGGTGGTAGGGGCCGGCCCGGCGGGCCTAATGGCCGCCTTCGCTTTAGCCAAGGCAGGGTTAAAGCCTCTATTGATCGAGCGCGGCGCGGCGGTTGACGAACGAAAAACCAAGGTCAGGGATTTCTGGAGCAACGGCGTCTTAGATGAAGAAACCAATACCCTCTATGGTGAAGGCGGGGCAGGGCTTTATTCCGATGGCAAACTCACCTCCCGCAGTAAAGACAGCCCCCGCTTGCTCTACTTCTTGGAAACCTTAGTCCAATGCGGCGCCCCCAAAGAAATCCTCATCGACCACAACCCCCATTTAGGCAGCGATCAGCTCGCCCTCATCGTCCCTCGTTTGCGCGATTTCATCATAGAAATGGGCGGGGAGGTGCGTTTTTTAAGTCGCTTGGACAAGCTTACGGCGCATCAGGGTAAATTAACCTCCCTCACCATCCAAGGAGAAGTCATCCCCACCGAGGCATGCGTTTTAGCCACCGGGCACAGCGCCCGCGATGTCTACCGCATGCTCGCTCACAGCCCCGTTGCCTTAGAACCCAAATCCTTTGCCATAGGGGCGCGGCTGGAGCTGCCCCAAGAGGTGATCAACCACGCCCAATTCAAAAAATGGGCCGGGCACCCCGCCTTGGGCGTGGCGAGCTTTCGACTCACCCGTAAAGAGGAGATGGGGTTTCGCGCCTGTTACAGCTTTTGCATGTGCCCTGGCGGCAAGGTCATCGCTTGCGCCTCGAGCAAAAACAAACTCACCACCAACGGAATGAGCCTCTCCAAACGGGATTTGGCCTGGGGCAACGCCGCCTTTATCGTCCCCCTGCGCCCAAGCGATATTCCCCCCACCAACGACGGGGAACCGGCGATTTTAGACGCAATCAAATTTCAAGAAAACATTGAGGCAAAAGCCTTTGTTTTCGGCGGAGGCAATTACAGCCTCCCTGCCTCTCGCTTGAGTGATTTTTTATCCCAGCAACGCCCAAAAGATTTACCCCAGCACCGCTCCGCCCCCAGGGCCGTGCCCGCCGATCTTTGGCAAATTCTGCCGGCAAGCCTTTGCGAAACTTTACGCCACGCCCTTCCCGAGATGCTCCAAAAACTGCCCGGTTGCAGCTTTAGCGATATCTTGCTCTACGCCGCCGAAACCCGCAGCTCGAGCCCCATCCGCGTCACCCGGGGGGACGACGGACAATCCACCACGGTCCAGGGCCTTTTCCCCTGCGGGGAAGGAGCCGGCTACGCCGGGGGAATCGTCAGCGCCGGGATCGACGGCCTGCGCGCCGCCCAGTGGGTCATCCAAACCTATCTCTGACCCCGCGATGACGCCTTGGCCTCCCCCCCTACTCTCTCCTTTTTAAAACTTTTTATTAACTCAGCGTGTCTATAGTTCCTGATTTTAAAAAACCACTGGGGTCTGGGGCTTTTCGGCCCCAGCCCGCGGAGCATATATAAATAGCGGGGCGCTTACGCCCAGCGAGCGCTCGCGCGAGCCGCCCCGCCGGCTT